>JAFWOY010000014.1 GCA_017509755.1 Bacteroidales bacterium
ACGAATCTGGTTAAGGTCTGCGGCATCAATGGATTTGTAAATCCTGTCTCTGGATATTTCGTCAAAGTAGATGGTCGAAGCGCCTTTGATGACGTTATTGCCCTCCATTAAAGAGCGACGAATATTGTCCTTATTCCCTGTCCTATCTCCTGACAATGCAATGGGAATCATGTAGTTGGTCTGATAATTCCCAATGAAGTCAAGGACAATCACGAATTCTTTCCCTTCCGCCTTGCGAAGTCCTCGTCCAAGCTGTTGGACGAAAATAATGGGCGATTCAGTAGGGCGCAGTAAGATGACCTGATTGATTTCAGGGACATCCACGCCCTCGTTGAAGATATCTACCGTGAAAATGTAATCAAGCTTGTCTATCCTTGTATCTGAAACCAGTCTTTCGATGGCATCCTCACGATCCTCCTGAGAGTCATCACCTGACAACATTACAGTGTTATAACGTCCTGTGGCATTGAACTTTTCACTCAACTCCCGTGCTTCCTCTTTTCTGCTACAGAAAATCAAGCCCTTTACGCGCTGCCCACTGAAACCATAATACTCGGCACGTTCCAGGATATACTTCACCCTTCGGTCGGAAGTTAAATGCCGGAATCGGCGAAGATCGTCATTATCTTCCCCCTCAATCTCAAGGTCAGTAATGCCAAAGTAATGGAAAGGACATAGCATTTCATTCTCCAGAGCCTGCTGTAGACGGACCTCACATGCTATGTTATGATCGAACAGCTGAAAGACGTCAAAACTGTCAGTTCGTTCAGGAGAAGCAGACATTCCCAGGAGAAGTTCGGGGCGGAAGTATTTGATAATCTTCTGGTAGCTTTCAGCACCGCTTCTATGGCATTCATCTAAAACTATGACCGAAAACTCCTGAGGGGCAAACTGTTCCCGAACATACTCTTTTGCCATCATGTTCATGGTGGAAAAGAGGAATGAAGCCGAGCGTGCTTTCTTAATATCGTTGTGAGTTCCGCTAAGAAGCTCCATCGGGATATTCTTCCCGAAGATCCGCTTGTAACTGCCCAGTGCCTGTCGGTTTATCTGCTCACGGTGAGAAAGGAACAGAGCCTTCTTTCCATGGAGGATATTCTCCGAGAATAGCTTACGGATGGCAAACGCAGATGCATATGTTTTGCCTGTTCCAGTTGCAGAAATCAATAGTGCTCGCTTTCCTCCTGAGCGTATTATTTCCTCGATGTTTAACGTGAACACTTCCTGCATCGAATTCGGCTGAAGAACTTGGGAATAGCCTAAATCAAGAGTCCTCGTTAATCTTGTAATTTCATCCCTCTCCTTCTGACTGCTTTCGTATAAATCGGCATATTCGTCCCGGTACTCTTCATAGCACACAGACGACTCCCACAGCTCATTGAATTCGGTTTCGATATCCTTTGCATATGCGCCTTCAGTAGATGAGACCAAGCGTGTATTCCATTCGTGGTTTTTGGTAATAGCATCTTGTGTAAGATTTGAGCTGCCAATGATAATTCGAAGGTTATCACCATTATGGAACATGTATCCCTTGGTGTGGAAACCAACATTGTTTTCACCGGTCTTGAAGATGCGAACATCAAGATTGTTAAGTGAAGCGAGTTTGTCTAATGCACGTGGATCGCTGAACATTAGATAATCCGTCGTCAAAATACGGCCTCGAGTCCCCTGTTTCTCCAAGTCTTTTAGGGTGCCAAGAAGCGGAGCAATTCCTCCCATGGTAATGAATGCGACACTTATGAACAAGTCGTCGCAACCTTTCATTTCCTTCTCAATAACAGTTAGTACCTTCTTACCGTGTGAATTTGATATAAGGCTCGGAGAAAATGTCGGATCTGATTCGCGCGTAGCATCGATGAATGCCTTGTGGTACCCATCAACAAGTTTTCGAGTAGACAAATTGTTCAATGATGCTATTGTATTACGTTCTCTAATTTGCAAAATTACAAAAAAAAGGAGACAGAGAAAGGATTAAAACTATTTAAGTGTTTGCCTGCAATCTGAATTGAACAACCCTTGCTCGTTGAATAAGGTATGAGTTCAGAAGGAAAGAGAATAATTCCTCTTGAAAGAGGTGAAATCCCTATAACCCTGGTCACTTCTTCCTTCACCGAAAGTCACCCGTCTGCGAGCAACTATTTTTGTCACACTTTTTGCGTTTTTGGGATATTTTTTGGGATACTTTTTACTAAAAAATGCCCTGCAGAGTGTTCTGCAGGGCATTTCAGCGGAGAGGACGACTCTCTAAACGAAACGTCCGTCCCTAATCCTTGTAACCCGGATTCTGCTGGAGTTCGGGGTAGGAAACACGTGCGTCGCTGGAGATCGGCATCACGGCTTTGGGGTCGCCTGCCTTCAGCGTGTGGATGTAGGCGGAGCCGCTGCGGAAGTCGTGCGGGTCGTTGGGATCGGCCACGAACTGGCCGCCGGTCCGCATCACGTCGAAGAAGCGGTGGCCTTCGCCGATGAACTCTTTTTGGCGCTCGGTCTGGATCAGGTTGTCAGTGGCGGTCACGTCGGATGCCGTTGCATCGGCGCGTTTGCGCACGGCGTTGAGGTAACGGCTGGCATCGGCTGCATTACCGCCCTGCAGGGCTGCCTCAGCGGCGATCAGGTAGGCCTCGGTGATACGCATCACGCGCGGGTTGTTGCGGCGGAAGGTGTAGCCCTGGTCCTTGTTTCCGATGAATTTGCGGAGCCAGTATTCTCCGGTCTTGCGGCCG
This sequence comes from Bacteroidales bacterium, assembly GCA_017509755.1. Lineage (GTDB taxonomy): Bacteria > Bacteroidota > Bacteroidia > Bacteroidales > UBA932 > Cacconaster. The sequence continues at coordinate 2,724 of JAFWOY010000014.1, forward strand.
CCCGTCGTCGGGTCGTCGTATTGGATCATTTGGCCACGGACGTCGTTCGGCGTATCCTTGAAGAGGTTGCGCCACTTGAGTGTCGGGATCAGGCTGCCGCCGGCGTTCGAATCGTCGAACCACATGTTGTGGTAGATGGTGTAGAAGCCACCGTCGCTGTCGATATCGCCCTGTACGGAGACAAGCAGTTCAAGCACCGACTCGGGATCGCCTTCACGGCCCCAGTAACTGGCATACTGGTCGCCGCTGACCATCCGGTACGGGGAATTGTTGATCACTTCGGTAGCAGCTGCGAGCGCCTCCGACCAATGGGCCATATACAGATGGACGCGGGCCTCAAGCAGGCGGGCTGCCCAGTAGTTGAAATGACCGAGGTTGGTATCTTTGGACAGCAGTTCCTTCGCTTTGGTCAGATCGTTGAGTACCTGGGTATAGGTTTCGGCAACCGAGTTGCGCGGCAGGCGGGCTTCGCTGGGGCCGATGGTCTCGGTGATCAGCACCGCGCCAAGCGAGGCACCGTTGTCATAGGTGTAGGTCTGTCCGTAGAGGCGTGCCAGGTCGAAGTAGCACAGGGCGCGGACGGCATAGGCCTGGCCCGTATAGTCGTTCTTCTTGGCAATGTCGCTGGAGCTGGAAGCCTCACAGGCATCGATGTTCTCAATGAAGGTGTTGCAGCGCATGATCACGTTGTAGTAGTTCTCCCACAAGGTCCCGAAATAGGAACTCTGCGTGGATTCGTACTGCCAGCTGTAGATCACGGCGCCGGTACCGTCGGAGGTACGCGGGTAGATGTTGTCGGCCCGCAGGTCACCCATATAGGGGATATAGGTACCGTAGAGGGTATAGTATTTCAGCGGGGTGTATAGACCGTTGCAAGCGATGCCCGCATCGGCCAGTGTCACCATCGCGTTCTTGTCCACCACCGCATTGGTCGGCGTCGTGTCCAGGAATCCCTCACAGGCGGTCAGTCCGAGCAGCAGGACGGCCGCAATCGCAATGTATCTGATAGAATGTTTCATATCTGTCAAAGCTTGATTAGAATGTCAGGTCGAGGCCGAGGGTTACGGTCCGCATGGCCGGCATCGTGTAGTTGTAGTAGCCGCTGGACGTGATTTCCGGGTCGATGTTCAGGCCGGAGAAGGTCAGCACGTTGGCGCCTGCCACATAGAAGCGGGCACCGGCCAGGCCGATCTTGCTGGCCGCTGCGGCGGGAAGACGATAGGAGAGGGTCAGGTTCTTCAGGCGGAGGAAGTCACCCTTCTTGAGGTACTTGCTCGAATAGTAGTAACCGCCCTGTCCGTTGTCGCGGATACGGCGCGGGACATTGGTGTTGGTGTTGGTCGGAGTCCAGGCATTCAGCTGGTCCTTGGCGATGTTGCGGTGGAAGTCGAAATAACCGTCGCTTTCCATCTGTTCCACACCTTCATCCCAGATATAGTGGCCATACTTGTAGGACCAGGCCATGTCGAGGGTGAGGCCCTTCCAGCCTACATTGAGGTTGAAGCCGCCGAAGCCTTTCGGGATGGCGCTCATGCCTTCCAGGATCATGTTGCTGGCATTGTTGCGGTTGGTGGGGTAGTAGTTGAAGGTGTCTTCGGGAATGGTCTGACCGGCATTGATCACCGTGCCGTTCTGCAGCACCACGGTCTGGTCGGCCGTCTCGCCTTTCTCGTACCAGGAACCTTCGGCGTACATCGGGTTACCGGCTTTCAGGCGGCTGTTGTCCATATAGTTGTCTTCCGGGCACACACCCAGGTAATTGCGGGTACGGTACTGGTAGAACGGATAGCCGGCCTGCCACACGTGCGGCGTGTCGGCGATGGATTCGCCTTCTTCGGAGAGGGAGAGGATCTCATTGTGGACGTGCGACCAGTTGGCGCCGACCGACAGGTTCCAGCCGTTGTTGTTGCGCAGGATGTCCCAGTTCACGGCGATTTCCCAGCCGCGGTTGACCATGGAGCCGATGTTCATCAGCGTGGAGGTGAAACCGGTGGTGGAAGGCACGGAGGCGTCGAGCAACAGGTCGGTGGTCAGTTTGTTGAAGTACTCGACCGTCAGGTCGACCTGGTCGAACAGGCGCAGGTCAAGACCGACGTTCCAGTTGCGGTTCTTTTCCCAGGAGAGGTCGGAGTTGGCGAGATTGCCCGGATAGCTGGCGCCGGTGTTGCCGTAGCTCGTGTAGTTGTACACGGACATATAGCCGAAATAGTCAGACGGCAGGGTACCGGAGGTACCATAGGATCCACGGATCTTGCCATCGGTCAGCCAGGCGGAATCTTTCAGGAACGCCTCGTTGGAGAAGCGCCACGATGCACTGACGGACCAGAAATTACCCCAGCGGGTTTCCGGTGCGAGTTTCGAGCTGCCGTCGCGGCGGAACGTGCCGGTCAGGTAGTAGCGGGCGCCGAAGTCATAGCTGACGCTGCCGAGGGCGGAGAGGAGGGTGCAGAGGCGCGAATAGGTGTAGCCGTCATCGAAGTTCGAGGCCAGGTACGATTCGGTGGCGCCCATGTAGGAGAAGTCGATCTTGTTGAGGCGCGTGTACTCGAATTTCTCGCGTTCGGCCTCCCAGCCGGCCATCATGGCGAGATGATGGTCGCCCCAGGTCTTGTCGAAATTGAGCTGCGTGGAGCTGACCAGGCGGTGCACGTTGCGGTGCCGGTCGCCCATATAGCCGCCGATGTCACTGTAGGCATAGAAGTTCGGGTGGCCGTAGAGCCAGCCGAAACGGTCGTGCATATAGAGCCAGTCTTCGCCCACGGTCGATTTGAGCCGGAGCCAGTCGGTAAATTTGGCTTCTGCCCAGCCCTTGAGGATCAGGCGGTGCTGCCAGGCATCGTTGATCTGCTTGTCGTAGGTCTGCACCGGGTTGACGGTCGAGAAGCTGGGGCTCCAGCGCTCGAGATAGAGGTCTCCCGTATCCTTGTAGGCGTACGGCCAGCGCTCGTTGAGGACGACCTTCCAGATGAAGAACGGGTTGTCCTTGGTGGCGTAACCGTCCTGGTGACCGGTCTGGTATTGCCAGGAGAACTGGGTGGTGCCGCCGACCTTGAGCCAGTTGTTGACGTTGGCTTCCGCGTTGATCGTGGTGGAAAAACGCTTCAGGTAGTCGATGGTGACCACACCCTGCTGGTCGGTCCAGCCCACTGAAGCATAGACCTTGCCTTTTTCGCCGCCGCCGGAGAGGCTCAGCTCATAGTTCTGGGCGATACCGGTGCGGAAGAGCACTTTCTCCCAGTCCTTATATATATACTTGCTTTCATCCTTCGACGGATAGTTGGCTTCCACCTTGGCATTCACGTACGCATCGACACTGCCATAGCTCTTCCAGGAAGACGGGTTGTCGTTGGCGTAGTTGGTCCAGGCCATCCGGTGCAGGGACTCGGTCTCGGCGTCGTTGGCCAGGGGGTAGTTGTCGTAGGCGAAATAGGAGAAACCGGCGCTGGCCTTGAAATTGGTCGTCAGTTTGCCGGATTTACCTTTCTTGGTCGTGATCAGGATCACACCGTTGGAAGCGCGGGAACCGTAGAGCGAAGCCGCCGCCGCATCCTTCAGGATGGTGATGGATTCGATATCGTTCGGGTTGAGGTAGTTCATCGCGCTGGTGGAGATGTTGCCGGAGGAGTAGTCGCCGCTGGTGGCAGGCACGCCGTCGATGACATAGAGCGGCTGGTTGCCGGCATTGAAGGAGCCGAAACCACGGATGGAGATGTCTGCTTCAGAGCCCGGCTGGCCGGAGTAGTTGGCCACCTGGACACCAGGCGCCTTACCGGCGAGGACCTGTTCGAAGCTTACGACCGGCGCATCTTTGATGGACTCTTGCTTCACTACGGCTGCAGAGCCGGAATAGGAGCCTTTCTTGACCGTACCGTAAGCCACGACCATGGCTTCTTCAAGGGCTTCCCGGTCAGGGGCAAGGATCACATTGACCGCAGGTGCCCCTTCATACTGGACTTCCTGCGTGATGAAACCGACAGATGAAAATTCCAGGATGGCGCCGCGGGCGACGTTGGTGAGGGTATAGACACCATTGTCATCCGTGGCAACGCCATTCATCGTTCCCTTCACCACAACGCTGGCGAAAGGAATCGGACTTCCATCCTCTGAAGAAGTGACGCGTCCCGTCACTCTGTTCTGCGCGAAGGTGGTACTGCAGATGAGTACCAGCAGTGCGGCTGTGAATAGTTTCTTCATAAGCGGATCGAGTTGATTGATTATGGTTTTGGTTAGGATTGTCGGCTATGCTCTACAAAAATAACAAAAATAAATGGGAAAAAACAAGTTTTGTCCTTCCTCTTTTTTGGAAAACCCCGCTCCAGGTCGTGCTGGAACTGCTTTTTTTGCGAAAGAATAGTGATTTTTGCGAAATTATTTTTTTAAATTTGTATAAAATCCCCTGAAAAAGAGGAAAACACTATAATTTAACCAAAAAATGCTGCTTATGAAGAAAGTATTGATTGTTGCGCTGATGGTGCTGTCCTGCAGTTCATTGTTTGCGCAGAACCGGGTCACCGGCAGGGTGACTTCTTCACAGGACGGGACGCCCATCCCTTTCGCCAGCGTTGTGGTGAAGGGCACGATGACGGGTGTCGCTTCCAATGAAAACGGTGCGTATGTCCTGGACAATGTACCGTCCAATGCAGTCTTGGTCTTCTCCTCCATCGGTTTCAATGACCTGGAGGTGATGGTCAATGGAAGGGGCGTCGTGGACGCCGCGCTGGCTCCCAATGCGGAATCCCTCGAGGAGACCATCGTGGTCGCCTACGGTACCGCAAAGAAAGGCACCTATACTGGTGCGGCTTCTGTCGTCAAGCAGGAAGCCATCAAGGATGTGCCGACCGTTTCTTTCGAGCAGGCCCTTAACGGCAAGGTCGCCGGCATGCAGATTACAGGCAGTTCCGGCCAGGCTGGTTCGGCCGCTTCGATCCGCATCCGCGGTATCGGTTCAATGAATGCGTCCAATGAGCCGCTCTACGTCATCGACGGTGTCCCGGCCCAGTCGGGTGACGCCGGCCAGATGAGCGACTACATCTATTCGACCAACAACGTGATGAACTCCCTCAACCCGAGCGATATCGAATCCATCACGGTGCTGAAGGACGCCGCGGCCTCCGCCCTCTACGGTTCACGGGCGGCCAACGGTGTGATCCTGGTCACGACGAAACGCGGCAAGGAAGGACGTCCGACGGTCACTTTCAAGGCTTCGGTCGGTATCACGCCGGACTGGGCTGTGAAGAACTTCGAGCCCGCTTCTGTCTATGACAATGTCAATGCACTCTATACCATCTTCCACGATGCGGCCACCCGTGTGGACGGTCTCAACGATGCCGAGGCGGCGGCGGATGCCGTCAGCATGCTGAACAGCCGTTGGAACCGTTTCGGCTATCAGTTGTCCACTACGGGTACGGGTGCATATGATCCCATCAAGATCGAAGCCCGCACCGATGGCCAGATCAAACGCGTCGACGCCAATGGCAACCTCGTCTTCTTCGACTGGATGGACGCCTATTTCCGCAAGGCCATCTATCAGACCTATGACTTGAGCGTGAGCGGCGGTACGAAGACCAGCAGCTACTATACTTCGTTCTCCTATACGAAAGACCAGGGCCGCGTCTATATCAACGGCTTCGACCGTCTGAGCGGTCGCGTGAACCTCAATCAGAAAGTCGGCAAGTTCTTCGAACTGGCCACCAACGTGGCTGTCGCAAGCACCAGCCGCACGGGCTTCAACGATACCATCAACAACTCCGACAACTACTTCATGCAGTCGGTCAACCTGCTGTGGCCTCTCTACTGGCCCGACAACTACAAGGATGGATCGCCGTGGACATCGAGATACCAGAGCTACGGTTACAACCTGTTGTACTACAACAATCTGTGGGAAAACAAATCCAAGAGCCTGAAACTCTCCGTCAGCGAGACGGCGACAATCAAGTTCACGGATTGGCTGAATTTCCGTACGGTCTTCTCCTATGACGACACGCGTTACCGCGACCATATCTATTACAGCCCCGAGCACTTCTCGGGCGCTTCCGACAACGGCCGCGTCAACGAGATGTCCACCATCTACCAGAAGATCGTCTCTTCCTCCACGCTGAATTTCAACAAGACCTTCGGCAACCACACGGTTTCGGCCCTCGTCGGTTTCGAGGCCGAGAAGAACCAGACCGACTTCCATCGTTCCACGGGTAAGGACCTTCCGGTCAGCGCCCTCCATACGGTTTCCACGGCCGGCTCCCTCGACGCCAGCGGCTACAACTGGGGCAACTCGATGATGTCGATCCTTTCCCGTCTGGAATACAACTTCGGCGGCAAGTACTATGCATCGGCTTCCTTCCGCCGTGACGGCTCCTCCCGCCTGGGTCCGGATACCCGTTGGGGTAACTTCTGGTCCGTGGCCGCTTCCTGGCGCATCAGCGAGGAAGAATTCATGAAGAGCCAGGATGTCATCGACAATCTGCGTCTCCGTGCTTCCTACGGTGTCAACGGTACGCTGCCGAGCAGCAACTACGGCTGGCGCTCCCTGGCCGGTTACAGCTATCAATATATGGGTTCCCCGGGCGGCGCCCTGATCAATGCGGCCGACGCCAACCTTTCCTGGGAGACGAGCTATACCTACAACCTCGCCCTTGAATTCGGCCTCTTCAACAACCGACTGAGCGGGAGTGTCGAGTACTTCAACCGCGATTCGAAAGACCTGCTGCAGGACGTGCCGATCTCCACGATCACCGGCTTCTCCTCCACGCTGCAGAACATCGGTGAGATCAACAACCACGGTTTCGAGGTGGAAATCAACGGTGACATCATCCGGAACAACAACTTCCGCTGGAGTGCCGGCATCAATGCCTCCTTCATCCGTTCGCGGGTGACGAAATTGTACGACGATGCCGACATCATCTGGTACGACCCGACGGGCGGCGACGGAAACACACAGTTCCTCTACCGCGTGGGCGAATCGACCCTGGCTATCTACGGCCGCGAATGGGCCGGTACCAATCCGGAGAACGGCGACAACCTCTGGTACTCCAACAACAGCAATGCGGACATGCAGCTCAACGGCCGCAACGTGGTGCTCGACTTCAATGACACCGACGAGGTCATCCTGGGCGATGCCAACCCCTTCGCATACGGCGGCATCAATACCGACATCGAATGGAAAGGCCTGACCCTCGGACTGAACTTCCTCTACAAGATCGGCGGCCAGATCTATGACGGTGCGGTGTACCGCCTGGCGGATGACGGTTATTTCTGGAACCGTATCCGCGGCAAGCAGTACCTGGACAATGTCTGGACCCCGACCAACCACAGCGGCATCTATCCGCAGCTCCGCGGCTGTGACCTGGAAGACGCCATGGAATACAGCTCCCGCTGGATGCATGACGGTTCGTTCCTCCGCCTGAAGACGGTTTCCCTTGGCTACAACCTGCCGACCAACGTGGTCCGCAAGATCGGCCTCGACAAGGCCCGCGTCTATTTCAACGGCAGCAACCTGCTGACCTTCTCCAAGTACAAATGGGCCGACCCGGAGGTCAACGCCTACGGAACCCGCGCCTTTGAGACTCCTATTGGAAAGACCTACACCTTCGGTATTGAACTCAGCTTCTAAAGGAACCCTCAAAAACATTGAATTATGAAAAGGATTTACAATATATTGCTCTCATTGGCCTGCATCCTGATGCTTGCCTCTTGCGAGAATTTCCTCGACATGGCTCCGACCAACCAAGCAGACTCCTCGACCTGCCTGACGAGTGCCCAGGATGCGCAGGTCATGCTGAACGGCCTGATCTACAACCTCACGTCCGCCAATTACTATGGCCGTAACTTCCTGCTCTATGGCGACGCCAAGGGCGGTGACATGACCATCTATACGGGCGGCAACCCGGGTGACGCGCTCTACTATTTCAACCATTCCGCGTCCAGCGGCTCCTATTCGGGTTTCTGGTCAACGGGCTATTTCTGCCTCCTGCAGGCCAACAACATCATCGCCAACATTGAAAAGATGAAAGAGGAGGGGACGACCGAAAACCTTGACGATTACCTCGGCCAGGCGCTGACCATCCGTGCCCTGATCCATTTCGACCTGGTGCGCCTCTACGGCAAGCCGTATGACATGGACAAGAGCAGCGTCGGCATCCCGGTCGTCACCGCTCAGGTCAATGCGGCGGAGAAACTGCAGCGCGACCCGGTCGAGAAGGCCTACACCCAGATCGTCGCCGACCTCAACGAGGCTGCTACGCTGCTTTCGAAGCGGGCCAGCCGCGGCTATGTGAACTACTATGCGAACCAGATGCTGCTCGGCAAGGTCTATCAGTATATGGGAAACCAGTCTTCCGCCCTCGCCGCATTTGAGAACGTGATCAACAGCAATGTCTATACGCTTTACACGCCGAACAACTGGGTGAATTCCTGGACCGGTGAATTCGGCAGCGAGTCGATTCTCGAGTTTGGTATCTATCCGAGTGAGCGCGACCTGGGTACCGGCAGCCTCGGCTGCTATTACATGCGCAAGGGCCACATCAATGCCGCCAACGGTAATTTCTATGCCAGCAAATACTGGATGGACATCATGGGCGAGAACGATGTGCGCTGGGGCGTGATGGACTGGGACCACTACTATAACGATTCCAGCGTATCCGACAACATCCGCGCCCGTTCTCACTATGGAAAGGATTGCTGCTACAAGTATTCGGGCAGCACCAAACTCGCCGGTGACAAAGGTTCTTCCAATTATACGGCTGTCAACATCAAGGTGTTCCGTCTTTCCGAAGCCTATCTGCTCGCGGCTGAGGCGGCCCTGGCCGGCAACAATGCGGCCAAAGCGGCAGATTACCTGAATGCCATCGCCAAACGCAATCCCGATTACACGCCGTGGACCGCTTCGACTGTAACGGCTGAAGAGATCTACAAAGAGTACCGTCGCGAGTTCCTCTGCGAAGGCAAACTCTTCTTCGAGGCCTGCCGTCTGAACAAGACGCTCACCTTCGAAGACAATGCGTATTACGGTGCTACGGTGTCTTCCCGTCGCGGACTGACCATCGACCGCAACAACAACCTGTGCCGGCTCCCGATCTCGATCGATGAGATTCACACGAATCCCGACATTCAGCAGAATCCTGGCTACTCCGGAACGGAATAATAGAGATTACAAGCGATGAAGACGTTCCAGACTCCGATGGGCGCGCTGAAGGTCGAGGTGCTCGGCCACGCTTCTGTACGCTTCGACATAGGTGACAAGGTCATCTATGTCGACCCGTACAGCGAGGTCTGCGACTATGCAGGCCGGACCCCGGCCGACTTGATCCTCATCACGCACAACCACTACGATCATTACGATAAGAAAGCGATCGGCCCGATCGAGACGCCGCAGACGGCTTTCATCGTAAGCCAGAACGTGGGGCATGTGGACGCGCGTTATACCGTCCTGGCCAATGACGAGTATTGCTATTGGGAAGGCATCGGCATCTTTGCCGCCGAAGCCTACAACATCAACCGCCGCAACCCGCAGGGTGACCTCTTTCACCCACGGGGCGTCGGCAACGGGTATGTGCTCGATTTCGATGGATTCAAAGTCTATCTGGCCGGTGACACGGAACCGATTCCCGAGATGCAGGACCTGCCGCGGATCGATCTGGCCTTCCTGCCGAAAAATCTCCCGTACACGATGACGGACGCGGAGTTCATCAAGGCGGCGAACCTGATCAAGCCGAAGTATCTCTACGCGTACCACTATTTCGAGATCGACGTTCCGGCACTGAAAAAGGAGCTCGATCCTGCGATCGAACTCCTTAACTGACTTGGAAAAAGAGAGGGTGGCGCGCCACCCTCTCTTATTATTCGATAAAGCCGACGATTTGGCCTTTGACGACCTTGTCGCCCTGTTTGGCGTTGATCGAGACAATGCGGCCGCTCTTGAGCGCTTTGCATTCCTCCACGCCATAGTAGGCCTGGACCCAGCAGGCGGGTTTGCCTTCCTCGATCTTGGTGCCGATGGCCGGAGCGATGGACTCGCCCGACGGTTCGACAGTCCAGGTGAGGGTACCGGCAGCCGGCGTCTGGATCGGCTGGGCATTCGGGTGCTGTTCGGTGTATTTCTCGATGTCGAAGGCAGGACGCTCGACGACCGGGCGCTCGACGATAATCGGGGCACCGGCTTTTGCACGGGCGGCTTCCAGATCGTTCTTGAAGCGTTTCTCGGCGGCACCGCTCTTGTAGTCGCGGTACTGCGTCGGGTGCATGGCGAGCTCGAAGAGTTCTTCGTCGTCGGGACCGAACTCCCAGCCGTTCTCCTTCATCTCCTTGCGATATTCGTCCATGTCGTCAGGATAGAGCGCCTGGACGTCGCCTTCGAAGAATTCGAAGCCCTGCTTGGCGGCGAGTTCCTTGATCTCCGGCGCCACCGGGCCCGGCAGCACGCCGCTCTTGCCCAGGATCATGCCCCAGATGCTCTTGTCGGTGAGGAGGCTGTAGCGCGGCTTGCCCTGCGCTTCGGCCATGATATTCATCAGGGCGATGTTCTTCACATACTGGCTGAACGGGGTCACCAACGGCGGGTAACCGACCTTCGGCCATACGTATTCCACTTCCTCGAACAACTTGACCACCAGGTCGTCCAGCGACACTTCGGGTTTGCCGTTGTTGCGCAGGTACATATTCACGGCCGGATGGACGCCTTTCAGGTCGGCCATCATGGAACCCATCATGCCGCCCGGCAGACCGCAGCCCACCAGCAGGGAGGTCAGGTGATGGTTGGTCGGCTCGATGAAGTATCCCAGGAAGTCGTCGATGAACTTCTGCGTGAGGGCGCGGGCTTCCATGTAGGCCTTCATGTTGATGTCCTTCACCTGGAAACCGGCATCCTTGAGCATCGCACGGATGGTAATCACGTCCGGATGGATCTTGCCCCAGGAAAGCGGTTCCATGGCCACGTCGAGCACATCGACACCTGCCTTGGCGGCTTCCAGCATCGAAGCTACGGAGAAACCGGGGCCGGTGTGGCCGTGATACTGGATCACGATCTTCGGATGGTTCTTCTTGATGTTGGCGATGATCTGACCGATCGACCAGGGACGGCCGATACCGGCCATATCCTTGAGACAGATCTCCTGCGCGCCGGCTTCGATGAGTTTTTCGGCCAGTTTGGTGTAGTACTCCACGGTGTGGATGGGGGAGTAGGTGATACACAGGGAAGCCTGCGGGATCATGCCGCCTTCGATCGCATACTTGATGGAAGGGATGATGTTGTTGGCATCGTTCAGGCCGTCGAAGATGCGGGTGATATCGACGCCCTGGGCATGCTTGACCTTGTACATGAGCTTGCGCACATCAACCGGGCAGGGGTACATGCGGAGCGCGTTGAGGCCACGGTCCAGCATGTGTGTCTGGATGCCCGCCTTGTGGAGCGGCGCCGTAAAGGCCCGCACGGCCTTGTTCGGATTCTGGCCATAGAGGAGCTGGACCTGTTCGAACGCACCGCCGTTCGTTTCAACGCGGTCAAAGCAACCCATGTCGATGATTACTGGAGCTATTTCTTGAAGCTGGTCAACGCGGGCGGTGTATTTGCCGGATGACTGCCACATGTCTCGGTAAACGAGCGAAAATTTGATTTCACGAGCCATAGCGTAGGTTGTAAGTTATGATTTGTATGGTTTTTCCTCAAAACATTTTGCAAATATAGCGAAATAATCAAAGAAAAACAATATCTTTGCAGGTGCAAAACCGGCCTCCGTAGTTTAATGGATAGAATTTCAGATTCCGGTTCTGACGGTTGCGGTTCGATTCCGCACGGGGGTACAAAAAAAGCCAGGATGTCCTGGCTTTTTTTGTACCCCCGTGCGGAACCGGCGACTGCAGAGCAGTCGCACAAGGCACTTTGCTCAAGCTGTATAGCTTTTCATAAAGATTTGGGCGGGTAGAGGGCGTCCCACCAGGAGGGGTCGTCCTGGAGGTACTTGGCGAACCAGGCCCAGATGGTGGATTGCCATTCGAGGCGCTTGGCGTAGTCCAGGATGTGGTGGTTCTGGTCTTTGACGGCCACCAGGGCGGTTTCTTTGCCCAGGAGCTTGAGGGCCGTGAAGAGCTGGATGCTTTCGTTGAACGGGACGTTCGTGTCGGCATCGCCGTGGATCAGCAGGATCGGCGTGTTGATCTTGTCGGCCAGATAGAGCGGGCTATGGTCCACATACAGTTCGCGGTCGGACCAAGGGTAGCTGTTCGCCATCGAGGTCTCACTGTAGGAATATCCCCAGTAGCCGAAGCCCCAGTAGCTGGTGTGGTCGCTGATGCCGGCATGGGAGACGGAGCAGGCGAAGCGGTCGGTGAGCGTGGGCAGGTACTGCGACATGAAACCGCCGTAGGAGGCGCCGATGCAGCCGATTTTCTCCGGATTGACGAAAGGGTGTTCCCTGCAGAATTGTTCCGTGCCTTCGATGATGTCCTGGGCCGGGCCGTTCCCGGCCGTGTTGACGTGCCGGGCCGACCATTCCTGGCCGTTGCCGGTGGCACCGGAAGGCACGGCGACGACATAGACGACATAGCCCAGGGCCGCGTAGGCGTGGTGCGGGTAGCGGCTTTCGAAATTCCGGCCCGTGGGGCTGCAGCCGCCGTAGTAGTTCACGATCATCGGATACTTCTTCGAAGGATCGAAATCCGGCGGGAGATAGAAGCGGCCATACACGGTCTCACCCTTGGAATTCTTGAAATTCCAGGCTTGGCAGCTGCCCAGCTTGACATCCTGGAGGATGGTTGCACTGAGGTCTTCCTGCAGGACGCTCTGGCCGTTGCGGGTATCGAGCAGATATCGCCTGTCGGAGTTCGAGGCGCTCTGGCCATACCATGCCAAGGCGGGGCTGGCCGCCGCCAGACTGAATCCATTCACCATGTCTTCCTGCGTTTCGAGCCAGGTAATCTTTCCGTTGCGGGGATTCAGCCGGTAGAGATCGACGCGGTCGCGATTCTCGGCCGTCAGGTAGATCTGCCCGTCTGCCCGGCTCCACTCGGCGTTGCTCACACAGGGATCAAAATCCTTGGTGACAGGCCGGATCTTCCGCGTGGCAAGATCCATCAGGTAGAGCTGGATGTCGGTCATGCTGGGCGTCTGCCCTTTGCGGACCTTCATTCCGATGCCCCCGAAAGCTTCCGGCGAGCCGCCGAGCAGGACCTGTTTGCCGTCGGGTGAGAAAGCCGCCTGCTGCATGAAGCCGTCGCGGTCCACCAGTTTCTCGGCCTGCAGGGTTTCCATATCCAGCAGATAGAGGGTGGAGACGGTCGTAGGCCGCTGTGTGAGCCTTTCTTCGCTGACCATCAGCAGGCCTTTCTTTCCATCCGCCGACACATCGTTCAGCCAGGCATTGTGATAGCCATACGCGAGCCGCTGCATCACACCGGTTTTCAGATCGTAACGGGCCGGATAGGAGCGGCTGCGCCAGCCGGGCTGCCGGTCGTCGGGCGTCAGGATCTGGTAGATATTGTCTTTCTCTTTGGGTCCTTCTTCTGACTTGGAATAGAGCAGACAGTCTTCGGTGGGGCCAAATTGGAAGAAACCTTCCGGAATGGCTTGGGCCAGGGTCTCTTCCTGCCCCGTGGCGGGATCCACGGTAATGAGCCGGATGCCCGCATCCTCTTTCCGGGTCAGGTAGTATTTGTTGGATACCGGCATCCACGCGAGACGCTCCTGGGTTCGGAGCACAACCCGTCCGGTGGCCGTTTCGGACAGTTGGCAGAACCGCTCCGTTCGACCGCCTTCCCGTGTGGTGGTATAGTTGGTGATCAGCCACTTGCCGTCAGGTGACAGGGAAACGCCGGAAAAACGGGTTCCCAGCAGGACATCTTTCATCCCGTAGCGGTGCTTCCCGTCTTCCCGGTACGAGAGGACCCCTTCGGCCGGCGTTTCAAGGGTAACCTTCAGGGACGGTTTCTTCCCGGAGGCGGCCAGGTATTTGATTTCGGCCTGGTGCGTGCCGGGAGCGAGCTTGAGCGTCCCTTCCGCTTTCTTGCCGTCGACGAACAGGTGATGGCCTTCCATTTCTCCCGTAACCGTGATGGTCACAGGCGCGAACCGGGCGTTTTCAAACGCGAAAGAAACCAGGCCAACCGACAAGCGATCGCAAGCGGGCAGGTCTTCCCCGGCACAGGGTGTCGAGGCTGCCAGGCCCTCTTTCGAAAAGGACGCATCGAGGAATGACTTCGCATCGAAGGCCTTTGACTGGACATCGACGGAATCGACCAGGAAGGGGGTCTGGACAGGGAAAGGTCCGACATGGCGGAATTGACGGACGGTGATCGTCTCTGCTCCAGCGGTCAGGAAGAAACAGAGCGCTACGAGCGTAGCGGGAAGCATTTTTCTCATAAATACAAGGAATTTTCTACGAAGATACGGAATTATCCGTAAACAAATATTATTACTACCTTTGCGGCGGATTTCAAAAAACGATCTTTCGATGAAAAAAGCATATGTTTTTCCGGGACAGGGATCCCAGTTTACCGGCATGGGACACGAGCTTTATGTGCGTAATCCCCAAGCCCGGGATTTGTTCGATGCGGCCGACAGCATCCTGGGTTTCGGCCTGCGCGAGATCATGTTCAGCGGCACGGCCGATGACCTGAAAGCCACGAAAGTGACGCAGCCGGCCGTTTTCCTCCACTCCGTGGCGGCGTTCCTCTCCTGCGGTGCCAAGCCGGATATGACCGCCGGCCATTCGCTCGGCGAGTTTTCCGCCCTGGTCGCGGCAGGCGCCCTCGATTTTGAGGATGCCCTCCGGCTCGTCGCAGCCCGCGCCTTCGCCATGCAGCGCTGCTGTGAGGCCGTGCCCGGTACGATGGCTGCCATCATCGGTGGTGACGCGACGATGATCGAGGAGGTTTGCAGCCAGGTTTCCGGTGTGGTGATTCCGGCCAACTACAACAATGACGGTCAGATCGTGATCTCCGGCGAAGTGGCGGCTGTCCAGGCTGCCTGCGCTGAACTCAAGGCACGCGGCGTCAAGCGTGCGCTGCCACTGCAAGTGGGTGGTGCCTTCCATTCCCCGCTGATGGAGCCGGCCCGGCAGGAACTCGCCGCCGCTATTGAAGCTACGCAGTTCCACACGCCCCGCTGCCCGATTTACCAGAATGTGGATGCCCTGCCGCACACCGATCCTGATGAGATCCGGCACAATCTGCTGATGCAGCTCACTTCTCCGGTGCGCTGGACCCAGACCGTCAAGAACATGGTGGCGGACGGTGCGGTTTCCTTCACCGAGGTGGGACCCGGCACGGTTTTGCAAGGTTTGGTGCGGAAAATCGCGCCAGAAGGGACAGAAATTGCGGGGATTGCTTAAATTCTTTGTATCTTTGTAAGTTAGAATATTCATTAACCCTTATAGTCGTATGGCAAAAGAAAAAAAATTCATCACCTGTGATGGCAATTTCGCCGCGGCTCACGTAGCGTATCTTTTCAGTGAGCACGCGGCTATCTATCCGATTACCCCGTCTTCTACGATGGCGGAACTCGTGGACGAGTGGGCCGCTTTCGGCAAGAAGAACATGTTCGGCGAGACTGTCAAAGTCACCGAGATGCAGAGTGAAGCCGGTGCCGCCGGCGCTGTGCATGGCTCCCTCCAGGCAGGCAGCCTGACCACCACTTTCACTGCGTCCCAGGGTCTTCTCCTGATGATCCCCAACATGTACAAGATTGCGGGCGAGCTGCTGCCGACCGTTTTCCATGTTTCGGCCCGTACCCTCGCTTCGCAGGCTCTCTCCATTTTCGGAGACCACCAGGACGTGATGAGCGTGCGCCAGACCGGTTTTGCGATGCTGGCCTCTGCCAGCGTGCAGGAAGCCATGGACCTGGCCGCCGTAGCCCATCTGGCCACCCTCAAGTCAAGCGTGCCGTTCGTGCATTTCTTCGACGGTTTCCGCACCTCCCATGAGATCCAGAAGATCGAGATGCTCGAAGCGGAAGATCTCCGTCCGCTCGTGAGCGACAAGGCCCTTGCGCAGTTCCGCGCCAAAGCCCTCAATCCGAACAAGCCCGTCACCCGCGGTACCAACCAGAACCCGGATGTATTCTTCCAGGCCCGCGAAGCCTGCAACCCTTATTATGATGCCGTTCCCGATATCGTCGCCCGCTACATGGGTGAGATCAGCGAACTGACCGGCCGCCACTACCTGCCATTCGACTACTATGGCGCACCGGATGCCGAAAACGTCATCATCGCCATGGGCTCCGTCTGCGAGACCATCAAGGAGACCATCGACTATCTGGCTGAAACGCGCGGCGAGAAGCTCGGCCTGATCACCGTCCGCCTGTATCGTCCGTTCTCTGCCAAGTATTTCCTCCGGGCCCTGCCGAAGACGGCCAAGCGTATCGCCGTCCTCGACCGCACCAAGGAACCGGGCGCCCTGGGCGAACCGCTCTACCTCGATGTGAAGAGCGTCATCGCCGACCTGGGCGACAAAGCCCCGCTGCTCGTCGGCGGCCGCTATGGCCTCTCCTCCAAGGATACCAGCCCTGCCCAGATCATCGCCGTGTTCGACAATTTCAAGCTCCGCGAACCCAAGAACGGCTTCACCATCGGCATCGTGGACGACGTAACCTTCAAGTCGCTCCCGCTCAAGGAAGAAGTCTCCATCGTGAAGAAAGGCACCTATGAGTGCAAGTTCTTCGGCCTGGGCTCCGACGGTACGGTGGGTGCCAACAAGAACACCATCAAGATCATCGGCGACCACACCCCGAAATACTGCCAGGGCTACTTCGACTACGATTCCAAGAAGTCCGGCGGCTATACCTGCTCGCACCTGCGTTTCGGCGACCAGCCGATCCATGCCCCTTACCTCGTTTCGACGCCCGATTTCGTGGCTTGCCACGTGCCGTCCTACCTGTACAAGTACGATGTGCTCAAGGGCATCAAGGAAGGCGGTTCGCTGCTGCTCAACAGCCTCTGGGATACCGAAGAGACCTTCAAGCGCATCCCCGATTTCGTGAAGAAGACCATCGTGGAGAAGCACATCCGTCTCTACCTGATCAACGCCACCAAGATTGCTGCCGAGATCGGTCTGGGCGGCCGCACCAATACCATCCTCCAGAGCGCTTTCTTCAAGATCACGGGCATCATTCCGTACGACGAGGCTGTGGCCTACATGAAGAAAGCCATCGACAAATCCTACGGCAAGAAAGGCGAGAACGTCGTGAAGATGAACTACGCGGCCGTGGACCGTGGCGGTGACTACGTGGAAGTCGAGATTCCGGAATCCTGGAAGAACGCCTGCGGCAAATTCGTCAATGCGAACTATGAGCGCCTGGCGCCTGAATTCATCCGCAACGTGGCCGACGTGGTGGCTGCCCAGAATGGCAACGACCTGCCCGTCAGTACCTTCGCCGGTGACATGGTGGACGGTACGATTCCGGCCGGCACGGCTGCTTACGAAAAGCGTGGTACGGCTGTCGAGGTCCCCGAATGGAATCCCGCCAACTGTATCCAGTGCAACCAGTGCGCCTTTGTCTGCCCGCACGCTGCCATCCGTCCGTTCCTGATGAACGCGGCCGAAGCCGGGAAGGCGCCGCAGGGTATCAAGCGCAAACCGGGTGTCGCCCAGTTCAAGGACTATACGTTCACGATGCAGGTTTCTCCGCTCGACTGCACGGGCTGCGGCAACTGCGCCGACGTCTGCCCGGCCAAGGAGAAGGCCCTCGTGATGAAGAGCCTCGACAGCCAGGCTGCCGAGCAGGCCAATTTCGATTACCTGCACGCCAACGTGGGTTACAAGGAAGACATCGCGCCGAAGGCGCAGAATGTCAAGAATTCCCAGTTCGCCCAGCCGCTGTTCGAGTTCTCGGGTGCCTGCGCCGGCTGCGGTGAGACACCGTATATCAAGGCCATCACCCAGCTGTTCGGCGACCGTATGATGATTGCCAACGCTACGGGCTGCTCGTCAATCTACAGCGCCGCTTTCCCGTCCTCGCCGTTCTGCAAGAACGCCGAAGGTCACGGTCCGGCCTGGCAGAATTCCCTCTTTGAGGACAATGCCGAGTTCGGTCTGGGTATGCACCTGGGTTCCGACCGCGTCCGTGCGACGGTGGCCCGCCTGATGAAGGAAGGCCTCGAATGCAACTGCTGCTCTTCCGAGATCAAGACGCTGTTCGAACAGTGGCTCGGTGCCCGGAATGACGCGGCTGTCACGCGCAAGGTCTGTGACGCGCTTGTTCCGCTGATGAAGGAATGCGGTTGCGACATCTGCAAGCAACTGCTCGAACTCCAGAACTTCATCCCGGCCCGCAGCCAGTGGATCTTCGGTGGCGACGGTTGGGCGTATGACATCGGTTACGGCGGTCTCGACCATGTGCTGGCCTCCGGCGAGAATGTCAATGTCCTCGTGCTCGATACCGAGGTATACTCCAATACGGGTGGCCAGTCGTCGAAATCGACGCCGGCCGGCGCCGTGGCGAAGTTCGCCACTTCGGGCAAGAAGATCCGCAAGAAAGACCTCGGCATGATGGCCATCAGCTACGGCTACGTCTATGTGGCCCAGGTGGCGATGGGTGCTTCGCAGGCCCAGTTCCTCAATGCGATCAAGGAGGCAGAAGCCTACGATGGTCCGTCCCTGATCATTGCCTACGCGCCGTGTATCAACCATGGCCTGAAGGCCGGCATGGGTCACAGCCAGGCGGAAGAGAAGCGTGCCGTCGAATGCGGCTACTGGCATCTGTACCGCTACAATCCGGCTCTGGAAGCCGCCGGGCAGAATCCGTTCAAGCTCGACAGCAAGGCGGATCCTGACTGGACCAAGTTCCAGGATTTCCTCAAGGGTGAAGTCCGCTATGCATCCCTGATGAAGTCCTTCCCGGAGAATGCCACCGAACTCTTCGCCAAGACCGAAGAATTCGCCAAGTGGCGCCTCTCGACCTACAAGCGCCTCGCTGGCGTGGAGTAGTCGTTCCGGGAACAAATACCCGCTGATTTGTGCCCCGACTGGTGATTTTCACCGGGCGGGGCACGTTTTTAGGGGGTATTGTGCCCGGGTCGTCGGAATTCTCTGTATTTTTGTGATATGAAACGACTTTTCTTACTTGTCATCGTTTTGTCGGCTGTCGCTTGTGAGCCGACGAACAGGCCGCCGGAGCCGTTGGACGACTCCTATGCTCCTGTTGCTGTCCAAGGCTGTGTGGACGCTGTTCAGCCTTCCACTGGCTTGGTTTTATGGAGTGACAACGCACGTGAACGGAACAGCGCCTATGGAAAGTCCATCTCGCTGGAATATGCCTATTGCCTTCCTTGCCAGGTTGTGACCGGCAAAGTGGATGGAAAGATCCAGTACGATTGGCGTTCTTTTAACAAATGGCTCACGGATGTCGCTTCCCGCAAGCACCAGGCGGTGGTCCGTTTCCGTTATGAGTATCCTGGAGAAGACAGTGTCGACGGGAAGCCCGGGTCCACGGCTGTGCCTGCTTATATCAAGGCCCAGGCCGATTACAACGAAACTTTTTTTGAGAATGAAGACGGCCCCACCTGGTATGCCGACTGGACCAACAAGGAGTTGCAGTGGTTTACCAAGCAGTTCTATGCTGATTTCAACGAGGTGTTCCGGGACGATCCGCGTATTGCTTTCGTTGAGGTCGGGTTCGGTCACTGGAGCGAGTACCATATCTACGGCACGCCGCTCCGTCCAGGCGTCAATTTCCCTTCCGCTGCCTATCAGAAAGAGTTCCTGACTTATCTGGACGGTGTGTTGGAGATACCCTGGCTGATCTCGATCGATGCGGCTGACAGTTCGCCGGTTGTGGCAGATCCTACCCTGATGGCCCTTCGTTTCGGGCTGTTCGATGACAGTTTCATGCACAAAGACCATGAAGGAGGCTATAATGAACAGTGCTGGGATGCCATCGGCAAAGGTACCCGCTGGCAAACAGGGGCCTGCGGTGGGGAAATCAGTTATTATACGCGGTCGGACCAGAAGGATTTCCTGAATCCGGCCGGCATGTATGGTGTCACGTGGGAACAGGCTTCGGCCAAATACCACATTTCTTTCATGATTGCCAATGATGCCCCGTCCGGTCAATACGGAACGGCCAGCCGCTTCAAGGAAGCGAGCATGGCTTGCGGTTACCATTTCGTCCTGACGGGCGTCTATGCCAATGAGAAGCAGACGGCAGCTTTCATTACCAATACGGGCATCGCCCCCATTTATCGGGATGCGTATCTGGCAGTTGACGGCGTCCGCAGCGACACCTCCCTGAAAGGCCTGCTGCCCGGCGACACGTGCCTTGTTTACATCAACAAGGTTTCCAACGGCCGCGATCTGACCATCGAATCGGACTACATCCTCCCCGGTCAAACCATCCAGTTCGACGCGGAGTAGTTGTTATCCTGATCGAAGCGAAGGATCTGTTATTCAACGATATATACCTGCGTATAATGATGGCTGGCCACGTAGTCCAGTGCCGCGAACTGCCTGTGACTGGTCAGCGGGAACTGGAGTGCCGGCTTGTCCGAGACTTTCGTCAGGAAAGCCTTTTGAAAAGCTTCCGTCTGTTCGCAGAGCAGCACCTTTTGCAGGATTGTGTCCATGTCGTGGAACAGGAAATAGGCCATCTTGCGGCTGTAACTGACCTGAATCTCCCGGATCCAGGGCCATTCAAAGAATCCCAGCTGGCAATTCTGGGGGAACAGGCGCAGGGTAAGGGATCCTGCCGCATCTATGTGCCAGAGCCAGATGCCCTTGTCATTGATGCCGATGGACGCTTTGTTCGAAATGGGCAGCATACCCAAAAGCGCAACAATGGGAGAAGAGGCCGCGTAGTCAAACGTCCCGGCAACATCCTTGAATTGTCTTTGCGGATAAGGATCGCGTTTCATTTTCGATGAATAGTCTAGCAAAATTACAAAAAATTTCTGCGAATCTTCGTTCTACTGCCGTACAGATGCCTTTTTTCTTTATTTTTGTTGCAGGAACCTGGCTTTTTCCCCTATATGAAAAGCGTAGCCTTACCCCTTCTTTTGACTTTTATGGCGATGCTCTTGTCTGTTGCTCCGCTCAAGGCGCAGTGGTCAGGCGAGATTGACGGTTCGGGAGGATATGGTGCGACGAAGAGCCTCCGCACCATATTCTGGGAAAAGGAAGACAAATATCTGGACCATTTTCTCGGGCAAGGAAGAGTGCGCGTAAGCTTCGATAAACCCAGGTTTCATTGGGGGGCATCCCTGCAGGGCCAGTATGAATCCAAGCAGACAGACAACTTCCATTTCGCAGCGAAGGCCAGCGAGAGGGAAGAGGATGTGGACGTTAGCTACATCGTCAAGATGAACGAAGAGAAACCGCTGGCCTTGAAGTTCATGACAGATGCCTTTTTCCGGCCTTCCCCTGCCGGTTTGTGGTCCTTCTGGTTAAACTATGATTTCAACTATCGAAGTGCGACCAATCTGACGTACAAGACCTCGATGCAGAACCTCAGTGAGGATCTGACCCAAGAGACACCGTTTACCCTGGAGCGGATTCTCTCAGCCGGCCTTCAGACATCGTATGAACTCGGGTCTTCGCGAAGGGTGTTGACAGGGACATTCAACGTACTTCACTCCAAAAAGGAACAGGAGACCGATTGGTTTATGGTGGGCGGCATTGAGGGGGAGAAAGAGGAGGAAACCGAAGCATGGCTGAGTAGTTTCAGGATGACGCCCTCCTCCTCCGTGGTGACATATTCCGGAAACCTGCATCTCAGGGATTCGCTCATGACAGGTGCGCCCCGATTGGTGCTTGACCCCGGAGTGCGGTATTCCGTAAGTAAGGCCCTCCATAATAACAGCGGAGCGACGCTTGATTTGGAACATACGGATCTGAACCACATGGTATGGATCGATTCGACAGCCATCCGCGAGTCTTTCCAGTTTGCATCAATCGACCTGCAGCCGCATGTTGCCACCGGGTTCGAATGGAAGAACTTGCGTGTGAATGCCGACTATGCGCTTTCTTTTTACGCCCGGCAACTGGCAGACTCTACCCATCATCAGGGCTTCAAGTGGCAGTCCCCTCTCATCATCGGCAACGGCAGCATCGCTTGGCAGATAACGCCCAAGCATCTTGTCTCTTTCTTCAATTCGCTCTCGGTCAAGCATCCAACCTATCTGCAAATATGCTGGTTTGACCGTAGCGGCGGCTATATGGAGCAGCTTTACCGGGGTTCTGAGTCCCTGCGGTCGACCAAAAGTCGTCTGTACAGGGCGCAATACACTTTCCGTTACCGACGGTTCCTGGCTTCCGGGTCCGCCTCATTTACCTTCCAGCGCGATGAGATCGAGCAAACCTGGTTCAACGAGGTCATCGACAACCGTACCTATAAAGTTTTTTCCTGGCTTAACGGTGCGGACAGCCATATCATTGGTGGTGCCTTGCGCTTGGGCTGGCTGGGAAAGGTTATGACAGTGAACCTGGGCGTGGAATCCAACCATACCACCCGCACGCATCGGGAGACGGGGGAAGTCAAGCAATCGGACGACTGGCGGTTGACCGCCGACGCTGCGGCCCACTTCGGCCGTGGATGGACTCTTTCCGGTAACATGCGATACCAAAGCAAGGTATCCACCTTCTTCTCCATATTCAAACAATACTGCGTCCTGAACGCCCGGATCCAGAAGGATTTCAAGAAAGTCTCGCTGTTCCTGGAAGGCCGCGACCTCCTCGACAAGCCCATGGAGACGAAATTCATTTCCGCTGACGAGAAAGAAGTCTGGACGGAAAGCACACTTCACAATCGCCGCCTCCTCCGCCTTGGCTGCAACTGGCGGTTCTGACACTCCTGCTGCCCCGGTCCCATCATCCACCCACAAAAAAACCTGGCCGGGAAGGGCCAGGCTTTTGGGGTGGCAAGGCCGAAGGCCCCCGCCGCATCTGCGGCGGCCCCTCCCTTGGGAGGGGGCAGGGGGTGGGGCATAGAAAAAGGCGGCCTAGGCCGCCTAGAGTCCCATCATCCACCCACAAAAAAACCTGGCCGGGAAGGGCCAGGCTTTTGGGGTGGATGATGGGACTCGAACCCACGACACTCGGAACCACAATCCGATGCTCTACCAGCTGAACTACATCCACCATCTATGGGACTGCAAAGATAGCGTTTTTCCGATGAATTCTCCAAATATTTTTCGTGCGTAGCGGGCAAGGTCTCTTTTTAGGTAGGGGACCTTGCCCGGAGGAAGTGGGCGGAAGTGCCCGGAAAGGCCATTGGTGCAGGCAAGGTGTCAAGGCCGAAATGAGACCTTGCCCGATTGGGTTACAAAGCAGTGAAGCGGACGGCGGCAGAGTGGCCATTGGCGTCGATGACGGTCAGGACGTGGGGGCCGGGTTCGGGGACGACGCTGAGTTTGTGTTCGCCGTGGGTGGTCTGGCCCAGATAGGTTTCATCGAGATGCCAGAAAAGGATGGCGTCGGGATCGCTGTGGGCGGCGGAGAAGACGACGCCTTGGCTGCGGGCATCGAGGGCGATCGGGGTGGCGATGCTCATTCCGTCTTGCGGATAGATGATTTCGACGGCACCGGAACGACGGTAGCCGGCATAGTCGGGATGGAACGGCGGCAACGGGCGGTATCCGCTATGGGAACGCATATAATACCATTCCTGCGCAGGAGGCAGGACGAAACGCGATACATGCCGGATTTCGGATACCGGCCAGCAGTCGCTGTCCACCTGCCAGGTCTCGTCGGGGTTGAGATGAACCAGCTTATGATAGGGACAAGGATCGGGTTGCCGCAGGGCTTTGGGCGCCCAGACGGTAATAAGACCGTCGGCTTCACACAAGTCGGTGGCGGGATGGCCGCTCAGGGCGCAGCAGACGACTTCCTCCAGTTCATCGGCGGGTTCCGGGAACCATCCGGTAGCGGGCAGCAGATTGAACAGGTCGAACATCACAGGGGCTGCGTAGCCGACACCGGTCAGGAGCGGGCGGCCTTCGCCGTTGCAATTGCCTGCCCAGACCGCTACGACATAATCGGGTGTCACGCCGACGCTCCAGGCATCGCGGTTGCCATAGCTCGTTCCTGTCTTCCAGGCGATTTTCCGGGTGGAACTGAACGTATGCCAGTCACCTTCCTCCTCCGGGCGGTTCACTTCGGTCAAAGCCTCGAAGGTGCACCAGACGGCGCCGCGCGATAGCGGCGGGGCCGAGCGGCGGCGGACCGCTTGCGCGGCCCCGCCCGCCGCTTCCCCATCTCCTTCCGCCAACAGTTCTCGCGCCAGCGTCGCATAAACCGAGGCCAGCTCTCCCAAGTTGATTTCGGCGCCGCCCAGAATCAGCGACAGGCCGTAGATGTCGGCCCCGCGCGTGATGGTCGTAAAGCCCAGTCGTTGCAGCAAGTCGATGAATTTCTCGACCCCGTATTCGTGCAACATCCGCACGGAAGGGACGTTGAGCGAACGCCGGATGACATCGCGCGCCGGGACAGCCCCGTCGAAGGTATGGTTGAAATTGTTGGGCGAAAAGTCCTTGTAGTGGAACGGGATGTCGGAAATCAGCATCTCGGGCAGGATGTCTCCTTCGTCGAGCATCGCCGCGTAGAGCAACGGCTTGAGGGTGCTGCCGCTGCTGCGCGGTGCCTGCACCACATCGACATTGTCGCCGTGTGCCCGCGAAGTGTGCCCGGCATTGCCGACATAGACGACCGGCCGGCCTGTGCGTACATCGAGAATCACGGCGGCCAGGTTGTACACTTCGTTGGTGGCAAACACCTCATGATGGCGCTGGATGACCGCTTCGGCCCGCTGCTGCATGCCATAGTCGATGGCGCTGCTGAACAACTTGTCTCCCTCCTGCTTCCGCAGCGTTTCCAGATAATGGTAGGCGATTTCCGGAAGGGGATAGGGTTTCTCCGGGAGCGGTTCGTCCTTGGCCAACTCACATTCGGTCGGGTCGATGACACCGCTGGCCAACAGTTTGTCGAGCAGGAAATTCCGCTTGGCCAGCAAGGCGTCGCGGCGACTGCCGGGATGGATCAGGGCCGGGGCATTGGGCAGGACGGCCAGGGTCGCGCTTTCCGCCCAGGAGAGTTCATCCGCCGGTCGGCCGAAATAGCGCCAGGCAGCTGCTTCCAGGCCGACCACGTTGCCGCCGAACGGCGCATTGGCCGTATAGAGCGCCAGAATCTCATCTTTGCTGCAATAGGCTTCGAGCCGCAGGGCCAGCACCATCTCGAGCAGTTTTTCCGATACGGTGCGCGGCTTGTTGCCCCGGCTCAAACGGATTGTCTGCATGGTCAGGGTGCTGGCGCCGCTGCGGACTTCGCCCTTGCTGGTGTTGAGGCGCAGGGCCCGGGCTATGGCCAGGGGATCGATGCCGGGGTGGTAGCGGAAGCGCTTGTCTTCAAAGGCGATGACGGCTTTGGCGAATTTCTCGGGCACGTTGTCGGCCGCGGGGAAACGCCACTGGCCGTCGGCGGCGATGCGGGCGCCCAATAACCGGCCGTCCCGGCTTTCCAGCACGGCGCAGACGGGGGCATCGAACAATTTTCCCGGCCTGAGCGCCAGCGCGATGGCGGTCACGCCTGCCAGCACGGCAAAAAGGAGCAAAAGATTCTTTCGATTATCCACCCGTTTTCGTATATTTGCATTACATAGCAAAATTAGGCAAAATTCTAACGCAATATGAAAAGAATAGCTTTTGTCCTGAGTTTCGTGCTGGGCGTGTTGGCAGTCGCTGGATGTGCCAGCAATGCCGCTGACAGCATCGCCAGTTACTCCAAGGAGATCCGGATCGACGATCCCGTGACCGTCCGCCTCTATGACGCTTTCACCATAAAAGAGAGTGATGCCGCCATCGAGGCCGCCAAGAAAGCGATCACCGTTTCTCCGAAAGTCGATTTCGATGTCCAGGTCGTGGATCCGCAGACCCTCTGCATCGTTCCGAAACAACCCTTGGAATACAACACGACGTACAAGGTGACGGCCGACTTCGGCAAGATTGCCGGTGTTTCCGGTGGCAAACAGACCTTTGAAATCAAGACGCTGGCGCCGGTCCTGCTCTTCGATTACAGTAAGCTGACCGGCTATCCCGATATCGACGACCGTTACCAGGTTACCTTGGAAGTCTCTTCGCCGGAAAGCTTGGATGACAAATATCTGGAAAGCGGCTTCTCTGTGAAGGGAACCGATGCCTCCGTTACGTGGGTGCACGCCGAGGACGGCAAGACCCATACTGTCTCCGTCGGCAACATTGCCGCCAAAGAACACAGGGGTGCCATCGAACTGGTCCACAACTGGCCGAAGTATGCGGCTGAAAGCAGCCGTCGCTATGAGATTCCGGCCAAGGGACAGTTCGTCGTGGTGGAGAGCGAGGTGAAGATCGAACCCTACGCCTATGAGATCGCATTTTCCTCCTCTCTCGATCCCAAGCAGGATTTCCAGGGACTTGTGGCCATGCCGGGCGCCGGCAAGCTCTCCTTTATCGTCAAGGAAAACATCCTTCGCATCGTTCCTGCCACCAAAGCCGAGGAGAAGCAGTTCCTCTCCATCAGCAAGGCGGTCAAGAGCACCAAAGGCCAGAAACTGGAGACGGATTTCGAGCGCTGGTTCGAGATTCCTTCCGGTGAGCCGATGGTCCGCTTCATCACCCGCGGTTCGGTGCTTCCTTCCTCGGGCGATGTGAACCTGCCTTTCCAGGCCATCAATTACGGCAAGGCGCGTGTGCGTGTGAAACGCATCTATGGGAACAACGTGCTGCAGTTCCTCCAGGACAACAGCCTGGACGATGCGTATTGCTACACGGAAAAAGTAGCCCGCGTGGTGCTCGACACGACGCTCGTGCTGGGCGAGACCAATTCCGCGAAGCTCCGCAACCTCAATACCTATGGCCTGCATCTGTCCGACCTGGTGAAGATGGAACACGGTGCGATCTACCGCATCGAGCTCCGCGGCGCGGATCCGCTGGCCGAGTTTGACGAAGACCACTATGAGAGCGACTACTATTTCGGCAGCTACGAAGATTTCGAGCATCGCGTGCGGAACATCCTGGTCTCCGACCTGTCCGTCATCGCCAAGGGTTCGGATAAGGGCGAATACAATGTGTTCGTGACCGATATCCTATCGGCGCAGCCGGTCAGCGGTGCCAAGGTGACACTGTACAACTCGGTCAACCAGGTTGTCGGCGAAGGTACGACCGCTTCGGGCGGCCGCTTCACTTGCCAGGTGCCGGATGACTGGGCGCGTACCATCATCGTGAGCAAGGGCGATGACAAGACCTACCTGTCGCTGGCTTCCGGAACTTCGGTTTCGATGAGTAACTTCGACGTGGACGGCAATGCGTCCCGCAAGGGCCAGAAAGGCTTTATTTTCGGGGAACGCGGTGTCTGGCGTCCCGGTGACGACATCCACATCACCTTCATCTCGATGCTTGACGAAGGTGTCCTTCCTGCCAATCACCCGGTGACGGCCGTGCTGAGCAATCCGCAGGGCCAGACCATCAGCACGCTGGTCAACAACACCGGTTTCGACGGCATGTACAGTTTCCATTTCTCCACCTCGCCCGACGCTCCGACAGGCAATTGGGAGGTGGCTGTGACGGCTGGCGGCCAGACTTGGTACAAGACGGTCAAGATCGAGACCGTAAAGCCCAACAACATCGTCATTGATCTCAAACTCAATGACAATCCTGCCGTACCCGCCAAGACCATCCGGGGCGACATCGCCGCCCGCTGGCTGGTAGGCAACCCGGCCCGGGATCTGGAGGCACGGGTGGATGTCGATCTTTCCCGTGGCCGTACCTCCTTCGCCGATTTCAAGAACTATGTGTTCGAAGACCGTTCCCGCAGTTTCTCCGGCGAGAGCAAAGAACTGTACAAAGGCCGCACCGATGGAAGTGGCCTGCTGTCCTTCAATACCAGCCTCGGCTCGGTGGGCCGTGTTCCCGGTATGATGACGGCGCTCTTCACCACGCGTGTTTTCGAGAAGAGCGGCGATTTCAGTATTGACCGCTATACCACGACAGTTTCGCCGTACGATACGTACATCGGTATCTGTGTGGAAGAGGATGAAGATTCCTGGGGCGATACCTATTTTGACAAGAGCCGTGCCCATGCGGTCAAACTGGTGGCCGTGGATTATCGCGGCAAGGCCGTGTCTTCCTCCGTCAAGACCAATGTCGAGATCTACAAGATCGGTTGGAACTGGTGGTGGAGTTCTTCCTACCAGGGACTTGCCTCTTACGCGAAGGATTCCTACAACAAACCCTTCAAGGAACTGACGGTTCCGATCATTGGCGGTACGGGCCAGTTCTCGCTCGATCTGACGAAGGAGGAGAGTGGTTTCTACTTCATCCGCGTCACCGATCCTGCGGGTGGACACGCCGCTTCGACGGTAACGATGGTCCGCAATGCGTATGAGTCGGCGGTCGAGGGCAACTCGGATGCCGCCATCCGCCTGCCGATGACGATCAACAAGGATAAGTTTGCAGTGGGCGAAACGGCGCAGTTGACGATCCCGTCTGCCAGCGGGGCCCGCGCTCTCGTTTCCCTTGAGAAGGGTGAGCGGGTACTCAAGACCTTCTGGGTGGAATGCAAGGGTGAAAAGACCGATATCTCGATTCCGATCGAGGCCGGTATGGCGCCGAACATCTATGCCACAGTCTCGCTGATCCAGCCCTACAACAATGCTGAAAATGATGCGCCGATCCGGTTGTTCGGTGTGCAGCGCATCCTCGTGGAAGAGGGCGCTACACATCTCAAGCCGGTCATCGACATCGCCAATGAGATCCAGCCCGAAAAAGAGGTCACCTTCTCGGTCAAGGAGCAGGAAGGTCGGCCGATGAGTTACGTTGTCGCCCTGGTCGATGAAGGCCTGTTGAGCCTGACGCGATTCAAGACGCCTGATCCGTGGAATTCGTTCTATGCGACGGAGGCCCTCGGTGTCCGCACCTGGGATCTCTTCGACTTGATCATCGGTGCCTACGGCGCCCGTATGGAACGGCTCTTCGCCATCGGTGGTGACGGAGAAGGCGGCGATGCCGTTACTCCGAATACGCAAGCCGAGCGCTTCAAGGCTGTCTCCATGTTCCTCGGTCCTTACACCGTGAAGGCCAAGGGCACGGACAAGCATACGGTGAAATTGCCGCAGTACATCGGTCAGCTCCGGGCCATGGTCATTGCTACCGACGGACACGCGATGGGTGCTGCCGAAAAGAATGTGATGGTCACCAAACCGGTGATGGTCAAGGCTACCCTGCCGCGCGTCATCGGTACGGACGAAGAAGTGGTGCTGCCGGTCACCGTCTTTACCAATAAAGATGGCGTAGGCAATGTGACCGTTGAGGTGAAAGCGGAAGGCGCACTCACAGTTGCGGGCAGCAGCACGGCCAGCATCCAGGCACCGAAAGCCGGAGAAGAAGTGGTCTATTTCACGCTGAAGGCCGCGGGTGAAGCAGGCATCGGCAAGATTCACACCGTCGCCAAGAGTTCCGGCGACAGCTCCGCGGAAGACCTGGAGATCGATATCCGCGAACCGAACCCGCGCGCGACCAATTCGCAGATGGTGCTGGTGGACGGTGGCAAGTCGGTACGCATGCCGTTCGCCCTTGTGGGCCGTCCCGGTACCAACGAAGTGAATGTCGAAGCCTCCACCATTCCGCCAATCGACCTGGATTACCGTCTCGGCTATCTGATCAATTATCCGCACGGCTGTCTGGAGCAGACCGTGTCTTCGGTGTTCCCGCAGCTCTATTTGGGTGACCTGGTCGAGCTCAAGCCCGAAGACCGCACCAACATTGAAAAGAATGTCAAGGCGGCCATCACGCGGTTGAGTCTCTTTGCCATTCCTTCCGGCGGCATGACGTACTGGCCGGGCATGGCCAACTATCAGGGTGCCAATGTCTGGGCGACCATCTACGCCACCCAGTTCATGATCGAGGCACAGAAAGCCGGCTACGCAGTACCCGCTTCGCTCCGCAAATCGAACCTCTCGTTCTTGCGGAACGTGGCCTCAAGCAAGAGCTATGATTCGGATTCCCGTGCTTACGCCTGCTATGTGCTGGCCCTTGCCGGTTCGCCGGCCCGTGGCGACATGAACCGCCTGCGGGAAGACCTGGCCAAGATTCCGGAATCGAGCGGACTGTTGCTGGCTGGTGCCTATGCCCTGGACGGCAAGAAGGATATCGCACGCAATGTCTTGCAAGGTAAGAAGATGGATACCAAGGACTACGATCGTTTCTCATCGAATTTCGACAGCGAAGAGCGTATACAGGCCATTGCCGCGCTGGTCAATACGGCTGTGGGTGACAAGGCCGGCGCCTTCAAGAACGTGGAGAAACTTTCGAACTGGCTCAACGACCGGAAGCACTACATGAGTACCCAGAGTACTTCCTGGGCTTTGCGGGCAGTGGCCGATTATATGAAGAACAATGCGGCCGACGGCCTCAATGTCAGCATCAAGACCGCCGGAAGCACCTCGACGCTCAAGGGCGCCAAGGCCATTGCACAAGGTTCGCTCGATGCCGGCAGCGGCACGTCGCTCGACCTGGAGATCACCAATTCGTCGAAGGCTCCTGTCTATGTCGTGGTCAGCTCCACCGGCGTGCCTGAAAAGGGTCAGGAAGTGGCCCGTGCCGACGGTATGCAGTTGACGGTGAAGTACACGCTGCCCGACGGCACGCCGATCGATCCTTCCGAGCTCGAACAAGGTACGGACTTCTTCATGTACACCTATTTTACGAATACCAGCACGACGACCGACTACACGAACCTGGCCGTGACCCAGATCTTCCCGTCCGGCTGGGAAATCCACGTCGACCGCATCGAAGGTTTCTACCAGGATTTCCGTGACGACCGCATCTACTCCTACATCTATCAGGGCCGCAACTCGACCTCGTATCTGAGAACGCGCCTGACGGCTACCTACAAAGGCCGCTTCTACCGGCCGGCCATCATCTGCGAGGCGATGTACGACAATACGGTCGGAGCCTCGGTCCCTGGCGGCTGGGTCGTTGTCAAATAGTCGGGGATAGCCCCTAATCTCGCGCCTCCCGGCCTTAGTACTAGCTAAGGCCGGGAGTTGTGCGTTTCCTGCTTTGCGGTAGCGATGAAAAAAAATTGCAAAAAATTTCAAAAAGTTTTGTGAGTTCAAAAAAAAGGTTTACCTTTGCAGCCCGTTTCGGAAAGAACGGGAAGTTCATTGAAAGAATAGGAAGAACAAGTACAAGCAAGTACCGATTTTAACACGATTAAAATCAGAAAAGAGCAGAGCGTTGATTCTTTTGGAAAGAATTGAAAGTTGCAGGATCTGGCTTGAGTTATATAAGAAAATTAT
>JAFWOY010000015.1 GCA_017509755.1 Bacteroidales bacterium
CGAGGATGTTCGACAGGGCCGTGGCGACATCGCCGGTGGTGAGCGTGGTGTTGACGGCGCCGAGGGCCGTGACCACTTCGGCGATCTTGGCGCTCAGGTCCGTGTCGAGCGATGTCAGGGAGCCAGGGATGGCTTCCACCGCCGTCTTGACCAGGGCCAGCGCGTCGGTGACGTCGGCGACGCCACCTGTCACGGCTTGCTGAATCGCCACAAGCTTCGTCGTCAAGTCGGTCGTCTGGCCGCTGATGGCCTGTTCGAGGGCCGCGAGTTTCTCGGCCGTAGTGGTGCCCGACGTCTCGATCGCCGTCTTGATGGCTTCCAGCGCCGTGGCGTCGTCGCTCGCACCTTTCTTGACAGCCGCCTCGATGGTGGCCAGCTTCGACGACAGCGTGGTCGTCTGGCTCGAGATGGCCTGCTCAATCTTCGCAAGTTTCTCGGCCTCCGTGCCTGCCAGCGATTCGACCGCCTTTTGGATCAGCGCACGCTGCTCCTTGGCGTCGGCAACGCCGTTCTCCACCGCCGTCTCGATGGCATCGAGTTTTGTTTCCAGGCTGGAGGTCTGGCTCTTCATCGCTTCTTCGAGGGCAGCGAGTTTCTCTTCAACAGTGCCCTGCAGCGATTCGATGGCTTCCTTCAGCAGGTTTTCCTGGTCTTTCTGGTCGGCGAAGCCGTCTTTCACCGCCGCCTCGACCAGGGCGAGTTTGGCGCCCAGGTCGGTCGTCTGGTCGCCAACCGCCTTTTCAATGGCGGCGAGTTTCTCTTCCATCGTGCCGTCCAAGGTCTCGATCGCCTCTTTAATCAGATCCTGCGCATCTTTGACATCGGCCAGGCCGGTCGTCACGGCGGCCTCGATCAGGCCGAGCTTCGTCTCCAGGCCCGTTGTCTGTTCCTTGACGGCCGTCTCGATGGCAGCGAGTTTCTCGGCCATCGTGCCGCCCAGCGATTCGAGGGCCTGCTGCAGCAGCTCCTGCTGCGTCTTCGCGTCGGCGAAGCCGTTCTTCACGGCCGCCTCGACCAAGGCGATCTTCGTTTCCAGACTCGTAGTCTGCGACTTGATGGCCGTTTCGATGGCCGCCAGTTTTTCGGCCATCGTACCGTTCATCGACTCTACGGCCTGCTGGATCAGCTTGATGGCGGCCTGGCTGTCGGCCAGACCGTCGGACATCGCCTTTTCGATAGTCGCCAGCTTGTCGGAGAGCGCGGTATTGGCATTGTTGATGGCCGCAATGATGGAGCTCATGTCGGTTTCAAGCGTGACATTGATTTCAGCGGGTTCCGGCTCACAGGAAGTCAGGAGGATCAGCGTGAAGCCGAAGAGTGCCACGGCGCAAAGAATGCCGCACCAAAACGATTTATTCTTGAAAGCTTTCATAATAAAACTCTTTTTTTATTTCGAAAGATTGAAACGAAGACCCAGGGTCGCGAACGGCTGGCTCTTGGCCGAAAACTCGTTCTTCCCGGACAGGATGAGGCGGTAGCCGCCGCCAACACTCACAGCCACTTGCGGCAAGAACGCATATTCCAGAGAAAGCGTCACCGGAATATAGGGCGCTGCATACTTGTGTCCCACATTGTGCCCCGTGACATGGATCGTGTTGCCCATGCCGCCGGGCTTGACTTCATTCTTCACGGCGATGGTATAGGTGTTTCCGACCGCGAACTGGCAGCCGGCACCCGCACCCAGGTACAAGGACAAGGGCCCTTCACCCAGCAGATTGAATTCACCGGTGAGTTCCGCAGCGTGAAAATGGTTTTTCAGGTTGCGATAGACATCACCCGCTACGCCACCACCCGGGAGCGCATTCATCGTACCATTGGTCTGTTCGCGGATCATCCGCGTGTAACCGTAGTCCAGCCCCATCCGGAAACGGGGGCTGAAATTATAGAACAGTCCGACGACGCCCTGGGGCTGGATCAGGGTCAGGGCATTCTTGCCCGAGTTGGCAAAATCGCCGCCCAGCGACCAGGAAAGGCCACCGTCGAGACGAATACCCAACGTTCCCTCACGCGCATCCTGCGCATAAAGGGAAGCCGGCAGTAATAGCAACAAGGCCAGCAAGCAAAAAAGAGAACGTCTCATATGAAAATGCATATTATTTAAATATTATTCAAGTAGATAGCTATCCCTACAAATATACTAAATAATATGCGATTCGCTGTAATTTTTTTGCACGAACCCAAACTACAGGGTGATGCGCACAAGCCCGCCGAAGGGAGGAAGAGCGGCAAATGCCGCTTCTGGGCTTACCAAACCGGCATAGACCTGGGCAGACACCAGGACACCCCCGTGGGCAAAGATGACGACGCGTTGCCACGGTTTGGTTTTCAGTTCGTCTAAAAAGCAACTCACACGCTGAAACTGTTGCATGAAAGATTCACCGCCGGTGACGGGCGTATGGATATGGTCAGCATACCAGGTCTGCAGATGCGGGTCGGTAATGTCGTCGAAAAGCATCATCTCCCATTCTCCGAAATCGAGCTCGAGGAGTCGACTGTCCCGCACCGCATCAGCGTAGCCACAGAAAGCCGCCAGCCGCGTGCAGCGGGAGAGTGGACTCGTGTAGGCGCAATCAATGGGACCGCAAGCATCCAATTCGGCCTTTGTGCAGGCGGCTTCCGCCTCGAACGATTCTTTAAGCGGCACATCGGTCTGCCCATAGCAGGTCCCCATCGGGACATCCACGGCGGTATGGCGGATGAGTATGACTTCCATAACAATACAAAGATACAAGAAAAAACCGATTGTTTTTTGTATCTTTGACGGCAACTATTCCAGGCCGCATGCCACCACGCTACGACAACAAGGACCTGGCCATTCTCCGGGTGTTTTCCGAAGCCATCAAAGCTTCAGATACGGAAGCTTATGAGGTATTGTTCCGGGCGGAATTTGAGAATGTCAAGTTTTTTATCCAGCACTACCTGCATGACAATGCGGAGGCGGAGGATCTGGCCCAGGAGGCATTTGCCGCTTTATGGACCAACCGGGACCGCATCGACCCGCAGCGGAACATCCGATCCTTCCTCTTCACCATCGCCCGCAACAAAGCGCTCAACCACCTGAGTTCCCTCCGGACGCGGCTTACAGATCCTTTGGAAAAAGCGTCCGTGAACCTGTCGATCGAGAGTTTGGGCAGCGAAGCCATTACTTCGCGCATCGATGCGATGGACATGAAGCGGATCATCGACCTCGTCTATGAAAAGTTGCCTGAGCTGACCCGCCGGATCTTCGTGATGAACCGCGAGGAAAACATGACCTATGAGGAGATTGCCGAATCGACCGGCCTGACGGTGAAGAAAGTGGAATACAACATGGTGAAGGCCCTGAAACAATTCAAAAGCAAATTGTCGGTTTTTAAATGATTTTTGAGGGGAAAGGCCCAGATTCCGGTATTATTGGAACTATAACATGAAACTAGATACACTCAATAAGTATTTCAACGGAACCGCTTCGGATGACGAGCGGCGGGAAGTGCTCGCCTGGGTGGAAGAAAGTCCTGCAAACAAGGAGGAATTCCAACAGCGCGAAGCCGATTTTCTCTTCGCTTCGATGCCTGACACGGAAGCTTCCCAGGCGGCTACGACCCACATTCTCAACGTGATTGCGCCCAAACGGCGGAAGATCCGGATCCTGAATGCCGTGGCCAGCGCAGCCGCTGTTTTCGTGGTCGGCGCCTTCCTCTGGGTCCTGCACGACAACAGCCGCCTCAACAGCCAGGTCGCCAGCCTGACGGCCCAGAACGAGAAACTCATCGCCATCCCGGAACTCGTCCAGGGCGAATCCGTCCTCAACTACAAGGTCAATCCCGGCGTAAAGGGCAGAATAACCCTGCCCGACGGCAGCGAGGTTATCCTCAACAGCGCCAGCACGCTCCGCACGCCGGCCCGCTTCGAGAACGGCAAGCGCGTGGTGGAACTGGAAGGCGAAGGCTATTTCAAAGTCGAATCGAATCCCGACTGGCCGATGTACGTCCGCACGAGCCGGGGCGTCACCGTCAAGGTCACCGGTACGGAATTCAATCTATCCACTTATAGCGACGATGCGGCCCTCAAACTGACGCTTGTCCGCGGCAAGGTCTCGCTGCTCGATGAAAAGTCCGAGACAGAAGTCGTTGTCCGGGAGAAGGAAGAAGTGGTCGTCGGCGCAAGGGCCCAGCTGGAGAAACCCACCCGCAAAACGGCCGACATGAAGCTCAACACCTCCTGGAAAGACGGCTACCTGGTGTTCGACAACACGCCCATCCGCGAGGTCATCAAGAAAATGGAACGCTGGTACGGCGTCGATATCACCGTGGCCGACGCCCGCGTGATGAACAACACCTTCACCGCCAGTTTCCGCAGCGAATCGCTCCAGCAGGTACTAACACTGCTGAGCATCACCTGCGACATCCACTCAAAAATAAAGAGCCCCACCGAAGTGGAGCTCTGGTAGAAATCTTTGCAACCTGCTGCAGCACCCCGATGACAACACAAATTTGTGTTACACAAGTTTGTGTTACACAAATTTGTGTATTTGCAATAAAAAACTTACCTTCGTACAAAGAATAAAGCTATGGAACAACCTTTTGTGTTCGGCGTACCTGCTGAAGATCCGCATTTCATTGGAAGAGAGAAGGAAATGGCCCGCCTGGAGACCAATTTCAAATATGGCGTAAATACCGTTTTGATGTCCCCCAGACGCTGGGGAAAGACATCCTTGGTAAACAGAGCCGTACGGTCGATCAAGGAAAAAGGTCGCATCGTGGTGCAGATGGACATCTTTGCCTGCCGAAGCGAATATGACTTTTACAATACTTTCGCTGCAGCCGTTCTCCAGCAAACCGCATCCAGAATAGATGAATGGAAGAACTTAGCGAAAGGTTTCATCGAAAGACTGACACCGAAAATTTCCTTGTCGCCGGATCCGGGAACAACCTATTCCGTCTCGCTGGGGATTACGCCGAAGACGCATACTCCGGAAGAAATACTCTCACTTCCTGAAATAATTGCCGAACGGAAAAACTCTGAACTGATCATCTGTATCGATGAATTCCAGCAGGTGGGTGAATTTCCTGATTCTTTATCTGTCCAGAAACGACTCCGGAGTATATGGCAGCATCAAAAGCACGTATCCTACTGTCTGTATGGCAGCAAACTGCATATGATGACGCGTTTGTTCCAGAGAAAAAGCTATCCTTTCTACCGTTTTGGCGAAGTGCTGAACTTGGAGCCGATTCCTCTTCAGACATGGATCCCATATATTCAAGGACGCTTCATGGCATTTGGCAAAAAGATTGAGGAGAAATATATAAAGCAAATCTGTGACATAGTCTCGTATCAAGCCTCCTACGTTCAGCAGTTGTCTTACTCCGTGCTCCTGTTTTCGGAAAAAGAAGCAACGGATGAATCCTTTATACAAGCCGTAGATGACCTGCTAGCACAAAATAACAATGTATTTATTGAGCAGACCCAGTCTTTGACAACGTACCAGCTGAATTTCCTTCGTGCCGTTCTTGACGGGGTTTCAAGCCGTTTTGGCGAAGCAGCGATCCGGGAACAATACAATCTGGGCTCTCCTTCCAATATCACACGTCTCAAGACATCCATGACTGAAAAAGAACTGGTAGAATTGACAGAAAAGGGGATTGTTATTGGAGATCCGGTCTTGAAGCTCTGGCTTGACAAGATATTATAGAAAAAGAGCCCCACCGAAGTGGAGCTCTGGTAGCTTAGAATTAATTGCCGTAGATTTTTACCAGCTGGCGGTCCAGGCGGGCGTCACGGCAGTTGGTCTCCACCACTTCCCCGTCGGGGCCGATGAGTACGCAATGGGGAATGCCGTTGAAGTTATAAGTCTTCGCCACTTCCCCGAAACCATCCTCGCAGGCAAGCTGTGTCCAGCTCATCTGCTCCTCACCCAGCGCCTTTTTCCAGGCATCCAGTTTATCGTCCATCGAGACACTCACGATATCGAAGCCCTGCGGGTGATAGCGTTCGTAAACCTCCTTCAGATGCGGAATCGAACTGCGGCAGGGGCCGCACCACGAAGCCCAGAATTCGAGCAGGGTATAATTGCCTTTGCCCAGGTATTCGGACAACTGGTGATGCGCATCCGAGGCATCGACGAGCGTCACGTCCGCGAACTTGGCACCGTCGGCCGTAGCGGAGATGACATTCACACGTTCTACCACGGCCGTGCCCAGCGGCGTAGCTTTCACTTTCGGAGAAAGCATTTCCAGCAAGGCTGCAAGTTCGGCCTGGTTGAATTTTCCGGCCGTTTCCGAAAGCGCCAGCACGCCGGCAGCATTGTCGGCGTTGCGCGTGATGAAGTCTTTCAGGAAAGCCCGCTCATCAGCCTTGGCGGCGTCGATCTTGTCCAGTTCGGACACGATGTAGTCGATGGTTGCATCCTTCTGGTAATAATAGCGCTGGTTGAACCGGCCGGTAATATCGGCCGTGACTTTGCCCAGCCGGCTGTATTCCCGTTGATACTCCTGATAGAGACCGGCGAGGCGGGATCCGCTCATCGTCACGTCGGCATAGTCATAATTGCCATAGGCATAAAACTCGAAATCGCTCGTCAGGCTGTCGACAGGTGCTTCCACCCGGATCGTACCGCCGTCCACCAAAATGGGCACAACCGGATGCATCAGGATACCCCGATCGTCCGAGGCGGCCCGGCGATCGTCGGGGAAATACTTGAGGATCATCAGCGCAGGTTCTTCTACCGTACCTCGGAAAGTAAATTTCCCGTCACGGATGACGGTACTGTCGATCACTTCGGGTTGGAACCGGCTTTCGGGCTCCACCCCGGCGCGGGTCAGATAAACGGTTTTTCCTTCCACATCGCCGGTGAAACGGCCGTCGATCTGGAACTTGCCACTGTTTCCGCCGCAGGCGGAAACAAGCAGGGCGGCCCCCAGGGCCGCCGCTGCAATTAATTTAGTCTTCATAAAGGAAAGCGAATGATTAGTCGAGCAGTTCGGCGAGTTTGGCGGCGAGTTCGTCGTGGTCCATCTTGCCGATCACCTTGCCTTCCTTGTCGAGGAGGAAGTAGGACGGGATGTAGTGGACACCGTAGAGCTGGCCGACGCGGGACGGCTTGTTCGGGATGGGGAACTCATCGACCACATGGATCCAGGGCGTCTGGTCCTGGGCGACAGCCTGTTTCCAGGCATCGTGGTTGTCGTCGTCCGAAACACCGATGATCTCGAATCCTTTGGCGTGATACTTCTTGTAGAGTTCCTTCATGGCCGGCATACCGGCGCGGCAAGGCTTGCACCAGGAGGCCCAGAAGTCCACGAGGACATACTGGCCGCGCAGCGACGAGAGCGTCACCGGCTTGCCTTCCAGATCGTTCAAGGTGAAATCCGGGGCGACGGCGCCGGGCTGCGTGGCTTTGCGGGCCGCCAGCTCCGTACGGGCGTCGGTAGCCAGGAAACTGCCACGCACCTTCTCGCTGAACTGATTGAAGCCAGCCTCAAAGTCTTCGGTCGCAGCACTGCTGTTACGGATGCCGAACTGATAGGCGGCCGCTTCGACATCGAGATTATCGGCGATGAGCCGCTTCGTCTCTTCTTCGATGGCGTCATAATAGGCTTCCATCTGATCGGCATACTTCGTCCGGATCTCAGCCTGCTTCTGCTGATAGGCAGCCATGTCGGTGTACCCCATCGACTGGACTTCATTCAGGGCAGCCGCAAGCTCCTTGAATTCGGGACGCTCGCCGACGACTTCGGGAAGGCGCTGCACCTGATCGGAGAAGACGTTGTTCGGGCCGCCGGTCGTGGTGACATCCGTGAGGAACTTGCCGCCGTAGCGGGAATAGTCCACGATCTTGTCGGGATTGATCTTCATGGTCAGCGGGCAGTTTTCCATATAGAGATTGGTCTGCAGGGGATCCTGTCCTGCCGGAAGCAGGGAGACAGAACCGATCACCACGTCGGGCACCGAGCCCTTGAAGGTGAATTTGCCTTTGTTCATCGCGACGGTATCGCTGAAATGCGTACCATCAGGGAGATCATAGGAAAGGACGGCTTTGCCGTCGAGGCTGCCCGCCTGGCCCTTGATGACATAGCCAGGTTCTTTGGGCGCGCAGCTGCTGAGGGCTGCGATGGCCAGGATGATAACGAATATTCTTTTCATGATTGCTTGGATGCCCGGTCAAGCCGGGCATGACGGCTTAGAGTTTTACTTTGAATTCTTTGGTTTCAGGCACCAGGCAGGTGTTGTTGTTGCAGCACTGGTAGGTGACCTTGACGATGGCTTCGCCTTCACCCTTGCCCTGGATGGACTGGCGGAATTCGCCGGTGCCGCGATAGACGGTCGTACCGGAAGCATCGAGCAGCTGGGCTTCAGGGACATAGAGCGGGCCCACTTTCGTGTAGCCTTCCGGAAGGGTGATCTCCACGGTCGTCACCACGAAGACCTCGTCCGCCGGAACCACGGCGTAGGTGTGGTAGCCCGGATGGATCTTCTGGAAGACCACGATGTCCTTGCCATTTTCGGTATTGACGGCTTCGGCCTGCAGATAGACAGGGTTGCGGTCGTCGGTCAGCTGAGCGGGAGCGGCAGGACCGCGACGGCCGTTGCCACGGGCGGCTTTTTGCGCCATGTAGGCTTCTTCCTCTTCGGCCAGACGCACGCGGTAATCGTTGCCCGGCACATTTTCGAAGGTGTTGACCAGCCAGAGATAGCCGCCGCTCTCGGTGAAGAAGAGTTTGTCGTGATAGCGGTTATACCAGTCGCGCCACTCCTTGGCCGTTTTGAAGCGGCAGAGGGTATAGCGTTTGAGGATCGTCTCGGCGATATCCTTTTCCGGATCATTCTTCTCAAGCATCGAGATGCACTTGTCGAGAATGCGGATGTCGTTGTTCGGAATGCCCAGGTAGCGGACTTCGTCGTCGATGGCCAGACCGTAGGAGCCTTCCGGGCACCAGAACCAGCCGAGGTTCTTGTCGTAATAATCCTTGTAAGCCTGCTCATCCATTCCAAAGACGTTGTAGAGACCCTGGCCGCGGTCCATCTGCATCAGGTATTCGCGATACGTGAGCATCCGCTGCGGCGGGAAATTTTCGTAGATGGCCATGTTCGGGTCCACCTCCTCGCCCTTCGCCTTCTGCGCCTTGATGATAGCCTTGAGGCTGTCCACCGTCCTGTTGAACTCCTCGTTGGAGCGGTTCATGTCCTTCCACATCTCGCGCGTCATCCGGTTCTTGTCCATACCGATATGGTCGCGTGTCGCAACACCATCATTGAACTTCCGGGCAATGGGGTGCTGTCCGGCGAACTGCTTCATATAGACCACGGCATTGACGAAGAGCGCCCTGGCGGTCTCGGTCATGTAGGCCGGGGAAGCTGCAAAGCCCCAGGTGAACCAGTTGGCGTGGCGGCCGAGCGCCACGGCGTCGATGCTCTTGGCGCATTTGCCGCCGCTGATGACCTCGGTCTCGGGCGAATCGAGATAGCCGCCCGGGCGGGAGACCATGCCGACGCGGTAGTTGTTGCCGTCGGGCAGCTTGTCCGTATAGTTGATGGTCTGCATCGGGAACATCTCGGTCTCGGCGGGGAGCTTTTCACCCATGTATTTGGCCACTTCGAGCGCGGGGGCCGGCGTGGGCTGCATGCTCGTCTCGAGCTTGACTTTCACCGGGCCCTGGAAAATGGGATGCGTGGCGTTCCAGCCGAGGGCCAGGTCTTCCAGGCAGAGGCAGTACCAGTCATTCTTGGTACCGATGCGGCGGCCCATGTTTTCGCCGGCCTCAGCGATGGTGATCACCGGCCGGTTGAAGTCGAGCGGGAAATACTGCGGACGGGCATAGCGGACCATGCGGCCGTGCTCATCCACTTCGCGGATGCCCGGCGCGATGGCAGCCGGCGTACCGTCGATGATGGTCACGTCGTAGTAGTCGGACATCGAAAAATGATAGTCCTTGGCATCGACGACCTTGACGGTCTTGAAATTCTTCTTGAGGAATTTCTCAAAGGCGGCAGTTCGTTCGGCAGCGCTCTTGGCCACGACGGCCGGGTCGGGCGGCGTGCCGATTCCGATGGTCTCGATTTCAGGCGAGCCGCCCACGTAAAGCACGCTCACCGCCTGCTTTTTCTGGGCGTTGAGGCCCAGAAAACAGCAGAGCAGGAGGGAAAGGGTCAGAAATAACCTTTTCATTTCTGTAGATTAAAGATTGTTCGGAACGATGTTGGGGTTGTTGCTGATGGCATTCTTCGGGAAGGGGAAGATCCACATCTTCGAATCGGGCGCCAGCGTGTAGGTCTTGCCGACCAGTTCGCGGGTGAAGGTCTCCTTCATGTCATCGAGCTGATTCCAGCGCTTGCGGATGATGAAGTTGTACGGGCTGTACACGAATTCGCTGTGCGACACCTGTTTCAGGTGGGCGATAGCATCGGCCTTGGTGGTCACGTTGCCCTGCAGCGGCGCATAGATGTCGGGCTCCACACGGTTCACGCGGACGGCATCGAGATAGCGCATGGCTTCGTCGATATTACCCTTGCGGATGGCGCATTCGGCGAGCGTAAGGTACATGTGCGGGGTCTTCAGGCCGTAGGTGTTCCAGCTGGAGTTCAGGTCGAAGGTCATAAAGCACGGGACGCCGGTCATGGTTTCGCCGCCCATGATATAGTCGTACATCATGTCCATGCTGGCCATCCGGGAATACGTGGCATAACCGGGTTCGAAACGGGCGATGCCTTCCTGGCTGACAGCCTCGTAGAAAATGATGTCGTAGGTATGGAAATAATCTTCTTCCTGCTGGAGCAGCGCCAGGTAGACGGAGGGATACTGGCCGCCGATCATGTAGCCGGTCGTGATGGTGGTATGGGCGGCATCCAGGTAGTTGGACACGGTGCTGTTGATGTCGAGCGCCTGCTTAGCAACGGAAGCGGCCTCGTCGAATTTCTGCATGGCCATCAGCGCCATCGCCTTGACGGCATAGGGGCAGGCCTTGCTCATGCGCATGCGGTTCACATTGTTCAGCGGCAGGGCGTTCAGGGCGATGGCCGCGTCGCAGTCGGCGATGATCTGGTCATAGACCGCGGCGACGGTCCAGATTTCAGTCGGTTCGGAGATGTCCCAGTCTTCCAGCAGCATGGGGATGCCCGGCGTATTGGCGGCCGTCGAAGGGTTGTAGGCGGCTGCAAACTTGTTGACCAGGATATACAGGGCCCAGGCACGGATGGTGTACGCCTCGGCACGAAGCTGGTTTTTCTTGGCCTCGTCGCCGGTAGCCGACTCCACGCGGCTCAGGATCGGGTTGGCAACCCGGCCGATGAAGCCGTACATGCTGGTATAGTCGCCGTCGTTGGCGGTCAGATCGTTGAAGGTTTCGATCTTCGATTCGTCCCAGGTCAGCATGATGGTATAGCGGGACGGCGTGGGCGAAGCCAGCTCGTTGGGAATGTTGGCGTAGCTGATCATGTCGCCGCACATGCGCTTCATATCGGTAGTCGGACCCTCGAATTCCGCATTGAGCAGGAGCTCCAGCTCATCGACGGTGGAAAGCAGGTTCATGCCCTTGGGCTGCAGTTCCGTGAACTGTGCGCAGGAAGCCAGGAGCAGACAGGTAGTCAGGATAGCAAATATCTTTTTCATAGCACGGATGTCTTAGAAGTTGATGTGAAGACCGAAGATATAGGAGCTGCGCGCCGGGATGCCGAGAGTCTCAGGATCGAAGCGGACGCTCTTGTCGTAATACGGCATGGTCTTGTACGGACGGAAAGCGGTCCAGACAGCCGGGATGTTGTCCACCTGGAACTGCAGATTCACGCGGGAGGCGCCGATGCGGCGGGCCCAGTTTTCGGGGAGTTCATAGCCCAGCACGATGTTGCGGATCTTCAGGAAAGCGGCGTTGCGGACGGAGATGTCACTCGTACTGGGTTCGCGGCCGAGTGAATTGGAGGCATAGCGGCCGATACCCGGGGTGTTGGTCGGATGCTCCGGCGTCCAGGCATTGAGGAAGTAGCTGTTGACAGCGGCACCGCTGCCAACGGCGAAGGTCTCGTCTTCTGCCAGCGCACGCATCACATGGCCACCGTAGTAAGCCATCAGGACACTCAGGCTCAGACCATTCCAGGTAAAGCGATTGTCGAAGCCGGCGATGACGACAGGCTCGGTCTGGCCGGAATACTCCATCACATCGACGCTGGCACTCTGGGCGCTGTGCGTCTTGCGGTCATTGTCGGAATACCAGAGCGTCATACCTTTTTCACCTTCCGCATCGCTGATGCCGGCGAAGCGCCAGCTCCACAGGGCGCTGGTCGGATAGCCTACCCGATAGGGGTTGCTCATCAACTCCCATGCACGGGTGGAAGCATTCTCCACATTGGTGATCTTGTTCTTGTTGAGCGCAAAGGTCAGGGTACTGCTCCAGCCGAAGTCGCTGCGGCGGCGTTCGCGGATCCAGTCGCCCGTGAAAGTCAGCTCGAAACCATTGTTGACCATATCGGCCACATTCATGAACATGGAGGTGAAACCGGTGGTCGGGTCGAGGGTCTTGTAGGAGAACAGGTCGAGGCCGCGTTTGCGGTAGTAGTCGAGGGATCCGCGGAAGCGGTTCTCCACGAAGGAATAGTCGATACCGACATTGGCCGT
Organism: Bacteroidales bacterium; assembly: GCA_017509755.1. Classification (GTDB taxonomy): domain Bacteria; phylum Bacteroidota; class Bacteroidia; order Bacteroidales; family UBA932; genus Cacconaster. The sequence goes on from JAFWOY010000015.1 coordinate 12,584, forward strand.
CTTCGTGCGCTCCCACTTGAGGTTCGGGTTGGCCGGACTCTGGATGGTGCCGAAGGGCTCGTTGGTGTAGTAGTTCAGGCCCGTGCTGGTAGCCGTCATGTAGCTGGTGGCACCCTGGTAGATGTTACCCGTGACACCGTAGCTCAGACGGAGTTTGAGGGCATTGATCCAGTCCACGCCTTTGAGGAAGCTCTCGTTGTTGATGTTCCAGGCCACGCCGGCGCTCCAGAGCGGACGGCCGCGGAGCTTCACGTTCAGGCCATAGACATCGGCGTAGTCTTTACGGAAGGAACCGAAGACATTGTACTTCTCATCATAGGTATAGGTGAAGTTCGCATAGCCGGAAGCGAAGCGGTGATGCTGCTCCACGACCGGGTCCATATTGCTGCGGATATACGGGTCGTATGCAAACTGGACAGCCGGGAAACCACCGCCGATTGCCATGTAATTGCTGCTGTAACGCATCTGGCTGATGGTGGCAAAGTCGATGGTTGCCGTAGAGGCATTCTGCAGCTGGTCGTCGTAGCCGAGCATCAGGGCGCTGGTGCCCGAATAGAGCGTCTCGCGGAATTCAATACCGGCCAGGGCCACGATCTCGTGTTTGCCGAAGGTATTCGTATAGTTGAGCTGGCCGCGGGCAGTCCAGTAGCGGCCGTCCACGTTCTGCGCGGCACGGAAACCGCCGGAAGGCGGGGTGAGGTGCGTCACATTGCCCTGCGGGTCAATCTGCGTATAGGCGTTGTAGATCGTCTTTGCCGCCTGGCTTTCCTGCGTGGCATACCAGTCGGCGGTGCGATGGTCAGTCTCATAGACAAACTGGGCGTTGGCGGTCAGGCCATTGAAAATCTTGAAGAGCAGGTCGCCATGATAGCGCATGTACTGGCGCTTGGTATTTATCACATTGTTGTAATATTCGTCCACCAGGTTGATACCCAGCTCCTTGAAATAGCCGCCTTCGCTGTTGTCTCGGTACTGGTTGCCGTTGTACCAGGTGTAGAGGAGTTTGTCAGAGCCGTCCGCGTTGTAAAGGCTCTCGTAGGCAGGATATCGCCAGGGATTTTCAAAACCGTTGTAGGTATAGCCTTTGGTCCGCTGGTTGCCGTAAATGCCGTTGACGGCCACGGTGGCGGTCATCCATTTGGCCACATCGTAGGAGCCCTTGTAGCTGATCTGCATCTGGCGGTCGAAGGTGTTGATGACACCGGCATTGTCGTTGCGCCAGTTGACCACGAAATTGCTCTGGAAGCGGTCGGAGCGGCTGCGCAGGGCCAGGTTGTACTGCTGCATCAGCTGACGGCGATAGACCGCGTCGGCGTATTCCCGGGCGAAGTTGTTCTTCGAGAGTTGGTTGCAGAGCTGGTCGATTTCAGCCTGGGAACCTTCCCCGATGTACATCCGGTAGTAGGCATAATCAATGGGGGAAACGTAGCCCGAGCCGCCCAGGAGGTTGTTTTCCATCGACTGGGTCGGGTTGGTAACCTCGCCGTCGTTGTGGAAATAATAATAGTCGTAATAATTCTTCTCCAAAGCGACCTGCTGCTCGGCATTCATGTAGAAGTTCTGCGCATAGTCCATGTTGTGCTTGGAATAGACCGTCACGTTGGTGGAGAAGTCCACGTCTATCTTGCCTTTCTCGCGGGCGCTCTTGGTAGTGATGACGATGATACCGTTGGAGGCGCGGGCGCCGTAGATGGCGGCGGCCGCAGCGTCCTTCAGCACGTTGATGCTCTCGATATCGTAGGGGTTCAGGTCGTCGATGCTTCCTTCCATCGGCAGGCCGTCCACCACGAGGAGCGGGTTGGCCTCGGCGTACATGGAGCTGACGCCACGGATGGTAAGTTTGCCACCGTAGGTAGAAAGACCGGCCACGCGGCCTTCGAGGTTCTGCATCAGGCTCGGGGTGTAGCGTTCTTCGATGGTCTTGGAATTGACCGTGGCAATGGCACCCGTCACCTTCTTCTGCTGGATTTCCTGATAACCGGTCACCACCGCCCCTTCGATGAACATCCGGCTGTATGTCATCTGCACATCGAAATTGCTGCGGCCGTTAAGCGGTTCCTTGACCGTATCCATACCCAGAAAAGAGACCTCGATCGTGGCGGTGCGGGGATCTTTGACAGCCAGGGTATAGTTACCGTTAACATCGGTAATGGCGTAAGTCTTCTCGGTAACATTCTGGACGGCGGCACCGGCGACCGGCAGGCCGTCCTGGTCAGTGATGCGGCCTTTGAGCATCACGGCTCCGCGACCGGCTTGGCCCTGTTGCTGGCCATTCGTGGCTGCCGGCGAAAGGGCGATCTGTTTGTCAAGGATCTTGTAGTTGATGTTCAACGGTTTGAGCATCTGGTCAAGAACAGCGGTCAAACCGGCGTTCTGGACGTGGATGGTGACCGGTTTGTCTGCACCGACCTGCTGGTCGTTATAGACAAACGTGTAGTCCACCTGCTTCTGGATCTCGTTCAGGACGGTCTTCAGGGGCGTCCTGTCGAAGTTCAGCGTGATGTTCTGGGCGGAGACCAGCTGCACGGAACCGAGCAGCAGCACCAGCGACAGCGACATCATCTTGAGGAAGTGTTTGACTGACATAGGATGTAGTTTGGTTGATTGAGTTGAATAGTTTTCTACCCAATACTACATTTTTCCCTTCGCTTCCCCTCAAAAAAATCGGGGACTGGTGCTCATCACCGGTCCCCGACCTTCCTAATAACCATATTTATAATAACCTAATCTAAAACGCTGTCGAGATAGGTGTAGAAGGCGGGATCTTCGCCCAGGATAATTTTGGCGATCTTACCCTGCGGATCAAGGACGATTTTCGTAGGGAATCCCTTCACGTCATAAACCTTGACCAGGTCGTTGTCGGCAGGATTCAGCACGCTGATCCAGGGAAGCTCGTATTTCGCCGTGGCAGCTTTCCATTTCTCTTCAGTGTCGCGGCAGGCGATGCCCACGAATTCCACCTTGCCCTTGTGCTTGGCATAGGCCGTCTTCATGTCGGGGAAGCCCTTGATGCACCATTTGCACCAGCTGCCCCAGAAATCGATCACCACATATTTTCCCTGGAGCGAGGAAAGCGTGAACGTCGAACCATCCACCTTCTTGGCGGAGAAATCGGGAGCCTTGGCACCTTCGACGATGCCCTGGGCGCTGATGGCTGTGGAGATGCCGGCGAGCAGCAGGCAGGAGAGAATAAACTTTTTCATAACGAAGGCTTTAGCATGCAAATATTATTCCAATCCTTTTTCCAGGAATGCCACATATTCATCCACATCGAGATTGTAGCTGCGGGCAGGCACCTTGTTTTTCTCCGTGACCGGGTCGAGAATGACATAATATGGCTGGGCATTCACGTGGTAACGCTTCATCATGAAGTACGAGTTGATCTTGCCCAGGCTCTTGAGCACTTTGCCGTCTTCGGTCGTGACCCAGTCTTTCTCATCGAGCACTTTCTTGTCATCGCCGTAGAGCGAGCAGACCACATAATCGTTCTTCATCATCTTGAGGACGCGTGGATCGCTCCAGACGCGCGATTCCATCTCCCGGCAGTTCACACAGCCGTGGCCGGTAAAGTCGAGCAGAACAGGCTTCCCGACCTTGGCGGCATAGGCGCGGGCTTCCTCATAATCGAAGAAGGCGGGGATATCATAAGGCATGTGCAGGAAATCCGCGTACTTGCGGTGCGTGGGAATACCGGATTCATTGTCTGCCGGTTGCCCCACGACATAAGTAGTGCCACCTCCTGCGTGTTGATTGGGATCCAGCACGAAGTCCTGCGTAGTGATGGGCGGCAGATAGCCCGAGAGCGCTTTGAGCGGCGCGCCCCACATACCTGGAATCATATAGACGACGAAGGTAAAGACCACGATCACAAGAATCAGGCGGAAGACACTCAGATGCTCCACAGGCGAATCGTAGGCGAACTTGATCTTGCCCAGCAGGTAGAGACCCAGCAGGAAGAACACCACGATCCAGATGGCCAGATAGACCTCGCGGTCGAGCAGGCCCCAGTGATAGGTCTGGTCGGCGACGCTCAGGAACTTGAAGCCCAGCGCCACCTCAACGAAGCCGAGGACCACCTTCACGCTGTTGAGCCAGCCACCGGATTTCGGGAGCTTGTCCAGCAGGCTCGGCGCAAATGCCAGGAGCGTGAACGGCAGGGCAAAGGCGATCGAGAAGGCGAGCATCGTGATGATCGGCTCCCAGAACTGGCCCTGCGTACTCTTGATGAGCACCGAACCCACAATCGGACCCGTGCAGGAAAATGATACCAGAACCAGCGTCAGCGCCACGAAGAACACGCCGCCCAGGCCGCCCTTGTTGGACTTGGCGTCCGACTTGTTGAGCCAGGAACTCGGCAGGGTGATTTCGAAGGCACCGAAGAACGAGGCTGCAAAGATCATGAAGATCAAGAAGAAGATGATATTCGGAAGCCAGTGCGTAGCCAGCCAGTTGAAGATGTCGGCCGTCACGGCTTCACCGCCGGCGAAGTAGGTAATCAGGATGATGACCGCGATGGGAATGGTATAGAGGCCGACGATGGAGAGGCCGAAAATGCTGGCCAGCCACTTGCCGCGACCTTTCTTCTTCTCCTCCCCTTCCGCGACCTGGTTCTGCTTCAGGAAGAAACTCACCGTCATCGGAATCATCGGGAACACGCAAGGCGTCAGCAACGCCACGAAACCCCAGGCAATTGCCTCGAGGATCAGGCCCCAGATGGATTTGCCTTCACCCGGCGCAGTGGCATTCGGGTCGGCTTCCGGTTCTGCCGGCGCGAGGACAGGCAGTCCTTCGCCGCCCGGCAGCGTCACATTCACCGTAAAATCATCCGGCGGGATGCAGTTCTCATCGTTGCAAGCCTGCCATTCCACCGTGACGGGGACTTCCACCTCGTTGCCCTGCAGCAATTCGACCTTCTGGGCGATGACCACCGGGCTGTCGCAGGTACCGATCTCAATGCCGAAGACATCGTCGAAGCCCTTGTGGACCTCGGAAACGACGTAGGGATCGCCGACAAGTTTCACCTTGCCGCCGTCCTCGACGGTGAAGATCGTACCGTTGGGGCCGCTGGAGCCGTAGTCGGTCAGGTCGTAGATGTGCCAGCCGCCTACAATCGTACCGGTGGCACGGATCTCATAGGTGTTGCCTTCCACCTGGACAGCCTCGGCCTTCCAGGAGACGGGCTGCATCGGCTGGGCGAACGAAGGCACCGCCAGCAGCAGGGAAAGGAGCAGAAGTCTGAAATGTCTCATCTGTTATCGATTTGTTTTGTTTTTCGTGGGAATTCTGACAAATATACAAAATCCCCCCGGCTTTCCCTTTTTTTATTTCAACAGATTCTCGATCCAGGCGATGATGTCCGGGTCACTGGGGCGTTTGGCGTCCAGCGAAAGGATGCAGCCCTGCGCGTCGATGAAGAGGAAGCGCGGGATCCCTTCGATGTCATAATTCCGGCAGAGGGCGCTCTCGAACTCGTCGTGGACGATGTACTGCGGCCAGGCGAGTTTCTCCTCCGCCACGACGGCTTTCCAGTTCTTCTCCTTCTTGTCGAGCGAGACGCTCACCAACTGGATGCGGGGATCGTTCTTGTAGTGCTCATACAACTTGATCATATACGGCGTCTCGGCCCGGCATGGGCCGCACCAGGTAGCCCAGCAATCGATGTAGGCGGCCTTGCCGCGCAGGGCGGAGAGCGTATATTTGATTCCGTCCACGTCGTAAAAGTCAAACTCCACCGCCTGAGCGCCGGGAATCATCGTGATATAATGATCGTACTGTTCCTGGATCTTCTCAGGGACAACCCGGTCGGGCTCGATGGCCTTGTAAACCTCGAACACCTCGGCAAGATTGGCGGGAGCGCGGCGAATGACGCCATCGATGCGCTCGTCGGCAAGCTGGCGGACGATTTCCTTGTTGGTGATCTTCTCTTTCAGCACATCGAACCATGCGATATAACGGTCTTTGTCCTTCGGCATCCAGAAGCTGCAATAACCCTCCATATACAACTCGGCATCCTGACGGTTTCCGTTGCGGTCGAGCGACTCAAGAAAAGTTTCGTAAGCTTCGTCTGGCTCCTGAGCGAGCATAGGATACCAGTTGTACGCATTTTTAACCTTCGCTTCATAGTCGTTCTTCATCCACTCCCTGAACACGGGACTCTGCACCTTCGGAAGCAGGGCGACAAGGGAATCCTTCCGCACCTGCAGGTCTTTGCAGAAATCATCGAACGAAGTCAGATCCTTGGTATCATAGTGGGCCATAACCACGGGATTCTGGATATTCTGGTAGAATTCTCCCTCCGTGAGGAAATCATAGGCATCCTTGTTGTCGCCCGTGTAGTTGACGACGGTATCATAGACCTCTTCCCCGCCCTCGTTGCCGACCGACTTGAATTCCAGGTCGATGTTGGCTTTCATGCCCGGTTCGACGAAGAACTTCACACCGCCCTTCGGGTCGTCGCAGATGATGTAGCGAGTGCAGGGATCCGCCTTGATCTCGATCGAATAGTTGCCCTCAGCGTCGACCTCGATCGGAATCTCCTGGGTCCGGCCGGCGATGTCGTATAGCATCACCTTGCTTTCAGGCTTCAGACCCATAATCTTGCCGGTGAAAACCGCCGGCTTGGGGCCGCAACTGACTGCGGCCAGCAGCACAAGAGTTGCTAATAGGATTTGTTTCATTTCTTAGCGTTCGTTTTGGACGAGTTGCGGATTGAAATCCATCACATTGTACGGAATCAGCAGTTGCCAGCGGGGATCGCCGACCGGCATCGTGTAGTTATTTCCGTAGATGGAACGGGTCATGTCCTCCGCCGTCTTGGGGTCGGCGTTCAGGCGCTTCTTGTTAAGGAAGGAGAGATCCGTATAGACCAGTTCCCGGCGGCGTTCGTTCAGGATTTCGGTGAGCAGTTGGTCGGGATTGGTCGTGGTAATCGGCTGATACGTGGCGGCCGCATAACGGTGCTGGCGCAGATGGTTCAGGGCGGAAAGCGCCTCGTTCACGTCTGGACTGCTCTTGCGCAGCGCTGCCTCAGCCCTGGTCAGCCAGACCTCGGAGATGTTGATGCCACCGTTGAGGATACGCGTCCAGTTGACAGTTTCCATAATACCCGACATTTCAAGCGCACCCATGAACGTGGTCCAGCGCAGGTCGTTGGCCTTGTCGGTAATGGCCTCCAGCTTATCGGAATAGGGACCCAACAGGGACTCGGTCTTGTAGCGGAGATACAAGATCTCGGGATTGGTGGTCCGGTTCGTATCGTAGCCGCCGATACCGTAAGCCGGAATGCCCGGCATATACTGGAAGAGCGTATTGTAGTCGATCAGCGTGTTGCGGAGCTGAAGCGAAGCGACCGCATCGGCATAAGCCTTGTCATAGTCCTGCATCCACAGATAGGTGCGGGCGCGGAGGGCGTAGGCCGTGGCCTTACCGGGCAGGTTGTTGAATTCCGGATTCGTGTTGTCGAAGAGCTGGATGGCCATGTCGAGATCTTTGAGGATCTGGTCATAGACCTCGGCGACCGTAGCCCTGGGATACTGGTTGTTGATGTTGGACTCCAGCACAAGGGGCACGCCCAGATCGGTGGAGGCCGTCGCGGCGTTGTACTGTTTGCCGTAGAGGTTGACCAGTTCGAAGTAGTTGAAGGCACGGTGCACCAAGGCACGGGCCTTGACGGTCTCGCGGGTGTAGCTTACGCCAGGTTCCGCCGTGTCGATGTTGTCGAGAACGAAGTTGGCCACATAGTTCGACTTGTAGAGGCCGTCCCAGTTCATATCGGCATCAGCCGCCGACCAGATTTCCTTGTTCCAGACGATGGTGTTATAGACGAACGCGTTGTTCTTGAAAACGCTGTAATAGACCGATGCCGGGTTTTCGGGCGCGTTGAAGTCGTCGCTCAGGAATTCGATGAAGTTCACGCAATAGCAGATATCGGTGAAAGCATAGTTATCACCACCCATCGCCAACGAGCCGTTGTTCATCATGTCGCCGAAGTTGTCGACCGTTGTCGGGATAGTCTGTCCCTTGGGGACGATGTCCACGAACGATTCGCAGGATGCAAGCGAAAGGGCCGCAATCAGAAGGATATAAAGTTTTTTCATGGCCTTAGAACTTGAGATTGAGAGACACGGTATAATAAGTAGGCTGATCGCCGTAGTACGTTCCGCCAATCAGGCGGTCGGTATCCAGCTTGTAGCTGTTGGCTGCCCAGAACCAGGGATTCTCGACGTTGAATTTCAGCGCGAGACCGGTCAGCCAGGACGTCCGGACGAGGGAACTGAAGTCATAGCCCAGTCCGATGTATTTGAGGCGGATCAGGTTGCCTTTCTCCATAATCTTGTCGTTGTTGTTGATCACGCCGAGGTAAGTGCCCGCGATATTGTCGTAAGCGGCCCGGGGAATCCAGGTCTTCTCCTCATCGCCGGGCTGGCGCCAACGGTTGTCGAACGACTTGAACACGTTGTTGCCCGAGTAGGCATACACCTGCGGCATCTGGACCATCTGTCCCCACTTGTATGTGAAGGCGAAATCGAAGGACAGGTTCTTCCAGGTCAGGGCGTTGGAGAAAGCGCCGTAGTATTTGGGGCTCCGGCGGCCCAAGAAGAGGATGTCATCGAGCGTCAGGGTCGACATCATCTCGTAACCGAGGACGTCACCGGCAGCGTTGTATATCTGCATCTGGCCTTCCGGGGAGAGCTTGGCCATCCGGTATCCATACACATAATCCACAGGCTGGCCTTCCATCGGGTTGTGCGACATCAGGCTCGTGTAGGAGTTCTGGCCGGAATACACACTGGTCACCGTATTGTGGTTGTAGGCCAGGGTGAAGGAAGAATACCACTGGAAATCCTTTCCGCGCACCGGATAGCCGGAGATGGAAAAGTCCACACCGTAGTTCTCCAGCTCGGCATAGTTGATCTTCGCGGAAGCCCAGCCGGTCGTCGGGTCCATCGCCGCATTGCCGAGGGCGTCCTTCGTATGCTTGTGGTAGTACTCCGCCTCAACGTTGAGCCGATGGTCGAACATACTCAGTTCGAAACCGGCGTTCTGAATGAACACTTTCTCCCAGCCCAGTTCCGGGTTCTCGGGATTCTGGATGGTCAACACTTTCTGGCCGGTGAACGCATCGAGCATATTGGCCGTAATGACGTAAGGCGAGGTCGTTTTGTCGACGTTTCCACTCAGACCATAAGAAGCCTTGAGCGAGAGTTCATCGATGGCATCCACGTGGAAGAACTGCTCGTTGGAAACCGTCCACTTGCCGCCAATCGACCAGGTAGGCTGGTTGCGGTATTTCTTCGACCGGCCGAAGAGGTTGGTCTTGTCGTAACGCATACTGGTGAAGAGGGTGTAGCGGTTGTCATAGGTGCCGCTGGCGGTGAAGAAGGTCGAGAAATATCGGTTCTCCACATCCGAAACGGAAGGATAATACTGGATGGTCTGGCGGCCGGCCTCCTGTGAATAGCCGTACACTCCTTCGCTGGCCAGCGTATAATAGTCCATGCGGGTATCGTAAGTCAGGCCCTGCACGTCATAGCCGTACTGGATGTCGTGCAGACCCCGCGTCCGGATGGCGAACATTTCGGTACCGGCCAGAGCCGAGACATACCATTTGTCGCTGGAATAATTGTAGTTCAGCACGTTCCTCCAAGTGTAACTCACGCCGTCGGAATTGCGGACGTCGCGGTTGGCGCCCTCCGGCAGATAGGAGGTCAGCATACCGGTCGCATCGTCGTACGCCGTGAACCTGTTGAACTGGTCGCGCGTATAGTAACTGTTGCGGCCGTAGATCACCTCGTTGGCCGCGTGGTCCACGGTATACATCCCACTCGTGGTGAACTTGAAGCCCCACGGGAGGTTAAAATCCAGCGCCATATTGGCCGACACGTTGTAGGCGTCGGTACGGTCGGTCACCTGGTCGCGGTCCTTGAGCCGGTTGTAGCTCCAGTCCGCATAACCCTTGGCCTCCAGTTCGTCTTTCAGGAACTGGGAGACACCGCGCATCTCGTTGGCGTAGGAGCCGTCGGAGTTGAAGAGACGCGTGAATGGAGCCATCGAGGTCGGAGTGCCCGTATAGGCGTCCGCCACGGAATAGTGGGCGCGGATACCGGTGCTCAGCTTGATGCGTTTGGTGATGTCGATGGAAGAGTTCCAGAGCAGGCCGGCGCGGTTCTGGCTGTTGCCGATCAGGTCGCCGCGGGAGTTCTCGAAGTTAATGGAGACATAGTTGGACGTTATCTCCGAGCCGCTCGTGATGACGATGTTGTGCGTCTGGAAGAGGGAGTTCTGGTAGAAGTTCTTGCGGATGTCGTTCCAGTTGGTATAGGAGCCCAGCGCCTGGTAGCGGGAATCCCGCTCGGATTCTGAAATGTCCCCGTGCTGGTAATAGTATTCAATCAGGGCCGCCTCATCGAAGGAATAGGGAGAGCCTTGGATGATTCGCTGGATATCGAAGGTATTGGCAAAGTGCTCGCGCTCCCAGTCGATGCGCTGGGCGGAGTTCAAGTAGCCGAGCGATTCGACGTCGAACTTGCTGCCGACCTTCACGTCGCCCGAATAGGAGACGTGCGTCTTGGCGTTGCGCGATCCTTTCTTGGTCGTGATGACGATCACGCCATTGGCAGCACGAACGCCCCAGATCGAGGCCGCGGCTGCGTCTTTCAGAACGGAGATCTGCTCGATGTCGTTGGGGTTTACGTTAAAGGCATCGTATTCCATCGGGAAACCGTCCACGACGATCAGCGGAGCGGTCTCGGCGTAGAGCGTTGCCTGGCCGCGGACAATCATCTTGCCCTCGCCATCGACGGCCAGACCGGGAACGACACCTTCGAGGCGGTCCACCACGTTGTTGGTCACGATCTTATTCATCTTGTCGTCGGTCACCACGGCATAGGAACCGGTGGACCGGCCCTTCTCGATGGTCTGGTAACCGGTGATGACCGATTCGGTGATGACCATATCGGAGTGCATCTCCACGTTTTTCTGGATGTCCTGCTCGCCCGGTTCGAGGGTGAGGTAGGCGTCTTCCATACCCAGGTAGGTGAATTTCAGCGTGGAACTCTCCACGGGAACTTTGAAGGTAAAGAAGCCGTTCTCGTCGGTAATGGTGCAGACGCGGGTCTCGCCAATACAAACCGGAACGCCGATGAGCGGTTCACCCTCCGTGTCGCGGACATAACCGCTGATGGTACGGGTACGGCCGCTGAGCTGCTGGGCACTGATGCTGACAATGTTGCCTTTGACTGTGTATTGGCATTCAATCAGATTGACCAGGTCGCGGATTACCTCTTCGGCGGGCCGCTTCCGGGCCTGGATGGTCACCTTCGGCCAGGTTTTGGCCAGGTCGGAGGAATAAACGAAATTCAGGCCGGTCTGCTTCTGTAGCGAAGCAAGCACGGTCTCCACGGGGGCGGACTGGTAGTTGACCGTCACCTTCGTGTCGAGGTCAGGTGCCGCGGCAGCCGTCACGACCGTCAGAACGGTCAGCGACAATGCCAGGAGCACCTTCTTTAATGCATTGATGATCATTATAACTAAGAATTAGGTTATTGCTTGTGGATGAAGATGGAACCCTCCGACAGATCGAACTGCAAGCCTGTGACCATCGCGAGGCTCTCGATAGTGGTCGAGAGGTCCTCGTAGCGGTCGAAGTTGCCGGAGAGGCGCGGCGCGCCGAGCGATTCGTCGGCGAATGCCACCTTGCAGCCGTACCATTTGGCGATGACCGTCATCACCCGGCTCAGCGGCCAGTCCTGGAAGGCGAACTTGCCGGTGTTCCAGGCGACGTACTGTTCCACATCGACCGTCTCGACCGTCAGGGTCTCGCCCAGGGTCGCCTTCTGGCCCGGCTCGATGTGCCGTTCCTCGCCGCTGGCGGGCGTGACGCTCACGCTGCCTTCGACCAGGACCACTTCGGTCGCGCCTTCCGTCTCGCGGGTCGAGACATTGAACTCGGTGCCATAGACCTTGACATCGCCCTGCTTCGTGTGGACGATGAACTGGCGGGCGGCATCCTTGGCCACCATAAAATAGGCCTCGCCGTCGAGAATCACCTCGCGGGTCTTCGACTCGGGTTTTTCGGGATAGATCAGATAGGTGTCATTGTTCAGGTGAACCACGCTGCCGTCGTCGAGGGTGAGCCAGTACTCCTTGGTCTGCTCGGTCGTCACCTGACGGGCCGCAGCGAAGTCCTCGGGGCGGGCCGAGGCCGTGCTGCGCACGGCTTCCGCGACCGCATCGGCCGTCAGGCCGGTGACCGCCGCCTCCTGCTTGCCGGTCTTGCTGCTTTGCGCCATCGCCAGCTGGACGTCTTCTGGCAGCGACGGGCTCCCGGCCGGACGGCCGGGGCGGAGCAGCAGGATGCCGCCGGCGATGAGGAGGACGGCCGCGGCGGCGGCTGCCGCGTAGCGGTAGCGCCGCCACACCGACGGCCGGACCACCTTCGGCACCGGTGCGTCTTCCGCACGCCGGATGTCCTTCGGCGCCGGCGCCGGCGCGTCCGCGCCGGTCTCCTTCAGCCGCTTCAGCAGGGCGGCCAGCGCCTGCTCGTCATCGATGCCGGCGAATTCGCGGTAACGGCGGACGAGTTCGTCCCCGTCAATCTCCCCCAGGAGCATCAGCTCCTTCAGTTCCCTGAACTTTTCTTCCATTTTCTGTCCTTTTACATAACCTAGTACGCAAAGTTCAGAAAAAGGGGGACAAGTTTTCAAAGTTGTTTCAGGCAGAGATGATCCGGAAATATCCGGTGGCAGATATTGCTTTCAGCAAAGCACACTTAATCAGACGGGTAGCCGCCACTGCCCTTATTTCATCAGGAAGAGCAGGAGGAGGAAGGCCTCCGGCGGAAGCAGTTCGCGGAGGCGGGCCAGCCCGCGCTGGCGCTGTTTCTTTACGCTCTCCGGCGTGATGCCCAGCTCGGCCGCGATCTCGGCGCTGGTCTTGCCCTGAACGGACAGCAGGAAGAGTTCCCGCTGCCGGGCCGGCAAGGCATCGATGGCCAGCAGAAGCTGCCGGTAGATTTCTTCCCGATGCAGGACCAGTTCGCCGTCCTCGTCGGTTTTCATCTCCGAAAACGCCTGTTCCACGGCTTCGATGCGGCTGCGCTCCACTTTCGCGTGGCGCAGATGGGAAATGCTTCCGTTGCGGACCGAATTGTAGAGATACGCCTTCAGAGTTCCCTGGCTTTGGAAGGTATTCCGTTTCTGCCAAACATTGACAAACGTATCCTGCACAATCTCCTCCGCTACCTTCAATTCCCCGACCATACGGGCGGAAAACAGCACCAGCGCCTTGTAGAAATGCTTGTAAAGCATCGACAAGGAGGAATCATCCCATCGATGGATGACCTCCATCCGCAAAGGCCTGCTATAATCATCTGCTGCCATCTTCCGGCCCGAAGGATTATCCCAGCGTGGCGATGATGTCGCGCAGGAGCGCGTTGAAATCGATGACGTGGTCGGGTTTCGGCGAATATCCCAGTACGACAACCACCAGATCTTTGGAAGGGATGATGAAAATCATCTGCCCGTCGTGACCCTGACAGGAATACAGGTCTGCGGGAGCGGAAGGATAGGTCCCGGCGCGGTTCAGCCAGAAACATGCGCCGTAACCGTCCTTGCTGTCGGAAGCCGGCGTGGTGGTGTATTCCACCCAATGCTCCGGAAGGATCCGTTCTTCCCCGATACAACCGTCGTGAAGGTACATATGACCCAGGCGGGCGAAGTCCCGCGCGGTGGCGTACAGGTAGGACGAGCCGACCGGCGTACCGCTCATATCGGGTTCGAAGCAGGGATTGTCGATACCCAGCGGATCGAAGAGCCGTTCGTGGATATAATTAAGGAATTCCGCATCCGAGGGGAATCTGCCGCGTAGATAGCGCATGATGATGTTGGTACTGCCGCTCGAATAGTACCAGTGGGTGCCGGGCTTGGCCATCAGGGGTTTTGACAGGGCGAAAAGGCCCATGTCCTCCTCCCGGTGCAGCATGAGGTTCACATCGGAACGGGTGCCGTAGTTTTCGTTCCATTCCAGACCGCTCTGCATCTGCATCAGGTCGTTGAGCGTAATCGCAGCCCGGCCGTCGCCCTGCCACTCGGGGATGTCCATCGGAGCATGGATATCCACCAGGCCGTCACCGGCCATGACACCCACGATCGCATTGGTAAAACTCTTGCCCATACTCCAGCTCAGGAGCCGGGTTTCGGCGGTGATGCCCTCGCGATACCGCTCGGCTACCACGCCATCCTGATGCACGACGATGAACGCGAAGGGAGTACCATTATAGGCATGGTCGTCCACCAATGCCTTGGCGATGGGCGTCAGCCGGGCCGTGAGCGTCGAATCGCCGGGAAGCAGCGTTTCAAGCCCGGGATTATTGTGCACCTCCGGATATTCCTGCGCCAGCAGCCGTGCCATGGCGTTCTTTCCCCGCAGGAGCGTTACGCCATATCCCTCCCGATAGAGCGCCGTCGACTTGCTCCAGAGGAAACGGCTGGTTACCGTATGGTTTTCGTAATCCACCCGGTTGCGGGTGTATTGGATAAAGGAGAAATGCAGGTCGAGCGCCTCAACGTCGGCGGGCTCGCGACCGGACACGAAAACATCGGAGGCCAGGTTCTTGGCCGCGTAGCCCGTAATGATGGGCATCAGACTGTTCAGATAAAGGCAGCCGCCCAGAAGCGCGGCCAGCAGCAACGCCAAAGCGATGCGAATGATTGACTTCTTTTTCATATACAGTCCGAAAGATAATCATTTTGAGGCAAATCTACAAAAAGCCCCGGCGGAGGAGTTCTTCGGCGATCTGGACGGCGTTGGTGGCGGCGCCTTTGCGGAGGTTGTCGGCCACGCACCAGAAGTTCAGGCCGCTTGCGACGGAGAAGTCGCGGCGGAGGCGGCCGACGAAGACTTCGTCCCGGCCTTCGGCATACAGCGGCATCGGATAGATGTTGTGCGCCGGGTCGTCCTGGACGACGACGCCTTCTGTGTTTTCCAGGATGCGGCGGACGTCGGCCAATTCGAACGGCTTTTCGAATTCGAGATTCACCGACTCGCTGTGGCCGCCGCGGACGGGCACACGGACCGTGGTCGCGCTGACGCCGATGCTCTCGTCGCGGAGGATCTTGTGCGTCTCGTTCACCATCTTCATCTCCTCTTTCGTATATCCGTTTTCCAGGAAACTGTCGATGTGCGGCAGGATATTGCGGTCGATGGGATAGGGATACACGGCCGGATAACTCCCCCAGGCCTCCCCTGCCCGCTCGGCCTCCATCTGGACAACGGCTTTCTGCCCGGTGCCGGTGATGCTCTGGTAGGTCGATACGACGATGCGGCGGATCGTATAGGCGGCGTGGAGCGGCGCCAGCGGCAGCAGCATCTGGATGGTCGAGCAATTGGGATTGGCGATGATGAAGTCCTTTCCCGTCAGGACATCGGCGTTGATTTCAGGGACGACGAGTTTCTTGTCCGGATCCATCCGCCAGCAGGAAGAGTTGTCCACGACGCGGCAGCCGGCGGCGGCGAAGCGCGGCGCCAGCGCGCGCGAAGCGGCCGCGCCGGCGGAGAAGAGCGCGAGCTGCGGCCGGCGGCCGATGGCCTCATCGGCGCTGACGACTTTGTGCGCTTTCCCCCGGAAGACGACGGTCTTGCCGACCGACCGCTCCGAAGCGACAGGAATCAATTCATCGACGGGGAAATTCCGTTCCTCCAGGATCTGGATCATCCGGGTACCCACCAGCCCGGTGGCCCCTACTACAGCCACTTTCATATATCTTCGATTTATATCTATCTAATTTTCAACTATTTCCTAACCTCTTTCTGTTCCGGCCGGGACAGAAAGACGCGGGGCATCCGTCGGCCTCGATAAAATGTCATCTCGATCATTCTGATTATCTGCCACATACGGTAATCTTTCTGTTCCAGTCGGGACAGAAAGACGGGGATTCCCTATCGGCCTCGAAGAAATCGCGTTTTTAACATGCTGACTCCCAGCCGCATACGACAATCTTTCTGTTCCAAACGGGACAGAAAGATGGTAATCCCCTGCAGGCTTCGAAGAAACATCGTTTTTAACACATTGATTCGCAGCCATATACAACATTCTTTCTGTTCCGGAAGGGACAGAAAGACGCACATTGTAAATGGGAGGAATCATATCGACAGGATGTCTTGCAGGAGGCCGCCGGCGGTCTGGCGGGGGCCGGCGCCGGCGCCGCGGATGACCAGCGGCGAAGGATAATCGGCGGTGGTGATGACGGCGCAGTTGTCGGTTCCGGCCAGCGAATAGAGCGGACTGTCGGGGTCGACGGCCTGCAGACCGATGGATATCTGCCAACGCGGAACGACGCCCCGCCCGGAAGCGGATGCGGCCTCGCGCAGCGAAGCGACGTAGCGGAGGCGGCGGCCGGCGGCGCTGGCGGCCGCGTAGGCGGCGGCCAGGTCGGCTTCGGCCGGGAAGGCCTCGAGACGGATGTCGGCTTCTTCAAGCGGAAGGCCGGCCACGCGGGCGAGAATCAGCGTCTTGCGGAGGACGTCGCGGCCGCTCAGGTCGATGGCCGGGTCCGGCTCGGTGTATCCTTTCTGGCGGGCATCTTCGACCAACGCAGCAAAATCGTGACCTTCATAGCGGTCGCACAAGTAATTGAGCGTTCCCGAAAGGACGGCCTCCACGCAGACAAGCGTGTCGCCGGAGACGGCGGCCCGGTCGAGCGCCGCGAGAATCGGCAGGGCCGCACCGACCGTCGTTTCATAACGGAGGCCGACGTGCGAACGCGCTGCAGCTCCGGTGAGCGCTGCATAGCTTTCATAGCTGCCGGAGAACGGGATCTTGTTGCAGGCCACCACGTTGTAGCCGGCCTTGAACAGTTGCGGATAGCGGAGCCCCGTCTCTTCACTGGCCGTACAGTCCACGAAGACCGCGTCGGCCAGCGACAGGCCGGCAAGCGCATCGAAGAAGGAACCGGCCACGCCCTGTTCCAGGGCGGAAGGATCGACCCCGGCCGAGTCGATCAGATAGCGACGGCTGTTGGCCAGGCCGCAGATCCGCAGGTCCTTGCCGGTCCGGCGGGCGATGGCGTCGTGGTTCTCCCGGATCATCCGGACCAATGCCTTCCCGACCGTTCCGTAGCCGGCGATGAACAGGTTGACGGTCCGCAGCGGTGAACGGTCGAAGAATTCCCCGTGGATGGCCCGGATGGCCTCGTCGGCCTTGTCGGAGGCGACGATCACCGAGATGTTCCGTTCGGAAGAGCCCTGCGCCGTAGCCCGGACCGGAATGCCGCGTGCGCCCAGCGCCGCGAGCATCCGGCCCGTCGCACCGCTGTGTCCCAGGATGTCGTCACCCACCAGGCAGACGATGGAATAGCCCGTCTCCACCTTGAGCGGCTGGAGTTTTCCCAGGGAGATTTCGTAGGCGAAGCAGGTATCGGCCGCCTGCTTGGCCGCCGGGGCGTCCGCCTCGGCGATGGCGATGCACATCGTATGGACCGAAGAGGCCTGCGTGATGAGGATGATGTTGATGCCGGCGCGCGTCAGGGCATCGAACAGCCGGGACGAGAAGCCGGGAATCCCGACCATGCCGCTGCCTTCCAGCGAGATCAGCGCGATCTTGTCGGAATTGGCGATGCCCAGCAGCGCCTCTTCGCGGCGCGGCGGGTTCTTCTCCACCAGGGTCCCGGGTTCGTCGGGGGCAAAAGTATCTTTTACATAAATGGGAATCCCTTCGTTGATGACGGGCTGGATGGTCGGGGGAAAAATGACTTTCGCCCCGAAATGGGAGAGTTCCTGCGCAGCGCGGTACGAAATGTTGCGGATGGTCCGCGCCGTGGGAACGGTCTTGGGATTGGTGGTCATGATGCCGGGCACATCTGTCCAGATTTCGACCAGGCGGGCCTTGACCGCGACGGCAAAGAGCGAGGCGGTATAGTCGGAACCGCCGCGTCCCAGCGTGGTCACGCGCCCCAGTTCGTCGGAAGCGATGAAACCGGGCACGATGAACAGCGCCGTATGCGGCTGGCTTTCGACGGCCGCGGCTATTTTCTCATTGGTCAGCGCCGTATCGACGACCCCGTTGTGGGTACGGACCAGTTTCCGGGAATCCAGCCAGCGGCAGGGAATGCCCAGCGAAGTGAATTTGGCCGCCAGAATCTTCGTGGAAAACAGCTCGCCGTAACTCTGGATGGCATCCAGGCTCGCCGGACTGAGTTCCCCCAGCAGGAAGACACCGTGCAGGATACCGCCCAGTGAATCGAACAGGCTGTCCACCGCAGCGCGGACCTCCGGAATCCGTCCGGCCGGGAGGAGCTGCGTCATCATTTCCTGATGACGGACGGCCAAAGCGTCCAACTCTGCCAGATAGGACTCGTCCCGCTCGGAAGCGAGCCGGCCCAGCCGGATCAGGGTGTCGGTACAGCCGCTGAGGGCGGAACAGACCAGGATGGTGCGGTCGCGCTCCAGCGATGCGCGCACGATTTCGATGATTCTTTCGGGAGAAGAGACGGACGTGCCGCCGAATTTCATCACTTGCATAGCAGATACGGTTCAAGTAATTCTGTCAACTGTTTGGTTTCTAGCAGGAAACCATCGTGTCCAAAAGACGATGTTAAACGTTTATAAACGGCTCCGGGGATCATCGGCGCCCAGGTTTCAATCTCCGCGGGCGGGAAAATCGCATCGGTATCGATGGAGGCGACGAGCGTTTTCGCCCGGATGCGCCCCAGGGCCGCAGCGACGCCGCCGCGCCCCCGACCCACATTGTGGCTGTCCACCGCATTGCAAAGATAATAATACGAATACGCATCAAAACCACGTCGCAGCAGTTTTTCGCCTTGATAGCGTTCATACGAGGCAGCCCGTACGGCGAACAGCGTGTCATCATCGGGCTCGGCCTGGGTCAGACCGTATCCTTCAAAGCAGCGATAGGAGATCAGTGCCTGGGCGCGGGCGCAGCGGAGGCCCGCCGCGCCGCCCGACAAGTCAACGGCCTGCCGGAAAGTCGGGTCGGCCTCAAGGGCCATCCGCTGCGTCTCGATGCCGGCCGAGAGGAAAGGCGAAACGCGAGGCGCCGTGGCAATGAAAGCGGCACGGTCGAACAATTCCGGCTCAGAAACAGCCCATTCCACTGCCTGGAAACCGCCGATGGAACTGCCCACCAGCAAATCTACCCGCTCAATGCTCAAAGCGCGTCGCACTGCAGCCATCGCCGCGACCATATCGCGGACCGTCACAGCCGGGAAATCGAAGTAGTACGGCAGTCCCGTATCCGGATTGACCGATGCCGGCCCGGAAGAACCGTAGGGGGAAGCGATCATATTGACGCACACGATGAAGTCGCGTTCGGTATCGAAGAATCTGCCCGGCCCCACCATCTCGGGCCACCAGTCTTCCGGATCGCTGTTCGCTGTCAGGGCGTGGCAAATCCAAACCACACGACCGTGCTGAACGCGGGAAGTGTGGTATACCACGTTCACCCGGTCGAGCCGCCCGCCCGCTTCAAAGGCAAAGTCATCCAGAAAGAGTTCGTGCCGGATCATACGTGCGCCGCTTCGAGTGCCTGCCGGAGATCTTCGATGATGTCGTCGGCATCTTCCAGCCCGATGCTCAGCCGCATCAAGTCGGGGGCGATACCGGCTGCACGCAACTGTTCATCCGAAAGCTGCCGATGCGTGTGCGAAGCCGGATGCAGGATGCAACTGTGGCAGTCGGCCACGTGCGTCTCGATGGTGATGAGTTTCAGGGCATCCATAAAGCGGTTATCGAACGCCCGCCCGCCTTTCAGGCCCAGGCAGAGGACGCCGCTGGAGCCTTCGGGAAGGTATTTGAGCGCTTTTTCGTGCTGGCTGTCGCCGGGCAGTCCCGGGTATTTCACCCAGGCCACGTCGGGATGGCGCTGCAGGAAGCGCGCGATTTCCAGCGCGCTTTCGCAATGGCGCGGCACGCGGAGGTGCAGCGTCTGCAAGCCGAGATTCAGATAGAAGGCATTCTGCGGGCTCTGGATGGATCCCAGGTCACGCATCAGGTGGGTCGTAGCCTTGGTGATATAAGCCGCCCGGCCGAAGGCTTTCGTATAGACCAGCCCGTGATAGGAAGCATCGGGCGTGCACAGGCCTGGGAAGTTGTCGGCATGGGCTTCCCAGTCAAAATTGCCGCTGTCCACCAGCGCGCCGCCGACCGCCACGCCCTGGCCGTCCATGTATTTGGTCGTGGAATGGGTCACGATGTCGGCGCCCCACTCGAAGGGCCGGCAATTCACGGGCGTAGGGAAGGTATTGTCCACGATGAGGGGCACGCCGTGCGCATGGGCGATCCGGGCGAATTTCTCGATGTCAAGCACTTCCACGCCGGGATTGGACAGGGTCTCCCCGAAGAGGAGCTTGGTTTCCGGCCGGAAGGCCGCCGCAATCACGTCTTCCGGATCGTCGGGATTGACGAAAGTGACGGCGATGCCCATTTTTTCCAGCGTGACGCCCAGCAGGTTGAAAGTGCCGCCATAGATGTTGGCCGCACTGACGATATGGTCGCCGGCCTGGCAGATGTTCAGGCAGGCGAAGAGATTGGCGGCCTGGCCCGAAGAAGTCAGCATCGCACCCACGCCTCCTTCCAGGTCGGCAATCTTGGCTGCCACATGGTCGTTGGTCGGATTCTGGAGCCGGGTGTAGAAATACCCGCTCTCCTCCAGATCGAACAACCGTCCCATCTGGTCTGACGTCTCATATTTGAAAGTCGTACTCTGAATGACCGGAATCTGTCGGGGTTCTCCTTTGCCGGGCTGGTAGCCCGCGTGCACGCAGCGCGTGCCGATGCCTTGCTTTTTCATGGTGTGTCTCTCTTCTGTCGGATGCAAAGATAGAGACCGGCCGGAAAACGCACAATAGTCTGTAAAAATTCGGAAAATATTTCTAAATTTGCCACTATAAACACAGTATTTAGATTAATTTTCTAATTTTCATCCAATAATTAGAACAATACTCCCATGTCTGCTTCCCTCGACAGCATCGACCTCCAGATCCTGCGCTGCCTGCAGGAAGACGCCCGCCAGACAACCAAGGAACTGGCGGCGAAGGTCAACCTCTCCACCACGCCCGTGTTCGAGCGGCTCAAAAGACTGGAACGCGAAGGCTACATCCGGCAGTACGTCGCCATCCTCGACGCGGAGAAGCTCGATCTGGGCTTCGAGGTCTACTGCTCTGTCAAGCTGAAACAGATGTCGCGCGACGTGGCCCGCGACTTCACCCGGATGATCCGCCAGATTCCCCAGGTCGCGGAATGCTACAACATTTCAGGCGAATACGACTACCTGCTCAAGATCCGCGCCCGCAACATGAAGCAGTACAACGATTTCATCATCAACACCCTCGGCACCCTCGACACCATCGGCAGCATCCAGTCATCGTTCGTGATGAACGAGATCAAACACAGTTACGGCCTTTGTCTATGAACACTTTCGATACGATCCGCATCCGCGGGGCGCGCGAAAACAACCTGCGCGACCTCTCGCTCGACATACCCAAATACAAGATCACGATCTTTACCGGCGTCTCCGGCTCCGGAAAAAGTTCGCTGGTGATGGATACCATCGCGGCCAAAAGCCGCCGGGAACTCAACGACACCTTCCCTACCTTCGTCCAGCAGTATCTTCCGAAATACGGACGTCCGAAAGTCGATTCAATCGAAGGGCTTCCCATCGCCATCGTCATCGACCAGAAAAAGCCGGCGCAGAATTCCCGTTCCACCGTCGGTACCTATACGGATATATACGCTTTGATACGCCTGCTCTTCTCGCGCGTGGGCAAACCGTTCGTGGGCTACTCCGACAGTTTCAGCTTCAACCATCCGCAGGGCAGCTGCCCGCGCTGCGCCGGTCTGGGCGAAATCCGGGAACTCGACATCCACAAGCTCGTGGATTTCGACAAAAGTCTCAACGACGAGGATACCATCCACTACATTGCCTTCGGCAAAGGCGGCTGGCGCTGGATCCGCTACGCCCGCAGCGGCCTGTTCGATCTCGACAAGAAGATCAAGGACTACACGCCTGAAGAACTCGACCTGTTCCTCAACAGCCCGCAGATCCGGCTGAAGAACCCGCCGGCCGGCTGGCCGAAGAGCGCGAAATACGAGGGCCTGATCCCGCGGATGTACCGCAGCATCATCAATTCGGAGGAGGGGCTGCTGCATGCGGCCGTCTTGAATCCGATGCTCACGATGGGCACCTGTCCGGATTGCGGCGGCACAAGACTCAATCCCAAGGTCCTCAGCTGCAAGATCGAAGGGCTGAACATCGCGGAGGTATGCGCCATGTCCATCTCCCGGCTGAACGCCTGGATCCGGAGCCTGGGCAACCCGCTGGCCGTCGACCTGAAGGCCGCCATCGGGGAACGGCTTTCCGCCCTGGAGGAGATCGGCCTCGGCTACCTGTCGCTCAGCCGGCCGGTCGGCACGCTTTCGGGCGGCGAGGCCCAACGCTGCAAGATTGCGAAATATATCAACTCATCCCTGTCGGATGTGCTGTACATCCTGGACGAACCTAGTGTCGGGCTGCATCCCCGCGACATCGAGCGGCTGAAACGCTCGGTCCGCCGGCTGCGCGACCGGGGCAACACCGTCCTGCTGGTGGAGCACCATCCGGAGATGATCCGCATCGCCGACCACATTGTGGACCTCGGCCCCGGACCGGGGATCGACGGCGGCCAGATCCTCTTCGAGGGTACGTTCGAGGCATTGCTCCGGAGTGACACGGCTACAGGGCACCTCGTGGAGGAGCGGCTGCCTTTCAAGGAAGCGCCGCGAATCGGAAGCAAATCATTCTGCGTGGAGCACGCATCCTTGAACAACCTGCGGGACCTCAGCATTGATTTTCCGCTGAGCGTTTTCGGCGTAGTGGCGGGCGTGGCCGGTTCCGGCAAAAGTTCGCTGATGGAGTGCTTCCGGCGGCAATATCCCGATCCTTCACAAGTCATCTATATCAGCCAGAAGAACATCGGGGTGAGCCTGCGTTCCACGCCCGGAACCTATATGGACGTGGCCGGTGACATCCGCAAAGCGTTCGCACGGGCGCATAAGATGAAGGAAGCGTATTTTACCTTCAACGGAGCAGGCGCCTGCCCGGTCTGTGGGGGCAAAGGCGTCATCGTGTCGGAGATGGCGTTCATGGATGCGATCGAGACAACCTGCGAGGCCTGCGGCGGACTGCGCTACCGGGACGAGGCTTTGCGCTACACGCTCACAAGCCCTTCGACGGGCGAAACGCTGAACATCGCGCAGGCGATGGACCTGTCGGTCCGACTGGCTTCTGCCTTCTTTGCCGGAACCGTCATCGAACAAAAACTGCGGCCGCTGGTCGCCGTCGGCCTGCAATACCTGCACCTGAACCAGGCGCTCTCGACGCTTTCGGGCGGCGAACTCCAGCGTCTCAAACTGGCTTCCTATCTGGGCGAGGAAGGAAAGATATTCATCGTCGACGAGCCCACCGACGGCCTGCATATCAAGGATATCCGGCACATCATCCAACTATTTGACACGCTGGTGGAACGCGGCAATACGGTCTATATGATCGAGCACAACCTCGATGTCATCCGCAGCGCCGATTATCTTCTGGAACTCGGTCCGGGCGCTGGCGAGGAAGGAGGGCGTCTCCTCTACGCTGGCTCCCCCGCCGGCCTGCACAACTGTCCCGACTCCGTCACTGCCGGCTATTTATAAGATGGACGCCCCTTGTGCCCGCCTGCCTGTCGCTTACAGGCGGACGCGTACTTGCTTCAGGGCCCATTCATACAGATCCGGCCGGACCGGATTGGCCGCACGCAGCGTTGCCACTCGGGACTCAGCAGCGGAATGATATTTTCCGGAATGATCGCTATACCGCGGCTCATCTCCACGATCCGCAGCAAAACATCCACACGGCCGCCTCGAAATCTTCTGCCTCCTCCAGATCTTCTACAATGGCCTGCATCACTAGCCTTCCTCCTCAACGTCGCTATTCAAGCTGGTCAACGGGCAAGGCTGCTGAGCCAGTCGGCGAGCAGTTGGAGGACTTTCGGGGAGATGGTTTCTTCGAGTTGGGAATATTCGGCGGCTTCGCCGGTCTGGCAGGTTTGGAAGAGATGGTTGACACCTTCGACGGGAACGATTTGTGACCGGGGTGAGGCCGGCAACCCCTTCCGGAGCGCATCGAGATTGACAGTACAATCGACCTGCGTGTCGCGGGTCCCGTTTAAGGCGAGGACCGGGCAGGAGATATCACCGAGCCGGTCGGACAGATCGAGGCTGACAAAAAACCGCAGATAAGGCGTTCCGAGTTGAGCCTGGACGGCAGCCAGGTTCTGCTGCAAGGCCGTCGGCAGGTCGAAACCGGCCGGGGAAGGCAGGGAACGGCCATCTTTGACTGCGTCGAAGGTTTCGGACAAAGCCTTGCAGTAACGATCAGTGGTAGCTTCATCGAGGCCGGCTGCCTGCAAAGCGTGCCGGTTCTGCGCCAGCAGAGTCTGGGCGCCCGACACGGCCATTCCGGCCAGACTCACGATGAAGTCGGCTTTCTTCTCCGCTGCAAGCATGAAGGCAATCGTGCCACCCTCGCTGTGGCCGATCACGCCCACACAGTCGAAGCGTTCGCGCAGCAAGGCAAGGCCGGCTGCGGCATCTTGCTTCAGGTCTTCCGTTGTCATGTGGATGACATCCCCGGTGGATTCCCCAAAGCCGCGGTCATCATAGCGCAGCGTAGCGATGCCTTGCCGGGCCAGATAGTCGGCAATCACGGCAAAAGGCTTGTGCTCGAACAAAGTTTCATCGCGGTCCTGCTGCCCGCTGCCGGTAACCAGCAGACAAACGGGCGTAGAACGGCTATAGTTTTCCGGCAAAACCAGTGTTCCGCGCAAGACCGCATCACCATTGGCGAAAGAGACTTCCTGGGCCGTATAAGGGAACGGCAACTGCGGCGTTTGCGGCCGCTTACGCACCGGCACGCCCTGGGTCAGCGTCATGGCGAACGACACACCGTGTTGCGTAAAAGTTCCGATGATCTTCTCGCCGAATTGATAGCCTTCATAAAAGGCATTGATCGCGGGGATATCGATGCGGAGCGCGCCATGCGAGGTCTGCGACGCTTCAGCCGGAATTCCCTTGGCACCTTGATCCGGCACATCCAGCGTACAAGACTCACCAGATAAATTGAATACCAGTCTCAGTGAAACCCCTTGTACTTCCATCGTACCGGACCAGCTTCCCGAAGGAACCTGGGCTTGGCACAATGAAAAACAGGACAGGAGCAAGAGCGAAAAAAGGATCCGTTTCATAGCCGTGTGTTTTTTGGTTATACAAAATTAGTACAATCTGTCCAGTTTGCAAATCTGCAGCAGATACCTTATCTTTACACTATGAAGAAAACTTCGCTGTTTTGACTATTTGATACAAAGACCATGATGAAAAAACTGCTCTTAGGGCTCGCTGCGGTAGCCGCCGTGAGTCTCACGCTGGGTTGCAAGCCCGCGAAAAAAGTCACCGTCGAACCGTCCTCCACAGTTTCTGAAGCCGGTTACGAGGTGGAACGCTTCATCTCCGACAGCGGGAAGCCCGTCGATATCACCCTCATCAAACACGGCAGCCTTGCCATCGATTACGACGGAGTCTCCATCCAGATCGACCCGGTCACGAAACATGGCAAGACAACCGACTATGCCACCCAGTTCCCCAAAGCCGATTTCATCCTCATCACCCACGAGCACGGCGACCACCTGGATGCCGAGGCGATCGCTGCCCTGACCAAAGAGGGAACCTGCCTGCTGATGAACCAGCGCAGCCGTGACCAGTACGGCAGCGGAGAGGTTATCGGCAACGGGGAGAAAAAGCAGCTGACCGATGCCATCCTGCTCGAAGCGGTTCCCGCTTACAACAGCACCGAAGGCCGGGAGAACTTCCACCCGAAAGGCAACGGCAACGGCTATGTGCTGACCATCGACGGCCTGCGTATATACATCGCCGGCGACACGGAGGACATTCCCGAAATGGCGCAGCTGAAAGACATCGACGTGGCCTTCCTGCCCGTGAACCAGCCCTTCACGATGACCGTCGAGCAATGCGTGTCTGCCGCCAAGACCATCCAGCCGAAAGTGCTCATCCCCTATCATTTCAGCAACACAGACTTAAGTGCCCTTCCGGAACTGCTTCCGGGTATCGACGTGCGGCTCCGCCAAATGCAATAAAGCCATGACCATCCAGGAAGCCATCGTGGCCCGGCACTCCGTCCGCAAGTACACGGACCAGGCCATTGAGCCGGAGAAAATCGCAGCCCTGCAAGGCTGCATCGACGCCTGCAACGAAGAAGGCAGGCTGCACATCCAACTGGTGACCCAGGAGCCCAAAGCTTTCGCTGCCGGACTCTGGAAATACGGTTCTTTTTCTGGGGTGAAGAACTATCTGGTGATGGCCGCGACCAAGGACAAAGGAGCGGAAGAACGAATCGGTTACTATGGCGAGAAAATCGTGCTTCTCGCCCAGACCCTCGGTCTCAACAGCTGCTGGGTCGGTCTTACCTACAAGATAATCCCGGGTACATTCACCCTGGCTGAGGGAGAGACTGTCCATTGCGTCGTTGCCTTGGGCTACGGCCAGAACCAAGGAGTCCAGCACGCACTCAAGCCCATGGAGAAATTCTACGAAACCCCTGCAGGCCAACCCGCACCACAGTGGTTCCTCGACGGCATGATGGCAGCCCTGCTCGCCCCGACCGCCATCAACCAGCAGAAATTCAAATTCATCCTCCACGAAGACGGCGGCGTCGAAGCCCAAACCCTCTTCTCGATGGCCGGTTACACAACCATCGACCTGGGCATCGTCAAATACCACTTCGAAACCGCCGCCGGCACCGCGAATTTCCACTGGAAATGAATAATCATTACCTTTGTGCCATGATAAGACATTTCCTACTTTTTTTGGCACTTTGCGTGCTTGCCCTTCCCCTGGCCTACGGCCAAGAACATGATAATTTTGCCTGGAACGATCTGTTGGCAACGCTCCAGCCAGGCGACAAGGCAGCCCTGCTGCTGGTCCACTTCGGAACGACCTACGATGAGACCCGCGCCAAAACCATCGATGCCATCAACGCCAAAGCCGCGGAGGCCTTTCCGCAACTGGATGTGCGGGAAGCCTGGACCTCCCGCATCGTCATCCGCAAGTTGAAAGGACGCGGCATTGAGAAACAGACGCCGCTGGAAGCCCTACTCCGGCTGCGCGCCGAAGGCTACACGCACGTCGTGGTTCAGAGCACCACGCTGCTGGACGGCGCCGAGATGGAGTCACTGCGACGCGACGTGGCCAGCGTCGAGCCCTTCTTCAAAGAAATCCGGGTAGGTACTCCCCTGCTCTATTCGGTTGAAGATTGCGCCAAAGTAGCCGATCTGCTGGCGGCCCGTCACGCAGCTGCGGCTGATCCCAAGAAGAAAGCCCATGTCGTCCTGGTAGGCCACGGCACCTATACACCCGCCACTGCCACTTACAGCCAGATGGACCATCTGCTCAAAGCCGCCGGCCATCCCCTTTTCCATGTCACGACGTTGGAAGGATACCCGACCTTCGAGACCGTCAAAGCCAGTCTCAAGGCAGCCGGTGCACGCAAAGTGACCCTCGTCCCCTTCCTTTTCGTGGCAGGCGACCATGCTACGAACGATATAGCCACCGACTGGAAAGAAGCACTCGAAGCCGAAGGCCTGCAAGTGGATTGCCGGCTGGAAGGGCTGGGTGAGATTCCGGAGATCCAGGACCTCTATCTCGACCACATCCGTTTCAGCCTGCACCACGCACCCGTGGACATCATGAAGAAGAAACAGGATTATGCTGCGGGGAAAGAATAGTTCCCTCCTGCGCCGCATCTTTCTGAAATGCGCTGCCATCATCCTGCTGGTTGCAGCGTTTTGGCTGGTCTTTCTGCGTCCGACCCGCATCCTGGTAGTCAATGCCACACTCGCCCAACAAGCTGACGTCGCCCTTAACAACGATTGCCGCCGGATCCGGTTGCGGTTTGAAGACGCCGACCAGGTGGCCGGTGAAAACGGCACGCTGCGCCGGACCGACGCCGTGGTCATTTTCAGCCGCGGCCTCTATCTCGACGACGCGCAGGTGGCCCGGCTTGAAAAAGCAGGTGACAGAGGGCTGACCATTTTCACCAATACCCTGAACAACCAGCATGTCGATGTCCAGTGCAATTTGACAGAGGAACAGCGCCAGACACTGCTGGAATACTTCCGTAACCCGAGCCGGCACAATTACCGCAACGGACTGCGTTACCTGCGCCACATCGCCACCCCGCTCCGGGTCGGAGACCGGACCTGCGAGCCGCCCGTTCCTCTGCTCACCGATATGTATTACCACCGGGAATACGGCCAGTATTTCCCGGACCATGAAGCCCTGACGGCCTACCTGCGCGAAAAAGGACTTTACCACGAAGACGGGCCCGCCGTCCTGTTTATCTCCGGGCTGAATTTCCCCATGGAAGGGAATCGCGCCCATGTGGATACCCTGATCAGCCGGCTGACCGATGCCGGATTCAATGTATATCCCCTCACAGCCGCAGGCGAAAAACGCCAGCAGATGATCCGCGCCCTGCATCCTGCGGCCGTCATTTATCTGCCGATGGGAAGGCTGGGAGATGACGATTTCATCCACTGGCTGCACACCGAGAACATTCCGCTTTTCAATCCCTTCCCGCTCATCCAGCCGCACAGCGAATGGATTGATCCGCTGCAGCCGGTCAGCAGCGGCACTCTCACCGCCCGCGTGGTGGTCCCCGAAATCGACGGCGGAATCGGCAACTTTTGCATCGCTACCCAGAACGAAAGCCCGGACGGATTCTATCTCTATACACCGGAAAAAGAGCGCATCGATGCGTTCCTGGCGTTTTTCACCCGCACCATGGCACTGCGGGCCATGCCCAACCGCGACAAGCGCGTGGCCATCGGCTATTTCAAGTCTCCCGGCAAGGATGCGTTGCTGGCCAGTGGAATGGAGGTAATCCCTTCGCTGTACCGTTTTCTGTTGCGGCTGCGCAGGGAAGGGTACAATGTCAGCGGCCTGCCCGACAGCGAAGCCGCATTCGGGCGCCTGATCCATCAGGAAGGCAGTGTGATGGGATCTTATGCCCCGGGCGCGCAAGCTGAGTTTCTCCGGCATGCGCATCCTGTGTGGCTCAGCCGGGACCGTTATGAGCAGTGGGCCCGGGAGACTTTAGTGCCCGAGAAATACCAGGAAGTCGTCGAGCGCTACGGCCATGCGCCGGGCCATCTGCTGGTACGAGGCGACAGCCTGGCCGTGGCCTGCCTGCAGTTCGGCAACATATTGCTATTTCCGCAGCCTCGGCCCGCTTTGGGCGACGACGAATTCCGCCTCGTCCACGGGGCGGGTGTAGCACCGCCGCACAGTTACCTGGCACCGTATCTCTACCTGAAAAAAGGCTTCCGGGCCGACGTGCTGATCCATTTCGGTACGCATGGAAACCTGGAGTTCACACCTGGAAAGAATGTGGGACAGTCGCAGGCGGACTGGTCAGACGTACTGATCGGCAACCTGCCGCATTTCTATTACTATACGACCGGCAATGTGGGCGAGGGCATCATCGCCAAACGTCGCACGCACGCCACGCTGATCACTTATCTCACACCCCCTTACGTGGAAAGTGGCATGCGGCAGCGCTACAGCTCCCTGCTGGACGCCATCCACCGGGCGCTGGCGGCCGGCGGTGCGGACGTTTCGCTCGGCCTGCGCATCAAACGCCAGGCCGTACAACTCGGCCTGCACCGCGACCTGGAACTCGATTCGACGCTGACTGTGCCCTTCACAACCGAAGAACTCGAGCAACTCGACAACTTTGCCGAGGAAATCGCCGACGAGAAGGTCACCGGCGCCTATTATACGCTGGGACAGCCGTACAGTGAACGCGACCTGGTCACCACGACCCTCGCCATCTGCGCCGACCCGCTCGCCTATGAAATGGCGCGGCAAGACCGGGATGCCGGACGCATCACGACCGTCCAATTGCAGGATCTTTCCTACCTGCAACACAACTACTTACCTGCGGCTCGCCGACAGATCACCGCACTGCTGCAACATCCCCCGAAAGACACGGCGGCCCTCGCACCGGCGCTGCGGCGGGCCCTCGCCTGCCGAAACGGCCTGGAAGCCGCTTCCCGCAATGAACTCGACGCCATGGTCCGTGCCTTGAATGGCGGAACCGTGTTCCCGGCGCCGGGCGGCGATCCGGTCCTCAACCCGAATGTCCTGCCGACAGGGCGCAATATGTACAGCATCAATGCCGAAGCCACCCCGAATTCCCAAGCGTGGGAAGACGGGAAACGGTTGGCCGAAGAGACGCTGCAACAGTATCTGGCGCAGCATGGAAACTATCCGCACAAAGTCAGCTATACTTTCTGGGCCGGCGAATTCATCGCCACGGAAGGGGCGACGCTCGCCCAGGCTTTCTGGATGCTGGGCGTAGAGCCGCTGCGCGACCGCCAGGGGCGCGTCGTGGACCTGCGGCTGGTGCCGGGCGAAGAACTGGGCAGGCCGCGCATCAACGTATTGGTTCAGGTATCCGGACAGTTGCGCGATATAGCCGGTTCGCGGCTGCGGCTGCTTACCGATGCTGTCAAACTGGCCGCTGAGGCACCTGAGGCGGGCGGATGGCCCAACTACGTGGCTTCCGGCACTCAAGCGCAGGAGAAGACCCTGCTGGAAAAGGGACTCTCACCCGCCCGGGCCCGCGAGTTGTCCACGATGCGGGTGTTCGGCCCGCTCAACAGCGGTTACAGCACGGGTATGCTCGGTTTTATCGAAAGCAGCGGCAGCTGGGATGACGAGAAAGAGATTGCCGACGGCTTCCTCAACAACATGGGCGCGGCTTACGGTGACGATGCCAACTGGGCCACCTTCGAGCCGGGCCTGCTGTCCGCAGCATTGCAGGAAACGGATGTCGTAATCCAGCCTCGCCAAAGCAACACATGGGGACCGATGTCCCTCGACCATGTCTATGAATTTACCGGGGGGCTCTCCCTCGCCGTCCGGCAGGTGACCGGAAAGGAGCCAACGGCATTCTTCGCGGACTACCGCAACCGGTACAACCGCCGCCTGCAGGGCGCCCGCGAAGCCGTCGCCGTAGAAACCCGCGCCACCATCCTCAACCCCGTTTTTATCCAGGAGCGGATGAAAGGCGGCGAAGGTTCGGCCCAGATGTTCGGCGAACTCTTCCGCAATGTGTTCGGCTGGAACGCCACGCGTCCCTCCGTCCTTGACCCGCAGCTGTTCGACGAGCTCTACGATACCTATATCCTTGACCAGCATGGTCTTGGTATCCACGAATACTTGAATCGCGTGAATCCGGCCGCTTTCCAGGCCATGACCGCGGTGATGCTCGAAAGTGCCCGCAAGGGTTATTGGAAAGCCTCACCGGAGCAACTGCAGACCACGGCTGCCCTGCACGCGGCCACTACCGAAGCGCACGGGGCCGCCTGCACGGAATTCGTCTGCGGCAATGCCAAACTGGAACGTTTCATCGCTGGCCAACTTCCGGAATCTTCGCGCCGGTCCTATGATGCGGCCATGAAGGCTGTACGCAATGTCGCCGCTTCCGATGCCTCGGAGGTCGTATTGAAATCCGACCGGCTGTCGGATCCTTCGCAAAAGCCCGAGTTGCTGCAACATGCCGTGTGGGTTGGCGCCGTCCTTGCCATCCTCTTGTTTATCCTTCTGCTGTACGTACTCCGGCGTAAAAACCACACCGTCTGATGACCTTTCTGCTTGCCCTGATTGTCCTGCTGTCGCTTTTGAGCTTCCTGCTCAAGAACAGTTTCTATCCGCATAGCTGGGCAGGCGTTGCGGCTTTTTGCCTGGCTCTTGCAGTCTGGCTCGCGATTCCGTGGTTGACCCGGCTTCCGGCAGCGACCGTCGCTTCTTGGACAACCTCGCCCGACCGCATGCTCGACGGCGCTGTCTGTATCGTCCTGGAAGTTGCCTTGATGGCGGCATTCTGCTTCAGCCGTCCGGCGGGCCGCCTGCGCCTGCTGACGTTTTACCCGGGTCTGCTCGCTTTTCCTGCCATTTGCTGGGCCTGGCTGCAACTGCTCATTTCCCGGCCCGGCATCCATTTCGGGCGCTTTGCCTGGATTGCCGCGCTGGTCACGATGCTGGTCGCTTTCGGAGGCAGCCGCCTGATCCGTCGTCTGGTACCTGAAGAGCAGGCGCGATTGGAAGGCCTTTTTCTCATCAATCTGTTCCTGCTCCTGCTGAGCGTAGCGGCTACAGGAGCTATTACCTTCTGAAAATCTTTTGCTTATGGAAACTATAT
This sequence comes from Bacteroidales bacterium, assembly GCA_017509755.1. Taxonomy (GTDB): domain Bacteria; phylum Bacteroidota; class Bacteroidia; order Bacteroidales; family UBA932; genus Cacconaster. The sequence continues at coordinate 44,892 of JAFWOY010000015.1, forward strand.
CAAATGCTTTGTTCTGGATTTCGAACGGTCTGCTGGTGCCGGTAGTCGTGCTGCTGCTCCTGTTTCTTGTGCGGGCCCTGATCCTGGTCGGCGGTTTCTTCGGAGAATACTACCGGCGGCACGCACTGCAGAAAAAGGTAACCACCCTGCTGGAGGGAGAGGCTTCCGCCCGAGAAGCGGGATTGGCGGAATTGTCCGCCCGGCCGGAAGCGGACAAGATTCCGTTGCTGCGAGCGGTCCGCCAGCTGCTTGCGCATCGTTCGGATTCGGCCTGGTGCGAACGCCTGCTGTCCAATTACGAAGTGGATGCCCAACGGGAACTCGCCAGTGCCCGGACGTTGGCAAAGCTGGGCCCGATGCTGGGTTTGATGGGCACGCTCATCCCGATGGGGCCGGCCCTGGTCGGTCTGGCTGCTGGCGATCTGGCCTCGATGGCCTACAATATGCAGGTCGCTTTCGCCACCACGGTGGTCGGCATGCTGATTGCCGCCATCGGCGTCGTCATCCTGCAGGTCCGCCAGCGCTGGTATGCGCGAGAACTCAATGATTTGGAATATATTGCCCAATTTGTCCGCGATGAAAAGGCATAGGAATCCGCTGCTGCACGACGAGGCCGACATCGACCCGATGTCCACCGTCGCCAATCTCTTCGACGTGGCGATGGTTTTCGCCGTGGCCTTGATGGTGGCGCTGGTGGCCCGCTTCAATATGTCGGAGATTTTCACGAAAGAAGACTTTACCATGGTCAAGAATCCCGGCCAGGCCGACATGGAGATCATCACGCGGGAAGCGGGGCAGATCAAGCGCTACACGCCCAGCGAATCGCAGGAAACGACCGGCCAGCGCGGCCGCCGCGTCGGCACGGCCTACGAACTGGAAAACGGTGAAATCATCTATATTCCAGAGTAATCACTATCTTTGTAATCCCATGGAACTCTTCTACTCGAAAACCATCTCCGAAGGTGGCCGGCAACTTGATGCCGACGAATCGGCCCACTGTGTCCGGGTACTCCGCCACCGCCGCGGTGATACCATCCACGTTGTGGACGGACACGGGATGCTCTACCGCTGCACCGTCGTGGACGATGACCCGCGCGGAGTCGTTTTCGATGTGGAGGAATGGGTGGAAAACTATGGCAGCCATGACTACTATCTGACGATGGCGGTCTGTCCGCCCAAGAATATCGACCGCTACGAATGGTTCGCCGAGAAGGCGACGGAAATCGGGGTCGATGTCATCGTGCCGGTCTTCGGTGACTATTCCGAGCGGAAGGTCTTCAAACCGGAACGGATCGAACGCCTGCTGGTCAGCGCTGCCAAGCAATCGCACAAAGGAGCCATCCCCCGACTCTGTGACGCCATGACCGTCACCGAGTTCCTCCAACAAGACCAGGCGGGCTTGAAACTGATCTGCTACTGCGACGAGGTTACCGGGAAAGTTGACATCAAAGAGGCCCTTCGTGCAGGCCTGTCCAGCACGCAGCCCGTCTGTCATCCTGCGCAAAGTGAGGGAGCCGACAAACCGACAATCACCATCCTCATAGGTCCAGAAGGCGACTTCTCCCGAACGGAAGTCACCCTGGCCCTCGAACGCGGCTGGCAGCCCGTCTCGCTTGGTGACTCCCGCCTCCGCATCGAAACAGCCGCCCTCGTAGCGACGGCCGCTGTCTATCTGCACTTTTCCCGCTGATTATTCCCGGATGATCTTGATTTCGCCGTGGAGGCCAACAGCAATGATCTGGGAGGGTTCGCCGGTGGCACCTTCTTCCAGGTAGGGGTCAGCTACCCAGTCAACAGCTTCGATGATTTCCAGCGGAATGTCTTCGTAGAAGGCCGGAGCAGGCTCGCCGGAGATGTTGGCGGAGGTGGAAACGATTGGTTTGTGGAACCGGCGGATGACTTCCACGCAGAAATCGTTCATCGGAATCCGGATGCCGGCGCTGCCGTCTTCGGCGATGACGTTGGATGCCAGGTTCATCGCTCCCGGATAGATGAGAGTCATCGGTTTGTCGTTGACTTCCAGCAGGTTGATAGCGACTTCCGGAATGACTTTCACATACTTTCCGAGCATGTCGGCATCAGCTACCAGGGTGATAAGGCTTTTGCTGTCCGCGCGTTTCTTGATCTCATAGACGCGGGCTACGGCTTCTTCGTTGGTCGCATCGCAGCCGATGCCCCACACGGTGTCGGTCGGATATAGGATGATGCCGCCGGCTTTCAGCGTCTCTACGGCCGCCTTTACTTCTTCAAGATCGATTTCCTGTTCCATATTGATTAGTTTTTCACTTGATTGCCTGGCCTTTGGGGATGCTATCTGAAAACCACCCTCCCAAGCAAGCTTGGGCCCCTCCCTCTGGGGCGTGGGCGCCAATGTTTTCAGAGAGCATCCCCAAAGGCCTTATAACTAAAGTTTGTCAAAATAAATCATCGCCGTGACGGGATAATGGTCCGACCAGGGGATACGGCAGGTCTCATGCTGGTCGGCGGCGTATTCCTGGGGAAGCAGGATGTAGTCGACGCGGAGCATGGGCCAGAGGACGGAATAGGTGGCGCCGAATCCTGTTCCCGCTTCGGCAAAGCTGTCATTCTTCGTCTTGACCAGCCGCTGGTACGTATAGGAGAGCGGGGTATCGTTGAAGTCGCCGCACACCACATTCGGATAGGGGCTGGATGCTTCACTTTGCAGCACGGCATCGACTTGCGCCGAACGGCGGCGTGTCGCCTCATGCATCTTTTCGTGAACCTGGACCATCTCGTCCGTAAAATTGTTCTTGCGGAAAAGCCGCTTGACAAGGGCCGTAAAAGAGATGCTGTAGCTTTCCAGATGACAGTTGTACACGCGCAGCGTCCGCCCGTTCACGTCGATATCCGTCACCAGACTCAAATTGCGGCTGTCGGGGAAGGTCAACGACGTGGTGTTGCGGATAGGATAACGGCTGAGGGTCATGTTGCCGAAATAGCGGTTGCCCTTGAAAAGATGGCGGGCCCGGTAGGGATAATCCGGCAGGTAGGTGCTCAGGGCTGACGTATCCCCCACGGAGAACTCCTGCAGGCAGACAATGTCGGCCTTTTGCTCCGCCAGGAAACGGCGGATGCCGGCGATGGCTTCATTGGTCGTAACGTTCCGTCCCCCGGCCGCATAGCGTCCCAGGTTGTAGGTCAACACTTTGATGCCCTGGCCGGACAGATCCTGCTCTTCGCGGCCGAACTTGACGAAACGGTCAGCCAGGAACAGGGTCGGAAGGATGGCGATGATTGGAATCAGCAGCGAGCGCCGGTATTTCAGCAGCGCAATCAGCAGAACCAGTCCATTGAACGCCAGGATGGGAATGAAATACAGGCCGAAAAACATGATGACCGGATGGTCCGTCGGATTGAAAAACAGCGCCAGATACGACAACAACAACACGGCTGCTGCAACCATGGCCAGCAGTGCGAAGAGCGTCGAGCCGAATGTCCGTTTCCGTTTCATTCCCATTCCGTGTACATCTGCCCCTTCTTTTTCCAGATCAGGATCAAAATCAGCCCGAAGAGCATGCCGCCCAGATGGGCGAAGTGCGCCACGCCGTCGTGCGTGCCGAGAATGCCGGTCAGCAGTTCAATGGCAGCGAAGATGATGACGAACCATTTGGCCTTGAGCGAGACAGGCGGGAAAACCAGGGTCAGCACATAATTCGGATAGAGCATGCCGAATCCCAGCAGCAAGCCGTAAATCGCGCCGGAAGCACCCACCGTCGGGATGTTGGAAAGCGGCTGCGACAGCAGCACCAGTTCATGGCAGAGGGCCGCGCCCAACCCGCACACAAAGTAAAAAATCAGGAATTTCTTGCTGCCCCACAGGCGCTCCAGAAGCGGTCCGAACACAAAGAGCGACCACATATTGAAAAAGATATGCATGAAATTGCCATGCATGAACATATGGGTCACGAACTGCCACCACCGGAAGAAAGGCGAACCGATGGGAAACAAAGCGAACAACTGATACATCGGATCACCGATCAGTTCGGTGCCGAAAAAGACAATGATATTGATGATGAGCAGGTTTTTGACGGCTGGCGGCAGATATCTCATAATTTCTTCTCCAAATCTTCAAACGTTAGGATGGTAAAACAGCGGCGCCCGTCGGGTGTCAGGTTGGGCTCCCGGCAGGCGAACAGTTGGTCTACCAATAATTGTGCCTCCTCGGCATGCAGGCTTCCGGCCCCGCTGGCGGCAGCGGATTCTGCCATTCTTGCAGCCAGCAGGTGACGCTGGTCTTCCAGGGATGTATCATCTCGCAGCGCCGCGATCAGTTGGTCCAGACAGGTCTTGACCTGATCTTCCGAGAGCGGATAGCCCTCGGGCAAGCCGTTGACCACGACCGTATTGCCACCGAAATCCTGGATGTCGAAGCCGAGCCTGGATACCAGGTCCGGCTGCTCCAACAGTGTGAGACAGTCCTCCGCGCTGAGCGTTACCGTGACAGGGAAAAGCGACTGCTGCTTGACAGGCTGCTGTTCGGCAATCTTCTCGAGATAGCGTTCGTAGTAGATGCGTTGCCGGGCGCGCCGGATATCGACGACCAGCAGGCCTGACTTGACCGGCGTGAGGATGTATCGGCGCTGCAGCACAAGCAGTTTGCCAGACGAAGCGGCGGATTCTTCTTCGAAGAGCCGGCCATAACCCGGAGAAGGATCCAGAACCGGCCCTGCCGATGGCGTTGCCGGGAATTCCGGCACCGACAGGTCGGAAGGCGTATCAAACGGATTGAAAAGCGGGCTGTAGTCCATCCGGGGCGGGCGGTGCCAGTCCCCGCCGGAGCTACTACCGCCACTTGGCGGGCCGAAGACCGGAATCTCGGGCGCCCCTTTCATGTCGAAGTCGATGCTCGGGGTGAAATCATTCTTGCCAAGCGCCTCGCGGACAGCGGCTATGAGAATTTCGAAGATCATGCCTTCGTCCTCGAATTTCACCTCTGTCTTGGCGGGATGGATGTTGACGTCCACTCGTTCCGGCTCCGTCTCGAGAAAGAGGAAATAAGCCGGCGTATAATCTTCCGGGATCAGTTTCTCATAGGGCTTGCAGACCGCCTTGTGGAAGAACGGCGATCGGAAATAGCGACCGTTGACGAAGAAGAACTGGTTGCCGGCGCTCTTGCGGGCGTCTTCGGGATTGCCGATGTAGCCGCTCACGCGGACCAGTGTCGTATCGACTTTGACTTCCACGAGTTCCTTGGCCAGGTTCATGCCGTAGATGTCGAGAATGCGCTTCTTGCGGGTGGCTGCGGGCCGCAGGTTGTGGATCTCCTTGCCGTTGGAACTCAGTTTAAAAGACACTTCCGGCCGGATGAGGGCGATGCGCAGGAATTCCTGGATGATGGCCCGGAGTTCCGTATTGTCCGACTTGAGGAATTTGCGGCGGGCCGGCACATTGTAGAACAAGTTGCGGACTGCGAAATGGGTGCCGGACGGGGCCGCGACGGGCTGGACTTTCGGCGGATTCGAAGCGGAAATCTCCACCATCGTGCCAATCTCGTCTTCGGGGCGGCGGGTGCGGAGGGTAACTGCCGCGACGGCCGCTATGGAAGGAAGCGCCTCGCCCCGGAAACCGTAGGTCTGGATTTTCTCCAGATCTTCGGCGGAAGCAATCTTGCTGGTGGCATGCCGTTCAAAACAGAGGACCGCATCGTCGGCCGACATGCCGGAGCCGTCGTCGATGACCTGGATCAAAGTCTTGCCGGCATCGAGAACGGACACGGTGACACTGCGGGCCCCGGCATCCACGGCGTTTTCCATCAGTTCCTTGACGACGGAAGCAGGGCGCGACACCACTTCACCTGCGGCAATCAGGTTGGAGATGTGCTGGGGAAGAACCTGAAGCATCAGCTGACGAGCAAAAGGATGAAGCCTTTCGACAGATAATAGGCCGCCGCCGCAATCGCGATGAGCGTCAGGGCCAGGATGACTTTCTTGACGATGCTCATCGCCGAATTCTCCTTCTCCTCGGAGAGGCGTCTCTCTTCATAGGTCCTGCGGAAGGAACCGCGGATATGCATCCCGGGGATATAGCGTTTGCCCGTATCCTCATCGACCAGCCCTTCCTTCTTGGCGATGGCTTCGATTTCCTCGCCGGGCATGGTCTTGCCGTATTTCTTGTAGATTTCCTCGAGCTTCTCCTTGCGCTCGTCGTAGTACCGCGGCTCGTAGTGGAACACGCGGTGCTCAGGTATGTGCCAGAATTTGAAACCGAAAGCCATAGCCGAACCGTTTGATTGTTGTTACAAAGATAATCATTTTTTATCTTTGCGGAAACAAGCGCTATTTCCCATGGATTTCAGAGTAGGCAACGGATATGATGTGCATCAACTGGCCGCAGGACTGCCATTGGTCCTGGGCGGCGTGAAGATTCCCCATTCGAAAGGCTGCGTAGCCCATTCCGACGGAGACGTGCTGATCCACGCCCTGTGCGATGCCCTGCTGGGCGCGCTGGCTCTGGGTGATATCGGCCAGCATTTCCCCGACACCGCCGACGAATATGCCGGAATCGACAGCAAGATCCTGTTGACGCGTGTCGCCGCCATGATCCGCAGCGCCGGCTGGGACATCGTCAATGTCGACAACACCCTGCTGGCGCAGAAACCGAAGATTGCGCTCTTCGTCCCGCAGATGCGCCAAACGCTTGCCGAGGTGCTCGGCCTGCCCGTCGAAGCCGTTTCGGTCAAAGCGACAACCACGGAACACCTCGGTTTCGTCGGACGCGAAGAAGGCATCGCCGCCTACGCCACCTGTCTCCTGCGCCGCCCGTGACCGCGGTCACCGAAAAAATCGTATCTTTGTGTATTATGACACAAGCCAAAACCCAACGCTATGTCGCCCTTGATGTCCTGCGGGGCATGACCGTAGCCGGAATGATCCTGGTCAACAACCCCGGCAGCTGGGCGCATATTTTTCCGCCACTCAAACACGCACCGTGGATCGGCTGTACACCGACCGACCTGGTATTCCCCTTCTTCCTCTTCTGCGTCGGCGTAGCCATGGCCTTCTCGTTCGCGAAATATGGCGATGCGCTGAACAAGAAAAGCGCCTGGAAGCTCGTCAAGCGCGGCGTTCTCATCTTTCTGGTGGGTACCTTGCTGAACCTCTTCCCCTTCTACCCCACCTCGCCGCACGACGCGAGCTGGACCTTCGGCCAGAACTGGACCTACTGGATCCAGCACTACCGCGTCTTCGGCGTGCTGCAACGGATCGCGATGTGCTACGTCCTCGGCGGCTTTTTGGCCCTTTGGCTGAAGACGCCGAAAAAGATCCTCATCGGCCTGGCGGTCGTGACCTGCCTCCACTGGCTGATCCTCTACCTTTTCGGCACGGAACCGGGCTGGTCCACCCTGGAAGGCAATATTTCCGGCAAGATCGATATCGCCCTGCTCGGCGAGAACCACGTCTATCACGGCTACGGCATCGCCTTCGATCCGGAAGGCCTGCTGGGTGCGCTGTCCGGCGCAGGCACGGTGCTCCTGGGCTATTTCATCGGTCAGCTGATCCGACACACAGCCAACAAGACGGAAGCCGTGGCCAAACTTTACACGGCAGCCGTCATCTGTCTGGCACTCGGCTGCATCTGGAGCATCTGGCTCCCCATCAGCAAGCCGCTGTGGACAGGGTCCTACGTGCTCTACGCTGGCGGCTGGGCCACCCTCTGTCTCGCTTTCTTCGTCTGGTTCATCGATGTCAAGGGCAAGGAGAAATTCTTTACGCCCTTCAAGGCCATGGGCATGAATCCGCTCTTCGCCTTCGTCATGGCCGGACTCATCTCCAAGATCTTCGGCCGGATGATCCACTGGACCACGCCCGACGGAAAAGCCACGAACTGCCTCAACTGGTTCTACCGCAACTGCTGCGCCAGCATCTTCGGCGAAACCGAATACGCCTCGCTGATGTACGCCCTCTGCTACGTAGCCCTCTTCCTCGGTATGGCGATGCTCCTTTACCGGAAGAAGATTGTCATCAAGTTATAGTACTATATGCTACCGCTATGGTAACAGTCAACGCAGCGGAGTCAGTAGCGGAGCGGAATAGACTGTCCTGATTTACATGATTCTATGGCCTACATCGGACTGCTCTCTGATACACACGGATATTTCGACGACAAATTGCGCCAGTTCCTAGAGCCGGTGGATGTCATCTGGCATGCCGGCGACTTCGGCACCGGGGTCGTTGCCCAGGAGATTGCCTCCTTCAAACCCCTTCTGGGCGTTTACGGCAACTGCGACGGCTACGATGTCCGGGACTACCATCCCGTGATGCACTTCTTCGAACAAGACGGGATGAGTGTCCTGATGACCCACATCGGCGGCTATCCCGGCCGCTACGACTACCGGGCCCTGCGCCTGATCGAAGCCTACCGGCCCCAGCTCTTCGTCTGCGGCCACTCCCACATCCTGAAAGTGGTCCACGACAAGCACTACGACATGATGGTGGTCAACCCCGGCGCCGCCGGCCTCCAAGGTTTCCATCTCGTCCGCACCGCCCTCCGCTTCCGCATCGAAGACGGCAAGCTGAAAGACATGGAAGTCGGCGAATGGCCGAAAACCCTCGCCCAGCCATAGCATTCTTCGGAAGAAAATGATTATCTTTGTTTGATTGGAATTATCACAACAAAAACCGATATGAAAAAACTGATCTTTCTCTCGCTGACGCTGCTGCTTCTGGGCGGCGTGGCATCGGCCCAGGAGCCGAACTACGCCCTGGCAGACCAGTTCTCCGCCAAGAAGGTGGGCAACATGGTTTTCAGCACCGCCATCCGTCCCAACTGGTTCAAGAACTCCGACAAGTTCTGGTACGAGTGGAAAACCTCTGAAGGAACGGAGTACTACATCGTCGATCCGGTCGCCAGGACCCAGACCAAAGCTTTCGACATGGAACGCCTCGCCATGGAGGTTTCCGCCATCGTCAAGGACCCGTTCGATGCCAAGCACCTGCCGCTTCGCAAACTGGAGCTGAAAGACGACAACAAGTTCACCTTCGAAGTCCAGAGCACCGAGATGGTGGAGAAGAAAGACAAGAAGAAAGACGGGGACAGCAAGGACAAGCCCAAAGGCAAACCCCAGAAAGAAAAGAAGGTCTATCGTTTCGAGTACATCCTCTCCAGCGGCAAACTGGTCGATGTGACGGAGAATGAAGAAGAGAAGGACTATCCGTCCTGGGCCTGCATCTCGCCCGACGGAACCAAAGCTGTCTATTCCAAGGGTTTCGATCTCTACTGGATGAGCATCGATGACGTGAAGAAGCTGATGGAAGATGAAAAAGATTCCACGGTAGTGGATCACCGGCTGACCTGCGACGGTACGAAGGACTTCTACTGGGGCGGCAGCAATTACCGCGGCGCAGATACGAAGGACACAACCAAGCGCACGGCCAACTACGTGCTCTGGTCTCCCGACTCGAAACGTTTCGCCGTCACCAAATACGACATGACCAAGGTCAAGGACCTCTGGGTCATCAATTCCGTGGCCCAGCCGCGTCCAACCCTGCAGACCTACAAGTACCAGATGCCAGGCGAGCCTGGCCCTACGGACCACATTTTCCTGTTCGACATGGCTGACGGAAGCTACCAGGAAATCGACATCTCGGCCTTCAAGGACCAGGACACCGATATCCAGCGCAAGGCCATGAAGAATGCCGACCGCTACGACGACTACCGCAAGAGCATCTGGATGGGTGACAACGACGGCTTCTACATGATCCGCCGCAGCCGCGACCTCAAACGCACCGACCTGATCCGCATCAACGTGGCGGACGGCAGCGTCAAACCGATCGTCGAAGAGCGCCTCAACACCTATGTGGAGACCCGCACGCCCCGCTTCATCAACGGCGGCAAGGACCTCATCTGGTGGAGCGAGCGCAACGGCTGGGCCCAGCTCTACCTCTACGGAGCCGACGGCACGCTCAAGCAACCGATCACGAACGGTGCCTACCATGTGGAAAATGTGCTGGCCGTGGATGAAGCCGCCAAGGTCATCTATTTCCTGGCCATGGGCGTCAACAAGGAAGAGAATCCCTACAACGGCCATATCTACCGCATCGGCTTCGACGGCAGCGGCCTGAAACAGGTCGATGATGCCGACGGCAATGCTACAGCCTCGTTCAGCGACGACGCGAAGTATTTCGTGGCCAACTTCTCCCGCGTGGACAGCACGCCGCAGAGCGCGCTCTATGACGGCACCGGTCGCAAGACCCCGCTCCAGACGGCCGACCTCTCGCTGCTCTTCGCAGCCGGCTACAAGTTCCCTACCCCGTTCAAGGTAAAAGCGGCTGACGGCGTTACCGACCTCTATGGCTACATGTACAAGCCGTTCGATTTCGACTCCACCAAGACCTATCCGATCATCGACTACGTGTATCCCGGACCGCAGGTGGAAGGCAACTCCGAAGCCTGGTCGCGCGGATTCACCCGCACCGACCGCCTCGCCCAGATCGGTTTCATCGTGATTACCGTAGGTAACCGCGGCGGCCACCCGAACCGCTCGAAGTGGTACCACAACTTCGGCTACGGCAACCTCCGCGACTACGGCCTCGAAGACCAGAAATATGCCATCCAGCAGCTGGCTGCCCGCTACAAGTTCATCGACATCGACCGCGTGGGCATCCACGGCCACAGCGGCGGCGGCTTCATGTCCACCGCAGCCATCCTCAAGTATCCGGACTTCTTCAAGGCAGCCGTCTCCTGCGCCGGCAACCACGACAACAGCATCTACAACCGCTGGTGGAGCGAGCAGCACCATGGCATCCTCGAAGAGATCACCGCAGAAGGCGACACCACCTTCAAATACAGCATCGACAAGAACCAGGATATCGCCGGCAACCTCAAGGGCCACCTGATGCTCGTCACCGGCGACATCGACGACAACGTGAGCCCGAGCAATACGATCCGCGTGGTCAACGCCCTGATCCGGGCCAACAAACGTTTTGAAATGCTCGTCCTCCCCGGCCAGCGTCACGGTTTCGGAGACATGAACGAGTACTTCTTCTGGCGTATGGCCGACTGGTACAGCGAATGGCTTCTCGGTACCTCGCACCGCGGCCAGGTGGATATCCGGGAACTGAACAACGATTGACAGCCAGCCCGCCCGGCACGATATTCGCCAAGGCTTTCGGAAAAACTGCAGTCCTTATGAAAAAGTTTATCATTGTCGCCCTTATGATGAGTTTCCCTTTCTTCTGGTCGTGTGGTGCGCAGAACAGCGACGGTCCCAAGCGGATCGAACTGGACGACGCCGAGAAAGCCTATGTGGATGCCGGCAATGATTTCGCTTTCCGATTCCTGGCCCGCATCGATGAGAACGAAAAGGCTGACTGGTTTGTCTCGCCGGTCAGCCTCCAGTTCCTCCTCGGCCTGGTCCTCGACGGTGCCGCCGGGGAAACGGAGGATGAAATCTGCCAGACCCTTGGTTACCCGGCCGGACAGTCCGAAGCCGTCGATGCTTATTGCCGCAAGATGCTGTCCAGCCTTCCCGGTCTCGACAAAAAAACGAAACTGTCGCTGGCCAATGCCATCTTCTTCAACCAGCAGATGAAAATCCAGCCTCCGTACAAAAAGCGGGTCGAGAAGGCGTACGACGCGGAAGTGGAAAGCCTTGACTTCTCTCAGAAGCAGGCGTCACTCCGGATCATCAACGGCTGGTGCAGCAGGCAGACCAACGGCTTGATTCCGGCGGTGTTGGACGATGTCTCACCGGATATGTTCGCTTATCTGCTCAACGCCCTTTATTTCAAGGGGAGTTGGATGTACCCGTTCAAGAAGCGCTATACAGAGGATCGGACATTCACGCTGGAATCGGGCCAGGAAAAGGAGATTCCGATGATGGCGAAGGAGCGTAAATTTTCCTACACCGAAAACGATGCCTGCCAGGTAGTCCGCCTGCCCTACGGCAACGGCGCCTATTCCATGATCGTCCTTCTCCCGAAAAAGGGCTACACGGTTTCCGAAGTGATCAAAACACTGGACGCCGAAAGCTGGAAGGCCTTGCGCAACAGCATGTCCAGCCGCACACCCGTTGACCTGTGGCTACCGCCGTTCGAGTCCAAGTACCATGTCAAGCTCAACGATATCCTCTGCGACATGGGCATGCCACGCTCGTTCGGTCCAATGGCGGACTTCAAGCCGATGTCGCCCGACGCCCTCTGGCTCAGTTTCGTGCAGCAGGATGCCGTGATCAAGGTCGATGAGGAAGGTACTGAAGCCGCTGCCATTACCAGCGCCGGCATGCTCGGTGCCACGGCCGTGGCCGAACCGCCGCGCATCATCATCTTCCACTGCGACCACCCGTTCCTCTATCTGATCACGGAATCGAGCACAGGGGCCATCCTTTTTGCCGGAAAATTCACCGGGAAATAGAGACCCGGTCGAACCGGGCATAACGTATTATTGAATCATGAAAAAGTATTTGCTGTTTCTTTTAGTACTTCCGCTGGTCATCCTGTCAGTCCGTTGCGGTCGCATTGACGAGGAGGATGACGGCAATAATGATTTCAAACCCATCTCCTTGACTACCAAGCAAACGGGTTATGTGGAATCGGGCAACCGGTTTGCCTGGCGCTTCATCGACGGTGTCGCTGATTGCGCGGCCCTGGAGAAAAAAGACAGCTGGTTTGTCTCGCCGCTGAGCCTGCAGATCGACCTGGGCATGCTGCTTAACGGCGCCAATGGGGAAACTGCCGACGAGATCTGCCGAGCCCTCGGCTACAAAGCAGGCGAACTGGCCGAGATCAACGCCTGGAGCAAATTGATGCTCACGGAATTGCCCAAAATGGACAAGAAGACCGAACTGGCCATGGCCAATGCCATCTTCTACAACAAGACCATCAGCCTGAAAAAGCCTTACCGCAATACGGTCAGCGACGCGTACGCCGCCACGCTGGAAGCGCTTGACTTTTCGCAAAGCAAATCGGTCGACATCATCAATGGATGGTGCAGCGAGCAGACCAAAGGCATGGTCCCGAAGGTAATCGACCAGATCAGCCCGTCTTACCTTGCCTTCCTGATCAACGCCATCTATTTCAAGAGCCAGTGGACCGCCCAGTTTGACAAGAATGCCACGGTCGCCGAAGCCTTTACCACCGAGAGCGGGAAGACCGTCAACGTTCCCATGATGAAGATGGCCGGCACCTCCTTCCAATACGGAAAGAAGGAACAATACCAGTTTATCCAGCTTCCTTATGGCAACGGCGCCTTCGCCATGACCATCCTGCTGCCCGCAAAAGGGCATACAGTCAAAGATATCACGGCCTTGCTGGCGAAAGAGGGGTTCTCAGCCGCGACCGTTCCGGTGGAAGTGGATCTCTGGTTGCCTCGTTTCGAAACCAAGTATCACATCAAACTCAACGACCTGCTTGCCTCCATGGGCATTTCTCAGGCTTTCAACCCCTTCGCCGCCGATTTCTCCGCCTTGAGCGACACACCCAGCTATGTGGATTTCGTGCAGCAGGACGCGGCCATCAAAGTAAACGAAGAAGGCAGTGAAGCCGCCGCCGTCACTGTCATCGGCATGCGCAAGAACACCAGCGTCGGCGGTAATCCCGGTGTCGTTTTCCACGCCGACCATCCCTTCCTCTACCTGATCAGCGAAACGAGCACCGGCGCGATCCTCTTCGCCGGACAATTCGGCGGAAACTAAAAACCGCCTACTTGGTCTTTCCCTTGCGGACGAAACGGAGGGCGAAGGGCACGATGATCATCATCGCCACGACGGCCGTGAACATCAGGGCTGGAAGCGTGGCGTAGCGGCCCAGGGCAAAAGCGTTGCCGGTAAGGCGGTTGAAGGTGAACTGGCCCAGCAGGGCGATGAAGATGGCGATGGACATCGCCGTACCCGACTGGTCGCGGAAGGCACCGCCGATGTAGTTCAAGACCACCGGGAACGTCGCGCCGACACCGAAGCCGATCAGCGCCATGGCAATGTAGGCACCTACTGGCCCATTACAGACGGTAAACAGGACGACACCGACTGTCGCTACACTCAAGTATGTATATAGCGTACCCAGCGCGCCCAGTTTCCGCTGGATGGCGCCCAGCGGGAAACGGCCCGCCATCATGCCGATGGTGAACCAGGTCATGGCCAGCGTGGCCGCTTTCGTGTCCATCGGCGTGGTCTGGTTGAAGAATTCTACCGTGAAACTGCCGCTGCAACCTTCAAAGCCGCTCTCGAAGAAAAGGACGACCGCAAAGAGCAACAATGCCGGGAACTTCAACAGGCCCAGCGATTTGTTCAAAGAAACGCTTCCCGAAGGCTTGGCCTGTGGAAACGCTGTCACGCAGAAAAAGACGATGAACAGGGCCATCACCACGGAAATCGCATTCAGCGGCAGGCTGTAATCGGGAATGAAATAGTTGAGCAGCGTCCAAAGCAGCGCGCCGATGCAGTAGAAAGCGCCCAATACGCCCAGACGGCCGCCCCGCTTGTCATCGTCATAAATATCCGAGACCAGTGCATTGGTAAGGCCGTTCAGGATGCCACCTCCAAGACCAAGACAGAACATGGAACCGTGGAGTACCGGCAATTGGGTGAAGTGCGCAAGGCCCTGGACACCGGCCAGTGCCAGCACGGAGCTGATGATCAGCAGCCATTTGTAGCCGAAACGGTCGACCACCGGGCCGAAGATGACCGTACCCAGGATAATGCCGATCGACATCGTGGAAGGCAGAGACAGCGCCCCCTCGCCCACCACCTGGTTGAGTTTGCCCAGAATCGGTGCCAGTGACAGCATCGTCACGCCGAAGAAAGCCATTCCGGCGCAGGCGGCGACGAAAACGGCGGTTGTGTTGTAAGATTTGGCAGTCATAGACTAACGATTGTTTTCTGTTTCCCGGATTCCCAGATAGGCTGCGCCCAGCAAGGCGGCATCCCCGCCGACCTGCGAAGCGCAGAATGAAACTTCCCGCATCGAGATGGGCTGGCCCCACTTGCAGGCTTCCGCATAGATGCGGTCGATGAACTGGACGGCCGGACCGAACACCCCGCCGCCGAAAATCACTTTCTGCGGATTGAAGAGACTGACCAGGTTGGCCGTCCCCATACCCCACAGTTGGATCGCCTTGTCGAGAATCTGCGTGGCGACCGGATCGGTACCGTAACCCGCAAAGACATCATAGCTGGTCTTGGAGGGGTCGTTCCACAGCAGTTTGGCCTGGGTGCCGATGCCGTTGCCGGAGGCATAGTATTCAAAGCATCCGACCGGCTCGAATTCCGGCCGATACGGTGTTTCGAGCGCCATCCAGCCCGTCGCGCCGACAATGTCGCTGGCACCGTGGATGATGCGCCCGTCCAGCAGGATACCGGCTCCGATGCCGGTTCCGACGGCCAGGTAAATAGCGTCCGTACATCCCTTGGCAGCGCCTTTCCAGACCTCGCCCAGAATGTAGCAGGTCCGGTCGCTCTCGACCGCAATGCAGACGGACGGATCCCCCACCGCCGCAGCGAGTTCCGCCTGCAGGGGATAATCGTCCCAACCGGGAATGTTCGGTGCCCACACCGTCCCTTTTTTCGAATAAACGATCCCGGGCACGCAAACGCCCACTGCATCGAGCGGCACAGCCGGGTGCGTTTGTCGCAGTGCAACGACCGCTTCAGCGACCAACGCGCCGACAGCAGGACCGGAAGCGCCTTCCAAGAGCCGGTATGTTTTGTCTATCATCCGCCCTGTCCGGTCGAACAGGGCCGCAGCAATCTTGGTTCCACCCAAGTCAATTCCGATAAAAGCCATAGTATATTCCTTATTGTGTCATTACAGCATTCCAAATGGCGGTACGGAGCGTTCCGTTTGCATCATCCTGGTCGTATTCCCAGTACATCAGGCCGGCCATGCCCTTCGAACGGATCCAATCGCCTTTGGCCGCGATGCTGCGGGGATTGTCGTAGCCGCAGTAAAAGACACCGGTCATCGTCGAGACATACGGGCACTGGGCCACGGCATCCCACTGGTTGCGGCGGAACTTATAGCGGTCCATCTTCAGGATGCTCTTGTAAGAGATGGCTGTCGGCGACTGGCTCCACGAATGACGTCCGTAAAATGGGACGCCCAGCACCAGTTTCTTCGCCGGCACACCTGCATTCAGATAGGCCTGGACAGCCCGTGCACAGTCCTTGTACGCCCGCGAATCCTCCAGGGCGGAATGATGGTGCGGGGCTTCATCCAGATCGTAGGTCATGATATTGACATAATCGACATAGGGATCCATGCCCGCAATGTCGACATAGCGCCAGCCACCCTCAACAGCGGCCTTGTCAGCGCAGTAGCCAGCGTATGAAATCTCATAGCGGTCTCCCAGCGTCTCCCGCAACTGTTTGACCAGCAATATATAGTTGTCTGTATCGACCTGCGGGTTGCAGGCAGCGCCGCTCCAGGAAAGGCCCGGGAACTCCCAGTCGAGGTCGATGCCGTCGATCCCGTATTTTTCGAGGAAAGCCAGACAGTCCGCCGCAAACGCCTTGCGGTTGGAATCGCTGGCCGCCAGGGCGGAGAAGCTGCCGCCCTGCTTGTTGTCGGCATTGGAAACCCCATGGGTGAAACTCAAACTGATCTTCAGGTTCGGATTCTCCTGCTTCAAGGCTGCGATGCTTTCGAAACGGGCCACCTTGCCCTGCACCTTGAAACCCTGATAGACGCCATCCACCATATACAGTTCGGCAAAGGCGTAGTTGATGTGCGTCATGCTGAAAGGATCCGGCGTCAAGGATCCATAATAGGTTACATAGGCCGTGACCCGGCGGCCGTCGTCAATCCGCTCATTGAGGGAGACGACAGGCTCCACGATCTCGGGATCCGGTTCCAGTTCCCGGGGTTTTTCAGGCGTAAACGGTTCTTCTCCCCCGCAGGAGGCGAGAAAGCCGAGCAGCAGACAACCCAAAAACCAGCCTTTATTCCTCATAGAGCAGATACGGTTTCCGTTGTTCCTTGAACGCAGCGACATCGTCTGCCCACACGGCCTTGATCTCTTCCGCCGAAGCTCCTTCCTTGATCATCTTGCGCACATAGTCGCGGCCGATGAGCAATTCGAAGAAAGAACGGAAAAAATGGTCGTCGAGATGGAGATTGCGATAGGCATCGATCACGTACTCCAGGTTGATTCCGGCGGCATTCACCGCTTCGTCGGACGGCTGGGTGCGAAGGTCCACGCCGAAGCACTCCTGGTCCAATTGAGGAGGGAATTTGGCTCCTTCGATGCTGCGGGGCGTAAACGAGAACGTGTATCCCTTCATGTTCGGATGGCCATACATCTGGAAGGCTTTGTCCGTACCGCGGCCCAGGCTGACCGGCGTAGCTTCAAAATAGCAGAGGGACGGATAGAGATAGATGGAACGCATGTCAGGCAGGTTCGGCGACGGTTTGACCGGAAGCACATAATGCGACTGGTGGGTATAGTTGCGGCAGGGAATGACAGTCAGGTCGCATTTGGCGCCGTCGGGCAGCCAGCCTTCCCCATTGATCATCTGCGCCAGTTCGCCCAATGTCATGCCGTGGCACACCGGAATCGGCCAATAGCCCACCCCGGACTTGTATTTCATGTCGAGAATCGGACCGTCCACGTAGAAGCCGATCGGGTTGGGCCGGTCCAGGACGATCATCTTCTTGCCGTGCCGGGCGCAGACGCCCATCATCTTGCCCATCGTCACATTATAGGTATAGAAGCGGCAGCCCACGTCCTGCAGGTCGAAGACCAGGACGTCGAATTCATCCACTGCTTCGTCGGAGGGCACGCCGCCCTTTCCGTCGTAGAGCGAACGGATCGGGACACCGGTGGGCTCATCCACGGAACTGGCCACATGCTCGCCCGCATCCGCCGTGCCGCGGAAACCATGTTCGGGCGAAAAGATCGAGACCACATTCACGCCAAGCGAAAGCAAGGTATCCAGCACATGCCGTCCGGGCGCGACAAGGCCTGTCTGGTTCGAGAGGATCGAGACCCGTTTCCCCTGCAGGAGCGGGAGATAAGCATCGACATCGGTGGCTCCGGGCAGGATGTCCGGCGTCGGAGCATATACGCGCGGCTGAGGCGCCTTTCCGCAAGCGGCCAGCATCGGGAGGGTCGAAAGCAGGAGCGTCAGCAGTAAAACTCGTTTCATATCGTTCAGAATAAAAGGGTTCTCGTTTCAGCGTCATCCACCAGGATCTGCACTTTCAGCACGTCATCGGGCAGCAGTTCCTCGATCATTTCGGGCCATTCGACCAGACAGAGCGCGCCGGAGTCGAAATACTCGTACAGGCCGATGTCCAGTGCCTCCGAAAGCCGGTTGATGCGATAGAAATCAAAATGATAAACGGGTTCTCCCGCCGCGTCGCGGTACTCGTTGACCAGCGTGAAGGTCGGGCTGTTCACGATATCCCGCACACCCAACGCCTCGCACAAAGCCGTGATAAAAGTGGTTTTGCCCGCGCCCATGGACCCGTAGAAAGCAAGGATGCGATGGTTGCCGATATGCGCGAGAAAAGCCCGCGCGGCGCGCGGAAGATCCTGTGTCCCGTTGATGATAATCTCCGTCATAGCATACAAAGATAGCAAAATCCCGGGGTTTTACTCACTATTTGTTGGTATTGTTCCGCTGGCGGACAATGCCGATCTTTGTCCTGAAATTCCACTATGAAGACTTTAGATCAATTGAAAGTAGGCAGTTGGGGCCGCATTCTCCGCGTCGGCGGAACAGGAGCCCTGCGCCAACACATGCTTGATATGGGCATTATCCCGGGCACGGTGGTCAAGTTGGCCAAACTGGCGCCCCTAGGAGACCCCATGGAACTGCGGATCCATGGTTACGCGCTCTCCCTGCGCAAGGCAGATGCCGCCCGCATCGAGATTGAACCGGCCGAACCTGAAGCCCACGTCATGCCGCCGGACGAACCGCATGAAAATGAGCACCCGGGCTTGGGGGAAGGCGGAAAATACCACGATAAGGAGCACGAGAACGCGCTGCCGAAGGAAACGACGCTCACTTTTGCGCTGGCCGGGAACCAGAACTGCGGCAAAACGACGCTATTCAACCAGCTTACCGGCTCGAACCAACATGTGGGGAACTTCCCCGGCGTGACGGTCGACCGCAAGGACGGCGTCATCCGCCGCCATCCGGAAACCCGGATCACTGACCTGCCCGGTATCTACTCGCTGGCTCCCTATACCGCCGAGGAGATTGTCTCCCGCGATTTCATCATCCGGCAACACCCGCACGGCATCATCAACATCATCGATGCGACCAACATCGAACGCAACCTGTACCTGACCATGCAGCTGATGGAGCTTGAAGTCCCAATGGTCCTGGCTCTCAACATGATGGACGAGGTGCGCGGCAATGGCGGCTCCATCCGCGTCAACGAACTGGAGGAGGCGCTCGGGCTGCCGGTCGTAGCCATTTCCGCAGCCCGGAACGAAGGCATCGAGGAGCTGGTGGAGCACGCCATCCATGTCGCACGCTTCCAGGAAAAGCCGGCCCGGCAGGACTTCTGCGACAAAGACGATTTCGGCGGTGCGGTACATCGCTGCCTGCACGGCATCATGCATCTGATCGAAGATCATGCACGGCACGCCGACCTGCCGGTCCGTTATGCAGCCAGCCGCCTGATCGACGGCGACACGGCTGTCGAGAACGCGCTCGAGCTCCAGCCCAATGAGAAAGAGATGATCGAACACATCATCGCCCAGATGGAAGAGGAACGGGGCCTTGACCGCAATGCGGCCATGGCCGACATGCGCTACACGTTTATCCGGAAACTCTGCGACAAAACCGTCGTCAAGCCGCACGAGAGCAAAGAATACAAACGCAGCCGCCGCATCGACCGCATCCTGACCGGAAAATGGACGGCACTTCCGATCTTCATCGCCGTCATGTCGCTGGTCATCTGGCTGTCAATCGATGTGCTGGGGGCACCGCTCCAGGACTTGCTGGACCAGGGAATCAACTGGCTCGCCAACTTGACGGGCGATGCCCTGGCGCGCTGGGGCGTCAGCCCAGCCGTCCAGTCGCTGGTGGTGGACGGCATTTTCGGCGGTGTCGGCACCGTGGTGAGCTTCGTGCCGATCATCATCATCCTGTTCTTCTTCCTGTCGTTGCTGGAAGACAGCGGCTACATGGCCCGTGTGGCTTTCGTCAGCGACAAATTGCTCCGCAATCTCGGCCTGACCGGCCGCAGCATCGTCCCGCTGCTGATCGGTTTCGGCTGCTCGGTCCCCGCCGTGATGTCCACCCGGACGTTGCCTTCGGCGCACGACCGCCGGCTGACCATCCTGCTGACGCCGTATATGAGCTGCTCGGCCAAGATCCCGATCTATGCTTTCTTCACGTCGGCTTTCTTCCCGGGCAAAGGCGGACTCGTGCTGGTGATCCTCTACCTGTCGGCCATTTTCTTCGGTATCCTGGTGGCGCTGCTTTCCAAATGGATCCATCCGGACCGGCATCCGGCTCCCTTCGTAATGGAGTTGCCGAACTACCGCATGCCGGGCGCCAAGAACGTGGGGCACCTGCTCTGGGACAAGACCAAAGACTTCCTGCAACGGGCCTTTACGGTGATATTCATCGCCTCGATCGTCATCTGGCTGCTGCAGACCTTCAATTTCCGCCTGCAGATGGTCGAGAACGGGGATGGCAGCATGCTGGCGCAGATCGCCGGTCTCGTGGCGCCGGTCTTTGCGCCGATGGGCCTGGGTGACTGGCGGATCGTCACGGCGCTCATCACCGGCTTCCTGGCCAAGGAAGCCGTTGTCTCGACGATGGAAGTGCTCGATGTCACTGCATTCCTCACGCCCGTGACCGCCATCGCAATGCTGGCCTTCTGCCTGCTCTATACCCCTTGCGTGGCTGCCATCGCCGCCGTCAAACGCGAACTGGGCGGCAAACTCGCCCTTTGGATGGTCATCTTCCAATGTCTGATCGCCTGGATCGTCGCTTTCCTGGCCTTCCAGCTAGCCGGCCTGTTTATCGGATAAACGACCTGCAGCCATGAATCTCCCGACCCTGATCGTCCTGCTGCTGGTGGCCGCCGCGCTCTATCTGGCGCTGCGCCCCTTCCTGCGCGGCAAACGCAAGTTCACCGACTGCGGCTGCGGCCGGGGCAGCCATTGCAGCAGTTGCAGCGGCTGCCATCTTCAAACAGGCCCCAAAATGAGGATGGAAAGCGAAAAAAACGACCGCCATCCTCACCAGACGGCCTGATTGAGGATGACCCTGATTGAGGATGGCGGAAGATCGTGCTACAGGAGTCAGATCGACGGGGTGGCGTAGGCCACTACGTCGGCAGCGGTGATTTCCGGACCGCAGAGAATCATGAGGCGCTCGGCGACATTGCGGAGTTCGCGGATGTTGCCGGTCCAGGGCAGTTTCTGCAAGGCGGCGACGGCTTCCGGCGTAACGGTCTTCCTGGCCATGCCGGTCTCTTTGCTGATCTGGGCGATAAAATAGTCCATCAGCAGCGGAATGTCTTCGATCCGTTCTTTCAACTTGGGGACCTGGATCACGATGACGCTCAAGCGGTGATAGAGGTCTTCGCGGAACGTGCCTTTCGCGATCTCTTCCGTCAGGTTCTTGTTGGTGGCGGCCACCACGCGCACGTCAACCGTAATATCCTTGTCGCTGCCGACGCGGGAGAGTTTCTTTTCCTGCAGGACACGCAGCACTTTGGCCTGGGCGGCCAGGCTCATATCACCGATCTCGTCGAGGAAGAGCGTACCGCCGTCGGCCTGCTCGAACTTGCCCTTGTGCTGCTTGATGGCCGAGGTAAAGGCTCCCTTCTCATGGCCGAAGAGTTCACTCTCGATAAGCTCGCTCGGGATGGCTGCGCAGTTGACTTCGATGAACGGAGCGGCGGCACGGGGACTCTTGTCGTGCAGGCGGCGGGCAACCAGTTCCTTGCCGGTTCCATTGGCACCCATGATCAGGACGCGGGCATCCGTGGCGGCCACGCGGTCCACGATTTCCTTGATATGCTCGATGGCGGGCGAAGTGCCCACGATCTCGTATTTGCTCTGGATCTTCTTCTTCAGGCTGACTGTTTCCTTGACCAGGGTGGTCTTGTCGGTAGCATTCTTGAGCGTGATCAGGATGCGGTTCAGGTCGAGCGGCTTCTGAATGAAATCATAGGCGCCCATCTTGATGCATTTGACAGCCGTGTCGATGTCGCCGTGGCCGGAGATCATGATGATCGGCGATTCGCAGTCGGATTTTACCAGGGTGTCGAGTACTTCGTTGCCATCCATCACAGGCATTTTGATATCGCAGAAAATGGCATCGTAGGTGTCGGAAAGGGCTTTTTCGACGCCTTGCTTGCCATCCTCGGCAGTGGCTACCTCATGGCCTTCGAATTCCAAAATATCCTTGAGCGTGTTGCGGATGCTCCGTTCGTCATCGATGATCAGGACCTTCATGACAGCTATGTGATTTATCGGGTATAGATTGCAAAGATAGACATTATTTCCTATTTTTGTGGAAGAGAATACGACAACCATGGAGCCTATCATCATCGCCATCGACGGCTATTCCTCCACCGGAAAGGGGACCTTCGCCGTCGAAATCGCCCGCCGACTGGGCATCCTGTACCTGGACAGCGGCGCCTTGTACCGGACCGTCACCCTGTACGCCCTGCAGAACGGGCAGATCGAGTGGAACGGAGAGATCCTCTACCGCAAACTTCAGGAAGACATCCTTCTGGGCAAGATCGACATCTCGGTCCTGCCGAAAAAGGACGGTACGATGCGCATTTTCCTGAGCGATGAAGATGTCTCGGGCAAGATCCGGGAACTGGAAGTGGCACGCAACGTGAGTGCCATCGCCACCCTGCCGTTTGTGCGCAATTTCGTGGATGAACAGCTGCACCGCCTGGGCGCGAAAGGCTGCGTGATGGACGGGCGCGACATCGGTACCGCCGTGTTCCCCAACGCCAACCTGAAAATTTTCATGACGGCCGACGCCGAGATCCGGGCGCAGCGCCGTGTCAAGCAGATGGAAGAGGCCGGACAACATCCGAATTTCGCAGAAATCCTCAAGAACGTGCAGGAACGCGACTACATCGATTCGCACCGCGCCATGAATCCGCTGCGCAAAGCCGACGATGCTATCGTGCTCGACAACAGCCACATGACCGTGGAAGAGCAGTTGGTCTGGCTCGACGGCATCCTGCGTGAGCGGTTCAACCTCAGCCTGCTATGAAACTGACCGTCGAGATCGATCCCCGGTCCGGCTTCTGCAACGGCGTCGTACGTGCCGTACAGCAGGCCGAAAACTATCTCCAGTACAGTCCGCGCCTCTATTCTCTCGGTGCCATTGTCCACAATTCCGTGGAGTTGGAGCGCCTTAAAAAGAAAGGGCTGGAAATCATCTCGATTGCCGAGGTGGCGGAGTTGCATCATGACGTCATCCTCGTCCGGGCGCACGGCGAACCGCCAGAGACCTATGAACTGGCGCGGCGCAATGATATCCAAGTGATTGACTGTACTTGCCCTGTGGTACTCCGCCTCCAGGAGCGGGTCCGAGCGACCTGGCAGCGGCTGCGGGAATCGCAGGGACAGATCGTGATTTTCGGCAAAAAAGGCCACGCCGAGGTCAACGGCCTGGTCGGGCAGACCGCCGGCGAAGCACTGGTCATCGGCAGCATCGCAGAAATCGACGCAATCGACTTTTCCCGCCCCGTCGCGCTGTTCTCCCAGACGACGAAGGACCCCGACGAATTCCGCCGCCTGGCCGACTGCATCCGCGCACGGCGTCCTGACGCCGAGGTGTACGACACCATTTGCAGGCAAGTGGCCCAGCGCCACAAATCGCTCGTCGCCTTTGCAGAAAGCCACTCCGTAATCCTCTTCGTCAGCGGCCGGGAGAGTTCGAACGGGAAGGTGCTGTTCGATTTGTGCCGCAGCGTCAATGCCCGGACATACTGGCTGGAGAACGCTGCGCAGATCGATTTTGGCTGGCTGAAAGACGGCGATTCGGTGGGAATTTGCGGTGCCACCTCCACACCCAAGTGGCAGTTAGAAGAAATTTTTCTATATTTGCAGGATGTAACGAAATCATAATCATCATAATATTACACACTTTTATGGCAACAACAGCTGATTTCAAGAACGGACTCTACCTCGATTTCGAAGGTAAACCCTGCTCGATCGTATGGTTCCAGCATGTCAAACCGGGCAAGGGTCCCGCCTTTGTCAAGTCCAAACTCCGCAATCTCGAGAACGGCCGTATCCTGGAAAAGACCTGGAACGCGGGCGAGAAGATCGACGTCATCACCGTGGAACACCGCGAATACCAGTTCATCTATGCGGAAGAAGACGGTTTCAACTTCATGAACAACGAAACCTTCGACCAGATCAAACTCGAAAAGGACATCGTTGAAAATGCCGACCTGATGAAGGAAGGCCAGATCGTCCAGATGGTCTTCCATGTGGACGGTGAAGAAGAACGCTGCCTCACCTGCGAGCTGCCGACCTATGTCGAACTCGAAGTCACCTACACCGAGCCCGCCGTCAAAGGCAACACCGCCTCGACCAACGCGCTCAAGGAAGCGACCCTCGAAACCGGCGCCATCATCATGGTCCCGCTCTTCATCAACCAGGGTGACAAGATCCGCGTCAACACCACGGACCGTTCCTACGGAGAGCGTGTGAAATAACATAAAATCCAACGCCTTATGCGTAAAGCGTGGTTATTCCTCGTGTCCGCACTCGTCATTGCCGGGTGTGGACACGCTGCTTCTGGCGACCCGACCCTCGACATTACCGATGCCGAACGGGATGCCCGCATCGCCCTTGACTTCAACCGGGACCGGGATTTTATCCTGGAATACCTGAAGCCTTACTACCCGGACCTCACAGATGAACAGATGGAAGCCTGGGAAGCCTCGAAGGCCCTGGAATGCCGCCTCATCGACGGCCAGAAACGCTATTTCCGCAATGCCGGCCGCAACCTGTTCCGCATCGATCCCGAAGCCAAAAAGGTGTTCGAGGCCGTCAATGGCGTAACCCGCGACGTGGAGGACGTCTACCTCGACGAGTACAACCGCGATGTCATAGCCACCGTCCGCAAGACCGGCTTGAATCTGGTCAAACCCGTCAATTTCCTCATCAAATACGAACTGACCGTCAAGCCCGATGCCGTTCCGGCCGGTGAGACCATCCGGGCGTGGATGCCTTACCCACGCGAGGACCAGGACAGCCAAAGCGAGATCCAACTCTTCTCCACCTCTGAGGCCAAATACATCATTGCACCGGATGACGTGGAGCACAAGAGCATCTACATGGAGAAGAAAGCCGAGGCCGGCAAACCGACCGTCTTCTCCTATACCTTCTCATTCACCGGCTGCAACGAATGGTATGATTTCCAGCCGGAAGACTGCAAGCCGTACGACACGGAATCCGAGCTCTACAAAACATATACGGCGGAGCGCAAGACCCATATCGTTTTCACCGACCGCATCAAGGCCCTCACCGATTCCCTGACGGCAGGCATCGACAATCCGTACCTGAAAGTCAAGTCCATCTATGCCTGGATCGTAAAGAATTTCCCGTGGGCCAGCGCCCGTGAATACTCCACCATCGAGAATATCCCGATGTATGTTTTGGAGAACAAGCACGGAGACTGTGGTCAGGTGGGCCTGCTGCTGGTGACAATGTGCCGCTGCGCGGGCGTTCCGGCCCGCTGGCAAAGCGGCTGGATGCTGCATCCCGGCGCCGTCAACATGCACGACTGGAGCGAAGTCTATTACGAAGGTATCGGCTGGGTACCGACCGACGTCTCGTTCGGCCGCGGCCGTGACGCCGTGGAAGACATCGAGGACGAATATTTCTTCTATACGAAAGGTCTTGACGCTTACCGTCTGATCTGCAACAGTGATTATTCCGGCCAGTTCTACCCGGCCAAGAAGTTCATCCGCAGCGAAACGGTGGACTTCCAGCGCGGCGAGGTCGAATGGGCCGGCGGCAACCTCTACTTCAACCAGTGGAGCGGTTGGATCGAGGAGATTGATTACCGTTAACCCTTATCAAAGTACTTATGAATCTTGTAGCTATCGTAGGACGCCCGAATGTGGGCAAATCGACTTTGTTCAACCGGCTGGTGGGCATCCGCCAGGCCATCGTCGATGAGACGGCCGGCGTGACGCGCGACCGGCATTACGGCAAATGCGAGTGGTGCGGCCACGAATTCTCCGTGGTTGACACCGGCGGGTTCACGTCCAACAGTGACGATGTGTTCGAGGGCGAGATCCGCAAGCAGGTGCTCATCGCCATCGAAGAGTGCGACCTTGTGCTCTTCATGGTCGAAGCCGCCACGGGCATCACCGATTTCGACGAGGAAATCGCCGATATCCTGCGGCGCTGCAAGAAACCGGTCGTCCTGACGGTCAACAAGGTCGATACAGGCGACAAGATGTACGACAGCTACCAGTTCTACGGCCTGGGGCTTGGCGACCCGATGGCCATCGCTGCTGCAACCGGCAGCGGGACCGGCGACCTGCTCGACAAGGTCGTAGAACTGCTGCCGAAAGAGACGCGCGATGTACAGGACCCTTACGAAGGACTCCCCCGCTTTACCATCGTCGGCAAGCCGAATGTCGGCAAATCATCGCTGACCAACGCCTTGCTGGGCGAGGAGCGCAACATCGTTACGCCCGTGGCCGGTACGACCCGCGACGCCATCTCGTCGTACTACAACAAGTTCGGCCACGAATTCATGATCGTTGACACGGCCGGCCTGCGCAAGAAGGCGAAAGTGACCGAGGACCTCGAGTTCTATTCCGTGTTGCGTTCCATCCGGGCCATCGAGAATGCCGATGTCTGTGTCCTGATGATCGACGCCACCAGCGGCATCGAAGCGCAGGACATGTCGATCTTCAATCTGATCATCCGCAACAAGAAAGGCTGTGTGATCGTGGTCAACAAGTGGGACCTCGTGCCCGACAAGACGGCCAACACGATGAAAGAGTTCAAGGCCGCCATCGCCAAACGGATTGCGCCGATGAGCGACATTCCCGTCATTTTCACGTCAGCTACCAACAAGCAGCGCATCATGGACGTGCTGGAAGCGGCCGAACATGTCTATGCCAACTATTCGCGCCGCATCCCGACCTCACAGCTCAATGACGCGATGCTTCCGGAGATCGAGAACTATCCGCCGCCGGCCTGGAAGGGAAAGTATATCAAGATCAAGTACATCACCCAACTCCCGACCCCGTCGCCGAGTTTTGCGTTCTTCTGCAACCTGCCGCAATACATCCGTGACCCGTACAAACGGTTCCTGGAGAACAAACTCCGGAGCCACTTCGATTTTACGGGATGCACGGTGCAGGTATATCTCAGGCAGAAATAGCGGCGGGCAGGAGGATGGTGAAGCAGGCACCGCCGAGTTGCGGCGAGCGGCTGTAGCCGATGGTGCCCTGGCTTTGCTCGATAATCATCCGACTGAGGGCCAGTCCGAGACCCGTACCGGTTTTCTTGGTCGTGAAATTGGGCGTGAACAATTTGGCCATATCCTCCTCACTCACGCCAGGTCCATTGTCCTCCACATCGATTTGCCAAGCAGCCGCCCCTGCCAGCAGCGCCGGAGCCAGCGTGATGCGGATCCGGCCTTCGGGCGTTCCGGCGCTTTCAATGGCCTGGACGGAATTCGTCATCAGGTTGACCAGCACGCGTGTCAACTGGCTGCGGCGGGCATCGACCAACGCTTCGACCCCGTCCGGCCGGACAAATTCGAAAACCATATCTTCCCGGTTGTCAAACAAGTCATTCTGCTCGGCAATCAAGCCGTTCAGATCGATGCGCGTCACATCTTCGCCGGAGGCGCTGACCGATGAGAATTCCGAAGCCGTCTGCGAGAGCGTGTCAATCTGCTCCAGCAACGATTTGCTGACACTCTCCAGCTTAGCTTCCCAACCCGGGACTCCGGCCTCTTTCATCCGCAGCAGATACTGGATGCTGAGTTTCATCGGCGTGAGCGGGTTCTTGATCTCGTGGGCGATGTGACGGGCCATCTCTTTCCAGGCCTGGTCGCGCTCCGTCTGGGCCAGCCGACGCGAACTTTCTTCCAGGTCTTCCACCATCTTGTTGTAGGAATCAATCAGGACACCGAGTTCGTCTTTCGAGTTGCGGTACCGGATCCGGCGGTTGCCTGTGAGAGCCAGCCGGTCGATGCGTTCCTTGATCTCGACCAACGGGCGGGACAGCGAATTGGAAATGATGGCACCCAGGGCGATGGCCGCAATCAGCAGGATCAGGTAGATATTGATGATGGCGGAGATGGTGGAAGCCGTGGCGTTGGTCACATCCTGATTGCGATTGAAATAGGGGACGTTGACGATGGCCACCATCGTACCATCCCCGTTGAATACAGGCTCATAGACCGACAGGAAACTGACGCCGGCGATGGTCTCCAGATCGACAAAACGCAGCTGCCGCTGCATGACAATCTGCCGGAAAGCTTTGTTGTTCATTCGTTTACCGACCAGGAACTGGTCGAAAAGCTCCGGCTTGGTAGAACGGATCAATTCCCCGTGGATATTGTACAGGTTCAGGTCACTGCGCGTTACTTTGGTAAACTCCTCCATCGCATTGAAAAGCTCCGGGGTATTGAGTTCGTTGTAACGCATCGCATATTTGCACGGTTCGGCCAGCGAGGTCTGCGCCGAGGTCATCAACGCATCCATGGCCTCCCGGTTGTTCTCCCGGTTCAGACGCATCACATAGACCACCGTGCCGATACCCATCGTACCCAGGGCAAAGACCATGGCAAGCGTGATCAGCAAGGTGATTTTCCGTTTGAGCGAGTGCTTCGGCAGGTCGAAGATCTTATCCTTGCGCCAGCGAATCGTGAACAGGAGCATGAACAATCCGTAGAAAATCGCCAGGTACGAGAAAGAAACCAGATGGGGGAAGAAAGGCCGGCGCTGCCGGGATATGATCGTGACATCCTCGTCCGACAAGCAGTTCACAAAATGCACGTACCCATTCTTGTTGACCATCGTGTAGCCGATCTTCCGGTCGAAGGTCGGTGTCACCGGATAAACATAACTGCCGCCATAGGAGACGAGCCGTTCATCGGAATAACGGGCGTAGGAATAATAGCGCGGAAGGGTAGCAGCCGTTCCGGCCCGGGCCGTAACGGCATCGAAGGGATTGACCAGCACGTCGTTCTTGTATTTCGATTCAAGCTCCACAAACAGACGGGATACCGCATAGGTGGAAGGATCGAAATAGGTAAACATACCCAGGTAAGAAGCCAAACCGTTGTAGTCGTGCAGATAATAGATATTGGAGCCAGGCGCCAGCGCCACACCGTATTCCTTGATCAGATTCTCATAGAAAGAGAAACAGCCCACCGGCTCGGTCCCCTGCCCCAGCGTGATCAGGTTGTTGGGCGTACAGGTCGAAAGCGTGATATTGTATTTGCTTACCACGTCGCTGTACAGATACCGCTCCGTCAGGCGGTTCTTGATCAGTTCCGCGCCGCCGACCGAGGTCAGCACCGAGAAGAACGGGTCGCTTTGGATGGAAGGCTCCACATCGCGCAGGAACATCTCCAGGGAAAGATCCCTCTCACTGGCCAGTTTGCTGGTATTGACGCGGTTGCTCTCATATTCCTTGATCAGGCCGTACCGGTCCATGGCCACGACACTGTAGAGGGAGATAACCAGCACATACAGGACGATGTTGGTCCAGGAAAAGAGATTGACGCGCGCATCCCTTCGGATCAGCATAACAACCATGTATATCTGGTACAGAAGGGCCAGGAAGAGCATTGCAAAGGTCGCATAGCTCAAGATGGCATAGACCCCGATCTGCGAGAGCCGGTACGGCTCCATCACGATGCTGGAATTGAGCATCAAAGACCGCATCACAAAGTGGATGTAGGCCATCAGTGCCACACCGGCAAGCGACAGGAGTACGACACCGGTCCAGCGCCGGACGGGTGGCCGGAATTCCATGTTCTTGTGGATGCGGTAGCGCATCACGAACAGCGCGTAGAAGGCCAGCGCCACCGTGATATTGTTGAACAGCAGACTGCCCAAAGAATTGAACAGTGTCGTGTCCGCATAGAGCACCGGGGAGAACAGTTCGCCGGTCGTATAACCTTTCCCGACAAAATAGAAAGCCATCAGGCGGACGAATACCAGCGTCAGGACGGCAAACCAGAAGGTTCGCCAGGTATGGTAGCGGGAATGGTACGGGAAAACCGCCAGCAACATCAAGGCGAAGGCTATCCAGCGCAAGGTCATGTTCCCGTGGCCCGGAGTCGGCGGGACAGTCGGGACGACCGAGAAGAGCGGTTCATCCTCAATGCCATAGACGATGGCCGTATCATCGGTCTGGATGGCCAGTGTCGTGTAGCCATCCTTCAGGTGAAGATGCCGGTTGACCGTATTGGGGATGGCACTGGTAGGATACTCGGTCTTGATCAGGATGCCCGTCACGATCTTGACCTTGCGGTCCTGCGTGAAATGCGTGGTCACGACATACCAGGCGGAACCGAGATTGACGTATTTCTCACGCATCCCGATATAGGCGAGCGGCGTGGAATACAGGTTCCGGTTGCTCATGAACTGAAGCCGGTACGAATACGGGTACACATCCACCTCGTCGTTGCTGATGGGAAACTGGTGTGTCCAGCTCTTCATCGTGTCGGCCTGGTAGCAGTAGAGCACGATGTCGTCGGGCAGGTCATCGAAATCGACCCAGTTCTGGTCCATGGCCTGCATGGCGCGGTACGAGAATCGCTCGGCCAGCAACTCCCGCTTGTGGAGCGCCCGCTCCACGCGGTTCTTCTGCCGGCGCTGCCGGGCTTCATAATCAGGCCGGATGCCGGAAAGGCCCAGCAGCAGTAACGCCACGACAAACAGCAAAAAACTGCCGTTACGCAGCAGGAAGCGCCGGATCCGAAGCCAATATGGTCTGCCTTTGCTCATTCGTGATGATAGGGTTCTCCGCGGATGATCGTGAAGGCGCGGTACAATTGCTCCAGGAAGACGAGCCGCACCAGCTGGTGGGAAAATGTCATCCGTGAAAGCGAAAGACGCTCCTGGCAACGGGCCTGGACCTCGACTGAAAAGCCATAAGGCCCCCCGACCACAAAGACCAGATCCTTCGGGAGATGCGCGGCTTTCTGCTCCAAATTCCGTGCCCAATCGAGCGATGAGAAGGCCGCGCCGCGCTCATCCAGCAGAACCAGATGGTCGGTCGGCTTCAAAGCCTTGAGAATCAATTCACCCTCCCGCAGTTTGACCTGTTCCTCACTCAGGGAAGCAGTCTGGCGCAAATCGGGGATCTCCACCAGTTCGAACGAAACGTAGTGACGGATCCTGCCGGCATAGACTTCGATTCCCTGACGGATCCACGGGTCCGTGGTTTTTCCGGTAAAGAGGACTCTGATTTTCATTGGCTCGATTTTTGAATATATGGCCTTTCGTCAAAATAATTGGTTACGATGAAGAAAGTGTTCTGGCTTGCATCTTTGCTGTTCGCCCTCCTGACGGTCGGCCCTTCCTCGGCGCAGGAAAACGGACAGGATGTCTTCACACCGATTGGAAAGTATCTTCAAAGTGGAGATTATGACAAGCTTTCAGCCTGGTTCGCTGACAATCTGGAACTCGATATGCTGGGTGCCGTCAACAACTGTACGCGCAACCAGGCCCGTCTCATCATGAAGAACTTCTTCGCCAACTACACTCCCAAGAAGTTCACGGTCATCCACAAGAGCGGCAAAGCGCCGATGAAGTATGCGGTCGGCTCGCTCAGCGCCGGTGGCGAACGTTTCCGGGTTATCCTCTACGTCAAGACCACCGACGCCGTAAGCCATATCGAGCAGCTCAAGGTCGAGCGCGAGTGATCTCCCAGGTACCGACAACGATACCCTGCCCGCCACATTGGGTGATGGGAACCACACGCCCGTCGAGGTCCTTGACCTCACGGGCTTCTTTCAAATAAGTATGGCTGTGCCCGCCGATCACAAGGTCCAGGTTGCGGGAATTCTCCACCATCAGCACATCGGAAGGACGTTCCAGCGAGCCGCCGTCATAACCGAAATGCGACAGCAGGATCACCAGGTCACAGTGCTTCTTGTTCTTCAGGAAATCCGCCCATTTGTTGACCTCTTCGATGGAATTCAGCCGGACCATGCCGTCGAGATGCGACTTGAGGACCACACCTTCCAGGTAGGAAGTCGTGCCGATGATGCCGATCTTCATGCCGCCGCGGCGGACGATCGTATAGGGTTTCACCAGTTTCTTGAGCGGGGTGTTCGAGAAAACATAGTTGCAGGTCACCGTCGTGTGCTTGCACTTTTTCAGGCGGCGTGCCAGGTCTTCCTGCCCGTTGTCAAACTCGTGGTTGCCCAGGGTGAACACATCGTACTTCATCAGGTTGACCAATTCCACCTCAAGATCACCATGGGCCACCGTATAGTAAGGGGTTCCCTGGTTGAAATCGCCCGCATCGAGCAGGAGCACTTTTTTCTTGCCGTACTTCTCGCGCACGCTGTTGATATACTGGAGCCGGCGCTCCACGCCGCCAAGCCCTTTGTTATAGCCCACCCGGACCGGTTCGATCTGGCTGTGCGTATCGTTGGTGTGCAGGATCACAAGGTCTTGCGCAGGAAGCGCGACCAAACTGGCCATCACGGCCATTGCGGTCAAAATCAGTTTTTTCATCGTCTTCTTTCCTCCCAGTCCGTGTAAACAATGCGCCCGTCCGGATGGAGCGAGATCGTCTCGCCCCGGGCCATCTGGTCTTTCAGGTATTCCACGATGGCATCGCGGATCCAGATGCCCGTGTCTTTGCGGTTGAAGGCCACGTCGGAGAGTACGACGCCGTCGCCTCCATCCATCAGGAAATTGATGGTGGCGAACTTATAGACGCGGTCATCGTCGATCGGCGCGCCCGCAACGTTGAGTTTGTCCGCCTCCCGGCCGGTAATCACGATTTCGACACCGCTGAAGGCTTCGACGCGCCGCCGGGCAATCATCTGGTTGAGGAAGCGGTGAAGGTCCGACCCTTTGATGTCGAAGGTTACAAGGTAATTGTCGAACGGGAAGATGGAGAAGATGTCATAGACGCGCACGGCGCCTTTGGGCAGGCTGGTGCGGATTCCGCCGTAATTGGTCATGGCGATATCCACCTTGTCGCCTGTTTTCCTCTCGGCGATGGCCTTGATCACGTCGGCTGCGAAATTGGACAATCCGCTTTCGGGACGGCGGCTGCTGTACTCGTCTTCAGAATAGCCGATGATCTCCTGGAGCGGTGCCACCTGGGAATTGTACTTCTCAATAGTCAGCGTGGCACGCAAGTCCTTCGTATCATCCCAAGTGGAATCAATCTGAACGGGAGTCCACTTGTAGGTAAACTGCGCAGCCGCAGGGAAAGTCAGGGAGGCCAGCAGCAGACTCAGGAACAAACTTCGTATCTTCATAGGTCAGTCTTTGATTTTCATCCATTTGATGAGATCCTTGAACGAGGACTTCTTACCGTATGTAAGGATGCCGATCTTGTAAATCTTGGCCGACACCCAGGCCGTGGCCAGGAAGGTAACCAACAGCAGGAAGACCGAGAGCAGCAGTTGCCAGCCCGGTACGACGCCAAACGGAATACGGGCCAGCATCACCATCGGCGACGTCCACGGGATGATGGAAGTCCACACCGACAGGGCGCTGTTGGGATGCTCGAAGGTGTGGAGCATGATGAACAGGCCGATGATCAGCGGGATCGTGATCGGCAACTGCAACTGGTTCGTATCAGCCTCGTTGTCGACCGCCGCACCGATGGCGGCGAACATCGAAGCGTAGAGCAGATAACCCAGCAGGAAATAGATCAGGAAGCAGCCGATGATGTACAGCCAGTCGAGGTCTTTGATCTGGCCCAGGATCTTCATCACGCCGGCCGCATCGGAGGTCTCGCCGGATGACTGGGCGATGGCGGCCATGTCAGCCGGACTGATGTTGCCGTCTTCACCGGTCATCGCTACGATCTGTTCGACACCGCCCATGTTCTGCATCAGTTTCGGGCCGGCAATCGTATTGACGGCCATCACGATGATGAGCGTCAGCGCGATCCAGATGAAGAACTGCGTGAGGGCCACCAGCGCCACGCCGATGATCTTGCCCATCATCAGCTCCACGCTTTTGACCGATGAAACGATCACTTCCACCACGCGGCTGCTCTTTTCGTCGATGACGCTCCGCATGACCATCGTTCCGAACATGAAGACGAACATGTAGATCAGGAAGCTCATCAGGTAGGACAGGACCATGTAGATCTCCACGCTGTCTTCCTTGGCATCCCCGTCGTTGGTGAGTGTCATCGAATTGAGCTTGATGTCGGTCTTGACGTCGGCCAGGATCTCGTCGAGGTTCTGGATATCATACTGCATGAGTTTTCGGTTCTCGACGGCCTTGTTGACCGCCCGGTTGATGGAGGTCTTCAAATCCATGTTGAGCGGTTCCTTCGAATAGGATATGACGGAGACTTCCCCCTTCTCATCGAGCGGAGAAATGCCAACGATGGCGTAATAATCCAATTCGTTGAAGATGTCCTTGAGCAGATCGACGGTCTCCCCTTCCGTGCCCATCACGTAGGTCGTGTGCTCGCTGTTTTCCAGGTACGGAGCCACAATGCCGGACTGGTCGATCACTTTCACTTTCTGCTGCTCGTTGCCCGAGAAGAGCATGATCAGCATCGGGACGCAGATCAGCAGACCCATGCCGATCGGCGTGAGCAGGGTGGTCAGGATAAAGGATTTCTTGCGGACGCGGGTTGTATATTCGTGGCTGATGACAATGCCTACTTTTTTCCAGTTCATAGTGCGCTCCTCCTATTTTCCGGTTACCAGTTTGATGAAAATGTCGTTCATGCGCGGGATCAGTTCGCGGTACGAAACGATGTCGGCGCAGGTGATCAGTTCGCCGAGCACGTCCCGGGAACTGCTGCCTTCGGTCACATCCAGCACGGCCCGGCGGCTCTCCTTGAGCTCTTCATCGGCGAAGATGCTGTAGGCGGTTCCGGCCGGCAGGGGTTCGCTGCTGCGATAGAGGACTTCCACCTGGTTGGAGCCGTATTCACGGCGGATGGCGTCGGTACCGCCTGTCACCACGAGGTGCGACTTGTTGATCAGGGCGATGTTGTCGCAGAGTTCTTCGACGGATTCCATGTTGTGGGTCGAGAGGATGATGGTGGTGCCTTCATCCCGCAGGCGCAGGATCTCGTCGCGGATCATCTGGGCGTTGACGGGGTCGAAGCCAGAGAAAGGTTCGTCGAGGATCAGCAGTTGGGGGCGGTGCAGGACGGTCGTGATAAACTGGACTTTCTGGGCCATGCCTTTGGACAGTTCTTCGACTTTTTTGTCCCACCAGCTCTGGATGCCGAAGCGGATGAACCATTTTTTGAGTTCGGCGGTCGCGGCGGCGGTGCTCATGCCTTTGAGGCGGGCCAGATAGAGGGATTGTTCGCCGACTTTCATCTTCTTAAAAAGACCGCGCTCTTCGGGCAGGTAGCCGATGGCACGGACGTCTTCGTCGGCGACGTGTTTGCCGTTCAGGATCACTTCGCCTGCCGTGGGGATGGTAATCCGGTTGATGATACGGATCAATGTCGTCTTGCCGGCGCCGTTCGGCCCGAGCAATCCGAAAATCTTGCCTTCGGGCACGTTCACCGACACGTCGTCGAGTGCCTTGAAATCGCCGAAGGCTTTCGTAATGTGTTTACACTCTAACATATATCAATAATATCAATACTTTCTTGTCGCATCTGGCCGGGCTGCGCTTGGGCCCCTCCCGTTCACATGGCCACGGGCGGGCTCCGCTTGCTCTGGTATATCGTCGTGCGCGCAAAAAAATGCGCGCCCGCCCAAATACCACCCGCCGCTACGCCCTTGTCGCCTTATCAATCTTACAAAGATACGTTTTATCTGTTTTTTGCGCAAATATAAAAATAATTATTGAATTTCGATATATTTTTTCAATTTTTCGATATTTTCTTGCGGGAGGACCTGTTCATGAGCGAGGTCGGTAAGGGTCCAGCGGGTGGAATCGTAGAGTTGACGGTAGCGGAGGACGCTGCGGGCACCGCGAGGGCCAAGATACGGATGGCGTGCGAGCAGGCTGTCGGATGCATGCCAGAGGTCGAGCGGGTGGATTCGGCCGGGGTCCACAGTGATGTCATCGGCAAAGCCTTCATAGCGGACGGCGTCGAGCCCGTCGATTTCAAGCAACTGGGTCTTGTCGTAATAGCCGCCGAGCCGGTCGCGATAATCGAGGATCTTGTGGGCATACCAGGGACCGATGCCGTGCAGCGATACCAGGGCGGCGCTGTCGGCCGTGTTAAGTTCGAGTTTGGGGATTTCGATATAGGGTTCGAGCCGGGCAAAGATGGTGTCGGAGACGACATACATGTTCTGGAAATCGGCCTTGCTGCGGAAGCGGCCACCTTTGCTGCGGTAGTTGTCGATGGATTCGGCTTGACGCTGGCTCAGGCCGAGGCGCTGCAATTCATCCAGCGTCACGGTATTGGGATTGAAGGGAAAGGATTCGTACTGCCGGGCAGGGCGATGTGCCGTTCCGCCAGCGGGTTTGCGAGCCGTGTTACGGTCCGGGCGGGCGTAGCCACCAAACTTCGTCCGTTCAGGACTCCCCGATTCCTGCGGAGTTGCGGATTGTTCTTCCGGTGGAGTCCCTTGCCCCGGCTCTAGCTGTCCCGTCATGTCCGGCTCAGGCCGGGCATCTCCGGGCCGTTCCATGACCTTGACCACAAAAATCGCCAGTTGAAATCCCAGAATCAGGAAAACCAGGGCTACCATCCCAGACGCCGCACCCTTCGACACTTGTTCTTTTTTCTCTCGCCTCATATCATCCCACAATTAGAATAAATGCCCGGACGGGCTGCAAGAATCAAGCCTGACTGCCGCGGACCACCATGACAATTTCGCCTTTGGGCGGGGTGGCGTTGAAATAGTCGAAGAGTTCCTGGAGGGTGCCGCGGTGCGTCGTGTCGTGGAGTTTCGAGATTTCGCGCGAGACACTGGCAGGGCGGTCGGGACCGAAAACCTCGACAAACTGCCCAAGCGTCTTGACCAGCCGGAACGGCGACTCGTAGAAAATCATCGTCCGGGTTTCGCCAGCGAGCTGGGCAAGTTTCGTCTGGCGCCCTTTCTTGACAGGCAGGAATCCTTCAAAACAGAAGCGGTCGCACGGAAAGCCCGAATTGACGAGCGCTGGCACGAAAGCCGTCGCACCAGGCAGCGTCTCCACCTCGATCCCCGCCTCCACACAAGTACGGACCAGCAGGAAGCCCGGATCGGAAATCCCAGGCGTGCCGGCGTCACTGATCAAGGCGACCGTTTTGCCGTCAAGAATCCGCTGCTTCACGCTTTCCACCTTTTCATGTTCATTGAACTTGTGGTGTGATTCCATGCGCGCGCTGATCTCATAATGCTTGAGCAACACCGAACTGGTCCGCGTGTCTTCTGCCAGGATCAGGTCGGCTTCCCGCAGGACACGGAGGGCACGCAGCGTGATGTCTTCGAGGTTGCCGATCGGTGTCGGAACGATGTAGAGTTTCGCCATATTTTTCGTATCTTTGACAAAAATACGAAAAAATGTTCATAGAAAACGTGAAACATCCCGGCTATGTCGAAGTCATCTGTGGCTCGATGTTCTCGGGAAAGACCGAAGAACTCATCCGCAGGCTCAAACGCGCCAAAATCGCCAACCTTCGCGTGGAGATCTTCAAGCCCCGGATCGACACCCGCTATTCGGAAGAAGCCGTTGTCTCGCACGAAGGCCACTCCATCCTGTCCACCCCGGTTGATTCAGCCCGCGCCATCCTCGAAAAGGCGGACGGCGTCGATGTCATCGGTGTGGATGAGGCCCAGTTCTTCGATGAAGGCATCGTAGACGTAGTCCGCATGCTGGCCGACCGCGGCATCCGGGTCATCGTCGCCGGCCTCGACATGGACTACCTGGGCAAGCCTTTCGGCCCCATGCCAGCCCTGATGGCCACCGCAGAATACGTCACCAAAGTCCACGCCATCTGCGTCCGCTGCGGCGACATCGCCCACCATTCTCACCGTCTCTCCCGCAGTGACAAACTGGTGGAGCTCGGCGAAAAAGACATCTACGAACCCGTCTGTCGCCACTGTTTCAAGCAGTTACGAGAAAAAGACATCGAAGCCGGAACGCTTTTTGAAAAATAAATTTGGCCAATTCGCAAAATAATCATACTTTTGCAGTCCAATACACCGCGGAGTAGAGCAGTTGGTAGCTCGTCGGGCTCATAACCCGGAGGTCGGAGGTTCGAGTCCTCCCTCCGCTACGAAACGAAACGGCAGCCGAACTGGCTGCCGTTTCGCGTAGCGGGAGCCTGACTCCGTCCCCCTTTCCCTCGCCGCTACGCGGCTGCCCCAAGGGGCATGCCGTTTCCCGGGCACACCAGGACCACCAAACGTGCCCGGCAGCAACCGGGGGAAGGTGTCAGGCGGCGTTTCATCAATACGTATCTTTATACCGATAAAACGAGATTCCTTTATTCTTTAAATTCCTCAATTTATATGGATTACCGAGAAGAAGCCATAGAATGCGTTAAAGATCGTGTCCTCCCGATCCATCAGCAAATATACGCCAAGTATGACGGGGATTTTGACAGGATTTACTCGGAAGGATACCATAGCAAGTCGTATCAGGGCAGGGTGATTGAGCCGGGAAAGATTTATGAACTGAGTTATCTGGAATGTTCCTGTCCCAAGGTGAAGTGCGGGCTCAGGAGCAATCCGGAGCAATGCGAGTGTTCCCGGCAAAGCATATTATTCATTCTTTCGCAGCTTGAACCTGACAGTCGGTTCGATGTCCGGATCGAGAATACGATACTCCGAGGAGGCGAACGTTGCACTTTCAGGATAACAAGACTCGCCGGCAAGAAGCGATTGATTGCCATCTGCGGGCTGGACTGCGAAAAGTGTGACGCCTACATCGCTACGAAGAACAATGATCAGGCACTGCGGGAAAAGACGGCCAAACTATGGGCGGAATTGAACAATGCACCCATTCTTCCGGAACACATCAACTGCGAGGGTTGCCGTATGGACGGGGCCAAGACCGTATTCTGCAGTTCTTTGTGCGAGATTCGGAAATGTGCCATGGAAAAGGTACTCGAGACTTGCGGCGATTGCCCCGAAAAGGACACTTGTCCAAAAGTCGGAACTATCTGGCAAAACAATCCGCAAGCGCGGGAGAACCTGGAGGCATAAAACGTTTTTCATTTTTTCTCTTGACTCGTACCCTACGGCATGTATTATCTTTGCCGGCGAATAACAAAAGTGCACGAATTGTTATGGGTAAAAACAAGTTGAGAATCGGGGAGTTTTCCCGCCTGGGCAGAGTGACCGTGAGGGCACTGAGGCATTACGAAGAGATTGACTTGCTCACTCCTGAGATTGTGGACCGGGATACCGGGTATCGTTATTATTCCGTGGGCCAGTTGCAGAAGATCTTCAGCATCACCAAACTCAAAAGCATGGGTTATTCGCTGGAAGAAATCCGGGACCTGTGGGATGATGACCAGCATTTCCCTACGGTGGAGTCGCTGGAGGAGAAAATCCGCAAGTGTGAGGATGAACTGGCGGTGCTCAAGGAGCGGAAACGGATGCTCAAGGCGGTGGTGGCTTCCCAAAAGAAATTGCACAAAATGGAAAAAGTTTACTTTGAATCGCTTCCGGCCATCACCGTGGCCAGCCATCGTACTGTCATTCCTTCATTCGAGGACCTCGGTCGCCTCTGTTATGAGGTGATTGGTCCGGAAATGGCTCGTCTAGGCTGCGAATGCCCGGAACCCGGCTACTGCTACACCATCGAGCATGGCGGCTACAGGCCGAAGGACATCGAGATCGAGTACTGCGAGAAGGTGACAAAAAAGGGAACAGACTCTGCTCTCATCAAGTTCAAGGACATCCCGGCTGTGCCGCAGGCTGCCTGTCTGAAGGTCTTCGGCCCGTATGAGAAACTCTATGACAAATATGTCGAGCTCTTCGCCTATCTGGAGAAGGAGGGCTACAAGATTGCCGATGCACCCCGTGCCGTTTACATTGACGGCATCTGGAACCAGGAGGACCCCGACAAGTGGCTCACCATCATCCAAGTGCCGGTGGAAAAGGCATAACTTCCAATTTATCAGTCTCCCGGTTCTTTTGTCTGGAAGAAAAATGTGACCAAATGCGACCAAAATTGGGGGATACAAAAAACAAGACTTTGTAAAGTGTTTGAAAATCAACAACTTA
>JAFWOY010000003.1 GCA_017509755.1 Bacteroidales bacterium
AACGAACGACTGATTATGCATAACTGTCTGAT
This sequence comes from Bacteroidales bacterium, assembly GCA_017509755.1. GTDB lineage: Bacteria > Bacteroidota > Bacteroidia > Bacteroidales > UBA932 > Cacconaster. Next base: position 33 of record JAFWOY010000003.1, read on the forward strand.
TTACAGACAAAGTTACGATTGAAAACCGTTCGCCCCTCAAATACCTCCTAACTATCTAACTATCAATACTTTCAAAGATCTATATATAAATTTTTAGTGGACACTAATGACAATAAATAGTTGATATGCATAATTATACTTCATATTAGGAAGAGATTATTCGATGGGAATGAGACAAACACTCAATACCCTTCCATTATATTGGAATGGCACAATGAATTTGAGATAGAAAAACCTTATCGGTTCAGTTAAAGAATCTGAAACACAACAGGGTAATTGAAAACAACCCGCACAGGCTTTCCGTTGATGTAGCCGGGCGTCCATTTCGGAGACTGGGAGACGACTTTCACAGCTTCATTGTTCAGGATGGGATCGGGGCCGCGGAGAACTGTGATGTTCGTCAGGGAGCCGTCTTCTTCGATGACAAACTGAAGTGTGACGCGCCCCTGGATCTTCTTCTCCAACGCTTCTTTCGGATAGTGGAGGTGCTGGTTTACCCAGAGGGCGAAAGAGTTTGCATCGCCGTCCTGGAAGCGGGGCTTTGTTTCCATGAGGCCATACTTGACCGGTTCCGATACTCCTGAGGTAGTTTCCTTCGTTAATGAGTTGTCAGAGAGTGACTCAGTGCCAGATACTACTTTATCGATCGAATTCTGTTCCTCATAGACAAAAGCGTCATTGGAAGAACATTCTGCCATCAGCAGCGTTGTGGCGGCTAAGAGGGGAATCAAAAGCAGCAGGGAGAGTTTTTTCCAAGCCGCCCTTTGGGTGGTCTGCATCATCATAATACGGTTTTTGAGTTTGGAGTGATTAAAGCCGTTGGCCAGGAGGAAGCGTTTTTCCCCCACGGCTTTCTTCACAAGCAAAAGTTGGTATTGTGTTGCATCGATGCCTTTGTCAAGAACGAAGTTGTCCGCTTCGTATTCGTGGACCTGCTTGAGTTCGCTCCGGCAGATCCATACCAGAGGGTTGAACCACTGGAAAACAGTCAGCGCTGAAGAAAGAAGCAAATCAATCGAGTGGCCACAGCGTACGTGGGCCTGTTCATGGGTAAAGATGGCTGGATATCGTTCAAAATCGTTCCGCCAGATGAAGATGTGCCGCAACCAACTGAAGGATGGGATAGAGTCATCAATCAGATGAAGTGTGAAACCCTCGTAATGCTTGCCCGGATAATGCTTCATCAATCGGAACATTGCAGAATAGGAACGAATGTAAAAGATTAGAGCTACAATTGCTCCAATAACATAAAACGCCAGGATGATTGTTGGCCACTGAACGGCGTCAACGCCCGTAGATACGTCAGCAGCCGTTGTAACTGCCACAGAGGATGTCCCAATCGGTTCCGCCACCATCGATCCCAGCCAGAGCGAGTAAGCTGTCGGGACTTTGACCCTAACTGGAATCAGCGGCAGCAGCAAGCACACGGCACTGCCGGCCAAAAGCACGATTCGGTTGAAACGGAACCATTCGCTTCGTCGCATTACCAATAAGAAGAATGCGTCGAAGACGGCCAGCAGGATTGAGCTCTTTATGATATATATGAGGAAACCATTCATTTCCGGTTGTGTTCAATCTGGGCGATTAGGGATTTTAGTTCATTCAGGTCCATTTTCTCATCCTCTACGAAGCGCGACACGACGCTTGCATAGGAGTTACCGTAAAACTTCTCGACAGTATCGGAGATTACGCGGTCTGCGAAGCCTCGTTCGTCTAAAAGGGCATAATAACGATAGGCGCTGGCGAACTTTTCGCGGGAGAGGTAGCCCTTTTCCTCCAGGAATCCGACCTGTGTCGCAACGGTGTTGTAGTGTGGTTTCGGGTCAGGGAAATGTTTCAGCAAGTCCTGGATGAACATGGGACCGTAGGCCCAGAACATCCGCAGGATTTCGTCTTCTTTTGCAGTCAATTTCTCCATTTTCAATGGCTTTTGGAGTAATACTCAGTGCAAAGTTACAACAAATATTTATATTTCCTAATAAATTTCGGATGGAAACGAAAATTTATAGGAGCTTGAAGGAAAATAGAGATACGTGAGAGAAATTGATTATGAAATTCCGTCATCTCTGTTGTGGAGGTAGTTTAATATCCCCTCCACAAGGCAAAGCAGGCTTCTTTGTCCGCATCCCCATCAGAATAATCCGTCCGAATCTTGTGCCCCTGCAGATGCTTCTCGGCAGCACGATAAAGACAGTCGGCAAGACGGTCGCCGGCGGTCTGGCCGGGGGATGTGTAGCAGCTCCAGCCGGCAGCGGTGTGCCGCTGGCCATCGGAGCCGGCCGCATCGACATGGACGGATACGAGGACAACATGGTCTTTGCCCAGGCGGCGGCACCAGGCATTGATACGGCGGACACGTTCGGAGAGCGGGATGTCTTCAAACTCGGGTACCAGGACTTCGGCATCGTGGCCGAGCGCCTGCAGACGGGCCACCACGGCCGCCGCGATTTCACGGGTGTACTGGTATTCGCGAAAGCGTCCGTCGGGACTGCATTTGCCGGGCGTGTTTCGGCCATGACCGGGATCGATGAGGATTTTCATAGGGGCGGAAAAGTTTGTTTAATAGATATCGGGACTAAAATTCTCGGAGTGACCAAGTAATTATTTGTTAATTGGCATAATCTTGTTATTTTTGCAGAAAAGGAGACAAATCCGAAGTCTGCGTAGCTCAGTCTATTTGCGTCGGTGAGTCATCCTTTTTTTCTTTTACCCATGGTACTCGCTGCCAATTCGCGTTTCAAACCGTATCATAGCCTTCTTCAGCAGTCCGTAACAAGGCCGCTCGGAACAAAGTGACTCAGGGGAGCTCGAGGGGGTACGCCCCCTCGATAGACAGAGGAGGCCGATTTATCGGCCTCCTCTCCACAAGAAAAGGGACCCGCGGGTCCCTTTTCTTGTGGAGATGGGCGGAGTCGAACCGCCGTCCGAATAAAGCGCCAAGGGGCTTTCTACATGCTTATCCTGCCTTTGGTTGTCGGGGGCCGGCTGCCGGTAGGCGGGCCATCGGCCTCTTAGCTTCTGAATCTTAAGGCGCGGTAGAAGCGTCGACGTCCGCATCCTTCCTGGATGATACCCCATGGACCGGAATGGGAAGGCTAGAAACTCCGGCGGGATACTCGTCGCTACGGACCTGGTCTGCGCGATTAAGCCATCTTACTTGGTAAGATTAAGCAGCGAGTGCATAGTTGTTGTTGCCAGTTATGGCTTGTAGTCTGAGATTTACGAGCGGGGCTACGACGCTCGGCATGCTTACCGCCCGACATCATTTACCGTCAAAACCAGTACATCCCCAGTGATGACGCAGCCTGTCCGGCAGCGTTGACGATGCAAAGATGCAAAAAGTCTGCGAAATGTTGCGTGCCTTACGTGTAAAAATGTAAATTTGTAAATGCTTACAATCGGAATCAAAGGTTCGGCGGACTTGCTCGTGACAGAGCGCCTTACCGCCAAGGAAGTCGGGAGCGGAACGGTCGCCGTATTGGCCACGCCCATGATGATCGCCCTGATGGAAAAAACGTGTTTGTTGAGTGTCAGGCCTTTTCTTGATGAAGGCCAGGATACCGTAGGGACTCAGGTCTATGTTTCGCATACCGCCGCTACCCCGGTCGGTATGCGGGTGTATTGTGATTCAGAACTGATCGAGATCGATCGTCGCCGACTGGTCTTCCGCGTGACAGCGCGGGATGACGCCGGCGTGGTGGGAGAGGGGACGCACGAACGCTTCGTCATCGATACGGAGAGATTCCAGGCGAAAGCCATTGCCCGAAATCAGGAACCAACCACGCAAAAGTGAATCTATGAAACGCCGTTCATTCTTAAAGACCGCCGCTGCTGCCGGGGCTGCGGCCTTGCTGCCGGCCGGAGCGGTCGGCATGGTATCTTCCGGCTGCGTCCGGAAAACGGGGAAGGCAGTTGACTGGGACTTCGACGAAATCATCGACCGGTCCGGGACCTGGAGTATCAAGTATCGCCGTGCCGAAGGCGGCAAACTGGCCATGTGGATCGCCGACATGGATTTCAGGACCGACCCTGTCGTCCATGAAGCCCTCCAGCAGCGGCTTGACCGCGATGTGATGGGTTACACCTATGGGCCGGACGAATTCTTCGATGCCATCGTCGGTTGGGAAAAACAGCAGCATGGTTTCGATGTCCCCCGGGAGTGGGTGGAATATGCGCCGGGTGTCATTGCGTCCCTTTGTCAGGTTTATCTTGCTTTTACGGAGCCGGGCGACAAGATCATCGTCCAGACACCTGTCTATGATCCGTTCTTCCGCTATGCGGAGAGGCTGGGGCGGACGCCGGTGGAGAATCCGCTTGTTTGGAAAGACGGACACTATGCGATGGATTTTGAAGGCTTGGACCGCCTCTATGATAAACGGGTGAAGGCGCTGGTGCTCTGCAACCCGCATAATCCTGTCGGCATCATCTGGCCTAAGGAGACCTTGTCGAAACTGGCCCGTTGGTGTGCGGACCACGAGGTGCTGGTCATTTCCGACGAAATTCACGCCGATCTGGCGTTGTATGGGAAACGGCATACTCCTTTCTGTAGCCTTGACGAGACGGCGGCCCGGATCGGCATCCAATTGTGCAGTCCCACCAAGGCATTCAATTTCCCGGGCATCACCGGAACAGCCTATGCCGTGATTCCTGATGCGGTGAAGCGCCAGCATTTTCATGAAACGCTGGAAAATGCCAAACTCCGGGAAGCCTCTATTCCGACAATGGTCGCCACGATCGCCGCTTATACCCACGAACCTGTGTGGCTGGAGGCTGTTAAGCGGTATATTGAAGGGAATGTCGCCTGCGTCGAAAACTTCTTCAGCAGCCATGATGTAGGCATTCGTCCGATCCGTCCCGAAGCTTCCTTCCTGGTTTGGCTGGACTGCCGCCAGAAGGGACTTCCGCAAGACGAACTGGTGAGTCTCTTCAACGAAACGGCCGGTGTCGTAATCAATAATGGAGCCGGCTATGGAACGGGCGGTGAAGGTTTTGTCCGGCTCAATGTCGGCTGCCCCCGCTCCATCGTAGAAGAGGCGCTCGACCGGATTGCCCGCGCATGTGAAAAGTGATGAACACTAATTGATTCAATGATATGAAAAAGACTTTCTTCCTGCTTGCAGCCCTTTGCTGCATCCTTCCGCTGGGCGCACAGCCCCGCCTCACCCAGAGCAACATCGATGAGGTCCTCATGGCTATGACCCTCGAGGAGAAAGCCACGCTGGTGGTTGGGGCTGGCTGGGGCAATGCCGAGGCCGGTGCGCTGACGGCTTCCGATGCGACGTTGGTCCCCGGCGCCGCTGGCACGACCCGTCCCATTCCCCGTCTGGGCATTCCCCAGACCGTCCTCTCTGACGGACCCGCCGGTCTTCGCATCGACCCGACACGTCCGGGCACGAGCCAGACTTTCTATTGCACGGGCTTCCCTGTGGGAACGGTGTTGGCATCCACTTGGAATACCGAACTGGTCGAACAACTTACCAAAGCCATGGGCGAGGAAGTGCGCGAATACGGTGCGGATGTCCTGCTGGCTCCGGGCCTGAACCTGCACCGCAATCCGCTTTGCGGCCGCAACTTCGAGTATTTCTCGGAAGACCCGCTGCTTACCGGCAAAATGGCCGCCTCTTATGTAAAAGGTGTCCAAAGCAACGGCGTTGGCGTGAGCGTAAAGCACTTCGCTGTCAATGACCAGGAGATCAACCGCATGAACAATGACAGCCGGGTCAACCCGCGCGCCCTGCGCGAAATGTATCTCAAGGGCTTTGAAATCGCGGTCAAAGAGGCGGATCCCTGGACTGTGATGAGTTCCTACAACCGGCTCAACGGGGCCTATACCCAGCAGAGCTACGGACTGCTGACTACGATTCTGCGCGACGAATGGGGCTTCAAGGGCATCGTGATGACCGACTGGGGCTTCAAGCAGGGGACCGTGGCGGCTGTCAAGGCGGGCAACGACCTGATGGAACCGGGTATGCAGATGGAGATCGACCGGATCCTGGCTGCCGTCAAGGACGGAACCTTGCCGATGGCCGACCTGGACCGCAATGTGCGGCGCATGCTGGAGTATATTGTCCGTACACCGCGTTTTGCCGGCTACAAGTACTCCAACAAACCGGATCTGGCAGGCCATGCCAAACTCGTGCGCGCTGCAACGCCGGAAGGCTTGGTCCTTCTGGAAAACAACGGCGTGCTTCCGCTTCAGGGTGTCTCGAATGTGGCGCTCTACGGCATCGGTTCGTATGACTTCGTAGCGGGCGGCACCGGTTCCGGCAACGTGAACAAGGCGTATGTCCGCAACGTGGCCGAAGGCCTGCGGGTCAATGGACTGCAAGTCGACAAGGATATTGAAGAATGGTACCAGCAGTACCTCACTTTCAAGCGGACGGATATCCGGAACAGCTATGAGGATACGGAAAACATCCTGGGTCACGTGGTGGTCCCGGAGATGCCTGTCGCACGCTATTTCATCGAGCGCAAGCAGCCTGCTACCGATATCGCCATCCTGACGATTTGCCGCAATGCCGGTGAAGGGGACGACCGCAAGGCGGCCGACGGCGACTGGACGCTCACGGGTACGGAACGAGCCCTGCTTCAGACCCTGGCCGACGTGTACCACAATGCCGGCAAGAAACTGGTCGTGGTCTTGAATGTCGGCGGCGTGATTGAAACGGCTTCCTGGAAGCACATCCCTGATGCCATCCTGCTGGCCTGGACGCCTGGCCAGGAAGGAGGCTACGCCGTGGCTGATGTTTTGTGCGGTCAGGCCAATCCTTCCGGCAAGTTGCCCATGACCTTCCCGGTCAACTACTTCGATATTCCGTCCTCCTATAACTTCCCGGCCAATATGAAGTGGAGCGCGGCCTATGACCCGTTTGCTTCGACCGACGCGCTCAAGAAGGACCCGGTCAAGAACCTGGACTACACCTCTTATGCAGAAGGCATCTGGGTGGGTTACCGTTACTTCGCTACGGCCGGCAAGAATGTCTCCTATCCGTTCGGCTATGGTTTGAGCTATACGACTTTCGCCTATAGCCAGCCCGTCGTGAAAGTGGCCAAGGACGGTACGGTGACGGCTGCCATCACGGTCAAGAATACGGGCTCCGTAGCGGGTAAGGAAGCTGTCCAGCTTTACATCAGTGCTCCTGCCGGCGGACTTGTGAAACCTGTGTGCGAACTCAAGGCCTTTGCCAAGACGCGTGAACTGAAACCCGGTGAGAGCCAGACCCTCACGATGACGGTTACGCCGTATGCGCTGGCTTCCTTCAACGAAGCAACCAGTGCTTGGGAAACAGCAGCAGGCAATTATGTCGCCTCATTCGGCGCTTCGGTGGCTGATATTCGTGCCTCGGCTTCTTTCAAGATTGCGAAGCCGCAGTCCTGGACCGTGAATCCCGTGTGTCTGCCCGAGGTGCCCGTCGAAGAAATCCATGTCAAATAAAGATATCCTTCAATCCAACCCACATTTATGAAACGTTTTGTAGCCATACTCGCTCTCGCCCTGTTTGCGGCCGGGAGCCTTCAAGCGCAGGAACTGAGCAATTTTGCCTTCGGTGACCGCAAGCCCGTTATTTCACCGGAGATCCAGCAGGACAGCGTGACCTTCCGCCTGAAGGCGGACTATGCCACGATCGTCAAACTCTCCGGCTCCTGGATGCCCAATCCCTGGGGTGACACCATCGACATGAAACGCGGGGAAAACAATGTCTGGTCGGTGACGATTCCGCTCCCGGCTCCTGAGATCTACACATACAATTTCGTGGTGGACGGCGTAGCCGTCAACGATCCCCAGAATGTGCTGGTACAGCGGGACGGAACCCGTTACCTGCCGATGCTCCTCGTTCCCGGCGAACGTACGGAGAACTATGGGGAGGCTACATTGCACGGTACGGTCAGCCACCCTTGGTACGACAGTAAGATCCTGGGCATGAGCCGTCGCCTGACGGTCTATACCCCGTACGGTTATGAGGCCAATCCCAAGAAGAAGTATCCGGTCCTGTACCTGCTGCATGGTGCCGGCGGCGATGAGGAAGCCTGGATTTCGATGGGCCGTACCGCCCAGATTCTCGACAATCTGATCGAGAAGGGTCTTGCAGAACCCATGATCGTGGTCATGCCGAACGGGAATCCCGGCCAGGCAGCCGCCCGTACGCTGAATATCCCGGAGAAATCCATTGACCGCCGGGCTCCCGAAAATCGTGATCTCTATGTCCGGAGCCTTTGCACGGAGATCGTTCCGTTCATCGAGAAGAATTACCGCGCTATTCCCAAGCCGGCCTCCCGCGCGATAGCCGGCCTCTCGATGGGTGGCGGCCACACCATCTCGGCATCCATCCTCTTCTCGGAAATGTTCGACTATATCTGCCCGCTCTCGGCAGCCGGAAGTGCTACGCCCGAGCAGATTGCGGCCTTGAAGAAAGCGGGCGTCAAGCTCTATTTCCTGGCTTGCGGCAGCGCGGACTTCCTTTTCAAGGGTGCGGAGGAAATGCACGCCAAACTCCAGGAACAGGGACTCAACCATGAATACTTCGTTTCGGAGGGAGGGCATACATGGGCCAACTGGCGCTTGTACCTGAACACATTTGCCAGAAAGCTTTTCAAATAAAAAAAACGGGTCCAACCCGTTTTTTTTGTATATTTATCAAATCAAATTGCCTGTAAGATGATCGATCAAGCGACCCGGGAGCGCATCATTGCGCTGGTTCACAAGGAAGTTGTTCCTGCTATTGGTTGTACGGAGCCGATGGCCGTAGCACTCTGCACGGCACGAGCGACAGAACAACTCGGCTGCAAGCCGGAAAGCATCGAGGCGCTCCTGAGCGCGAATATCCTGAAAAATGCCATGGGTGTCGGCATCCCCGGAACGGGGATGACCGGCCTGCCCATCGCCATTGCATTGGGCGCGCTGGTCGGTAAGAGCGATTATCAGCTGGAAGTATTGCGCGACTTGACCCCTGAAACCCTGAAGGCTGGGCGTCAGTATATCGAGGAGGACCGGATCCACATCGATTTGAAGAAGGGCATCCGGGAAAAACTCTACATAGAGATTGTTGTCACGGCGGGGGAGCGGCAGGCGACTGCTGTGATTGCCAAAGGACACACGGAATTCATCTATATTGCCGACGGGCTGCTCGACGATGCGTCGCTGCAGGAACTTCTTCCCGAGACGGTGGCAGGCGTTCCGGAAAGCGATGATATCCAGCTCAACTTGAAACTCGTCTATGACTTTGCTACGACGGCGCCGCTCGATGAGATCCGCTTTATCCTGGAGACCCGTGACTACAATATGAAGGCTTCCTATGAAGCCTTGAAGGGCAATTACGGGCACAACCTGGGCAAATCCATCGACCGGCCGCTCGCCAAAGGCATTCTGGGCAACAGCATCTATTCGCACATGATCGCCCGGACCGCCTCGGCGTGCGATGCGCGGATGGGCGGCGCGATGATTCCCGTGATGAGCAATTCCGGCAGCGGTAACCAGGGTATCTGCGCCACCATCCCGGTTTGCGTCTATGCCCAGGAGAATGAGAATACGGAGGAAGAATTGATCCGTGCCTTGATGCTGAGCCATCTGACGGCCATTTATATCAAACAGTCGCTGGGCAAACTTTCGGCCCTGTGCGGCTGCGTGGTGGCAAGCACAGGCAGCAGCGTGGGCATCACCTATCTGATGGGCGGTGACTATGCACGCTGCTGTGCCTCCGTGAAGAATATGGTGGCCAACCTGACCGGTATGATTTGCGACGGTGCCAAGCCTTCCTGTTCGCTGAAACTTACCTCGGGTGTTTCGACCGCCATCCTCTCAGCCCTGTTGGCCATGGAAGGGAAGTGCGTTACATCCCAGGAGGGGATTGTGGATGACGATATTGACCGCTCCATCCACAATCTGACGGCTATCGGCGCCGATGCGATGAACATCACCGACGAGATGGTGCTCCGCATCATGACGACCAAAGGCTGCTGATATCCAGAATTATTTGTACCTTTACGATATGATGCGTCTCCGTCATATCGGCTGGGTCTTTCTGCTGGTCCTTTTCGCTTGTGCTTGTGGCCGGCAGGAGCGGTTGGATGCTTCGTCCCGGGCCCTGCTGGAAGAACTGGACCGCTATGTATCCATGCGTGAACTTTATGTGGCGCGAAAGCTCCAGCAGACCGACGCCTTGCGCCATCTGGCCCAGTCTGTCCGCGATCCACGTATGCAGTACGAAACGGAGTTGGACCTTGCCGCCGAGTTTTTCTCTTTCAGTTTCGATTCGACACAGGCCTGCCTGCAGCACTGCCAGTCGCTCGCCATCTTTCCACTGAAAGACCAGGAATGCTACGATCTGGCGTCCATCCGCCTAGGGCATCTTTACACCAAGTCAGGCAACTATATGGAAGCGTACGACCTCCTCTGCCGCCAACTGGATGCGGCTTCGCTTTCGGAAAACCTTAAGGTTGAATACCTGACGGCACTTTACGATTTCAGTGTGGATATGATGGGCAATTCCGGTATGGTGGACCGGCTGGCTATACCCGATCTGGATTCGATCCGTACGCAACTTCTGGCTTCGCTTCCCAGGGATTCCCAGCAATGGCAGAAATTGAAACGGGATGATTTGCTGGCATGCGGGCAGGTTGCATCCGCCGACAGCATAAGCCGTCTGTTGATTGCGGGTATCAAACCCGATGAACGTGCCTATGCCATCGAAGCGTTTCATCAGTCCATCATCGCCGAGCGGATGGGCAATTCCCTCGAGCGTCTGGCCTGGCTTGTCCGTTCGGCGGAATGCGATATCGTCAATGCTGTCAAGGATTATGCGTCCTTGACGATGGTGGCGGAGTTGATCATGGCGGCCGATGTGGACCATTCATTTCAATATCTCCGCATTGCGCAGGAAGATGCGCTTTTTTATAATGCGCGCTTACGCCCTTGGCAGATTTCAGGCTCGATGATGCTGGTACAGGATGCCTATTCCGCCCGGCAGGAGGTTTTCCGGAAAACCTCGGCTGTGGCGAATATCCTGTTTGCTTTGCTGACGCTCGCTTTGTCGGTTCTGACATGGTCCCTGGTTGTCCGTTCCCGCAAGCTATCCCGTCTGCGGCGCGAGTTGGAGGAGAACAATGCCCAGCTGGCTGCTGTCAATGAAAAACTGGAACGGCTCAACCAGGAGATTTCTTCCGCCGACCAGGTGAAGGAGCGTTTCATCCTGTCTTTCCTGGAGACTTTCTCCCAGCAGATCCATGATTTCCGTTCCCAGGACAATCATTTGCGGAACTTGCTCAAACGGGGCAAGTCCGACCAGTTGCTCCGCGAATTCTCCGATTCGGCCCGTTCGGAGAAAGCCCGTCAGGATTTCTTCCAGACGTTCGATACGACGTTCCTGGCCATGTATCCCGATTTTGTGGCACAGTTCAATGCGCTGCTGAAAGAAGATGCGCGGGTCATTCCGCCAGAAGGAAAGCTGACCACCGAGCAACGGATCTTCGCTTTGATCCGTCTCGGCGTGGATGATTCCAAACAGATTGCGATGATGCTCGACTATTCGCTCAGTACAATCTACAACTATAAGGTGGCTGCGCGGAACAATGCGCTCGGCGACCGCGAGGCTTTTGAACAGCAGGTCAAACAGATTGGCCGGTAGTTCCCGGACCTTCCCGAATCACTACTTTTTTTAGGTATTATTGGAGTATCAACATTCTGTATGACAGTCTGTTGAATTTTCAATTCCGCTACTTTTTTATTGTAGTGCGCGGGATGTGTTGCTATTTCTGCTAATTTTGTGAAGACTTCCTTCAAAATGGAAGAATATAGCAAATCAAAATATCATTTTTTTAACCCAAACGCCCCTTTAATTCAACAAGCGTATGAAAAGATTAGCTGCTTTGATCCTTGCATTAGGATTCAGCCTGGCGGCTTTTGCCCAGAACATCACCGTGACCGGTGTGGTTTTGGACGGAGACCGTCAGCCGATTGTCGGCGCTTTCGTCGTTGAACAGGGAACAACCAACGGTACCGCTACCGGCATCGACGGTGATTTCACCATCCGTGTCGCTTCGGGAGCCGTCCTGGAAATTTCCTGCATCGGCTATGTGACCAAGAGCATCACAGTCACGCAAGACCAGAATCTGGAAGTCATCCTCGAAGATGACATGGAGATGCTGGAAGAGACCGTGGTGGTCGGTTATGGTGTCCAGAAGAAGAGCGTCGTGACCGCTTCCATCTCGAAGGTGGACGGTGACGCCCTCAACACGGTCCGCGCCTCTACTATCAACGATGCCATCAAAGGCAAAGTATCCGGTGTCCAGATCACCCAGGCCTCCGGCCAGCCTGGATCCGGTTCCCAGATCAAGATCCGCGGTATCGGTACCGTCAACAATTCGGACCCGCTCTACATCGTGGACGGCATGCCGGTCGACGGTGGCATCGATTACCTCAACCCCAATGACATCAAGTCGGTCGAAATCCTCAAGGATGCCGCTTCCGCCGCGATCTACGGTGCCCGCGCCGCCAACGGCGTCGTGCTGGTGACCACGAAGAACGGCGAGAAAGGCCAGGCTTCTATTAATTATAACGGAAGCTACGGCTGGCAGAATCCCTGGCGCAAGAAGGAAGTCCTCAATGCTACGGAATACATGGTGATCATGAACGAAGCCCGCATCAATGACGGCGGTGCGCCGCTCTACTCCGCTGCTGAAATCGCAGCGGCCGGAAAGGGCACGGACTGGCAGGATGAGGTCTTCAACTACAATGCCCCGATCATGCAGCATCAGCTTGCCGTGAGCGGCGGTACGGAGAAGGCTACCTATTTCGTATCCCTGGGTTATTTCGAGCAGGACGGTATCGTCGGCGGCAACTATGGCAAGTCCAACTACGACCGCCTCTCCATCCGTTCGAACAATACCTATGTCCCTTATGAGACGACCGAACGCAACTTCCTCAACAAACTGACGGTCACGGCCAACCTGGCTTACTCGAACATCAACGCGGCCGGTATCACGACCAACTCCGAGTTCGGTTCCGTGCTGGGTTCCGCTGTCGGTTTCAACCCTGCGATTCCGGTTTTCGCGGATGAGGCAACTGCAGCCCGCATCCTGGCCGAGCACCCGACGGCCATCGTCGCTTCGGACGGCCGTGTGTATTCGCTCCCTCCGACGGGTTACCAGGAACTCACCAACCCGGTGGCCAACCTCGACACTCCGGGCAATACCTTATATAAGACGCACAAGTTCGTGGCCAACTTCGCCGCTGAACTGAATATCCTCCCGTTCCTCAAGTTCAAGTCGAGCTTCGGCACCGACCTGTCATTCTGGCGCAACCGCGGCTATGGCTTCGAGCAGTACAAGAGCTCGATGAACCAGACTCTCACCAGCTGGGTGAACCAGGGAATGAACGAAGGTCTCCGTTGGCAGGTGGAGAACTATTTTACTTACGACCAGGCCGTCGGCCGTCACCATTTCACGGCCGTGCTGGGTCAGTCGGCGATGAGCTATTCCTATATTTATGTGTCGGGTACCGACTACAACCTCAAGGAAACCAATCCGGCCATGGCTTATATCGATTCCGCGATCGGAAGCTCCGATGACGAGCGCACGAGCGGCGGTACCGGCGGCTATGATGTCCAGCGGCTGGCTTCCTACTTCTTCCGCTTCGACTACAACTACGACGAGCGATATATGTTGGAGTTCACTGTCCGTCGCGACGGCTCTTCCCGTTTCGGTCCGGGCCACAAATGGGCTACGTTCCCGGCTGTTTCCGCCGGTTGGAATGTGACCAACGAGCCCTGGTTCAAGGACAGCCGTCCCGACTGGATCAACCAGATGAAATTCCGCGCCAGCTGGGGCAAGAACGGTAACGAGAACATCGGTAACTTCCGCTACGCTTCCCTGATGGATACCGGCCAGGAATACTATTTCGGTGTCGGCTCCCTCGCTTATGGCAATATGTACTCCGGCGCTTCGCCGGCCGCGCTGGCCAACCCGACCATCCGCTGGGAGGAATCCGAGCAGATCGACGTCGGTTTTGACGCCCGCTTCTTCCAGGACCGCTTGAGCTTCGGTTTTGATTACTATAACAAGAAGACCAACGGCATGCTGATGGACAAGCCGATCCCTTCCTATGTCGGACAGGGCGCGCCGATGTCCAACCTCGGTGACATGCGCAACTGGGGTTCCGAGTATGAACTTGGCTGGCAGCATCAGGTCGGGGATTTCCACTATTCCATCAGCGCCAATGCCTCGCATCTGCGCAACCGCCTGATCAACCTCGGCAACGAGTCGGGTGAGGCTGTTTACCAGAGCAACGGTGCTTCGGGCATCGGCGACTATGTGAAAGGTTCCAACGGCGAAGTCTGGCCGTATTTCTACGGTATGAAGACGGACGGCCTCTTCCAGAACTGGGCTGATATCAACAACTACCGTGACAAGGACGGCAACCTGATGCAGCCTACGGCCCAGCCGGGTGACGTGAAGTTCGTGGATGTCAACGGTGACGGTTACGTGAACGACGACGACCGCACCAAGATCGGAAAGGGTATGCCGGACTGGACGGCCGGTCTGACGTTGACCGCAGACTGGAAAGGCTTCGATGCTTCCATTTTCTTCCAGGGTTCCTTCGGCAACCAGATCTTCGACTACTCGATGCGTGGTGACATTCCTGCCCAGAACCGTCCCGCCTGGATGCTCGACCGTTGGATCGGCGAAGGCACTTCCAACCATGTGCCCCGCATGACCAATGCCAACCCCAACCAGAACTGGCGTTCTTCCGACCTTTGGGTGAAGGATGGCTCCTTCGTCCGCCTCAAGACCGCCCAGCTTGGTTATACGTTCCCTGCCAAACTGATGAAGGCCATCCATATCTCGAATTTCCGCGTATATGTGGCTGGTGAAAATCTCCTGACCTTCACGAAGTATGAAGGCTTCGACCCGGAAATGGCTTCGGACGGCTACACGACGATCGGTGTGGACCGCGGCATCTATCCGCAGTCCCGTACCATCACCCTCGGCGCTTCCATCACTTTCTAAACCATGAAGACGATTATGAAATTCAATCGATTTTTTGCAGTAGTAATCCTGGCCGGCATGATGCTGACCAGCTGTGGCGAAGAGTTTCTGACCGCTCACTCCACTTCCCAGGGTGAGGCTGGCGCCGCCGCCACCGAAAGCGCGATCCTGTCTTATCTGACGGCCGCTTACCAGCCGCTGCTGATGGACTCCTACGCGAACTACAACTACAACCATATCCTTCTGCTCTCCGACCTCCGCAGCGACGATATTTACAAAGGCGGCGGTGATGCCGGTGACCAGTCGTGGATGTACCACATGTCCCTGTTCCAGATTCCGGCTTCCGAAAGCCCGACGGGTATCTGGAGCCTGTACTACACGGCAATTGCCCGTGCCAACAATACGCTGCTGGCCATTGACAATGCCGTCGGTTTCGACAGTGATGCCGCCAAACGCAAATTGTCCGGCTACAAGGCGGAAGCCCTGTTCCTCCGTGCCTATTATCTCCATCACCTGTGGAAACTCTTCGGCAACATTCCTTTCTTCACCGAGCCGCTGGAAGATCCTTTCATGGCCCGCCAGAAGAGTGCCGATGAGATCTATCAGGACATCATGACGGACATCGCCGCCGCCGAGGCTGCCGCCTCCGCCGCCGGTGACGAATTCCCGATGTACACCAATGCGACCGCCAAGCAGGCACGGACCAACCTGGCCGCCCTTTATATGCTCAAGGCACGCGTCGTCATGTACCAGAAGGATCAGTCCAAATACAATGAGGTGGCTTCCGATATGGCGAAGATCATCTCCAGTGGCTCCTACAGCCTGATTGCTTTCGATGCCCTGTGGACCGGAGCGGATGAGAATGATTTCAGCCGCGAATCCATCTTCGAGAGCAACCAGATTTCGGATGGCAAGCGTGACTGGGGCAGTGCCTGGACCGGTTGCGGTACCAACCTCCCTGCGTACATCTCGCCGAACGAGCTTTCCGATCCCGTCTTCTGCGGCGGTTGGGGCTTCGGTCCTGTCCGCCAGGCTACCTGGGATATGTATGAAGATGGCGACGTACGCCGCGAAGGTTCCATCAACAAGTTTGCCGACGGTACCTATGGACCTCGTTTCCAGAATACCGGCCTCTTCCAGAAGAAGTATGCCGCCCGGACCGCGCTGCGTTCGCCGATCGGCACCGTGGACCTCAACTATCCGAACAACCTGATCATCTTCCGTTTCGCCGAGACACTGCTCAACTACGCTGAGCTCGTCGGTGCGCAGGGCGCATCCGCCGCCGGCGGTGTGTCCGCGCAGGATTGCCTCGACCAGATCCGTTTCCGCGCCGGTCTGGGTTCCATCCCCTTGACGTTTGAAAATATCAAAGCCGAGCGCCGCAAGGAGTTCGTCGGCGAAGGCATGCGCTTCTGGGACCTCATCCGCTGGGGTGATGCCGCTGCCGTGCTGACCGAGAACGACACCCAGTATCAGAGTGTCCGTTCGTTCGATCCGGCCAAGGACAAATACCTCCCGATTCCGCAGAGTGAGTTGAGCCGCACCGCCGGCACCGGCGAATACGAGCTCAAACAGAACCCTGGCTATTAATGGATAAAGCTTATCATCAGTCATGAAGAATAGTATCAAATTCAGTCTGGTCCTGGCCGCTTTGGGCACCCTTCTGTTTGCCTGCTCGCCGCTGGATACCGACAAATATCATCTCGGTGACCCTGTCAGCGAGAGCCAGCTCAGCTTCAGCTATGCGCCGTCTTCCACGTCGCCCAATATCATTGTGCTGACGAACAGTTCTTCGACTCCGGGTGTCGCACTCTGGGACCTGGGCAATGGAACCACCACCAAAGGTGACGAAGTGTCCGTTGCATATCCTTTCAAAGGGGACTACACGGTAACGATGTCGCTCTATACGACCGGCGGCAGCACTTCGATTTCGAAGGTGATTACGATTACCGACGACGACTACGGCCTGCTCGATACGCCCGGTTTCAACGCTTTGACCGGCGGTGCCAATGCGACCGAGGGCAAGACCTGGGTCTTTGCCAAATATACGCGTGGCCATTTCGGTGTGGGTGATATCAATGCCGCGCCCGAAACGAACGGCCCTGCCTGGTGGCAGTGCGATCCCCAGGGCAAAGAGGGTTGCTCGTTGTATGAAAATGAATTTACCTTCATCCAGAAGGGAACGAAACTTATCTGGAAGAACCAGGGTTACATCTACACGAATGAGAACGGTATGAACCACCTCGGGATTCCCGGTACGCCCAATGCGGCGGTCGGTGATTTCGATGTACCCTACACGCCGGCCGACAACCTGACTTTCTCGCTCGATGAGACCAATATGACGTTGACGCTCAGCGGCGGTGCCTTCTTCGGGTTCTATACCGGCGACAGCGTATATCGTATCATGCGCCTGACCGAGCACGAAATGTATCTCTGGTGCGGCAGTGCGGCTGAGCCGGGCAACGCCTGGTATTTCATCCTGGTTCCGAAAGATGAGCTCAAGGAACCCGATCCGGAACCGGTCATTCCGCCGGATCCGAAACCCGCTCCGGAAGAGGCCTGGTTCCGTCCGAACGCGCCGACCAACCTGCTCCGTTCGACGGTCGATTATGAGAGCTGGTTCAGCGGTGCCGACTGGGCGGGTGGCCTGGAACCTGGCGTAGCGGTCAAGAACGACATCGTCATTACCGTTCCCGAGGGAATTGGCGGTGGTGAATGGATGGGCCAGTTCAAGATCCGTACCCATATTCCGGCGGATGCCCGCGAGCGTTTTGACTTCAGCGTCAATATCAATGCGACCCAGGCCGGTACGGCGACCGTCAAGATGACGGCGGCTGACGATCCTGCTGACGACGAATTCTTCTACAATGGCAACATCGGTGTGGGGGCCGGTGCGACCACCATCTTTGAGGAAGCCGACCACATGCTGAACAAGGCCACCGAGAGTGTCCTGCTGATCTTCGACTTCGGCCGTTTCCCGGCCGGTACGGTCATCACCCTCTCGAACCTCTGTCTCCAGAAGCACATTCCGCTCAGCGACAAACCGGAGGTGACGAATCTCTGGCCTGCGGCCACGGTAACCACTTCGCAGTGGTTCAGCGGTCCCGACTGGGCCGGCGGCCTGACGGCTGACTTCACGATGCTTGAAGACAATGGTTTCGAGATTACGATTCCGGAAGGAACCGGCGGCAGTGAGTGGATGGGACAGTTCGCTCTCCACACGGACATCCCGTTGCTCTCTTCCCACGAGTATGAGTTCTCCTGCAAGGTCACTTCGACGGCCGCTTCCACCTTCACGATGAAGCTCACAAACGATCCGGAAGCCGACAGCAAAGTCAGCTTCTATGATGGCGCCGTTACGATGACCGAGGGAACCGTTACCATCCGTAAACAGGGCATCAAGCCCGAATCCGAGGACGCTGAAGCAACGATGCTGATCTTCGACTTCGGCCGTACGCCGGCCGGCGCCAAAGTCCGCGTGTCCGACATCGTCCTGCAGGAATATGTCTATTAAGCGGATGCGTACGATGTGGCCCATATTGTCCCTCATCTGCCTGGCTGTCGCATGCCATACGCCTGTGACGCCGGACGATCCGACGCCCGTGGCTCCCACGCTCAGCTTCGCCGCCAGTTCCCTGGCGGTCGAAGCTGAGGGCGGGGAGGCCTCTGTCCGGGTCACTTCATCGGCGACCTGGTCGGTCGAGACCGACGGCCAGAGCTGGTACGCGCTCACTTCCTCGTCGCAGATCTACGCAGGGGAGAGCATCCTGAAAGTAACGGCCGAGCCGAACAACACATCGGCTGACCGCAGCGGCACGATCCGTTTCACCAGCGGCGCCACTACCCGGCAGTTGACACTGATCCAGCCCTATTTCGTTCCGAAACTTTCTTTCTCGAGTGATGCCGTAACGGGCGAGGGAACCGGTGGGGAAGTCGTTGTGACGACAAACGCCAATGCGACCTGGACGGCGGATGAGGCGGATATCGATTTCTGGTTTTCCTTGTCGCCGAAAACCATCGGTAAGGGACAGGGCGAACTGAAAGTAAAACTCAATCGAAGTTATGTCGCTTCCCGCCGCTCCGCAGAAGTTCATTTCCGCAGCGGAGACCAAGTGAAAGTGCTGGTTATCAGTCAGAAAGAAGGGGAGCCCGTAGCGCCGGGCGCCTTTGTTCCGGAAGGGTATCAGTTGGTATGGCAAGATGATTTCTCATCCACATCCGATGAGCTGAAGGACAAGTGGCGCTTTGAAAACTGGGCGCCGGGGCGTGTCAACCACGAGCTTCAGCGCTATGTGCCGGACGATCGCCGGACCTCCTATGTGCAGGACGGTGCCCTTCACATTGTGGCTCGCAAAGATGGCGGCCAGGTGATTTCCGCTCGTATGAACAGCAAGGAATCCTGGCTTTACGGTTATTTTGAAGCGGCCATCTGGCTTCCGAAAGGAAAGGGTACCTGGCCTGCGTTCTGGATGATGCCCGACGACCAGTCGAAAGGCTGGCCGGCCTGTGGGGAAATCGACATTATGGAAGAAGTGGGTGTGGATGCCAACATCACATCCTCGTCCATCCACTGTGAGTCGTACAACCATGTCAAGAATACCCAGAAGACGGCCAGCCGGCTGATTCCCGGTGCCGAAAGCGAATATCATGTGTATGCGCTCGAATGGACGGAAGATTTCATCAAGACATATGTGGATGGCGAGATCATGCTTTCTTTCGCAAACGACAAAGCGGGTCGCGACAGCACCTGGCCGTTCAACAAGAAATTCTTCCTGATCCTGAATCTGGCCTGGGGCGGTGATTGGGGCGGTTATGCCGGTGTGGATGAGAACGCCCTCCCGTGCACGATGCGGGTGGATTATGTACGTGTTTACAAGAAGTAAGCGAACAAGATGAAATACATACGAAACCTATTCCTTTTGGCTGTCGCCGTTGTGGCTGTCTCCTGTACGACAGGACAGACGACCACAACGGTGGGCACCTCCACGGAGGTTGAGAAGAAAGTGGAGCAGTTGCTGGGAAAGATGACGCTGGCTGAAAAGATCGGACAGATGAACCAGGTTTCTGCCGGCGGCGATGTATCCAATTACGCCGAGAGCCTCCGCAAGGGACAGATCGGCTCAATCCTCAACGAAGTGGATCCGGAGAAGATCAATGCTTATCAGCATATCGCCGTCGAAGAATCCCGTCTGGGCATTCCCTTGCTCGTAGGCCGGGACGTCATCCACGGCTACCATACCATATTCCCGATTCCACTCGGCCTGGCTGCTACCTTCGATCCTGAACTGGTTGAAAAGGGGGCCCGCATTGCCGCGGTGGAAGCTACGGCACAGGGTACACGCTGGACTTTCTCCCCGATGCTCGACATTGCCCGTGACCCGCGCTGGGGCCGGATTGCCGAAGGGAGCGGGGAAGATACCTATCTGGATTCCCGCATGGCAGTGGCCATGGTCCGCGGATACCAGGGATCTTCGCTTGACGAGACTTCGATGGCAGCTTGCGTCAAGCATTTTGTGGGATACGGTGCGGCTGAAGGCGGTCGTGATTACAACAGCACGTATTTGTCCGAACGTCAGCTCCGCAACATCTATCTGCCGCCTTTCGAGGCTGCCATCCAGGCAGGGGCCATGACGCTGATGACTTCATTCAATGACAATGACGGCGTCCCTTCTACGGCCAATGCATTTATCCTCAAGGATATCCTTCGGAATGAGTGGGGCTTTGACGGGCTTGTCGTCACGGACTGGGATTCGATGGGCGAGATGATTGACCACGGTTACGGTCTGGATCGCAAAGACGTGGCGATGAAAGCGGCCAATGCCGGTGTCGATATGGACATGATGACTTTCGGTTTCCTTTCGCATCTGGAAGAACTGGTGCGCAGTGGGGAGGTGAAGGAATCGACGATTGACGAGGCGGTCCGCCATATCCTCCGTGTCAAATTCATGCTGGGTCTCTTCGAGAATCCGTATGTGGACGTGGAGGCATCCCAGGCGGTCCAGTATGCCCCGGCCCATCTGGAGGCAGCATGCAAGACAGTTGAAGAATCTGTCATCCTGCTGCAGAACGACGGTACCCTTCCGCTCCAGGCGGACCGGATCCGTACCATCCTGGTGACTGGCCCGATGGCTGACGCGCCGCACGACCAGTTGGGGACCTGGGCCTTCGATGGCCAGAAGTCCCATACGGTCACACCGCTCAAAGCCCTGCAGGAAAGGTTTCCGGGCAAGGTGGTCTATGTCCCCGGTTTGCAGTACAGCCGGCAGGAGCGCAACCGTTTCGACGATGTGGTGGCAGCCGCACGCCGTGCAGATGTGGTCCTTGCTTTCCTGGGGGAGGAGGCTATTCTGTCGGGTGAGGCCCACAGCCTGGCCGATCTCAACCTGATCGGCTCGCAGAGCGCATTGCTCGCCGCGTTGAAGGCGACTGGCAAACCGGTCGTCGCGACGGTGATGGCCGGCCGGCCGCTCACGATTGAGCGGGACCTGCCCAACTGCAACGCCCTGCTATATGCCTTCCATCCCGGCACGATGGGTGGCCCGGCGCTGGCAAACCTGCTTTTCGGCGATGCCAATCCTTCCGGAAAAACACCGGTTACGTTCCTTCGGACCGTGGGGCAGGTTCCCATGTACTATTCGCATAATATGACAGGCCGTCCTTATCGGGGTGAGAAAATGCTGGTCGATATTGACCAGGAAGCCGGACAGACTTCCTTGGGCAATACATCCTATTACCTGGACTATGGAGCTTATCCGCTCTTCCCGTTCGGGTATGGTTTGAGCTATACGACGTTTGCGTATTCGGACCTTACCATGGACAAGGATGTGTATCCGGTGGACGGAACCATCTCGGTGTCCTTTATGCTCACCAATACCGGTGCGTATGATGGTACTGAAGTAGTTCAGCTGTATGTGCGCGACCTGGTCGGCTCGTTGACCCGTCCGGTGCGGGAACTCAAACAGTTCCAGCGTATCAGCCTGAAGGCGGGTGAAAGCCGCCAGATCCGGATGGAACTGCCGGTAGCCGATCTGGCCTTCTTTGGCCTTGACGGTACGAAGAAAGTTGAGCCGGGTGAATTCCACCTTTGGGTGGCCGGCGACAGTGTATCGGGTGAACCGATCTCTTTTCAAGTAAGATAACAGACGGGTGAGGCGAATTTTTAGGTTATTAATGTGGGTGGGTATGTTATTGCTTTCGGTCTCTTGTATCGAGAGGCCGAAAGCAATGCTGCTCACTGTGAGGGCCGAGCGGGATACGCTCGTCCTTCCGGTTTCAGGTACTGCTGAATTTTTCTTCACGGTCAACGAGCCGGATTATGCATTTGACCTGGATAAGGATGTCGTCCTGTATCTGGCAAAAGGCCAGTTCCTTGCTTCGCAGGATTTCTTTCTGAGCCGTGTCGAGAAGGATACGGTGCCCGGGCGCTATAAGGCGATTGTCAGCGATACCGGAAAGGACGACACCTATGTTTCGGAAGTCTGTCTGGGCGTCCGGATGCCTGAAGGCCATTTCAAGCTTTCCAACCATTTCCTCTGTATCGGTGAATTCGCCGGTCCGATGGGCCGTGCCCGGAAGACCGGATTGCCTGTTCTCTATCTCAACACCCAGGACGGTGCGAAAATCGTTTCCAAGGAGGATTATGTGAAGGCGTCCGTGACGCTGGAAGAAGCGGGCAACCTGTCTGATGTCATGACATGCAGCGTGAAGGGCCGCGGCAACACGACCTGGAGCTGGCCCAAGAAGCCTTATTTGCTGAAATTCGACGCCAAGACCTCGTTTTTCGGCTTCCCTGCCCACAAACGCTGGGTACTGCTGGCCAATTTCATGGACCGCACGATGATGCGCAACCTCGTGGCCTTGAAGGTTTCGTCGATGACTTCGCTGGACTGGACTCCACGGGGCCGCAGCGTGGAACTGGTGCTCAACGGTGTACATCAGGGCAACTATCTGCTTGTCGAACAGGTGCGTGTTGACAAGAACCGGGTCAATGTCGGGGATGACGGGTATCTGTTTGAGTCGGATTTCCATTACGACAATGAGATTCAATGGATGGATCCGCACGGACGTTGTGTCCAGTTCGGTAGCGGCATTCCGTTCGGAATCAAGGCGCCCGATGCTGACGAGATAACACCGGCCCAGATCCAGGAGGGGAAGGAGTTGATTGCCCGGACGGCAAGGGCCATCTATGGACCGGACTTCAAGGATCCGGAGAAGGGCTATGCTGCTTACATCGACGTGGATTCGTTCATCGATTATTGGATCGTATTTGAGGTCATGGGCAACCATGAGTTGGGCAATCCGGGCAGCGTGTACTACCATTGCAGGAAAGACGGCAAACTGCAGGCGGGTCCCTGCTGGGATTTCGACTGGGGCATCCTTTCGTACAATACGTCCCCGCAGGCCCGTACCGGACTCATCAACCGCGATGCTTGCTGGTATGCCCGTCTCTTTCAGGATCCGGCCTTTGCTGCGCGGGTCCGGGATCGTTTCAATGTGCTGCTGCCGCAGCTCCAGACGATTCCTGCCTATATCGATGAAATGGAGAAGATGATGGCTCTTTCGGCAGAGGAGAACTTCAAGCTTTGGAATCCGGCCCAGGATGCATCGATGAACGGTGGGCGGATTATCAATGGAGACGAAAACATGACTTACTATGAGGCCGTTGCCTTGATCCGCAAGATCTACCAAGAGCGGCTGACCGTAATGCAAAATAACCTGAAATGATGCAAGTCCGTTTCGCTTTCTGTCTGCTGGCCGCTTTGCTGACGGCTGCGGCCTGTCCATCCAATTCTGACAACGGCAATCCTGCTCCTGCTCCTGCGGGGAATCGGGCAGTTGTCTATACGACCAATACCAGCGGCCTCCGTTTTCAGGAAAGCCATGTGACCGTGGAGGCAGCCACGAACGATCCTTTCACTGTGACTCTGACTGGCGAGACGTTCCAGACTGTGGAGGGTTTCGGCTTTGCCATCACGCAGGCCACTTGTTACAATCTGTTGCAGATGCCTGCAGGTGACCGTACGCAGTTTCTGACCGAGATTTTCAGCCGGGAGAAGGGGCTTGGCTCTTCGTTGATCCGGGTGTGCATCGGTGGCTCCGATTTTTCACTCGACGAGTTTACGTGGTGTGACAAACCGGGGATCGGCAACTTTGCCGTCCATCCGCTCGACCAGCAGTATTTGTTCCCGATCCTCGACGAGATCTATGCCATCAATCCGGCCGTCAAGATCATCGGCTCTCCTTGGAGCTGTCCCCGCTGGATGAAGATAGACAGCCGCGGACTCCCGTTCGACAGTTGGACGGATGGTCACTTGAATCCGGACTGTTATGCGGACTATGCGACCTATTTTGTGAAGTGGATCCAGGAAATGGAGAAGCGGGGTTACCCCATCTATGCCATCACCTTGCAGAACGAACCGCTGAATCCCGGCAATTCGATGTCGCTCTATATGCCGTGGCAGGAGCAGCGTGATTTCCTGAAAGTCGTGGGTCCCGCCTTTGCCCAGGCGGGCCTGAAGACCAAGATCCTGGTGTTCGACCACAACTACAATTTCGACAACATCGCTTCCCAGAACGACTATCCGCTGCATATCTTCGAAGATACGGAAGCATCGCGCTATACGGCCGGTTCGGCCTGGCATAATTACGGCGGAAACGTCACTGTTCTCGACCGGGTTCACGAGCGCTATCCGGAAAAGGAGATCTTTTTCACGGAAGCATCCATCGGTACCTGGAACTATCAATATGAGAGTTGTGTGATCAATGATTTCCGCGATATTTTCCTGGGGACGCTTGCGCGCTTCGGTCGTGGTGTGACGCTCTGGAACCTGATGCTTGACGACAAGCGCAGCCCGTACCGGCCTGGCGGCTGCTCGACCTGCTATGGCGCGGTCAGCATCGCTTCGTCCTCGTATTCGTTGGGATCCATCTCCCGCAATTCCCATTATTATAATGTGGCGCACTGCTCGAAAGTGCTGTTGCCCGGGGCTGTCCGCCTGGGCACCAAGGGCTATTCCAATCGCGGTCTCACTTATCAATGGTATCGCAATCCGGATGGTTCGTATGGTGTATTGCTCCTCAATGAAAACGACGTCGAGGCTAAAATCATCTTCTCCACCAGCCGCTCCTCCGTCACCTGCAAGATTCCTCCTCACGCCCTTCAGTCGGTCCTTTGGACTGAGTAATACGGCAATTGGCAAAACCGTTGCGCTGGTAGTTCCTCCAGAACCCATGCCACCCTCGGCACTGTAAGAGGGAGGGGCCCAAAGCCTTTCAAGCTTTGGGAGGGGTCGCGCGAAGCGCGACGGTTCTGGAGGAACTACCAGCGCAACGGTTTAAGAACTTAAGCCTTCAGGCGGAGGAAACTGTAGCCGAAGCGTTTGCAGGCGGCTTTTTCCAGTTCTTCGCGGTCGTCCGGGTGGGCGATGGCGATCAGCGCTTTGGCGCGCTGCGCCAGATTCTTGCCGCGGAGATAGGCGATGCCCCATTCGGTGGCTACGTATTGCGTTTGGAAACGGGTCGTTACGACGCCGGCGCCCGGGGTGAGGGTCGGGACGATCTTTCCCTTGCCCTTGTTTGTACGCGACGGCAGCGCGATGAAGCATTTGCCGCCTTCGGACAATGAGCAGCCGTACATGAAGTCGTGCTGGCCGCCGACACCCGAGAAGATCATCTCGCCAATCGAGTCTGCGCAAACCTGACCGGTCAAATCCACTTCGAGGGCGGAGTTGATGGCGCAGGCTTTCGGGTTCTGGGCAATCAGGAACGGATTGTTGGTGTAGGCCACGTCGTAGAATTCCATCGTCTTGTTGTGGTCGATGAATTCGTACATCTCCTTGGAACCCAGGGCGAGCGCAGCGATGCTGACGCCCGGGTGCACTTTTTTCAGCGAGTTGTCAATGACCCCTTCCTTCATGAGCCGGATCACACCGTCGGTCATCGCTTCGGTATGCAGGCCCAGGTGCTTGTGGTGTTTGATGCCGTTGAGGATGGCATTCGGAATGCCGCCTACGCCGATCTGGAGGCAGGCTCCGTCGGGAATCTCAGCCGCTACGTTGGCGCCGATCGCCTTCTCGATTTCAGTCGGTTCGCCAAACTGCATGGCGATGGGCGGTACGTTGCAACGGACAGCGGCGGTAATCTTGGATTCATGGATCAGGCAGCCGCCGTAGAGGTAGGGGATGGCTTCGTTGACCTGGGCGATGACCACGCGGGCTGTTTCCACAGCCGCGACGGAGATGTCGCAACCGATGCCGTAGCTGCAGAAGCCGTTTTCGTCCGGAAGCGAGCAGTTGATGAAGGCTACGTCGATGGGCAGTTCTCCTTTCCGGAAGAGCGCCGGTACTTCACTCAGGAAGCAAGGGGTCAGCGATCCGTAACCTTCGGCCACGTGCTTGCGCTGGTCCGCGCAAAGGAAAATGCTGTTGACCAGGAAGGAATCCTTGAATTCCGGCTTGCAGAATGGCGCGGGCCCCTCCGTGATGTTGAAGCCCGAGACGATCTGTACGCCGCGCAATTCATCTGCCCGGCGGGCGAGCGCTTCCTGCAGGATGACGGGGACAGAGGTGCTGCCCTGACAGCAGACGGTATCCCCACTTTGGACGAGGCGGACAGCCTCGTCGGCAGTCATGTAGTTCATGGCCGGTTATTTTTGGGCCGATGCCAGGCCGGCATCGAAGGCTTTGATGTTGGCTTCTACGATGGCTTCTCCCTTGCGGCCGAAAACCCGGCGGATGCCTTCACGCAACTTGTCCGGATCGAGGATGTTGAGCACGGCGGCCGTGGCGCCCAGCAGCACCATGTTCGCGCTGCGCGGTGAGCCCACTTCCTTGGCAATGGCATCCACGTCGATGGCGATCACGCGCGGCAGTTTGTCCAATTCCCCCATGACCTGGTCCATCGGCGGATAATCGGGGATGTTCTGGAAAGGAACGGTATTGGTGATGATCCAGCCTTCGGGGGCCAGATAGGGGATATAGCGG
Organism: Bacteroidales bacterium; assembly: GCA_017509755.1. Lineage (GTDB taxonomy): Bacteria > Bacteroidota > Bacteroidia > Bacteroidales > UBA932 > Cacconaster. The sequence goes on from JAFWOY010000003.1 coordinate 26,993, forward strand.
AGCGCTTCCAGCGGTTCGAGCGAGACGATGAGGTCGGCACCGCCGCGGGGGATCAGGTCGCTGAAGATAGGGTCGGAAGAGAGGCGGAGGTTCGACTGGACGTCGCCGCCACGCTGGCTCATGCCGTGTACCTCGGCCTGTTTCAGATGGAGTCCCTGCTGCAGGGCGGCCGAACCGATGACCGTGGCAATGGAGAGGATGCCTTGCCCTCCCACGCCGGCGAGAATGATATCTTGTTTCATGGCTTTACTTTTTTGCGTGTCTTCTGGCGGTTTGGATGCATTCGCGGCGGCAGACGATCACGGAGACGCCGTGGTATTCGATTTCTTCACGGATCACTTTTTCCATATCCGGATAGTTCTTCGGAAGCGGGACGATGGTACGGATATGGGCCGGATCGACGCCGAGGCCGGCACAGATGGCTTCAATGCGGCCTGTTCCGGCCGAGTCCTGGCCACCTGTCATGGCCGTGGTCAGGTTGTCGGAGATGCAAAGCACCACGTCGGCGTTTCCATTGACGGCATCAAGCAGACCGGTCATGCCGCTGTGGGTGAAGGTCGAGTCGCCGATCACGCCGACGGCGGGCCAGGTGCCGCTATAGGCAGCGCCCTGCGCCATGGTGAACGAGGCGCCCATTTCCACGCAAGTATGGATGGCTTGGAACGGTGCCATGTACCCCAGTGTGTAGCAACCGATGTCGCTGAACACGCGGGCGGTCGGGTAGTCTTTCTTCAGCACGTTGTTGAGGGCGGTGTAGAAGTCGCGGTGGCCGCAGCCTTGGCAGAGAGCCGGCGGACGCGGTGCAAGGACCTGGGAGGCGGCGAATTCAAGACGGGCGGGGAGGCCGAGGGCCTTGCGCACGGCATCCGGAGAGAGTTCACCGTCGCGGACGACGGTATTGTCGATGCGGCCGATGATCTTCGTATCGGTCTGGAAAACGCCGCGGAGCATGTTCTCCACAAGCGGCTGGCCTTCTTCAAGTACGAGGATGGTCGGAACCAAAGTGGCGAGTTGGCGGGCCAGTTCGCGCGGGAAAGGATACTGCGAGATCTTGAGAACCGGATACGGGCAGCCGTCCGGATAGTTCTCCATCAGATAGTTATAGGCGATGCCGCAGGCGATGATGCCCATCGTATGGTCTGGTCCGTCGGTCAGGCTGTTGAACGATGAGGTCGCTGCGTCGGCTTCGAATTTCGCGTAGTCCTTGATCAGTTCGCGGTTGCGGACGCGGGCGTTCACAGGCAGGGTGACCCAGCGTTTGGGGTGTGCCGGATAGTGGAGCTCGTTCTGGGGACGGATGTCTTCTGTGGGCGAGACGACGGCCCGGGAGTGGGCCATGCGGGTCGTCAGGCGCATGATCACAGGAATCGTATTGGTTTCGGAATAGTCGAAGGCGGCGCGCGTCATGGCGTAGGCTTCCTGCTGGTTCGAGGGTTCGAAAACCGGCATCATGCCGAAAGTGCCCCAGAAGCGGGAGTCCTGTTCATTCTGCGAGCTGTGCATCGACGGGTCATCGCAAGCGGCTACGACCAGGCCACCGTTGGCGCCGGTCATGGCCGATCCCATCAGCGGGTCGGCGCAGACGTTCATACCTACGTGTTTCATGCACACCAGGGCGCGCTTGCCGGCATACGACATGCCGAGGGCGCCTTCCATCGCGGTCTTCTCATTGCTCGACCAGACGTCGTGCACATGCCGCTCGGCGGTGAGGGGATGTCCCTGGATGTACTCGGTGATTTCGGTGGAGGGAGTACCGGGATAGGCATAAACGCCCGACAGGCCGGCGTGCAAAGCACCCAGGGCCACGGCCTCGTCTCCCAAAAGAAGTTGTTTGTCAGCCATAATTCGTTATACTGGTTTTCGATTTTCGTTTTTCAATCCTACAAAGTTAACAAATCGAAGCGATTATTCCAAAACACTTTTCAACTGTCATTCCCTGTCGGTCGCTCCGCTGCGAAGGGTATATGCTTGGAAAACCGTCGCGCTCCGCGCGACCCCTCCCACCGCTTCGCGGCGGGCCCCTCCCTCTAATAGCCGAGGGTGGCTAAGGTTTTCCAAGCATATACCCTTCTCCGCTACGCTCAGCGCCATCAGGCGCTAGCGAAAGTCGTTGCGAGGCCTTGTGGGATAGCAGACCGTAGCGGCGGGGTTTACTCCCGTAGGTCGTGCTCTCGCCGACGGCTCGGGTGGGGCAGCGCCCCAGTTTAAAATAGCTTTCCGCGGAGGACGATGGCAGCGGGGCCGCCGATGCGGATGTCGGGATGACCGTTCTGGAGGGTCAGGGTGGAGAGGACGGTTGAGGGTCGCCCCATGGCTTCGCCTTGCAGGAAGGCACATTGTGCGCCGTCAGCGATGACCCCGTGCAGGAAGAGATAGTAAGTGAAGGCGGCGTTGGCTGTGCCGGTAGCCGATTCTTCGGGGATGCCGAAGCGGGGAGCGAAATTGCGGACGTGGGCCGTGTAACCGTCTGTCGGGTCAATCGCACAGGCATGGACGCCCACTACGTCGTAGCGGGTACTCAGGGCGGAGAGCGCGTCCATATCAGGCCGGAGGGCCTGCAGCGTAGCGACATCCCGGACGGGCAGGATGATATCGGGGAGGCCGGTCGAGATGTTCTCAACCGGAAGTGCCGACAGGTCATCCGCTTCAAGGCCGCCCATGGCGTGCAGCAAGGCAGCCAGCATCTCCGGATTCTCGAAAGTGCCGACCCGCCGGGCAGGGGCCATCTGCATCATCGTCACGGGACCGGGGAGGATTTCCAAATCACCGACCCGGGTGTGGTTGATGCAGGGAGTCCCGGCTTCGACGAGGCCTTCTTGAAAGAGGGTGCTGAATGAGGCGATGGTGGCATGTCCGCAAAGATCGATTTCGCCGGCAGGCGTGAAGTAGCGGACGGTGAATTCAGCCGGCCCTTCCGGGCGGATAAAGGCTGTCTCCGAGTAGCGCAGTTCAGCTGCGAGTTGTGCCATCCAGGCATCGTCCGGGTAATCAGCCCCTTTTTCGAGCAGTACAACACCGGCCGTGTTGCCGCCGAAAGGGACTTTTGTGAAGGCATCGACAATATAGCATTTCATGGAAAAGAAATTTTTCCTAAATTTATATGATTATTTGCAAAAAAGAAAACTATGGAATCGGTTTTGGATTTGAACACGACGCTGTCATTTGTCATTCGCATTCTTGTCGCTTCCCTGATTGGCGCAGCAATCGGTTTTGAACGGAAATACAGGGCCAAAGGTGCTGGCATCGGGACGCATGTGCTGGTCGCAATCGGTGCGGCTTTGTTCATGATTGTTTCCCAGAACGGTTTTCTGGGATCGCCACGCTTCGATGCGGCCCGTGTCGCAGCAGGCGTGGTCACCGGCATCGGTTTCCTGGGTGGCGGCATTATCCTAAAACAGCAGAACCGCGTGAGCGGCCTGACCACGGCTGCCGGCCTTTGGGTCACGGCCGCCATGGGCCTGACCATCGGTTGTGGCATGTATATCCTCGGCGTCAGCTGTGCCTTGATTGTCCTGGCGTGGATCGATATCGTCAACCGGCTGTCCCATAAGATCGGAAAACGCCAGGTAATGGTCACGCTCTCGTCCGAAGACCATGCCGCCCTGCTCAAGGCGATCGAATCTCTGGGAAAGAATGTAGAGAATTATAATCTCACCAAGAACGATACTTGCTACGAGGTCGAAGCGCTCCTGAGCGTTTCCCAAAAATACTATACCAACGATTTGATTCCCGCCCTGAACGCGCTGGAAGGCGTCCGGCTTGACAAACTTGAGTAACGGCTCGCCAGCACTTAGAAACGCAGCGTGATGTGCCCCAGGACGGTTGTACCAGCCACGGGGATGAAACCGATTTGGTAGTAACGATTGTCGTTCGGATGGCCGCCGCTGGCATAGATGGCGCTATAGACCCACCCGCTCTGGGCGACGTGGGCGTTGAGCAGGTTGTTGGCTTCTACCCCTAAATCTATCTCTTTCAGGAAACCGCCAAGGCGGAAAGTATAACCTAGCGACAGGTCGCTCAGGCTGTAGGCCGGCAGCGAGCGGTCTGCATTTTCCGTATTGTCGAGATACATCCGGCTCACGAAGCCCGTGTGCCATTGAGCACGGAAGCCCTTATGGCGCAGACTGATGAAGCCGTTAACAATGGCGGAGGGTGAGTAGGCAAGGGCTGCATCCTCATAGTGGATGACGGTTACCCCGTTGTCCCAGTCTTCTACATATTCGTTGAAGTCGAGCAGGCGGTTGCGGCTCAAGGCTGCGTTGGCTTCGATTGTCAGCCATGGCAAGGGATCTATGCCCGCCGTCAGTTCGACTCCCGCCCGGTAGGAATCAGGAATGTTGGTGGTCAGCGCTTCACCGATGTCACTCGTTTCACCCGTCTGAACCAGCTGGTCGCGGTAGCGCATATAATACAGGTTGAACCCGGCGCGTGCGCGGCGCCCCTCGACTTGATAACCCGCTTCGAAATCGTAGAGCCGTTCGGCGCGCGGGGCGGGATACTTGCCGTTGTCGGTGAAGTTATTGCGCTCTGGTTCGCGATGGCTGATGGCTACCGACGCGTAGGCCCGGTGCAAACCTTGGCTGAAGTTGAGGCCGGCCTTGGGATTGAAGAAGTTGTAGTGGACATCTACGTCGAGCAGATGCTTGCTGGCGGTGCCGTCCCCGTTGTCGATGTATTTGTCGTTGTAGCCGTCCGTGCGGTAGTCCACGTGACGGTACTGGAGATCGCCGAACACGCTCCAGCTTTGGGAAAGCCGGTACGACGCTTTGACAAAAGCACTGCCGTCGAACTTGGAAGCGTCGGAATCGTAGTATTTGTAAGGGCCTCCTGAGAGAAGGTGAGCGGCAAGGTCGGTGTTGCCGGCATAGGTCAGGTAGCCATAATGGTTGCCCAGGAATTCCTGGACGGACAGGCCTGCCACGGCGTCCCATGGCCCTTGCTGATAGGTAAGGCTGGAGACGATACCGAAAGTATGCTGTGTGAGGCCCTTCTGCCGGACGAAATCGCTGCGCTTGATGGTTTTCCCGCCGGCATCCTTGAAATTGGGAATGCCGTACTTGAGGAGTTTGTTATTGTAGCGGAACTCTTCATAGTATCCGTGGCCACCGGTATAATGGGCGCTTACCGAGAGATTAAGGGCGTTGGTGAGGGATGCTGCCAGGTTCAGGATGTGGTGGTTCTGCCAGAAATTGTCTGTGGTGCGGGGCCAGTAAGAGCCGTCGTTCAACTGGTAGCGCTCGAAGCGGTAGTGGCCGCTGTCGACGATCAACATCTCATACAGTGAATTGTAATAGCCGAGCCCCGCATCGTACATGTCTTTGTAAGTCTTGATACCGGTGTGTCCGCCATACGTGCCGTCCATCAGCGACAGGTCGTCCGTGCCGGCTGTCACGCCATTCCAGGCTTGCCCCGTGTTCTCATAGTTTCCCACGAGCTTGTAGCTGAGGCGCCATCCGCTGCCCAGCCAACTCGCTCCGACCAGATAACTGCCCGACCTGCCGTCTGTCCCGTGCAGATAGCCGTCAGTTTCGGTGTGATGCCAGGCGGCTTCCAGTACAAGATGGTTCCACATCAGGCCGGAGGAGAGTGCGCCGCCCGCGTTCAAGGTGTTGAAAGAACCATAGGAAGCGGAGATCTCTCCACTCGGATCCAAGGACGGAGCTTTTGTCCCCAATGCGATTGTGCCGCCGAAGGCGCCATCGCCGTTGGTTGAGGAGCCTACACCGCGTTGGATTTGCACGCTGCTGAGCAGTTTCCCGTAAGAGTTCATGTTGGCCCAGAAAACGCTCTGGTCTTCCGGAGAGTTGAGGGGAACTCCGTCAAGCGTTACATTGATGCGGCTTCCGCCCGCACCGCGGATACGCAGATAAGTCGTACCTGTCCCAACTCCGTTCTCACTCCAGGAGATGATGCCCGGCGTCCGGGAAAACAACATCGGCAACTCGCGGCCGGAACTGGAGAAGTCCTGCAATTCCCGCCGTGAAAGGTTTGCCACGGCAAAAGGTGCCTCTTTCGAGGCTCGGACAGCGCTGACAACCACTTCCTGCAGGTTGTCCACCTGCAGCGAATCCGGCTCCTGAGCAGTTGCGGGCCATACGCCGAACGCCAGCCCCAACGAAGTGGCCAGCACAACGCAAATACAACGAAATTTCATTTTAAATCCTTAATTGTAAGTAAATTATACAACAAGGGGGTTTGGGAGATAGCGGTATTCCTACGCGGGCATTACCCCGATCAGGTAGTGAGGGTATCATCTCAGCCTCGGCTTAAAGCCTCAGCACCCCTTCGCCTGCACCCTGCAGACTGGGTGCAAAGATACACAATTCTGTGTTTTTGATAAAAAAACATTATTTTTGCCAGAGAACTTGTTTATTTGAAAAACACAAGGCGTATGTACAATGGTCTGAAAGAATATGTGAAGTTTCTGGAGGAGAAGGGCGAACTGCGGCGGATTCCGGAATTCGTGGATCCGGTGCTGGAGATAGCCTGTGCCACGGATATCGAGTCGAAGAAGCCAGGTGGCGGCAAGGCGCTGCTCTTTGAAAATACCGGAACCGCTTTTCCCGTCCTGACGAACCTGATGGGTTCCGAGGCCAGGATCCGCTACGCTTTGGGAGTCGATGCACTGGATGACATCGGCGTGAAGATCGATGCTCTGATCGATTGTGTGCGGGGTGAGGAGCAAGGTCTTATGGGCAAATTTAAGATGCTGTCCTCGTTGAACCGGATGGCTTCCTGGCAGCCGCGGAATCACAAAGGGCATGCCCCGTGTCAAGACGTGGTCCAATATGCACCGCAACTGAGCCAGCTCCCGGTCTTGCAGAGTTGGCCGCAAGAAGTTGGCCGCTGCCTCGCGAGGCCGCTTGTCCATACGGTAAGTCCTCTGACCGGCCTTCGCCATGTTGAATTGTGCCGGATGCAGGTCGTAGACGAGGCTACCACGGGCATGTACTGGCACATACATACCCATGGTGCCAAGCATCTCCGTGAATGTACCCACCGGCTTCCTGTGGCTGTGTGCCTTGGCGGCGATCCTGTCTATTCGTATGTCGCAGCTGCCTCTTTGCCCGAGGATATGGATCCGTACACACTGGCCGGCGTCCTGCGTGGCAAGCCTGTGGAACTGGTCAAGTGTTTTACACAGGACCTCAAGGTCCCGGCTGATTGCGATTTCGTCATCGAAGGGTATGTCCAGAAGAGTGAGGACCCGTTCCTCGAGGGTCCGCTAGCATGCCCTACCGGGTTTTATTCGCAGCCCGATCTGTCTCCGAAATTCCATATCACGTGCATATCGCATCGTTTTGATGCTATCTACCCCGCCACGGTCCCTGGAATACCGCCGACGGAAGATAAGTATATCCAGGAAGCCATCGGAAAGTTATGCCTCGCCACCGTCCGACGAGCCGTCGCACCCGAGATCGAGGACCTGTTTCTCCCGGAGGAAGGAGCCGGCTCCGGTTTCCTCCTTGTCAAGATCCGCAAGGATTTTGAAGGACAGGCTTTCAAAGCCGCCCATGCTTTGTGGGGTACCCGCCAATTGATGGACAACAAGTTCCTCCTGTTTTTCGACGAGGATGTCGAAATCCGGAACTGGAACAGTGTCTGCGAGGCGATTTGCCGCAACGTGGATGTGGCGCGCGACCTGCTGTTCAGCCGGGGGCCGCTTCCTGTGTGTGACCATGCGGCATCTGATAAAGGTTTGGGCGGCAAGTTGTGCGTGGATGCTACCCGAAAGGAGAAGACCTTTGAGGGGCGGAGACTTGAACAGGTTGTCCAGGTCCTTTACGATGAAAAGGAAAGGAATGCTGACCACTCGCGGAAGCTTTGGCTGTTGGGCGCAAACTGTGATCCGGTGCGTGATGGCCGTGTGCGTGAGCATTTGATCCTGGACGCAATGGCCAAACGGAACGGCCCGGCATCCGGGCACAACTGGCCCGAGCCCGTGTCGCAGGATCCCGCCTTGACAGCCCGGCTGAACGAACGTTTGAAAGACTGATGAAATGAAGAATATTGCTGTCTATCTGGGGTCTGCCCCCGCCTGCAAGGACGTTTACAAAGGCCTTGCCTACGAAATGGGTTATCGCTTGGCCGCTGCCGGTATGACGCTGGTGTATGGGGGTGCGGCTGTCGGTACGATGGGCGCTCTGGCCGACGGGGCCAAGGCGGCTGGCGGTGCGGTCATCGGTGTGTTTCCAAAGGGATTCCAAGGCACGAAGGAAGTGCGGGAAAGCGGGATTCCCGTTGTCCGGCAGAATCTGACCCGGTTCATCGAGACCGCCGATTTCGCGGAGCGCAAACAAGTAATGGAAGACCTGAGCGAGGCCTGCATCGTCATGCCGGGCAGTTTCGGCACGATGGACGAACTGTTCACGTACGCTTGCAACCGGGCCATCGACAAGCATACGAAACCCATCTTCCTCTTCAACTTTGAAGGCTACTACGACCCGCTGAAACAGTTGCTGGCCAACATGCAGGAAGCAGGGTTCATGAAACCTTTCATGGCCGCGGCCATTACTTTCTGTGACACGATTGAGGAGATTCTCGCGTCGCTTTCCTGATACTGTTTATTTCCGGGTGTCGATCCCGGCGGCATGGGCGACTAGATAAACGATTGACTTGAAGACCAGACCGCTGTTGCGGGAGAGGCCGACCTCGCAGGTGCGGCTGACAGCGTATCCTTCGTCACAGCCCTCCACTTGGCGTTTCAGGTCGCGCAGACCGTGTTCGTTGAGTTCGGGGAAGAGGAAACCGCGGTCGCCGGCGAAGCCGTCGCAATTGGAATCGACCACTACAACTTCGCGCGCACAACGCTCCGCGACCCGTTTCAGGCACGGATCCACGCCCATCTTCTTGGCCGAGCAGACGGCGAACACCGCCACCTTTTCGTCCAGCGGCTTGATCGGCAGCGCATCCATCACGAACCGTTCGATAAACTCAGCCGGTTCATACAAAGGCAGCACATCACCGAAGTTTGCCTTCATGGTATAAAGGCACGGACTCATGTCGCAAAGAATCGGATACCGTCCATTTTCCGAGGCTGTCAGCAATGCCGCTTTCAACGTGTCCGAAGCCTTTTGTCCTGCCTCGACATAGCCTTTGCTCGAGAAGAGCATGCCGCAGCACAGCGAATCCATTTTCTCTGGATAGATAATCTGATAGCCAGCCGCTTCCAACAAGGATGCCGTGACGCGGGTCACCTCCGCCTCTTCGGAGTAGGCCTTTGTGGTGCCCATGCTGCGCGTGATGCAGGATGGGAAATAGACCACCTTGCGCTCGCGCACCGGGGAATCGACCGGCACGAACTTGCGGGCGCCGGTCGGCATATACTCGTTCCAAAGCGGCAGCGCTCCGCCAGTCAGCCTGCGCAGTCCGCGGGCCAGGGCGCCGAAAACGCGCTTTCCGAAGAGCAGGCGCAGTGTATGGATGCATTTCAGGAATCCGCGCAGCACGGACGTGACGCCGGCCATGTGGGTGGCCAGCCAGACAGCCCGCTTTTCGCCACGCGGCGAATGGCTTTCATGCCGGAACTCCTTGATCAGTTTGCCCGCATCCGCACCGACTGGGCAGTGCAGGTTGCACAGGCTGTCGGTCGCGCAGGTCTGCTCACCCGCATAGCGGAAAAGCTTCTGCATCTCTGCGGCGCGGTGCGGCTCTTCGCCGGAAGCCTTCAGGCGCTCGATTTCGCGGAACGCGGCAACCCGCTGGCGCGGTGAGAGTGTGAGTCCTTCCGCTACGCAGTAGCCCTCACAGAAGCCGCACTCCATGCATTTATCGACAATCTGGCGGGTGGAGGGAATGGGTTTCAGATTCGAGATGTGGGCGAGGGGATCGGTATTCAGGATTACACCAGGATTGAGCAGTCCTTTGGGATCGAACAGGGTCTTGACACGCTGCATCAGCATATAGGCCTGCTTGCCCCACTCGTATTCCACGAACGGTGCCATGTTGCGGCCTGTTCCGTGTTCGGCTTTGAGCGAGCCGTCGTAGCGGTCCACCACGAGTTTGACCACGTCGTCCATGAACTTCTTGTATTTTTCCACTTCGGCCGCCGTGGCAAAGTCCTGGTTGAACATGAAATGGAGGTTGCCGGCCAGTGCGTGCCCGAAGATGACGGCGTCGGCATAGCCATCGGCTGCAAATACCTCGCGCAGGCGCACGGTGGCTTCCGCCAGCTTCTCGATGGGGAAGCAGATGTCTTCGATGATGGCGGTGGTACCGCTGCGCCGCATACCGGCGACGGTGGGCAACATCTCTTTGCGCAGTTTCCACATCGTGGCCTGCTCCGCTGCATCGGTCGTAAAAGCAAAAGGAAGTTCCGTGGCCACGTTCCCGATGCCTGCTGTAATGGCAGCAACTCTCTCCGAGAGTTCTTCCGCCGTCGCTGCGCGCGTCTCCACCAGCAATACGCAGCTTTCCGGCCCGATGGTCTTGAGGAAGGCCGGAATGCCGGGCGTCTGGTCCACGCTGCGGACGCCGGCGCGGTCAATGAGTTCTACCGCCGAGACAAGTCCTTGTGCCTTGAGGATCTGCACCGCCTCGCAGGCGAGCGCAATGTTCGTATAGGTAATCATTGCCAGCGCCTTGTGCTTGTGCTCCACCACGGTGTTGTAGGTGATGTCGGAAATGAAAGCCAGCGTGCCTTCCGATCCGATGACCAAGTGCTTGACGATATCGATCGGATCGCTGTAATCGACAAAAGCGTTCAGCGAATAGCCCGTCGTGTTCTTGATCTTGTATTTGCGGCGGATGCGGGCCGTGAGTTCTGGGTCGGCGGCGATTTCAGCGGCAATCCCGGCGATGCCTTCCAAAAAAGCCGCATGGGATGTGCGGAAGGCGGCACAGGAAGCCGGGTCCGCCGTATCCAGTACGGTGCCGTCGGGCAGAATGATACGGATGTCCGCAATGGTTTTGTAGGAGTTCTCTGACGTTCCGCAACACATGCCGCTGGCGTTGTTGGCTGCGATGCCGCCGATCATGGCGGAGTCGATGGAAGCGGGATCCGGGCCGATTTTCCGGCCATAGCGCACCAGATAGGTGTTGGCGCGACCACCCCGGATACCCGGCTGGAGACGGATTTTCCGTCCTTCGTCGAGTACCTGCCAGCCCTGCCAGCCGTGCGAGACGATCACCAGCACGGAGTCACTCAGCGCCTGCCCCGAAAGGGAAGTGCCGGCCGCCCGGAACGTGACAGGAATACCCTGCCTGTCAGCTTGTTGCAGGATGGCTGTTATTTCCTGCTCGTTCCGCGCCCGGATGACAAGTTTGGGAATGAGCCGGTAAAAGGAAGCATCCGTGCCATAGGCGAGGGTGCTGAGCGCATCGTGGAACATCCTTTCTTTCGGGATGATCGGAAGCAGCGCTTCGTAAAACGATTTGTATTCTCCGTGGATCATAACAAGGGTAACAATTCTTTCAGTTCGGTAACACTGATGTCTTTGGCGATGATGATGCCCGTTTCGTCCAGCAGATAGAGGTGCGGGACATATTCCAGGTCGTAAAGGGTTCGCATCTCGCTGGTATTGTCAAAATCACTCAGGAACTTCCAATGGGAAGGCCATTGCTTGCAGACGAATTTCTTCCATTTGTCCTTTTCCTGCCCGACATAGACCATCACCACCTGGATATCCATGTCGTACAAGTCACTTCGAAGTTGCTTGAGCGCTTCGAATTCTTTCTGGCACTGCTGGCAATCGATGAGATGGAAGAAGATGAGTGTGCCATAATGACGTTTGTCATACAGCGGTTTCTTCTTGCCCCGCCGGTTTTGCAGTTCGAGATTGGGGGCTTTGGCTCCGGCGGGATTGAGGCGCGCTTTGGCCAATGCCAGGACTGTGCGGTCCACGAATTCCGGCGACCATAATTCAGGTTCACCGACGATATAGGTTTCCGCGATATGGAGCGCTCCCTGCTGTTTGGGGAAACTGTCGCTGCTGCGGAGATAATTGAACAGGTTGAGAAAGACTTCGGCCCGGAGGGCGGGATTGCCGGCCGTCCGTTCCGCGAAGGCGTCGATGAAGCCTTCCACATGTTCGACCGTCAGGGGGTTGAAAGCGTCAAAAACGTTGTCGAACAGATTCTTGTATTGAAGCACAAGGGCCTGGTCCATGTCCAGCATGTGTGCCAGGGCTTCGGTGTCGAGTCCGCGTCCCCGGATGTAGTTCTGGCTGTCCAGCAGGAACAACATCGGGGTGGAGAGCACGGCATATTTCTTATGGAAACCGGTCGCAGCCTCGGGATCCCAAAGGTGGACGACCGTAACGGCGGGGTTGTCGATGCCCGCAAATGTTTCTGCCACATAGCGCATCCAGGCCTCCCGGTCGGATTGGGTATAGATGGCGAAAAAGAGGATCGGGTCGCCTTGGTAGTCGCGCAGCAGAGCGGCCAGCAGCGGCGCTTCTTTCCGGCAGGTGGCGCATTCCGTATCGTAAAAGAACAGGATCTTGTGAGTGGCTTCCGGGTCGCGGATGCTGGTCATCCTGCCGCTGGAATCCGCCATCTCAAGCGCCGGTGCCGGCTTGCCGACCAGCGAACTCCGGTTGAATTCGGCATAGGTGTAGAGGATGGGGTAGAGTTCCTCGTTTTCCAGTTTGAGCCGGCCGTTCAGGAACCAGTTGTCGGCTATATGGACGGCGACGGCTTCATGGCCCATGATAGGCGAGGATGTAAAGTAGTCGAAAGCGAGACCGGCGGTCTTGGACTGTTGGGCCGGGTCTTGTTCCCCCACCGATTCGATAAGCTGGTCGACACGAAGGTTGATCGTGTCGACCGGCTTGTCGAGCAAGGTCTGGAGATAGGCGGTGACAGAGGGATGGGTCACAGGCTGCTGCGCCGCCGCGCAGAAACACAACAGCCAGGACAGCAAGCCGGCGACCAGGGTCCTTCGTATCATTGTTCTCTCAGTTGCAGGTATTTGTCGATATCGACATTCTTGGGAAGGAAACAGCGTGCGTTGCCGCCGTTGTTGAGGACGTCGCGTACGACGGTCGAGGAAATGAAGGAGTACTCGTGTCCGGCCGGGATGAAGATGCTCAGGATGTCCGGCGCCATCTTGCGGTTGGCCTGGGCGATGACGCTTTCCATCTCAAAGTCGGTGGTCGTGCGCAAGCCGCGAATGATGCAACTGACCCCCATTTCCTTGCAGAAATCGACGGTCAGCCCGCGGTAAGAGCAGACTTCTACGTTTTCCATGCCGGCTACGGCATCCTGGATGATCTGCACCCGGAGGTCCGGATGGAAGAATCCACTTTTGGCACTGTTGTAGCCGACGGCTACGATCACCCGGTCGAACATGGTCAGCGCAGAGCGCAGAATGTCCATGTGACCCAGGGTAAAGGGATCAAAAGATCCCGGAAAAAGGGCTGTTCTCATTATCCTACGGCAGGCAGTTTAGCATAGATACCCTGAACGGTGGGGCCGTTGGTATCCCATTCAATCGTCCGGATGACGGCGAAACCGTCGAAGAAATAGATTTCATAGGAACGGCTGGTCTCATTCTCGTCATCCCAGATATAGCGATAGTACTCGGTCCGGAGTCCGTAATCGGTAAAATCATCCGTTGCGAAGTTGAGGGTACCCGCAGCCCCTGAACGGAGCACTTCGAAGTGGACATCTTCCCAATTTTCCCCACAGCGGGAAACGTCCAGGGTGCCATGGGGGAAATCGCCGCCGAAAGCGAATTCGTAGCGGCCCACGATTTCCTCGGGTTTTGTCGCGAACGAATAGGTCTTCAACCCTTCACGGGTAGGGGTAAAGGTCGCTTCAATCTGTTCGGCGCCGTCCTGGAAGAGGGTACCTTCCCGAGCGCCTTCCCCTGCGGGGATGACCAACGACCAGGGGATGTCTCCGTTTTCCTTCAAGGCAACGACGTAGAGCGAGCGGTCTTCAGGATCCCGGGTGCCGACTGCGCGCCAGGTGTTTCCATCGACCGTTACTTCCCCGCACAGGATGTTTCCGTCCATCGAATAAGCCAGCCGGAGGTCGGCAGCGCCCGCCTTACCCGTAAAGCCATAGTTCAGGCCCTGGTCTTCTCCCCGGTATTCGTATTTCCGGTGCGTGACCATCAACATGTCTTCCAGGTCATCCTCGCTTTCCAGCAGGGAGAAGTTGAACGAAGGTCCTTCTGTCCGCTGGATCCAGTTGCCGAACGTGTCCAGTTCCTCGGGGAATTCCTTGGTCTTGAACGATTTTTCCTGGCCCAGGACCAGCTTCCGGGAAGTCCTCTCGCGGAGCGTGACACCGTCGGGATAGTAGGTGTAATCAATGACGTGCGTGGGATGGGTGGCTTCTCCTTCGAATGCCTCGTAATGGATGACGTGTTCCTGCTTGTTGAAGGTGGATTCGTAGGTATGGGGATTGCCGTAGTTCTCGAAAGTCCGCTGATGCTTCAGTCCGTTCTGGTCAAAGAAAGTGGTGTCCCGCCGCTGAAGCTGGATTTCCCCTCCCTCTTCTTTGTTGTAGGAGGACGAGCCGATCAGTTCGTTGTTCTTGTCGTAACTGTAATAATTCCAATACTCATAGCCGCTGACGGTGTTCTTGCTGTGAATGCCGGACTCCCGTCCCGCAGCGTCTATTTCGTAGGTCGTTATGTTGGTCGTCTCTCCATTGGAGAAGTTGGTGTTTTTCACCAGATGGCCTTTGCCGTCATATTCATTGACGGTTCCATAAGAACCGGAAGGTGTCTGCGTTGTCGAGGAAAGCTGGCGTCCGGCTTCATCGTAGGTGTACTCCGTGGTGGAATTCCAGGATCCGTCTCCCTGATAATAAGAAGCGGAAGCGATGCGGCCCTGGTCATCGTACTTGAAAAGCTGGTACGAATAGATTTGGTCGCCGGAGCCCCAGACCTGCTTGGTATAGCGGCCTTGCGCGTCTTTTTCGGACAAGTCTTCGTTGAGCCCTTCATCCTCATCGTAATCCGTGAGGGTCTGTTGCGCCGTCAGCTTGCCTTTCTCATTATACTCGTACCGGACCGAATAAGGTTCACCTTCGAAAGGGTATTCCGTGACCGTTATCGCTTTGACAGGCCCCTTGAAATCAGTAGGGGCAGTCTGCTCTTCCTCCTCTTTGGATTGCTGGGTGGCCGGGTTCTCCTTGCAGCCGGAGCTCAGCAGCAGGCCTAGGATCAGCAGGGCAGATAAAAAGAATGTATTTCTCATAGGGTTAAGTAGTTGGTCTGATTATTCGGCGGCTGGAACCTTGGCATAGATGCCGGTGACTGACATGCCCAGCCCGAAGAAGGCCATGGGACTGCCACTTTCCCGCAGAATGACGGCAAAACCATCGTAGAGACAGACCTGGTAATTGAAACTGAACTCGTAATCATCATCCGAGAGATAGCGGGAGACTTTCAGCGTCTCATCCGGCATATCGGTGAAGGTATCGGTGGCCATGTTGTACGACGGGCCGGGACCGCAGTTGCTGATCTCAAAATTCAGGATGTCCGGGTCGTCTTCGCTGCGGGTAATGCGAAGCGTTCCATCGCCGGTATCGCCTCCGGCGTCATGATATTCATAGAGGCCGGCAATGGCATCGGCCGTTGTGGAGAAATCATAGGTCTTGAGGCCTTTGCGCGTAGCAGAAACGGGAATTTTCAGCTCCTCCATTCCCCGGACGATGGTTGCCATGCGCTTGTTACCTTCCTTGTCCATGTAGATATGCCAGGGAATCGTACCGTCTTCTTCCAAGGCGACGATGTGCAGGCCGGACTCCTCTTTTCCTTGGGTCCCGACGATGCGCATGGATTGTCCGTCCAGGGTGGCTTCTCCGTACAACACACTGTGGTCACGGGTCCATTGCAGGCGCAGCTGGTTGTCGCCGTTCGAACCTTCGAAGCCGTAGTTCTGTCCCTGGTCGTCCCCATAATACTGGATGGTGCGGTCCTGCGTGAGAAACCAGAAATCGAAATTCTCCAAATCCTCATCCTGGGTGACGCTGATCAGGTAAGATGGGCTGAGTGCACGTGTTGTCCAGTTCCCGAACGAATCCCAATCACCGAACCGGGCCGTTTTTTCCTCCTGGACCTGCCCGGCTTCGAAACGACGTGCCGTGAAGCCGTTCAGCGTTTCTCCGTCCGCCGCGATGTCGAAATCAACCGTGATGGAGGGTTGGGTGCTTTGGCCACGATAGAGCGCGTAACGGGTCAGGTTCCCTTGTTTGTTGAAGGTGCCTTCCTGGGTATATTCTTCATCCTGATTGTAATAGTAGCGTTCATGCCGGTATCCCGCCGCATCGGTAAAAGTTGTATCCGCAAAGGTCAGGCGGGTCCCTTTTTCGTCCTTGACGATGTTACGGGAGGCTATGATGGAGCCTTCCTTGTCGGTTTTTTCATAGTGGAGATTCGTCCTGCCTACCCGCACCCATTCCGTCGTCTGCAACTGGTCCCATCCGTCCACGTCATAGTGATAAGTCTGGATGGTATTGGTCTGTCCATCATAGCTTTCGATGGCTTTGGCAAGCCGGTTCCGGCTGTCGTATTCGGAGACACGGGAAAAAGTCGATTGCGGATTCACGGAGGTGTACGAAGTTTCATTGCCTGCGGCATCGTAACCATAGGTCGTGGTGAAGCGAAGTGTTCCATCCGTATCCCAATACTGGGACTTGGCTATTTTTCCATCGGCGGTGTACTCGTAGGTATAGGTGGTATAACCCTCTTCTTCCGTTCCGTAAACTTCTTTTGTATAGCGGCCTTGCGCGTCTTTTTCAGAGAGTGCCTCGTTGAGGCCGCCTTCCTCGGAATCGCCTTCATCGCCATATTCATGATACTCTTCCCGTGCGGTCAGTTTCCCTTTCGGGTCGAAAGAATACTTGACCGTATAAGGGTCTCCTTCCATGTTGTTGGTCGTCACTAGCAGGGACTTGACGGGGCCCTTAAAAGCCATGGAGAGATCCTCTGTGAGGGTCTCTCCATTCGGTGTTTCATGCGTGGATGTGCCGGTAGGGTTGGCCTGTTTGCAGCTGGTGCCCAAACCCAATGCCAGCACGAGCATCAAGATGGCGATTACATCAGCTGTTTTTTTTTTACGCGACCGGCTCACGAGCCAGACGATCAGCGCAGCGGCAACAACCAGCAGGGTAATGCCCAGCAGGGGCCTGTGCGCGATCCAGGCTATACCGATGACGATGGCGCACCAGACGATGCCGACGACCGTGGCGACGAAGCCGACACCGGCCCCGATGATCCGCTGGACGAACGGCACCACAGCGAAGACCGTGCTGAGGAAGCTTACCAGTGAACGGAATCCGGCTACGACCAGAATGATGCCAAGGATGCGGAACAGCCAGAGCACCATCTTGTTGGCGCTCTTCTGATGCTCGATCATGTTCTCGGCGCTGACCGTGCCCATTTCCACCTTGGAGAAGGACTTGCCGTTTTTGGCGATATAGCTCTCGAAGGTGTTGTTTACGACTTTCTGCAGCAGGGAAATGGTCTTGGGCGAAGTAACCTGCGTGAAGGTGATGCGGACATCACCGATATGCGGTGCAGCCGGATCGGAACCGATGTACACCTGGTCACCGGATACTGTCACGACAACGGTCGAGTCGGCGATGTTGACCAGCAGTTGTTTTTTCTGGGCATCAGTAAGTGCAGGATACGCCGGCTCTTCACCGGAAATGCGTCCCACGATACCAGGGGTAAGCCGGTAGGCTCCGAAAGTCACGTCGGAAGCCGTCTGCTCGAGTTCTTCCACGGCACGGAGCACGAAATTCTTGCCCTTGTAGTCCGGGTCCTTGAATTCGTTGGAATTGACGGGCTCACTGCACCAGGCCGGTTCGTACGTATAGGTCGTAGTGGTTTCGGTGCTGCCGCCGAGTTTGTCCTTCCGTTCGGATTCGCTTTGCTGTGTCCATTGATAATACTCGACGTTGCGGACGAGTTTCATCGCGTTGACGGCGATGCCGAAAGCGGCGTCGCGCAACGTGTCGTTCGTCGTGGCTACGCCGGTAGCGTGAACGGCTTTTCCTTCAAACGCAGGGTCGATCGTACTGATGTCGGAGAGTTCGACATAATTCTTCTGGAAATCCTTCAGGGCATCACTGGCCTTGACGGCACGGCCCTCGTTCCACCAGAGGATGACCGTGCCGGCAATGATCAGGATGATACCCCACAGGATTCCCTGGAAGGAGTTCTTTACCTTGCTTCCATAGGATTGCCGTGTGGTTTCTTGAAAGGCCATGTTGTTTAAGTTTTAGGCGGGACAGACTATTTGAGCGTGCCGGCCTGGGCGTCGTTGATCATCTTCTCGTTGGCGGTGATGAAGATCTCGACACGACGGTTCTGGAGGCGGCCTTCCTTGGTGCTGTTGTCAGCCACGGGCTCGTGGAAGGAACGACCTTCGATGGTCATGCGATTCCTCGACATGCCGCAGTTCTGGAGGAAGGTAGCCACGGAGTTGGCGCGTTCGACAGAAAGTTTGTCGTTGTACTCAGCCGTACCGGTGTTGTCGGTGTGGCCGAGGATGGTCAGGTCGGTATCCGGCAGGTCGGCCATGTTGGAGGCGAACTTGCGGAGGGCTGCCTTGGAGGCATCGTTCAGCGTGGAGCTGCTGGTGTTGAAGAGGATGCCGCTTTCGAGCGTAACCTTGACGGCCTTCAGGTCGTTGGCGTCGGTCACTACTTCGATGTTGGCGTCTTCCATGGCGGCTGCCAGCTCGGCGGCCTTCTTGTCCATCTTGTTGCCGATAAGGGCACCTACGCCGGCACCGACGGCCGTTCCGATCGCTGCGCCGATGGCAGCGCTCTTGCCGTCTTTTCCGATGAGGGCGCCTACGCCGGCACCGACAGCTGCACCGGAACCGCTACCGATCGCGGTACCTTTCGCCAGGTTGGACATGTTGCCGCAGCCCGAAAGAATGAGGGCCGTGCAGATCAGGGCAGAAACGATTTTTTTCATCTTTGATATGGTTTTAATGGTTGAAAATTCTGGTTATCAATCATACAAAGTTAGTAAAAAGAAAAAACATGCGGTGAAAAAAACAAAAAAAGTGCCCGAAGGCACTTTGGATGAAAACTATCGCGTCCAGTCGATCGGCTCTTTTCCTTGTGCGGCCAGGATTTCGTTGGTCTTTGAGAAATGCCGGCAGCCGAAAAAGGCGCCCCGGGCCAGCGGGGAGGGGTGTGGCGCTTCCAGGACCGTATGTCGCGTGGTGTCGATCAAGGCCCGTTTCGAGCGCGCGAAATTGCCCCACAGCAAAAAGACGAGCCCTTCCCGCTGCCCGGAGAGGGTGCGGATTACCGCATCGGTAAATTCCGTCCAGCCGATCCGGCTGTGGGAGGTCGGCTGGCCGGCCCGTACCGTCAGGACTGCGTTGAGCAGGAAGACGCCCTGCTCTGCCCACCCGCGCAGGGAGCCGTCTTTGTGCAAACGGACTCCCAGGTCTGTTTCAATCTCCTTATAGATGTTGACCAGGGATGGAGGAAGCGGGATTCCGTGCGGCACGGAGAAGGAGAGACCTTCGGCTTGGCCGGGACCATGATAAGGGTCCTGTCCGATGATGACAACCTTGACCTTGTCAAAGGGTGTCAGATTGAAGGCATTGAAAATGAGGGGTCCGGGAGGATAGATGGTCCTTCCGGCCCGTTTCTCCTCGTGCAACTGCCGGGCAAGTGCCTGGAAATAGGGCTTTTCGAATTCCGGCGCGAGGGCGCGTTTCCAGCTTTCTTCGATCTTGACGTCCATGGCTATTCACTGAAAATGAATTCAATCACTTCATCGATGGTTTCCACGTAGCGGAATTCCAGTCCTTCCACATAGAGCGGCTTGATGTCGAGGATGTCCTTTTCATTCTCTTTCGAGAGCACGATGGTCTTCACGCCGGCCCGTTTGGCCGCCAGGATTTTCTCCTTGATGCCGCCTACCGGGAGTACTTTGCCGCGCAGGGTAATCTCGCCCGTCATGGCGAGATGGCTGCGGACCGCTTTTCCGCGCAGGGCGGAAGCCATGGCACTGACCATTGTGATACCGGCAGAAGGGCCGTCTTTCGGGATGGCGCCTTCCGGTACATGGATGTGCATATCCTTTTTGGCCAGTTCCTTGGCCGTCGTACAGGCCAGGGCAGGATGCGCTTTCAGATACTGATAGGCGATGGTGACGGATTCTTTCATGACGTCTCCCAGACTGCCAGTCGTTGAGAGAACGCCTTTGCCTTCGCTCAGGCTGCATTCTACAAAAAGAATCTCTCCGCCCACTTGCGTCCAGGCCAGGCCTGTGACGACGCCGGGTGCTTCATTGCCCTCCTGCAAGTCGTGGAAATTGGTGGGCAGACCCAGGTACGCCTTGGCCTCTTCCGGTCCGATCTGTGCGGGAAGCGGTTCTTCCAATGCAATCTTCTTGGCCGTGATGCGGGCCACTTTTGCAATCTGCTTGTCGAGGCCGCGCACGCCGGATTCGCGGGTGTACTGGTCGATGATCGTCTCGATGGCTTCCCGGGTGAGCGAAAGGTCTTTTTCCTGCAGGCCGTGGGCTTTCTGCTGTTTCGGGATCAGGTATCCCTGGGCGATCGCCACTTTTTCTTCGGCCAGATACCCCGACACATTGATCATCTCCATCCGGTCCTTCAGGGCGGGATGGATGCCGCTCACATCGTTGGCGGTCGTGATGAACAGGACTTTCGACAAGTCGTAGTCGATGTCGAGATAATTGTCGTGGAACGTCGTGTTCTGCTCGGGATCCAGCACTTCCAGCAGGGCGGACGCCGGGTCGCCGTGGAAATCTTCCCGCACTTTGTCGATCTCGTCCAGGACGATAACCGGATTCGAAGTGCCGGCCCGCCGGATGGTCTGGATGATGCGCCCCGGCATGGCGCCGATATAGGTCTTGCGGTGGCCGCGGATTTCGGACTCATCGTGCAGGCCGCCAAGGGAAATCCTGCCATATTGGCGGCCCAGCGCCCGGGCAATTGATTTGCCGAGCGAAGTCTTGCCGACACCCGGAGGCCCGTAGAGGCACAGGATCGGTGACTTCATGTCGCCCTTAAGCTTGAGCACGGCCAGGTATTCAATGATGCGGTCCTTCACTTTCTCAAGACCAAAGTGGTCTTCATCAAGTACTTGCTGGGCGTGCTTCATGTCAAGGTTGTCTTCCGACAACTCGTCCCAGGGCAACTCGAGCAGGAAGTCTACATAAGCGTACTGTACATTGTAGTCGGACGAATTCGGATTGGTATGCTCCAGCTTGCGGAGCTCCTTTTCGAAGGTCTCGGCAACCTTGGCAGACCATTTCTTTTCTTTCGCGCGTGCGCGAAGCTCTGTCAGGTCCTGTTCTTCGGAATTGATGCCGAGCTCTTCCTGGATGGTCTTGAGCTGGTTGTTGAGGTAGTATTCGCGCTGTTGCTGGTCGATCTCCGACTTGACTTTCTTCTGGATGTCATCCTTGATCTTCAGCAGGTCGATATGCTTGTTCAGCAGTTCCAGGAGCTTGAGCGCCCGTTCGCGGAGGTCGTCGATCTCCAGCAGCGGTACTTTGTCCGTGGGCGGGTCGATCTCGGCACTCGAAGCGATGAAGTTGACGATGAAATCGTAGCCTTCTATATTCTTGATCGCGTAGCCCGCTTCCTGCGGAATGTTGGGCGAGAGCTTGACGATCTGGATAGCGGCATCCTTGATGGAACCGGTCAGCGCATCCATGTCCGCATCGCCTGCGGCAGGAATGATCTCATGGCGGTAGGTGACTTCCGCCATCATATAAGGCGCTGTGATGTTGATCTCCCGGATGTCGAAACGGCGTACCCCCTGGATGATGGCCGTGATCGTGTCGTCGGGCATCTCGATGGTCTTGATGACGCGGCCCAGCGTACCGATGCGGTAGATGTCGGCAGGGGAGGGATCCTCCACTTTGGCATCCATCTGCGTGACGGCACCCAACAGCCGTCCGCTGCGGAATACGTCGTTGATCAACTGGATAGACTTGGGCCTTCCCACAGTGACGGGAATGACCGTATTGGGGAACAGGATGGCGTTCCGAAGCGGCAGGATGGGCAGCAGCGCGGGAAGATCCACTTCCCGGAGATCCCCTCCGGGATTCTCCACATTCATGACCGGGATGATGTTCACTTCGTTCCCGGATCCTCCGAAAATCTCTTTCAATATATCTTTGTTGTCCATAATCGTGTCAAAATGTCAGTATTTCGGCCCCGTCAGGGCCGGACGGTATAATGGTCAATAGTTATGCCAAACACAAAAATCAAAAAATGTCAACTAGTATTTTGATAATTAAAAAAATAGATATATTTTTGCATCCCTCAAAAATGTGTTTAACTAATACAAACGAATAATAAAATGACTAAGGCTGAAATCGTTAATGAAATCGCTAAAAGCACTGGCGTCGAGCGCCTTAAAGTGCAGAGCGTTGTAGAAGGCTTCATGGAAAGCGTCAAGAATTCCCTCGCTGAAGGTGAGAATGTCTATCTCCGTGGTTTTGGTAGCTTTACCGTAAAGACCCGCGCTAAGAAGACCGCTCGTAACATTTCCAAGAATACGACCATCGTGATCCCGGCCCACAACGTTCCCGCTTTCAAACCGGCCAAGACGTTCATTGCCAAGGTGAGCAAGGAGGAAACCATTTAAAACTATAGTATTATGCCTAACGGAAAGAAGCACAAGAGACATAAGATGGCTACGCACAAGCGTAAGAAACGCCTGCGTAAGAACAGACATAAGAAGAAATAGGTTGTCTCCGGTATTCTTATTTACAGATTAATCTAAAGCAGACAGCGTTCTGCTTTAGATTATTTTTGTTTTACAAGTATGGACAAAGATCTGATTATTGATGTAGGACAGTCCGAAATCTCGATTGCACTCCTGGAGAACAAGCGTCTGATTGAACTCAATCGGGAGAAAACGGAGGGCCGTGGCTACAGTGTGGGAGATGTCTATCTTGGAAAAGTCAAGAAAATACTTCCCTCGCTCAATGCCGCTTTCGTGGACATCGGAGACGAGAAGGACGCATTTGTCCACTATCTCGATCTGGGCCTGAACTTCAAGGCCTTCGATCATTTCGTACGGAATATCAACGGGAACACGGATTATACCCAGCTCTTCCGGGACACGCGCATCGATGACATCCTCGAGAAGGAGGGCAAGATCGAGCGTTTCCTTTCTCCCGGCCAGCCCATTGCCGTCCAGATCGTCAAGGAACCCATCTCGACGAAGGGTTCGCGTCTGACGGCCGAAATCTCGATTGCCGGCCGCAACCTGGTCCTGCTCCCGTTTGCTGACAAGGTCAGCATTTCCCAGAAGATTTCCTCGCGGGAAGAAAAGAAGCGCCTTGAGCGTTTGGTTTACAGTATCCTGCCGCCCAATTACGGTGTCATCATCCGGACGGCTGCCGAAGGTAAACGTGCCGCCGTGCTGGATGCTGAACTCAAGGGGCTGATCAAGAAATGGGAAGATTCCTGGCCCAAGATCGCCAAGAACAAGGGCGTCCAACTGTTGTTTACGGAAAACAGCCGGACGACCACCATCCTGCGCGACCTGCTCAACGACTCGTTCACCAATATCTACGTGAACGACGAAGCCGTTTTCAAGGAGGTCGATGATTATGTCACGATGATTTCTCCGGAGCAGGAGAAGATCGTCAAACTCTATAAGGGACACGAACCGATCCTCGACCATTTCGAGGTGAGCCGCCAGATCAAGGGGTCTTTCGGCAAGATCGTGTCTATCAAATCGGGCGCGTATCTCGTGATCGAACATACGGAAGCGCTCCATGTGGTCGATGTCAACAGCGGTATCCGGGCCAAGCAGAAAGACCAGGAGAACAATGCCTTCGAGGTCAACAAGAATGCGGCGGAAGAGATTGCCCGGCAGCTTCGCCTGCGCGATATGGGCGGAATCGTCATCATTGATTTCATCGATATGGATGACAGTGGCCACCGTCTCCAGCTCTACAAGTATATGCAGGAGCTCATGGAGGGTGACCGCGCCAAGCATACTGTACTCCCGCTTACGAAGTTCGGCCTGATGCAGATTACCCGGCAGCGGGTGCGCCCCGCTACCGAGATCAATACCACGGAGGTTTGTCCGACCTGCAATGGAACTGGCAAGGTCGGCCCGACCATCCTGTTCGACGAAGCCGTCGAGCGTCAACTCGCCTATTATGTGAAGGAACGCAAGGTAGACTCCTTCGTACTCAAGGTGAGCCCGATTTTCGAAGCCTATCTGACCAAGGGTTTCAACAGCATCCGGCGCAAGTGGTGCCGCAAGTATGGATGCAAGATCAAGATTGAAGGGAATACAGACTATTCCCTTCTGCAAGCCACCTGGTGCAATGCCACGGGTGAACCGATCGAATAACGACTATTATATATATAGGTATGGCTCGGAAGAAGAAATCTCAGCGGCACAATCTCAAGCCGGATTATCGGAGAGAGGAGTACGCCAAGTTGATCCGGCGGTATCGTAAAACCGTGCTTTTCAATGAGAAAGAAATCTCTTTGATCAACCAGTACTGCGAGAGGTTCTCCATCCGCAACAAGTCGGCCTTCCTGCGTGATATCGTCATCAGCCATATCCTGGAGCAGATGGATGACAATTATCCGCGCCTTTTTTGAGTTTTTTTTGAAAAAAAACGAAAAAAAGTTTGTTTTGTCAAAATAATGTCTACCTTTGCAGTCCCGTTCGGGAAGCGAGTTATTTGACAAGAAGCCGCAAGCGACCTTCGCAAAAAAGTTTTCAAAAAAATGAAAAAAGTTTTGCGAGTTCAAAAAAAAGGTTTACCTTTGCAGCCCGTTTCGGAAAGAACGGTTAGTTCATTGAAAGAATAGGAAGAACAAGTACAAGCAAGTACCGATTTTAACACGATTAAAATCAGAAAAGAGCAGAGCGTTGATTCTTTTGGAAAGAATTGAAAGTTGCAGGATCTGGCTTGAGTTATATAAGAAAATTAT
>JAFWOY010000016.1 GCA_017509755.1 Bacteroidales bacterium
AAGAAATCATTACCTTTGCTTGTGTTGTAGCGTTGTTACCGAAACTGCTGCATCATTGTTACCGAAAATGATGTACTCTTGTTACTGAAAACGCTGCACTTCAAATTACCGAAATCGCTGCACTCGTAGTTACCGTTAACAATAGTATGATGGCAGCTGCATTGTGGAGTAGTGCCTTCCTGAGAATAGTCCTGCTCGCCAAACTGGCGCACAATGACCCTCGTCCTACGTGCCTAGGACGATGGTTCCCGTGCGCCAAAACCCGAAATCGACATGTGGCGCACGGACACAAGAAATCAACCACTGATTATCAACGAAATACGATTTCCGCCTTTGGCGACTCTTTGGCAGATTTATCGATTATTGCCGCGACAGGATCGGAAGGCCTTATCCAGTCCTGTGGCGGCAGCTTTTCGAACGAAAACGCCGTAATTGCTGCCGCGACAGGACTGTGAGATGCGCTAGAATCCAGTCGCGTCCAGGATCCATCGTCTCGCATCCGGTTTCCAGCGTCCCTCGCCTATCGTCTTACGCACCAGCACGCTCGTTAACAGCATCCCAACAAGAATGCCCACAAATCTTAATTCTTAACAGGATGATTATAAGTGAATTGCAGGATTTTTTCTGTCCCGGGCGAAACAGAAAGACCAATTAGGCCTGTCTTTGAAACCTGCTAATCCTGTTCGCCAAACTGGCGCACAAAGACCCTCGTCCTACGTGTCTGGGACGATGGTTCCCGTGCGCCAAACCTCGAAATCGACATGTGGCGCACGGACACAAGAAATCCACCACTGATTATCAACGCAATACGAGTTACGCTTTGGCGCCTCTTTGGAAGATTTGTCGGTTATTGCCGCGACAGGATCGGAACGCTGTATCCAGTCCTGTGGCGGCAGCTTTTCGAACGAAAACGCCGTAATTGCTGCCGCGACAGGACTGTGAGATGCGCCAGAATCCTGTCGCGTCCAGGATCCATCGTCTCGCAACCGGTTTCCAGCGTCCCTCGCCTAGCGTCTTACGTACCAGCAAGTTCGTTAATAGCATTCCAACAAGAATGCCCACAATTCTAATTCTTAACAGACTTATTATAAGCGCATTGCAGAATTCTTTCTGTCCCCGACGGAACAGAAAGACCAAGATGCTATTTGTCCTTCCGGGAAGAGAAGATCAGCGCTATGACGAAGGCCACGATCATCAGTACCAGCAAAATGCCGAGGACGAGAAGGTAGATGGTGAGGGCTGTTTGCATGGCTGTTTCGATTATTCACGACAAAGATACGATTATTCTCATCGTTTTTTTTGTAAATTTGTTTGATAATCGGGCTGGAAGCCGGATACACAGGAAGAAGAAACGAAAAACCCATGAATAGCAACGAATTCGACGTCATTATCATCGGCGGCGGAATCACGGGAGCCGGGACCCAGCGCGACTGCGCCATGCGCGGGCTGAAGACCCTGCTCATCGAGCGATCGGATATTGCCACAGGCGCCACAGGCCGTAACCACGGCCTCCTGCACTCAGGTGCCCGCTATGCTGTCAACGATCCCGAATCGGCCGAAGAATGCATCAAAGAAAACCAGATCCTGCGTCGCATCGCTTCCCACTGCGTGGAAGAGACGGACGGTCTGTTCATTACCTTGCCTGAAGATGACTTGGGCTACCAGCAGACCTTCGTGGAAGCGTGCCGCAAAGCGGGAATCCGGGCGGATATCATCGATCCCGACCTTGCGCGGCGGCTGGAGCCGTCCGTCAATCCGGATTTGATCGGCGCGGTCCGTGTTCCGGACGGAAGCGTGGACCCGTTCCGGCTTTGCGCAGCCAACATGCTGGACGCCAAGCTCCACGGGGGACAAGTCCGCCTGCATACAGAGGTCACCGGATTCATCCGCGAAGGCAACACGATCCGCGGCGTCCACACCCGCCACCTTGTTTCTGGTGAAGAGGCTGATTACTATGCTCCTGTCACGGTGAATGCCTGCGGCATCTGGGGCCATGCCATTGCGCAGATGGCGGGTGTCAACGTTGGTATGTATCCGGCCAAAGGGGCGCTGCTGGTCTTTGCACACCGCGTGAACAATATGGTAGTCAACCGCTGCCGCAAACCGTCGAATGCTGACATCCTGGTCCCCGGCGATACTGTGTGCATTATCGGCACAACCTCGACGCGCATCCCATTCGAAGAATGCGACCATGTTGCCGTGACGCCCGACGAGGTGACACTGCTCATCACGGAAGGCGCCAAGATGGCCCCTGCCCTCTCGTCCACCCGCATCCTTCGGGCCTATGCCGGTGTCCGACCCCTCGTGAGTGCCGATGACGATCCCACAGGCCGCAACATCTCCCGCGGCATCGTCTGCCTCGACCACGAGACCCGCGACGGACTCGCCGGCTTCATCACGATTACCGGCGGTAAACTGATGACTTACCGTTTGATGGCAGAGATCGCCAGCGATGCCGTCTGCCGCAAACTCCACATCGACAAATCATGCGAAACGGCCTCCATCCCCCTTCCCGGTTCTGAAGAACACTCCTACGAAGCTGTAGCCCAGAAGATTTGGGAAACGCCTTCCATGGCGCAGAAAGCCGCTGCGGCCCGCCTCGGGACCAGTGCTTCCCACATCCAGACTAGCAGCCGCACCGACGAGTCGCTGGTTTGCGAATGTGAGGAAGTCTCTGTGGGAGAAGTCAATGCTGCCATCGAACGATTGGATGCCTCCACGCTGACAGATCTGCGGCGGCGCACCCGTATCGGCATGGGCACCTGCCAGGGCGGTTTCTGCGCCTGCCGGGCGGCCGGCCTGCTGGCCAAGGCCAGCGGCTGCATCGAAAAAGAGCGGGAAGGGCTCGTCCATTTCATGCAGGAACGCTGGAAAGGCAATTTCCCCATCGGCTGGGGCGACACGCTCCGCGAAGCCGAATACACGCAATGGGTCTATAAACACGTGCTCGGATTATGAAATTCAATACAGTCATCATCGGCGGCGGCCTGGCCGGACTCGTAGCAGGCATCAGCCTGCAGAAAGCGGGACAGAATACGGCCATCATCAGCAGTGGCCAGAACGCCTTGCATTTCTTCTCGGGCACCTTTGAATCGATGGAAGAACCCTCCCAACAGCTGGCCGAGTTGTTTTCCGAAGCTGGCATCCGCACCCATTATCAAGCGGGTGTGCGCCTGATGCCGTTGGGCACATTCCGGCCTGCGGCCCTCTCTTTGGAAGACATCAGCCTGTTCCCCACCTCTCATTTCGGCAAAAAAGTCCTCATAGTCAACTTCTTGGGATATCATGACTTCTTTTCCTCCTTCCTGGCGGAAGGTCTGGAAAAGCAGGGCATGTCATGCCGCATCCACCAGCTCAAGCTGGCGCAATTGGAATGGCTGGAACAAAGCCCCAGCGAGATGCGTTCCGTCCAGATCGCGCGTATCATGGACCGCATCTGGGATGTCGTGGTGCAAGAAGTCCGCGTCCTATTGAAAGATGAAGATACGGTTGTCCTTCCGCAAGTATTTGGATTACAAGATATTTCCGTACCCGGACGCATCCGGCAAGGAATCCCGGCCCAAGTGGTTTTTGCGGGAACGCTGCCGCCTTCCGTGCCGGGCATCCGCACCCAAATGCTCCTGAAGCGGCGCTATGAACTGCTGGGCGGCACCTATCTGGCGGGCGACGAAGCCACGGGAGCCCACGTCCACGAAGGCGTTGTCCACAGCATCGTCACCAAGAACCTGGATTCCCATTTCCTGGAAGCCGGCCATTTCATCCTGGCCTCGGGTGGATTCTTCTCCAAAGGTCTGCGGTCCAATCCTTTCCAGATCCAGGAACCGGTCTTTGGCCTGGATGTCGTGCAGGCAGCTGACCGCAGCGACTGGTACCAGCCCGACTTTATGCAGGAACAACCTTATATGTCGTTCGGTGTCCAGACCGACGCACAGCTGCACGCCGTCCGCGACGGCCAAGCCCTCAAGAACCTTTTTGCTGTCGGTTCCATTTTGGGCGGAACCCGGCCGGAAATGGGCACGGCCGCCGGTCTCGCCATCCGGAGCGCCCTGGCCGCTGTCGACCAGATCCTTCGTCGCTCCTAAACCATCGATGCCATGAAACTACAAGAATATACCGAAAGCCGCCATAACTTCGAAGAATGCATGAAGTGCACCGTATGCACGGCCTATTGCCCTGTCCTGCAGGTCAATCCCCGCTATCCGGGTCCTAAGCAGGCCGGGCCTGACGGAGAACGGCTCCGCCTGAAGGACCCGTATTTCTTCAATTATGCGCTCAAATACTGCCTGAACTGCAAGCGTTGCGAAGTCGCCTGCCCTTCCGACGTCAAGGTAGCCGACCTGATCCAGTCCGCCCGCATCCGCTACGACAAATCCAAACCCAAGCTGCGCGACCGGATTCTCGCTTCCACCGATTTCATGGGCTCGCTGGCGCGTCCCTTTGCCCCTATTGTAAACGGCGTCACAGGGCTAGGTATCACGAAAAACGTCTTGGACGCAACCCTGAAGATCGACCATCAGCGCACGTTCCCGAAATACAGCGGACGCAGTTTCGAAGCCTGGCTGCGGCGTCGTGAAAAAGAGCAGGCTGCCTTTCCCGAGCAAGTCTCCTATTTCCACGGCTGCTATGTCAACTACAACTATCCCCAGCTTGGGAAAGACCTGGTGAAGGTTCTCAATGCCCTGGGCGTGGGCGTGCGTCTGCTCGAGAAGGAAAAATGCTGCGGCATTGCCATGATTACCAACGGAATGTCGGAACAAGCCACCCGTCACGCCACCCACAATGTCGCAGCGATCGAGGCTGCGGTGCATGAAGGGCGCAAAGTGCTGACCACTTCTTCATCCTGTACCTTGACGCTGCGCGAAGAGTATCCCAACCTGCTGGGCGTCGACAATACAGCCATCCGTGATTCCCTGCTGATGGCCACCCGCTTCATCTACGAGAAATTGGAACGGGGCGCCTCGCTGCGCTTCCGGCCGGACTTCCATAAGAAGGTGGCCTACCATGTTCCATGTCACATGGAACGACTGGGTTGGGGCGTCTTCTCTGAGAAATTGCTCCGGCTGATTCCCGGCGTGGAATTCACGTTGCTGGATTCGGCCTGCTGCGGCATTGCCGGTACCTACGGCTTCAAAAAAGAAAATTATGCGGCTTCCCAGGCCATCGGTGCACCGCTCTTCGAACAGATCCGTGCGGTCGATCCGGAAGTAGTCGCCTGTGACTGCGAAACCTGCAAATGGCAGATCGAGATGTCCACCGGCTACACCGTTGCCAATCCGATTTCAATCCTGGCGGAAGCCCTTGCTGATTAAAAACTTAAACTATGAGTTCACCCTTCCGGAAAATTCTCCAGCAACCTGCCTACAAACCGGCGCAGACGGGTCCCGAAGCCGATGCGCGTTACAAGCGGATGCGTCTGCAAGTCTTTTTGGGCGCTTTCATCGGCTATGCCGGCTTCTATCTTGTCCGTAAAAACCTGTCGATGGCTATCCCGGCCATGGGACCGCTCGGCTTCGAAAAGACCGAGCTCGGTTTCGTCCTGGGTCTGAACGCCGCCGCTTATGCGCTATCCAAGTTCTTGATGGGCAGCGTCTCCGACCGTTCGAACGCCCGGGTATTCCTCCCATTGGGTCTGGTACTGACGGCCATCTCGATGTGTTTTATGATCGTACCAATCCAGGCGATCGGTGCCGAACGGAAGGCGCTCGCCATCCTGGTCATGGGCATCCTGAACTGCCTGGTCGGCTGGTTCAACGGCATGGGCTGGCCGCCTTGCGGCCGTGTGATGACGCACTGGTTCTCGCCCAACGAACGCGGCACGATGATGAGCATCTGGAATTGTGCCCACAATGTGGGCGGTGCGCTGGTCGGCCCGATGGCCACCTACGGAGCGGTGTGGTTCGGCAGCTGGTTCTATGGGACGCACACCGAGCTCTACTTCTTGATCGGCACCTTCGCTTTCCCGTCGGCTGTCGCTTTGTTCATCGCCCTGCTGGCCTACATCCTCTTGCGCGACACGCCGCAATCCTGCGGTCTGCCGTCGGTCGAGGCATGGCGCAATGACTATCCGAAGAACTACTCGGAAAAACACGAACAGACTCTGACCACCAAGGAGATTTTCTTCCAGCATGTACTCAACAACAAGTTCCTGTGGTACATCGCTTTGGCCAACGCCTTCGTGTATATGGTCCGTTACGGCTGCCTCGACTGGGCGCCGACGATCCTGACAGAGAAAGGCATCGACCTCAAAAGTGCCGGCTGGGCTTATTTCGCGTATGAATTTGCCGCCATTCCAGGCACGTTGCTCTGCGGCTGGCTCTCCGACAAACTCTTCCATGGCAAGCGTGCCTTGCCGACGATGCTCTTCATGGCGCTCGTGCTGATCTTTGTCGTCCTCTACTGGGCCTACATCGACAACCTCACGGTCGTCATCATCAGTCTCATCGGCATCGGTTTCTTCATCTACGGCCCGGTCATGCTCATCGGTGTCCAGGCGCTTGACCTTGCCCCGAAGAACGCCGCCGGAACGGCCGCCGGCCTCACCGGCTTCTTCGGCTACTTCCTTGGCACTTTCATCCTGGCCAACACCGTCATCGGCTACGTAGCCCAAACCGCCGGCTGGAGTTGGACCTTCCTCCTTCTGATCGCCGCCTGCCTCCTCGCCATCTTCTTCATGGGCCTCACCTATAAAGAAGAAAAGAAACCGGTGCACTAATAGTATAGACCATCAGCGCCTCCAAGGTCCAGGTTTATGTCTTGAAGACCGTCTCGCTCCGCTCGACCCCTCCCAAGCTGAGCTTGGGCCCCTCCCTCTAATAGCCGAGGGTGGCTAAGGTCTTCAAGCCAAAAACCTGGACCTTTTCCGGCCAAAAGCCAATGGCCGATACAGGAAATTAAATATCGTTAGAACACCAGCAGGAAGAGGCCGGCGGCGAGGGCGGCACCGATCATCGGACCGGCGACGGGAACCCAGCTGTACCACCAACCGCTGTCGCGTTTGCCGGTAATCGGCAGGACTGCGTGCGCGCAACGCGGGCTCAGGTCACGAGCCGGATTGAGGGCGTAGCCCGTCGTTCCACCAAGGGACATACCGATCGACATGATAAGGCAGGTCACAGGCCAGGAGCCGAGCGAACCGGTAGCCAATGCAGTACCTCCCATCGAGAAGGCATTCCCGTCCGTGGCCAGCGCGAGGATCACGAATACCAGCAGGCAGGTAGCGATGACTTCGCAGAGGAAGTTGCGCCAGAGATTCTTGATGGCCGGCATCGTACAGAATGTGCCCAGCATCGTGTCGGGCTCATCGCTGGTCGCCTTGTAGTGATCCTTGTAGAAGATCCAGACCAGCGCGGCACCGACGAAACCGCCGAGCATCTGGGCCACGATATAGCCCAGTACCATCGCCCAGGCAAACTTGCCGGCTACAGCCAGACCCAGCGTCACGGCCGGATTGAGATGCGCGCCCGAGGAGGGACCAGCGATGAGCACGCCCATCATCACGGCCAGACCCCAGCCTAAAGCGATGACCACCCATCCGGCGCCCTTCGCCTTGGAATGATTGAGAGAGCAGGCGGCGCAAACTCCGTCGCCCAACAGCACGAGAACCAACGTGCCAATGAATTCAGCAATATACGGATTCATAAGATCAATGATTAATCGTTCGGGAAACAGCATCCTTCCAACCCTGCTTGCAGGCTTCGACGTCGGCATCCGAAGGCTTGAAGATCCGTTCGGCCTTCCACTGCTTCTGGATGTCATCGAGCGAATCCCAATAGCCTACAGCAAGGCCGGCCAGGTAGCAGGCGCCCATAGCCGTCGTCTCCGTCACCTCGGGACGGATTACCGAGGTACCCAGGATATCGGCTTGGAACTGCATCATCAGGTTGTTGCGGGAAGCGCCACCGTCCACTTTCAATTCAGCCAGACGGACACCGGCATCCCGTTCCATGGCCGAGACGATGTCCATTGTCTGGAAAGCGATGCCCTCCAAAGCAGCGCGCGCGATATGCGCAGCCGTCGTACCACGGGTAATACCGCAGATCAGGCCATGTGCATACTGATCCCAGTACGGCGCGCCCATACCGGTCAAGGCCGGCACGAAATAGACGCCGCCATTGTCAGGCACCGAAGCCGCCAGGGCCTCGATCTCCGACGAAGCACGGATGATGCCCAGTCCGTCACGCAGCCACTGTACCACGGAGCCTCCCACGAAGATGGAACCTTCCAGCGCATAATTGACCGTATCCCCTATCTTCCAAGCCACTGTCGTCAGCAGGTTGTTGCGGGAGAGAATCGGTTTCTCCCCGGTGTTCATCAGCAGGAAGCAGCCGGTGCCATAGGTATTCTTTACCGAGCCGGGCACGGTGCACATCTGCCCGAAAAGGGCGGCTTGCTGGTCGCCGGCAATACCGGCGATGGGCACCTCGTGGGCAAAGATGGTCGTCTTGGTATAGCCATATACCTCCGAAGAAGAACGGACAGAGGGCATCATGGAAGCCGGAATTCCCAGCAAATCGAGCAGCTCGGCATCCCACTCCAACGTGTTGATATTAAACAACATCGTACGGGAGGCGTTCGACACGTCGGTCACGTGGACGGATCCGCGCGTCAACTGCCAGACGAGCCAGCTGTCCACCGTGCCGAAACGCAGTTTGCCGGCTTCGGCCCTTTCGCGGGCGCCCGGCACATTGTCCAGGATCCATTTGATCTTGGTACCCGAGAAATATGCATCGATGATCAAGCCCGTCTTCTCGCGAATCTTGTCCACCAGGCCTTGCTCCTTGAGGGAATCACAGAAAGCGGAGGTACGCCGGTCCTGCCATACGATGGCATTGTGCACCGGAACACCTGTCTCAGCATCCCACACAATGGTAGTTTCACGCTGGTTGGTAATGCCGATAGCGGCAATGTCCTTGCCGTTGATGCCGATTTTCGTGATGGCTTCGGCGATGACCGCTGCCTCGGACGACCAGATTTCCATCGGATCGTGCTCTACCCAGCCGGGCTGGGGGAAGTACTGTGTGAACTCCATCTGGGACGTGGAGCAGATCTTGCCTTCGTGGTCGAAGACGATGGCGCGGGACGAACTGGTCCCCTGGTCAATCGCGAGAATGTACTTGTTCATAATGGCTATCTTGCAGAAGGTTTAATCGGAAGGTCGCCATTGGGATAAGTCCCGTTGGCAATGAAACGTTTCACGTTGGCGAGAAATTCCGCCACTTTGGCCTTATAGGTAAGCGGATCCTTCGCGTAGGAATTGGCATGTACAGCACCCGGACAGACCCAGTAATCCTTGTAGCCCTGGGTCTTCGCCTCATAATTGTCCCACAGCTGCGAGTACGGTACAAAGTCGTCGGCATCACCGTGGATGAAGAGCATCGGACGGTCGCAGTTGGCCAGCTGTTTCACCGATGAAGCCTCTTTGAACGACCAGCCGTAGCGACGCTTGCTGACGATACTGGCACTGTTCAGAATCGGGAACGGAGGCAAATGGAAACTGTCTTTCAAGTTGTGGGCGAACTGGGCCCAGGCAGACGAATAGCCGCAGTCTTCCACATAGGCGCGAATATATTCAGGCTGCGGATCGCCACTCATCATCATCACCGTGGCGGCGCCCATGGACACACCATGGAGGACCATGAAATCATCCCCGAAGATGTTGTGGGCTACCTCGGCCCATTTGGATACGTCGAGACGGTCGAACCAGCCCATCTGGGCGGCGTTCCCCTCCGAGTAGCCATGGTACTGCAAATCCGGGAAGAGGACATTGTAGTTGAAATCGTCGCGGTACATCCGGACCAGATAGAGGAACACGAAGTGGTTGTCGGTATAGCCGTGCACCACAATGGCAGTACCCTGGGCCGTTGCGGGATCCTTGGCCGGGACGAAGCAGGCGTGTACCTTGAAGTCGTTATAGCCTACGATCATCGTATCTTTCAGGATACCCTGCGCCTTGAGATCATCGTACCAGACCGTGCTGCCGGGCATCAGGGAATCCGCCTTGTGGCGGGTCCGCTCGATGTCATCCGTGCCGTGCGGCGTAGGCTTCAAGGCATAATTTGACATATACTTGCCGGCCAGACAGCCATTCAGGCAGAGCATCGTGAGCACGAGGGCCAGCATGCCCAATATCGTTCTTCTCATAGCGGCTTAGAATTGATAGTTGATACCGATACCCAGCCACATGCCGGCATCCAGCGGTTTGTAGAAGCATTTGGCCAGTTCGACCGAAACGATGAAGTTCTGGTTCATGGCGATCTTCAGGCCACCACCAGCACTGTACACGATGTCACCCGTCTTGGTGGCGTCGTAGATATTGTTGAACGGCATATAGGTCTGCACATTCTTCTTGGCGGCCGCCTCGAAAGCCTCGGCCCGGTAGAGTTTGGTGATGACACCAGCGTCAAAGAACGGGTTCACGGCAATGTAGAAATACTGGTTGAACAGTTTGAAGTTGACCAGCTTCACACGCAGTTCCGTGTTGGCCCAGGCAAAGCCTTCCGTAAGGATACGGTTCTCGCGGAGACCACGGATGGTATTGCTGGAACCGAAGCCTTCAGAAATCATGTTGCGCTGCACCAGCAACGGGTTGTTCTGGATCATGTACATGGGCGTTTCGCCGGCAATGGTCTGCTGCCAGGCCAGACGATAGGCAAACACAGGATCGCCAGCCGGAATATGGATCGGTATGTCGATGTAGTGCCGGAAGTACAAGCAAGCCTTCAAGTAGCGGTGATCGAGGACATTGCCATTCAGATAGGCCTCTGCCCAGATACCCCGGTTCGGTGCGGCTTCCATGTCGCGTGTATCGAACACGAAGCCGGCATTCAGTTCAAGGGCGTTGCCGCCTTCTTTTTCATCGTCCCGGATGATACCCAGTTTCTGGTAGTCGCGGAACAAAGTGTTCTCTTTGTCGTAGTAATGCAGCTGGTCGGAACCACCCGTCTTGAAACCCCGGTCCCGCATGTCGCCAAGCTTCCAGTTCCAGAAATTGACGCCGGCGGCCCAATTGAGGTGGTCGGTGATACGTCCCTGGAGATTGGCCAGCACGCGCAGCATGTTGCGGCTCATGCCATAGTAATTGATGTCGGTTTCCTTGTTCGTCCAGTAATAGTCATAGGGCTTGTCGAGATGAGCCAGGGAAGCCGGGCCGTTGAAGCCCCAGAAACTGTACAACGGGTCGGTCATGTAGGTAACCGACGCATTGACGCGCATATTCGGAATCAGATACTTGGAGTCATACGCCAGGTACAGGCGCACACGATGGCTCTTGGTGAAATAGGAAGCCTCCCAACTGATTTTGTGAAGGGGATCCGGATAGGTGGAACCGTCTCCATAGTTGTAGATATCGCCGAAGGCACCAGCCTGGAAGCCGTTGTCAACAGAGAAGGTCGCAGTAGGAAGCAGGCCGAAACTCCAGCCTGTCTTCATCTCTTTCTCCTGAGCAAAGGCCGAAACGACTCCGGTGAAAAGAATGACACAAATAAACAGTTTTTTCATTTTCAGTCAATTTTTGATAATAAATATGCAAATTTACATCAAATTAACTGAAAGGTCAAGACTTTTATTTGTCTTCGTCCGCTTCTTTGAAACTATCCAGTAGTTCCTGGTAACCTGGGATAACCAGGCCGGTCGCCTTGTGGATATCCTTGCGATCGGCAGCATAAGTCAGCACGCGGCCGTCGGGGGTGACGGTAGCAAAAGCTTGTTTGCGAGGCACCTTCTGTTCGCCTACCTTGCCGCTGTAGAAATACGAATAGTCGTAATAGGCGGTTTTCAGCGTATCTTCGGCCATCATCTCCTTCAGCGCATTGAGTTCATTGAAGATCTTGGTGTCGCGCTGGAGTTCCTGAAAGACTTTCGTGGCGTTTTTGGGTTTCCCCTCACGGATGTACTTCTCCATGCGGGCCGTATTCTGGTCGAGCCGGAGGTCATAGATACCGATCCTGCGTTGGAATTCGGTTGCGAAAGTAGTCGAGTCAAGCAGTTGGAGCTCCTCCACGACGATCTTGTAGGGTTGGTCGATGTCTTTCATCATTTCGGCCACGATGGCATCCGCGACCGGGTCGGGTTCTTTCTGGCTGCATGCGCAGACAGCCAGGACTGCAAGAACGAGCAAAGTAATCTTTTTCATATCGTTAACCAATTTTATTTCCTTTGTAAAGACAACCGCCGATGTTGTCGTGTGCAGCCCCGGTGACAGTGGCCAGGCAATTCGGACTATCAGCCACATAGAGGGCGCCCAGCAGGGCAAAAATCAGCGCCTCCTTGAAATCGATAGTAAGCGGGTCGGGCACCACATACGCGGCTTGCGGAGCCACGGCGCGCATCCGTTCCAACAGGAAAAGATTGCGGGCGCCACCACCCGTCACCAGCACACGCCCACCCCGGACATTACGCCCAATCTGGATGGCGACATGTTCCACAAAAGTCGCAAGCACGTCTTCCACGGACAAGCCATACGAATCGATCAGCGGATAGACCGCTTCCTCCACCCACTCGCGCCCCAGCGACTTGGGGCCTGCCTGCCCATAAAACGGAAGTGCATTCAGCCGCGCAAGGAGTTCCGGACAAGCCGAGCCGCTGCGGGCAAGCAATCCGTCCCGATCAAAGCTAAAGCCCCGAAGACCCGCATAGTGATTCAAGACATAATTTACCGGTGAGATATCATACGCAAGCCGCTTCTCCCCTTCTGCAAACGAGATGTTCGAGAAGCCGCCCATGTTCAGGCAATAGTCATAATCGCCGAACAGGACCGCATCACCGATCGGGACAAGAGGTGCCCCCTGCCCGCCCAGCGCCACATCGGTCGTCCGGAAATCGCACACCGTGTCAATGCCCGTCACAGCTGCAATGCCGGCTCCCGAGCCAATCTGTGCCGTAAACCGCACTGCGGGCTGGTGGAAAATGGTCTGGCCATGCGAAGCCACCAGATCGACCTTCAAGTCATTCCGCGCGATGAAACGACGCACTGCCTCGCCCAGGAAAAGGCCATAATCCGAATGCAGACGCGCATAGTCCAGTGCCGACATCGTCTGGGCGCTGGCCAGCCGGTCGCACAATTCGGGAGGATAATCCTCACTCTCAGCCTTGACAATGCGATAGTGCCAGTGCCCGTCATAATCGAAAGTGACGCAGCACAAGTCCAGCCCGTCGAGCGAAGTGCCCGACATCAGGCCGACCACATTAATATGAAAATTCACGGGTTTCATCGGCTTCGTTGCCACAGAGGTCCGTTACAAGTATCTTGAGGGCGTGCTTGCCGCGCTGCAGGCGGTTTTCTTTGAGTTCCAGCGACACTGTGCCACCTTTGAGCATGGCGGGATACCAATGGCCGTCAATCTCGACCCGTGCATCGGACACACCGGAAGCATCGTCGCGCACACGGATCCGTATCGTACTTCCATTGACGATATTGCCTTTGCTGCCCAGGAACTGGATGGTCGGCGCAATCGTATCCACAGCCACGCAATAAGTGCCAAAACGCACCTTCACGCCGGCATGCGAGAGCGTACTCCCGTAGTTTGCCATATATGCCTTCTCTTCCAACCCTTCCGGAATCTCAGCAGCGATCTCCAACTCGCCCGGCATTTGCAAGGGAATGTCGGGAGAGCCAATCTGCCAGACATCGGAATAGATTCCGTGCGCGGGATCGGCCTCCGCCACTTTCTTCCAACTGAAAACGACATGGTTGTACAGCGCGCCGGCCGGCAGGTAATAAGTCATCGAGCCGTCGCTCACCATATTCTGCATATACCAGAGCCAGGGCGTCTCATGGAGTGTCGTGTCGCGGGCCGGTGCCGGAAAATCCGCGTCCCGCCGCACCTTGTAGCGCACCGTCGCCCGGTTCCCGTGTTCGTCGATGGCGTCGAGCCGAAGCGTATGCACGGCATCGTCTTCCAGGACAATCAAGCCATCGTTGTGGCTGGTAATCTTGTCGGCCAGCAGGTTATTGGGATCCACCCGGCTTTTGACCAAATCGCGGCCGCCCCGGCGGCTTTCCGGATATTCAATCAGGGACTTGATGTAACGACCCGCATCGAAGGCCACGTCGCCGACCTTGAAAGCGAATAGCAAGGTATCGTCGAGCGTCACCCGGTATTCTTCGACAGCCAATTTGGCGCCGGTTCCCTCCTGCCGGTCCGTGGCGTCAATGGCCACATAACTCCGGTGCGGAAGGCGCAGGGTATCGCGCACGGCCGCAGGGTTCGTGAGATTATGGATGCGCCAGCGGCTGCTGACCGGCAGCGTATCCAGCGCATAGAAGCAGACGCGATGGAATTGCGGCGCAGTCTTGTCCGTGGGCTTGTACACGCCCCGCGAGAGGTAATTCAGGGGGATGTCCTGCTCCGTATCCCGGATTTCCATGTGGAGATGCGGCCCCGCCGAAGAACCGGTGTTTCCCACCTGGCCGATCACTTCGCCCTGCCGGACCGGGAAATCCTCCGGCCCGAACGTCAGATTGACACTGAAACTCTCCTGGGCATACTGCTCCTCCTCCACGCGCCGCGCCACCTTGTCGCAGAAACGGAGCAAGTGGCCGTACACGGAAGTCGTGCCGTCAGGATGCGTGATATAGATGCCGTTGCCATATCCGTAGGGCGACACGCTCACGCGGGAAATGTATCCGCTTTTGATGGCGTGGATGTCATCGCCGACCTTGCCGCCGACGCGCCAGTCCAGGCCGCCATGGAAATGATCGTGCCGCAATTCTCCATACGTACCGGAAAAAGACATAGGCACATCGAGCGGCCGGATGGCCTT
Source organism: Bacteroidales bacterium (assembly GCA_017509755.1). GTDB lineage: Bacteria > Bacteroidota > Bacteroidia > Bacteroidales > UBA932 > Cacconaster. The sequence goes on from JAFWOY010000016.1 coordinate 14,761, forward strand.
CTCCTGTGCCCATGCACTCACGCACCAAACAAGTGCGACAACCACAGCCAGCGATCGCTTCATGACTTGGGTGTGAAAGACGATGAACTGCGCCAGCCCTCCATGATCTCCTTTTCTTTACGATCGAGCCTCTTTGGCACATAAACCTGCACATAGATCAGGTAGTCACCTGTGCCATAGCCGTTTACCTCGGGGATTCCTTTGCCCCTGAGTTTGAGGATCTTGCCGGGTTGCGTGCCCGGATCGACCTTGATCTTGAGCTTGCTGTCGATGTAGGGAATCTCCACCGAGCAGCCGAGAATGGCATCTGGGATGGACAGGTTCAGCGTATAGACCAGGTCATTGCCCTCACGCTGGAGACCGCCTTCCTTCGGCGCCTCTTCTTCTATGACGACAAGCAGGTTGCCCGGAACGCCGCCATTGCGTGCCGCATTGCCCTTGCCCTGGATGGTCAGCTGCATGCCTTCCTGCACGCCGGCCGGAATCTTGAACGTGATTTCCTCGGCACTTTTGACCAAACCGGTTCCGCTGCACTTACGGCAGGGATTGGTGATCTTCTTGCCTTCACCACCGCAATACGGACAAGGCGAGCTGGTCTGCATCTGGCCCAGGAAGGTATTGGCGATCTTGGTCACCATGCCGGTTCCGTGGCAATGGTCGCAGGTCTTGATGTCGGCCTCGGAAGCAGCGCCGCGGCCGCCACAGTCGGGGCAAGTCACCATCTTGTTGATCTTCACGGTCTTCTCGACACCCTTGACAATCTCTGACAGGCTCAATTTCACTTTGATGCGGATGTCGGTGCCCCGCGCGACGCGACGGCTCGAACTGCGGGAACCGCCGCCGAAACCGCCGAAGCCGCTGAAGGCGCCGCCGAACGCACCGCCGAATATATCGCCGAACTGCGAGAAGATGTCTTCCATCGAGAAGCCGCCGCTGCTGAAGCCGCCCTGGCCGCTCATACCGGCGTGCCCGAACTGGTCGTAGCGGGCCCGCTTCTGCGGATCGCTCAGGACGTCATAGGCTTCTGCCGCTTCCTTGAATTTCTCTTCGGCTTCCTTGTCGCCCGGATTCTTGTCCGGGTGATACTGGATAGCCTTCTTGCGGTAGGCCTTCTTGATGTCCTCGGCCGAGGCACTCTTGTCCACGCCGAGCACTTCGTAATAATCTCTTTTCTCTGCCATCGTTACCGATCCTCCTTAGATACCGACCACCACTTTCGCATAGCGGATCACCGTGCCGTTGAGTGTGTAGCCCTCCTGTGTCACGTCGATCACCGTATTTTTCTTTTCAGGGTCTTCCACCGGGAACTGCGCCACCGCCTCGTGGAAATCCGTGTCAAAGGCCGCACCACGTGCCTCGATACGCTCCACGCCCCGCTGGTTCAAATAACCCATCAACTTATTGTAAATCAATTCTGTACCCTCAATAGCGGCCGTAGCAGCATCCGATTCCCGGAGTACTTGCAAGGCACGCTGGCAGTCATCCAGGATAGGCAGAAAGCCCGTCAGGATGTCGCGGCCGGCATTGTCGATGAGTTCGAGCCGCTCCTTGGCCGTGCGGCGGCGGTAATTGTCCCATTCGGCCTGCAGGCGCAGGTACTGGTCGCGCGTCTCGAGCGCGGTCTCTTTCAGCTTGTTGCGTTCTTCTTCCAGCTGCTGTACCTGTTCGTTCAGCTGCTTGATCTGCTCCGCCTGTTCGGCGATTTTGCGTTTCTTGCGGTCTTTTTCCTTCTCTTCTTTATGGGGGGCTTCCTGCGCCTCTTCCGGCATCTCTACTTTCTCTTCCTTTTCTTCGTTTTCTTTATCCATATCTTTATACTTTTTATTCATGAATGATTACGGTCACAAAGATAATCAAAATACCTGCCACCGCGAAGGGTGCGACATTTTGGCAGAAATAAAAAAACGGCTACATTTGCGCCTCCGTACAGAAATGGCACGCACGCGCTTCTTCTATCATCTCCTGGCCCTGGCAGTCGTCGCTGTCTGGGGCGTCACTTTCGTCTGCACGAAAGTGCTTATCCGGGCTGGACTGCAGCCGGCCGAAATCTTCGCCATCCGCTTCCTGCTGGCCTACGTGGGGATCTGGATTGTATCGCTGGGGAAAGCGCAGACACGCCGGCTCTGGAGCCGCAGTTGGAAAGATGAACTCATTTTCGTCTTCCTGGGCATCACGGGCGGATCCTTTTATTTCCTGACGGAGAACACGGCGCTGGCCTACACGCAGGCCACCAATGCCGCCTTCCTGGTAAGCAGCACACCTGTCCTTACGGCACTGCTCACACTGCTGGTCAAACGCTTTGGCAAGAGCCGCTTCGTGGAGGGTCTGGAAAAGATCCGGCTCAGTCCCACCTTTATCCTGGGTACCTTGCTTGCCCTGACCGGCATGGCCCTGGTCGTGTTTGACGGCGCGCATTTCGAATTCTCGCTGCGAGGTGACCTGCTGGCCATCGGCGCCTCCCTCTGCTGGGCTACCTACAGCCTGTTCATGGGCCAGATGACGGAGGAATACGGTCCGATGCTGGCCACACGCAAAGTCTTCTTCTACGGCCTGTTGACCATCATCCCTTTCCTGCTGGGCCAGGACGGTTTCGACCCTGCCCTGCTGCTGCAGCCCAAAGTCGGACTGAACTTGCTCTTCCTGGGCTTGGTAGCCTCGCTGGCCTGTTTCGTGGTATGGAACCTGGTGATGGCCCGGCTGGGCAACGTGACATGCACCAACTACGTGTATCTGAATCCCGTCTTCACCCTCATCACCGCGATGATTTTCCTGGGTGAACGGATGACACCCTTGGCTGCCATCGGTTCGGCCGCCATCCTCCTCGGAGTCATCCTCGCCGGCCGAAGGAATTAACTAAAACAAAGAAAGACAGACCTTTCGATCTGTCTTCTGGTAGCGCTACCGGGATTCGAACCCGGATTTCAGCCTTGAGAGGGCCGCGAACTAAACCCTTATTCGATAGCGCCATGGGGTTTGGGACTGCAAATGTAAGTCAATCGCTTGAATTTACCAAACTTTTAGGGATTTTTTTGCAGGCGGGCCCGGATCTCCGTGGAAGAGATCGGGTTTTGCGGGGCTTCTGCGAAGAGCCTCACTCCTTTGACGCCAGGGCGCGCATTGAACTGGGCGCAGACCGGGGCCGCATCGGTGCCGGGGCGCGGATAAACCCAGATGGCAAAGTCGCGCAGGATCTCGTCGCCTTTGCGCCAGCGATCCAGGGAAGGGATATTGTCGCCTCCCATGACCAGCACAAATTCCTTTTCGGGCTCTTGCGCCTGCAGGAAGCGCAGTGTATCAATCGTATACCAAGGTTCCGGGAGATGGAATTCCACATCTGACACCACAACGGGCAGACCTGCCTCGGCGACGGCCTGCCGGGCCCCCTCCAGCCGTTCCAGCGCATTGTCCACCAGCCCCTGCCCAGCCTTGAACGGGCTTTGGGGCGAGACGACCAGGCGTACTTCGGCGGCTGGCGTATGGTCCACCAGATAATGCAGGATGGCGAGATGGCCCTCGTGGATCGGATTGAAAGACCCGAACAGGAGCGCCACCACGGGCTTCTTCTTTTTCCGGGAACGGCGCGGCGGCATCTTACTTCTGCAGGAAAGCGCCGACCACGCGGTCCGCTTCGGCCAGGCACGTAGCCAGGTCGTCGTTGAGCAGGATATAATCGAATTTCGGCTGGTACATCATCTCGATACGGGCTTTGCGGACACGTTCTTCGATAAATTCCGGCGAATCGGTCCCGCGGTTCTCGAGGCGGCGGCGGATTTCCTTGATGGAGGGCGCTTTGACGAAGATCGAGAGCGCATTTTCGCCGAAGTACTTCTTGAGGTTCACGCCGCCCTTGACATCCACGTCAAAGAGGATGACCTTGTCCTGCGCCCAGAGGCGGTCGACTTCCGATTTGAGCGTACCGTAAAAAACGCCTTTGTACACTTCTTCGTGCTCGACGAAAGCACCGGCCGCGATGCGGCGACGGAATTCCTCTTCCGATATAAAATAATAGGCCTCCCCGTCCTTCTCCGTGCCGCGCGGCGCACGGGTGGTGGCAGACACCGAAAAGGCAAAGCAGTCAAAACTTTGCAGCAAATGATTGACAACCGTCGTCTTGCCCGATCCGGAAGGGGCCGAAATGATTACAACTTTTCCCATTTTTCATAGCGTTTATAACGTACAAATTTAACGATTCTTGCTGAAATTCCCTATATTTGCAGGTGAAAAACAAGCGCTGAAATATCTAACAAAACTATATTATGGTTTCTTACAAAGAATTGGGTCTTGTCAACACCCGCGCGATGTTTGCCAAGGCAGTGAAAGGCGGCTACGCCATCCCCGCCTTCAATTTCAACAACATGGAACAGCTCCAGGCCATCATCAAAGCCTCCGCTGAAACCAAATCCCCTGTCATCCTCCAGATTTCCAAGGGTGCCCGCAATTATGCGAACCAGACGCTCCTCCGCTACATGGCCGAAGGTGCCGTCCAGTATGCCAAAGAACTTGGCTGGCGCCGTCCGCAGATTGTCCTGCACCTCGACCACGGTGACAGCTATGAACTCTGCAAGAACTGCATCCAGATGGGTTTCTCCTCGGTGATGATCGACGGAAGCTCCCTGCCGTACGATGAAAACGTGGCCCTCACCAAGAAGGTAGTCCGCTATGCACACCGTTACGACGTGACCGTGGAGGCCGAGCTCGGCGTCCTCGCCGGCGTGGAAGACGAAGTCTCCGCCGAAGAATCCCACTATACCAAACCGGAAGAAGTCATTGACTTCGTCACCAAGACCGGCTGCGACTCGCTGGCCATCTCCATCGGTACCTCCCACGGCGCCTACAAGTTCAAACCCGAACAGTGCACCCGCGACCCGAAGACCGGCAAGCTCGTTCCGCCGCCGCTCGCCTTTGACGTGCTCAAGCAGATCGAGAAGAAGCTCCCCGGCTTCCCCATCGTGCTCCACGGCTCTTCCTCCGTCCCGCAGGAATATGTGGACATCATCAACACGCATGGCGGCAAGCTTCCCGATGCTGTCGGCATCCCCGAGGAACAGCTCCGCAAGGCCGCCAAGAGCGCTGTCTGCAAGATCAACATCGACTCCGACTCCCGCCTGGCGATGACGGCCGCCGTCCGCAAGGTCTTCGTCGAGAAGCCGGGTGAATTCGACCCGCGCAAATACCTGGGTCCCGCCCGCGACGAGATGGTCAAACTCTACAAGCACAAGATCATCAACGTCCTCGGTTCCGACGGTAAAGCCAAATAAGCGCCGTGAAACGCTTGTGCATCACACTCCTGGCCGCCGCAGCTTGCTGCAGCGGCCTTTTTGCCCAAGACATCGACTCTTTGCTGGGGACCCTGTCCCGGCGTGAGAAGATTGCCCAGCTCATCATCGAGGCAATCGACTCGAAGGAAGACCAGGCCCTGCGCACCCGCCAGGAGCAATGGATCCGGGAAGGGCTGGGCGGCCTGATCGTCATGGACGACAGGCTGACCGACAATATCCAGATGGTCAACGAGCTGCAAGCTCTCGCCCGCATCCCGATGATCGTATCGATCGACGGCGAATGGGGAGCGGCGATGCGCTACTACGAATACGCAGCTTTCCCGCGCGCCATGCAACTGGGAGCGCTCAGCGACGAGGCTCTCGTCGAACAGGCAGGACGGGTCATCGGCGAAGAACTTCATGCACTCAAGATTTTTGTCAACTACGCACCGGTTATCGACATCAACAACAACCCGAAGAACCCGGTGATCAATACCCGCTCCTTCGGAGAAGACCGCGAGAAGGTCGCCCGGTTGGGTGCCGCTTATGTGCGTGGCATGCAAAGTGCCGGCGTCTGGGGATCCGCCAAGCACTTCCCCGGTCACGGTGATACAGACGTGGATTCCCATAAGGGTCTGCCTGTGTTGACCTTCAACCGTTCCCGGCTCGACTCCCTTGAGCTCTATCCCTACCGTCGGCTGATCGATGAAGGGGTAGCCATGATCATGGTGGGTCACTTGAGTATTCCCACGCTCGACAGCACCGGTACGCCGGCTTCCATCTCCAAGCCCATTGTCACCGGCCTGCTTCGCAACGAACTGGGTTACAACGGCATCATCATTACGGATGCCCTCGGTATGCAAGGTGTGGCGGAAGGCAATGCCAACGCCGCCCTGCTGGCCTACAAGGCCGGCGCTGATATCCTGCTGATGCCGCAGGACACCCGGCAGACCATCGACGAACTGGATGCCGCGTTCCGCAGTGGCGAACTGGACGAGGCCGAACTGGATACCCGCGTCCGTCGCGTCCTGGCGCTGAAACAGCGGTCGGGAATGTTGGAACCGGGCTACACGCCGTTCGTCGATACGGCTGCTTTGGTCGAAAAAGCACGGCAACCCCAGGCGGAAGCGTTGATCCAGACGCTCTGTGACCGTTCAATGACCTTCGTCAAAGGACGGATGCGCCGGCCGCTCCGGTTACACGGGACCAAACCGCGCGTCGCCTACGTGGCCTACAATGCCGTTTCGCCCGAAAGTGCCCAATTCGAAGTTGAACTGACGAAAGCCGGTCCGGTCGCCCGTTTCGACCTGCCCGGCGATGCCACGGAAGCGCAGATCGACAGCATCGAGCAACTGCTCAAACCCTACAAGAAAGTCATCGTCGGTTTCCATTCCGGCAAACCGCGTCCCCGCTCCGGCGGCCCGCATCGCTTCGCCACCATCGACGAAAACCAGTTCGTCCGGATTGCAGGCTGGGCCAAACGGCACCAGCTCTATGGTTTCTACCTGGGCAACCCCTACGACCTCGATCGTTTACCTGGTTATAACCGTTTCAAAGCGTATCTCATCGGCTATTCCGATACCCGATTCAACAACATCGCCGCCGCCCGCGCCCTGACGGTGCGCGGCAGCGCCCGCGGTTCCCTGCCCGTGGGGGCTGCCGGCCTTCCGGCTGGCTATCATAGCAACAAATTATGAAACGAATCGCTTCCATCGACATCCTCCGCGCCCTGACGATGCTGCTGATGCTCTTCGTCAACGACTTCGCGGGCATGACCGGCATCCCGCACTGGCTGCAACACGCGGGTCCGCGTGAAGACATGTTGGGGTTCTCCGACCTTGTCTTCCCGGCTTTCCTTTTCTGCGTTGGTCTCTCCATTCCGTTTGCCATCGGCAACCGCTACCAGAAAGGAGATTCCCAGCTTCAGGTCCTCGGTCATGTGCTGAGCCGCTCCCTGGCACTCATCATCATGGGTATCTTTACCATGAACATGCGCAGCGTCGAAGGCGGCCTCTCCCATCAGGTTCTCGTCCTTATGGCCGTAGCCGGCTATTTCCTTGTCTGGAATGTCTATCCGAAAAAGGCTGACGGCCGCAAGCCAGTCTGGGTGCGCATCCTGCAGTTGCTGGGTGTAGCGCTGCTGGTCTTCCTCGTCATTTACAAAGACATACACGGCATGCCGTTCCGCCACGGCTGGTGGGGCATCCTCGGCCTGATCGGCTGGGCCTACCTGCCCTGCGCCCTCGCCTATCTGTTCCTGAAAGGCGATTTCAACAAGACAACAGGTTTCTGGATCCTGACACTGTTGCTCTGCGTCCTGAATTCCTCGAAAGCCATTCCCGCTGATTACGCCAGCCGGGCCCTGATTCTCGGTTTCTGGCCCGGTGGCTGGACGCATCCGGCGCTCTGTGCATCCGGCATGATCACCTCCATGATCCTGATCCGTTTCGGGGAAAAGCCCCGCACCCTGTTCACTATTTATGGTGTATTGGCTGTATTGCTCGGACTCCTCGGCCTCCTGAGCCACAGGTTCTGGATCATTTCGAAGATCCAGGCCACGCCCACGTGGGCCTTTTACTGCCTGGCCATCTTCATCCTGCTGTTTGCCCTCATCCATTGGATTGCTGACATGAAGGGTTACACGGCGTGGGCGCGTCCCATCCGCCCGGCAGGCACAGCCACGCTCACCTGCTACCTCATTCCCTCCATCTGGTATGAATGCCAGCAATTGCTCGGCCTCGAATGGCCTGCCGCCCTCACCAATGGTTTCCTGGGGCTGGTAAAAGCCATGGCCTTCGCTTTCATCATCATCGGCCTGACCTGGGTCTTTGAGAAAGCCCACATCAAACTGAAAGTATAATGAAACAAACCCTCTTTCTGATGGCCAGTATCCTGCTGCTGACCGTCAACAGTTGCCAATCAACCAACAATCGCATAGCCAACAACATGAAAGAAAGAATCAACACCCCGAACGCTCCTGCCGCCATCGGGCCGTACAGCCAGGCCATTGACAGCGGCCACGGCCTCATTTTCGTTTCCGGCCAACTTCCCATTGATCCTGCCACAGGTGCTTTCCCGGAAGGCGGCGTGAAAGAACAGACCCGCCAGTCGCTCACCAACGCGAAAGCCATCCTGGAAGCCGCCGGCCTGAGCCTTGACAACGTTGTCAAGACTACTGTGTTCCTTGCCGACATGGGCGACTTTGCCGCCATGAACGAAGTCTATGCCCAGTTCTTCTCCGAGCCTTTCCCAGCCCGCAGCGCTGTCGCCGTCAAGACGCTCCCGAAGAACGCCCTCGTCGAAGTCGAGTGTATCGCCGCACGCTAAGGCCTCGGTACACACCTCTTTTCAACCTGCCCGGCTTCAACCGGGCTTTTTTTACTATCTTTGTGAAATATGGCACTAACGGATACCAATTATGCCGATCGCATCGCGCAGATCCGCGGGCTCGGCTACGATGCCGTGATCATCTCCGGCACCGACCCTCATGGCAGCGAGTATTTTGCACCGCGCTGGAAACAAGTCGAATGGGCCAGCGGGTTTACCGGAGAAGCCGGAGATCTCGTTGTTGCCCAGGACCATGCCGGCCTCTGGACCGACACGCGTTTCTTCATCCAGGCAAACCAGCAACTGGCCGGAACCGGCATCGAACTGCACAAGACCCGTGTTCCCGAAGAGGTCCCCATCCCCCGCTGGCTGGCCGGACATTTCCAGACCAAGCCCGTCCGCGTGGCTTTTGACGGTCTCTGCCAAAGCGTCGGAGCCGTCAAGGAACTGGATGACACACTTCGGGGCGCCTACGGCATCGGCGGCTACGACTTGATCGACAGGCCGGATCTGCTGAGCAGCCTTTGGGCCGACCGACCGGAGATTCCCCATTCCCCGATTGAATGGCTGGACGAAAAAACCACCGGCGAGACGCGCAAAGACAAGCTGGCCTGGCTCCGCGATGAGATGAAGCAAAAAGGCTGCGATTCCATGTTCCTGTCTGCACTCGATGAAATCGCCTGGCTGCTGAATGTGCGCGGCAGTGACATCGACTACAATCCGTATATCATCTCCTTCCTGCTGGTCACGCCGCAGAATGCCATCTGGTTCGTGCGCAATGTATCGGAAGTGCCGGAAGTCCCAGGCATCATCTGTGCCGATTATGGTGTCCTGGAAGACGCCCTGGAAGACCGCCGCGACGAATGCGGCCGTCTCTTCATCGACCCGTCCACGCTCAACTACCATACCTACAAATTGATCCGCAAGTTCTTCGCCGAGAGCGAAATCGTGTTCGGCGAGTCACCCGTGGTCCTGCGCAAGGCCATCAAGAACAAGAAAGAGATCGAAGGCTTCCGCCGCGCCTTTATCGAAGACGGCGCGGCGCTGGAGACATTCCTCTACTGGCTGGAGACATCCGTCAAAGGCGGCACCCATGTGACGGAGTGGGAAGCTTCCGAGAAAATGACTTCGCTGCGTTCCCAGATTGAGGGTTTCCGCGGCAACAGCTTCGAGAACATCTCTGCCTACGGCGCCAATGCCGCCCTGCCCCATTACTGCACGCAACGGGAGAATTCCCCCGTCATCAAGCCGCGCGGGCTCTATCTGATCGATACCGGCGGGCAGTTCACTTTCGGAACGACCGACACGACCCGTACGGTTCCGCTCGGCCGTTGCTCCCGGCTGGAGCGTGAAGATTACACACTGGTACTCAAGGGAATGATCGATCTGACCCTGGCCGTATTCCCCAGCGGGACAGCCGGCTGCCAGATCGACGCACTGGCTCGCCGTCCGCTTTGGGCCACCCGTCGCAACTTCGGCCACGGCACAGGCCATGGCATCGGATTCTATCTCGGAGTCCACGAAGGGCCGCAGAGCATCCGCCAGAATTTCAATGCGCAGCCCTTGCTCCCCGGTATGATCTCATCCAATGAACCCGGCATTTACCGGGAAGGCAAACACGGCGTACGGCACGAAAACGTGCTGCTCTGCCGGGAAGAAGGCAAGAGCGAATTTGGCACCTTCCTAAGCTTCGAGACGCTGACTTGCTGCCACATAGACACCTCGATCCTGGTCAAGAAACTGCTCAACAAAGCGGAACTGGACTGGGTCAGGGCCTACAACCGCGTGGTCTACCGAATGTTGAAAAACCGCCTGGCGCCCGAAGTGGCGAAATGGCTCAAGAAAAAATGCAGATAATCCCATGAAACGACTGACCCTATTTGTTTTGATGATGCTTGCCGCGGCACCCCTCTTTCAGGTCTCCGCACAGGAACGGCCGTGGATGAAATATATTACTCCTTCAGGCTACTACCAGGCTGGCTATAGTATCACCGATGCGATGGACAACACGTTCTATATCAAACGAGCCCGTATCGCACTCGCCGGCCAGCTGTTTGAGGACCGCTACGGCAAGTTCGAATACAAGGTTCAGGCCGAGTTGGCCGGTTCGCCGAAACTCGTGGACTATTGGGTGAAATATACGATGTGCCCTGAGTTCGGTATAGAATTCGGCCAGTTCAAGACACCGCTTTCGCTGGAGAATTCCGAATATGCTCCGCTGAAACTCGAATTGATCGACTACTCCCTGCTGGTCCAGCGCTTTGTGCGCATGAGCACGGCCGACGTGTCGGGCATCAGCGCTACAGGCCGGGAAATGGGTCTGATGTTCTTCGGCAAAATGTTGAAAATGGGTGAAGGCCATCACCTCCTCCGGTACGATGTAGGCCTGTTCAATGGCTGCGGCATCAACAAGATAGATGATGACAAGCTGAAGGATTTCATGGCGCGCGTCATGATCTTCCCGCTTAAAGATCTGAGTGTCACGGGCTATTATATGCGTCGCATCGGCCACATGGACGAAGTGCCAATCTACCACGACTACGACTACCGGGTCCGCGACCGCTACGGCATGGCTTTCAATTATGATAGCAAATGGGCCTGGCTCCGCACAGAATATATGGCTGGCCACACCGACGGCTGGCGCGCTGAAGGCGCCTACATTACCGCTGGCTACAAGATCACGCCGAACTTCAACCTGGGCGCCCGCTGTGACTATTTCACGACCAATTCCCGGGAAGCCGGCCACGACCAGTGGTACTACACTGCCGGCGCCAGCTGGTATCCGTTCCAGCGCCTCCGCATCCAGCTCAACTACATGTACAAACAGGAGGCCGACCGTTCCGTGACCCACCTGGTCAACTTGATGACCTCGATTGTCTTGTAAGCTGCACCCAATCAACAGGTGCTTCTACGGTGATTTCTTCGTGCCGGACGGGATGGAGAAAGGTGATGCGGCGTGCGTGAAGCGAAATGCCGCCGTCCGGATTCGAACGCGGCGCGCCGTATTTGAGGTCGCCCTTGATCGGACAGCCGATGGTGGCCAGCTGGCAGCGGATCTGGTGATGCCGTCCCGTCAGGAGTTCCACCTCCACCAGATGATAGCGGTCGGTGTCGCGTAAGACACGGTAACGGAGCCGGGCCAGTTTCGTCCCGTTCTTTTCACGGTCATATGCATATGACTTGTTTTGCTTCTCGTTGCGGTAGAGCCAGTGCGTGAGCTCGCCTTCAGCAGGCTCAGGCCGGGCGCAGGTCAGCGCCCAATAGGTCTTGTGGACGTCTCCGTCCCGGAACATCGCATTCAGCCGTTCGAGGCATTTCGACGTCTTGGCAAAGACGGCAATCCCGCTCACCGGTCGGTCGAGCCGGTGCGGCACCCCGATGAATACATGACCGGGCTTTCCGTCCCGCTGCGCAATGAACGCCTTCAGCGTCTCGCTCAGCGGCTCATCCCCTGTCTTGTCGCCTTGCACAATCTCCCCCACCCGCTTGTTCAGGATCAGCAGGTGGTTGTCTTCAAAAAGAATCCGGCGGGCCAGCCCGCCGGATTCCTCTTCTGATAATTCGCGGTAAACCATACCGCAAAGATACGAAAATGCCAGGATCTACAGATACGACATGATCTCCTTGTAAAAGCCCTTCTTCTTTCCGATATACTCGAGCAAGGCCGGACCGGGCCGGGTATTGCCCTCGACCAGTTCAGGGCCCTCCGGCGTGATGGCAATATCCCAGCCAATAAAACGCAAGTCAGGGAGTTGTTGGGCCGCGTCTTGAATCATCGCCAGCGTCTCCGTCCAGAAAGGTATGGCGCGTCCCACCATCTGGATATCGGTACCGGGATGGACCGTAATCCCACCTTCGGAAACGGAATGTTTCCTCGCACCGGGCCCTTCAATGACACCCCGCTCCATATCAAGCGGATAGACAACCCCGCCTTGGGTAAAATTATCGACAATCGCATCGCCGACGCCACAGCGGAAAACAGCTTTCAACATGTGGACATGGCCGGCGCGGTCGCGAACGGTCGTCACGCGAATCGTATTGACCGAATGGGTTCCCAAACAAAGATCCGGATGCTGGTCGATCCAACGCTCCAGCAAAACCTTCTGCCCGGTCAATGCCTGCGAAACGGCTTCAAGTCCCTTGGACAGGTCCAGTTCATGAATCCCCTGGCCTTGCAAAGAATCGGTACGTTTGACTATCACACGGGGCTGTGCGGCGATAAAACGCTGGATGTCTTCAGCAGATGCCTCTTTACAGTATAGCCAGGGACGCTTTACATACTGCGGGAAAAAGCGGTTGAATTCTTCCTTCTGCCGGCAGATATACCGGTTTTCTTCCCGGTTGAAAAGCGGCGCCAGCTTGAAGGTAAGCTGCTTGGTATAGGTATTCTCCCTTTCAGCACGTGAAAGGCGATAGAAACCTCCTTCTCCGTACTGAACCTCGTCGCTTCCATAGCGGCGATAACAGGCAAAAGCATCCAGAAGGTGAAAAAGCGCACCGCGTCCTGTCAGACGCGATACGCTTTTCGCTGTTCGGACCCACTCGGGCAGCCTTTTCAGCTCCATATGGGTTTATGTTTATTTGACTTCCTCGTAGTCCACGTCTTCGGGGCCCTGGTTGTCATTGGAGCCGCCATCATGCGGACCCTGCTGACCGCCGTTGAAGCCGCCGCCGAAACCGGCACCCGGGTTCCCCTGCGGGCCTTGCTGCTGCTGGGCAGCGCGGGCCATGTCCTCGCTGGCAGCGTGCCATGCGTTGTTCAGGGCTTCGGTAGCGCGCTCGATGTCGGCCAGATTCTGGCTCTTGTGCGCTTCGCGGAGCTGACCGAGGGCATTCTCGATGGCGCCCTTCTTGTCGGTCGGGATCTTGTCGCCGTATTCCTTGAGGTTCTTTTCGCTCTGGAAGATCAGGGCATCCGCCGCATTGATCTTGTCGATACGCTCCTTCTCGGCCTTATCAGCAGCCTCGTTGGCCTTCGCTTCGTCACGCATCCGCTTGATCTCGGCATCAGACAGGCCGGAGGAAGCTTCAATACGGATCTTCTGCTCCTTGCCGGTGGCCTTGTCACGGGCCGACACGTTCAGGATACCGTTGGCGTCGATATCGAAGGACACTTCGATCTGCGGTACGCCACGCGGTGCCGGGGTGATGCCGTCGAGGTTGAAGCGGCCGATGGTCTTGTTGTCGCGGGCCATCGAACGTTCGCCCTGCAGCACGTGGATCTCCACGGATGGCTGGTTATCCGAAGCGGTCGAGAAGACTTCGCTCTTGCGCGTAGGAATCGTGGTATTGGCGTCGATCAGTTTGGTCATCACACCGCCGAGGGTCTCGATACCCAGCGACAGCGGCGTCATATCGAGCAGCAGCACGTCTTTCACATCACCGGCGAGGACACCGCCCTGGATGGAAGCACCGACAGCCACAACCTCATCGGGGTTCACGCCCTTGCTCGGGGCCTTGCCGAAGAACTTCTCCACAATCTGTTGGACAGCCGGGATACGCGTCGAACCACCCACCAGCAGGACTTCGTCGATATCGGAGGTCTGCAGACCGGCATCGCGCAGCGCCTTGCGGCACGGCTCGACAGTTGCCTGGATCAGGCTGTCGCAGAGCTGTTCGAATTTGGCACGGGTCAGGGTCTTGACCAGATGCTTCGGCACACCGCCCACCGCCGTGATGTACGGCAGGTTGATCTCACTGGAGGTCTGGCTCGACAGTTCGATCTTCGCCTTCTCGGCGGCTTCCTTCAGACGCTGGAGCGCCATCGGATCCTGCCGCAGGTCGATGCCGTTCTCGCTGCGGAACTCCTCGGCCAGCCAGTCGATGATCTTGTGGTCGAAGTCGTCACCGCCCAGGTGCGTATCACCGTTGGTGGACTTCACTTCGAAGACACCGTCGCCCAGTTCCAGGATGGAGATATCGAACGTACCGCCACCGAGGTCGAACACGGCCACCTTCATATCCTTGTTCTTCTTGTCGAGGCCGTAGGCCAGTGCAGCGGCCGTCGGCTCGTTGATGATTCGCTTGACGTTCAGGCCGGCGATTTCACCTGCCTCTTTCGTAGCCTGGCGCTGGGAGTCGCTGAAGTAAGCCGGCACCGTAATGACGGCCTCCTTGACTTCCTGGCCGAGGTAATCTTCCGCCGTCTTCTTCATCTTCTGCAGCACCATGGCGCTGATCTCCTGCGGCGAATAGAGTTTGCCGTCGATGTCCACGCGCGGGGTGTTGTTGTCGCCGCGGACCACCTTGTAGCTCACGCGCTCCGACTCTTTCGTCACGCGGTCGTAGGTTTCACCCATGAACCGTTTGATCGAATAGATGGTCTTGAGCGGGTTGGTGACAGCCTGCCGTTTGGCCGGATCACCGATCTTCCGTTCCCCGTTGTCGGCAAAAGCCACGACGCTCGGCGTTGTGCGTTTGCCTTCGCTGTTGATGATAACGGTCGGCTCGTTGCCTTCCATGACCGCTACGCAAGAGTTCGTAGTACCCAGGTCAATTCCAATGATTTTTCCCATAATGTTATTCTCCTATTTTTTTCTTTTTACAATTTCGTTGACAAAAAGGCGCCGGTGCATTTGTCGCACCGACGCCCTCTTGTTTAACGAAGATTGTGCCACCCGTCCTAGGACTGACAATGTGGCAGAAAACCATCCGCTGCAAAGTCTGCCAGGTACTGGAAACCGGGTGTCAACTGCCCTTCCTGCAGGATTGTCGAGCGTTCGAGCACCGAGGAATCCTCCCCCCGCAGCAACGGCTCAAGGACATACTCGCAGAAGCGTGCGCCGAAATAGTCGCTTGCGTCGCGCGGCAACGCATTCGGACAGGTATCGATGGCCATGACCGTGATGTTTCCGTCAGAGGAGAAGGCCGGCTCCTCTTTTTCCGTCAGCGGATTGTAATCGTAATACGGATCCGCGTGGGTGGACGCGCGAAGCGTGGATCTGACGCTCCCCTGGATATCACAAGTGATGTCTCCGATCATCCGGATCCGGAAGCCGGGAGTCCGGTAATCCGCTTCGGAAAGATACACAGGATCTTCAATGCCCCAATAATGGCAGCAGACAAGAATATCGGACGTTTGGGCAAAGCGCATGAAATTACTTTCATAACGCGCAGGATGCGCATGGAAATCGGCCACGGAGACGAAATCAGAACCATCTGCCGGCCGAACCAGCGAATCAATATAGGCGAACGTGCAGGTAAGCCTGTCCACGGATTCGACGGCCAGATAAGCATCCACCGGCAAAATCACAGCACCGATCTCCTCCAAAATGTACTGTGCCCCTTTTGCGGTACGCCCTCGCCCCGTCAATACCATCTTGACGTGCGGCAATTCAATGGACCTTAGATTCTTCTTGAGCTGTTCTAGCGTAAACCGGGAATCGGGTTTGGGTAAATCGAACAGACCGGTACGCAGGCCGTATCCCCGCAGCGTATCATAAACACCTACAACCCCTGCCCACCAGCCAAAGGCACAGACACGTACGCCCTGTTCATCCACCATATACTCATAGTCGGAGAACGTGATCCGCTTGCGGATCATCGCCTGCAGCAAGGGACGGTTACCTACCTGCATCTTGGCCACATGGCCGAAGAATACATAGTGCCGATCCGGCCGCAACGTGGAAATATCGGCCTCTTTGATACCGAGCAGCAAGTCACAATCCGACACATCTCCCGCCACTTGAATGCCAGCGGCCCTATACTCGTCATCCGAGAAAGCGCGAATACCGCTGGTCTGGGCGACTACTGTCACATCCGGATAGCACGCCTGGATCCGAGCCGCTTGGGCAGGGCTCAGAGCCACCCGGTTGTCCACCGGATTTTTCGTTTCGCGAAGAAGTCCTATTCTCATTACAGATGAGTCCTGTGATAACCGAATTGCCGGTCCAGTTCCCGTTCTTCCTTCAGATCCCAGATGCGCCGGACACCCGTAGCCTTGACAACGGCCGGCGCCCCTGCCAACATACAATAAGGGCCGATTTCAGAAAAGTCTTTGTTCACGATGCTGTTTGACACCACAATTGTGTCGTCAGGTAGAACGGCCCCTTTCAAGATGCTGGAACGATTGAATACAGAGACCCGGTCCCCGATGATCACCGGCTTGGTCAGCGGGGCTTTCGCCCCGGATTCGATCTTCTCAATATAATGGAAACTCGTGTCCGAGATCAGGCAATCCCAGGCAAAGCGGCTGCTGTCGCCAATCGTGATCCTGTCAAAACAGAACAGCCGGATATTCGAGCCAAAACCAGTCCGGTTCTTACCCAACGTAAGCACAGCCTGGTCCGACACCAGGACATACGAACCCATGCAGAATTCCAGCGGGCCCTTGAATACCATCGTACCCCGGATATTCCAGATGGTCCAGGGCACCGTAGTCTCCACATACCAGGCATTCTCCCCGACCCGGATCATACCGCTGCGAACGCGGCTCTCGATGATGACCTTTCCGGTCAGGCCCCGGAACGTCGTTTTCCCGAAGAACCAGACCGGCAGGCGCCAGGCCTGGCGAGCGGGCAGCATTTTCCAATTGAACCAGACCGTCTTGATCAGATTGACTTTGAAGAGCAGTCGGAACAGTTTCCGGGATCGTTTCATTTCTTCAATCGTTTCAAATAATTTCGGGCGATGTCGAGATAGGTGTAGAGGCTTTCAAACTTGAACAGGAGCGACAGCCCGATATACAAGCCGGCAAACACCAGGATCTGGACCAGCATCACCAGATACGGATGGAAGGGCAGGACAAGCCCCAGCAGATACACGACGCCCGCCGAGAACAGCGTAGCCGCAAAATAGCCGGCCAAGTCGCGGACCTGCTTCCCGATGCCATAACCGATGAGCCGGCCCGTTACGTACATATTGATCACGATGCTCGTATAGCCGATCGCCGTGAGGGCCCACATCAAAGGCATCATGCCGGCACGCGCGCCGAGAATAATCAGGACCAGGCCGATAATCCGCTTGATCAGCTGCACCCAGAAATAGAGTTTTCCGCGTCCGAGCGACTTGATGATGTTGGTATTGAGCGTATTCATCGAGAACACCAGGCTCGAGATACAGAGAATCTGGAAATACGGTATCGAGATCTCCCATTTTGCCCCGTACAAAAGCATGATCAGCGGCCGGGCGATGACAATCAGCAACGCCATCAGCGGGAAATTGATGTAGTTGATCGACCTTGAATTCTTCCGCAGCGCCGCCACCAGCCGGGTGTGATCGTCCTGAAGGGAGGAAAACACGGGGAAGGAAACCTGGTTGACGATATGCGAGAGCGACAGCGTCGGCACATCTTCCAACTTGCGGGCCTGCGTATAATAGCCCAAGTCTTTCGGAGAATACCACTTGCCGATGATCAGGCTCTGCAGATTCGTATAGACCTCCTCCACCAGCGCTGAGAGTGCCATCAGGCCGCCAAAGGCAAAGAGTTCCTTCAACGACTGGACGCTGAATTCCAGCGTCGGACGCCAGCTGCTCAGACGCCACAACAGCAGCACACCCGCCAGGCTCGCCACCAGGCTCGAAGCCACCAGGCTCCAATAGCTGAATCCCAGAAGGGCCATCGTGATGCCAACCACCGCACCGGCAAAGGCAGCTGTCAAGCTCCGCATGGACAATTGCTTGAAACGAAGCCTTTTCCGCAGCTGGTTGGTTTGTACCACCGAGAATGCCTGGATGATCAGCGAAAGGCTCTGGACCCGCAAAACCGGGCAGAGTTCCGGCATCTCGAAGAAACGGGCGATGAGGGGACCGCAGAAAAAGAGGATCCAGTAAAAAACGATGGCCGCAGCCAGGTTCCACCAGAACACGGAGGTATAATCGACATGCGTGGGATTCTTTTTCTGGATCAGCGCCGAGCCGAAACCAGCCGTCACGAAAACGCCGGAAACCGCGATAAAGACATGGAGCATGCCGATCACCCCGAAATCGCTCGGCATCAGCAGACGCGCCAGCACGAGATTCGAGATGAACCCCAGCCCCATCGTGCCGAAGCGGCCGATGCTCGACCATATCATGCCCGATATGGTCTTCTCTTTCAGGCTTTTCGGTTTCCCTTTTCCAGCTTCCATAGTGAATTATGATACGGGATGTCTGAGACGGTACAGACGGCAAACGAGCGGCCAGAGGACCGGCCGGTTCATCAAGAACCGATTGAAACGCTCCTTACCGCCGCCAGTGATCCGCAAAGGCAAGGCGCCCAAGGCCTTCAGTTTTTGCTGATACTGCCGGGAGAAAGCGACAGGGCAATCCTGCCACAAATCCTTCAGCAGCGTGTATGCATCCTCATCCCGGCGGTTCATCAAATACTTGCGAGCTTCGGCCGGTACGGACGCATCGCCCATGGCGGCAGTAACGGCTTCGAGATACTGGAACATGTTGTCGGCAAAGCGGGCATAATTCTTCCGCTTCTGCCCGTGCATGATCGACGTTTGGCGCTGCACATAGTAATACACATCCACATCGACATGGGCGGTCCGCTGCACATGGGGAACCAGTTCCAACTGGAACCAGCGGCCCTCCCCATACGTCACGTCGTGGAAACGGAGTCCATTCGACAAAAGGATCTCGCTGCGAACCAGATAGCGCCACACCGCCATTCCCACCTTCGCCGGTGGATTGACGACATATTCCCAGCCGGTCCGGACAGGAGAAACGGCCTCGAAATCGCACTTCTCGGCCGGAAGCGGTTTACCCGGACGGACATACACGGCATTGAACCAAAGCAGGTCGAGCTGGCGGGATTCAGCAATCGTCAGCAAACGCCCCAACACTTGTGGCCGCACATAGTCATCACTGTCACAGAACCAGATCCACTCTCCCCGCACCAAACCCAGGCCCGTATTGCGCGCCATGGAGACACCGGCATTCTTCTGCCGGTGGCAGCGGATATTCGGATGGGCTGACATATACCTGCGCAATGTCACCGGCTCTTCCGTGGAACCGTCGTCCACAACGATAATCTCGTAGTCCTCCTGCGGCAGATCCTGGTCGAGCAGGGAGTCCAGCATCGGGCCGATCCATGCCTCCGCATTGTAATAAGGGATGATAATACTGAGTTTCATGGCGTTGTCAGCGGGTCTTCGAGTATTCCTTGAGCATAGTGGACGAGATGTTCTCTGTACGCGGGATGACAACCACCTCTTTTCCGTGGGTTCGGCACCAGTCCTCTGCCCGCCGGAAGCCCGCGTGATTCTGGTCGGGCCCCTTCGCAAAGACATCGAAGTCGATTGTTTGGATATCCTGATCCACATCCCGGTACGTCACCACTTCATCGACATATTTGAGGGCGCCCACCATAAAGGTCCGCTCTGCCGTCGTATAAACCATCCGTGTGTCGGGCTTGTATTTCAAGATGCAGTCATCCTCCTGCACGGCCACGATGAGGTAGTCGCCCAAGGCGCGGGCTCGTTTGAAAAGAAGGATATGCCCGATATGCAGCATGTCGAACACGCCGACTGTCAAGACTTTTTTCATTCTCATTCAATTATGTCCATTGAAAGCTTCGGAGGTAGCCTGTCCGGCTTCCGAAATCCCTTCCCGCCGGAGCACCTTGCGGATCGTCATGAAGAAGATCCGGGCGTCGAGCCAAAAGGACAAGTGATCCACGTAATAGATATCGTATTCCAGGCGCTTGGTGAAGGAGATGGCATTGCGCCCGTGTACCTGTGCCCAACCCGTAATGCCGGGCCTCACTTCGTGGCGCCGCATCTGCTGCGGGGAATACAGCGGCAGGTACTCCACGCGCCAGGGACGGGGACCGATGAAGGCCATATCCCCTTTCAGGATATTCACCAGTTGCGGAAGTTCATCGAGCGAGAGGCTGCGGACGATCTTCCCTACCCTCGTAAGCCGCTGAGCATCAGGAAGCAACTTTCCATCGGCGCCCCTTTCGTCTGTCATTGTCTTGAATTTGATGACCTTGAAGATCTTCGCATCCTTTCCCGGACGGGGCTGAAGGAAAAACACGCCCGCGCCCTTATTGGCAAAATGCAGGATGAGCGCCACCAATCCGATCAGCCAACCTACTACCAGCAGCGCCACAAAAGACAGAAGCAAGCTGAGACAGCGTTTCAAGCATTTCCTGTACATAGCCTAGTGCTCTACCGCCGTATTGAACTTGCAGTTCTTGTACTTGTTGGAGACGTAAGTGACATTCCCCAGGATAGACGTATCGTACTCACCGAACTCGCAGTTGACGAATTCCATGTGACGGGAATACAGCATGACCGACCGTTCGCTGTCTTTCGAATTCCAGACAAACGGTATATAGCAGTTCTCAAACCGCATCCAGAAAGTTCCCTGGATCTTGAGGGAAGACGTGAAGACGCAGTCTTTCACGACTGTGGCCACTTGTCCGTATCCCCACATGTTGTTCATATAGGAAGCCACGTCAAAATGATTGTTCTTGAACGTGCATTTCTCCAACAAGACATGCTCGTTGCCGATTTCCGGGTACTGCCGGATATAGTCCGGCTCGAAATCAATGGCACTGCGCGGAGCGGTACCCCGCACCTCCTTGGTGCCGCAGCCTTCGAAATGGCAATTCCGGATCACGACATCCCGCGCCCCGATCGCCATGCCGTTGCGGCGCGCGCGCAGAATCTTCACATTCTCGACCGTCAGGCCTGACGCCCAACGCGTGTCGGGCTCTTCCGGATAATGAGACCCCGAGAACATAATGCAGTCGCCATAGGAATCCGATAGCGTGATATCCCTGAAAACGAAATCCTTGCAACGGGCACACTTGAAAAGATGGCCCCATTCGCCATAGTATTTCGTACCAGACATCGGGCTGTCGTAGCGATGCCAGTCGTTGTCACCGGCAATCACGCCGCTGCCATCGACCGTCACCTTTTCCTTGCCATACTCCCAGAACACGAAATAGGCCCCGACGCTTGTCGGCAGCATCTTCAACTTGTTGTTGACTGTCAAATGCGTATTCGACGGAATCGTGAAAATCCGCAAGAACGAGAAAGCATCCGTACCCAGTTCATAGTAATTGCGCCTCTTTTTCCCATCGACCATCCGGTAGGTCACCATATTGCCCAGATCCGCCCGGCCCTTATAAGGCAATTCGAAATAATAGACCCGGTCGGCCACGAACCAAATGTGGCAGAAGGTTTTGTCATTGCTGAATGCCAGCGCATTCTCGATAATTTGGTTGGATACGGCACCTTCGGCCGCATCAAATGCGAACCACCAGTCAAAGACTTCCGGCACGTTCCAAACACCGGAAATCCGGAGCGACAGGCCAAACAGCGGCTTTTCTTGCGTAACCTTCAGTTTGGTGCCATTGCCCACCAATGTCCCGCCATCCAGTGATCCGCCCTGGAATTCCAAAGTCAAATCCTTGGGCAACACAATCTCCGCTCCCTCTAAAGACAAGTTCCGGGAAATGACCAGGGTGCCTTGCGCTGTATCGACCATCTGCTGCGTCAGGGCAGTCGGCTGCGGCTCTTCAACCGGAGGGATCACGACAACAGGAAGGGTCTCTTCCCCAGGGAGCACTTCCTCTCCGGGAAGCTTCCCATCAAGCGGAACCGAGCACGATACCGCCATCAACCAGAAACAGAGCCATTTCATAGCACGCATAACTTTTTCTCCATTTGATATAGATCGATACCCTGATACTGCTTGATCAAGGCATAGATTCTCGCTTTGATCCCTGTCTGGTAGCGAGTCTGCATCATGTCCAAGTCGGGTCCATAATTGCCCTCGATGAACTCCACCTTCCCATCCTGGTTGAGCACCACGTCCCAACCGGTTACCGGATTGCCGGAAGCCATGGCGGCCTTGCAGCAGGTATCCACGATCTTCTCCCACTGCGGAATCTGGAAGCCCTTGAAAACCAGCCCGCTGTCGGGGTGTGCTACATACCTGTTCCCGTTTTTGTCGGCCCCGTCGCTTTCCACGATGCCGGTCTCGACGTTGATCTGCGCAGACACGCCTCCTGCATGGGAATTATCGACGACCTTGTCGCCGACACCCGTCCGGAATACACCGGAAAAGACACACGCGTTTTCCCGATTGGCAACCGTGACGACCCGGATCGAATTGAGACTCTGCGGGTGGAAGGCTTTCAGTTCGTCACAGGATTCGATGCATTGTTCCACCAGCATCCTGTTTTTCACACACTCGGCAAACAGCGTCCGTTCGTCGGGGTGAACCTCCGCTTTGAACAACTTGAAAATACCTCTTCCCAACTTTCCATCGCAGGGCTTGACGATGACATCATGCTGGGAAATCAAGTGCATGAACGCGTCATACGAGGTCTCCGGCGCATAGAGCCATGTCCGGTGGACATTGCCTTGAAAAGTCTTCAAAAAACGCTTCTTCTCACGGAAAACAGCCTTGACCGTTCCGGGCACATACCGCCAGTAGAAATAGGCCATCCGCAGCCGCGACACATACGCCGCTCGTTCGGTTTCCGTCTTTTTGTAGAACGCATACTGGAAAGCATATTCCGCATACGAAACCCAATGCTTGCGCAGCGCATCCCTGTAGTCCTCCAAGGTACCCAAAGCCGCACCGTTTTCGAATTGCTTCTTCGCCTCGGCCCACAGGCGCTTCTTTTTGGAACGGACATTCAGCCGTGCCCATAAGCCCGTAATCCCCAATCCGTTGGCAACCTTGCTGCCCAATGGAGAATACGCAACCCTACAGGCCAACGACTTCAGACTTCTTTTCATTCCTTGACGCTTTCCCCTTTTTCTATCAGTTGGCCCCGGTCGCTGATAATCGTCCCCCGCCGGATAATCCGGGCAGGATTGCCGGCGACGATGCAATGGTCCGGGACGGAATGCGTGACGATACTCCCCACGCCGACATACACGTGATTCCCGATGTGGACGCCCGGCATGATAACCGACCGTCCCCCGATGACGCAATGATGGCCGATATACGTATCCATCCGGATACTCTGGATGTCAACGCCGTGTGAATAGTCGTGCGCCAGGATCCAGGCTTCCAGAAGCACGCGCGTATTGTCGCCGATATGGACACCGCGGGGATTCACCCGGTCGATCAGGGCACTTTTCGAGATCCGGCAATTCCGGCCGATCTCACAGCCGCGAAAGCGGTGATACTGCGACACTGAGAGGCTCACGATCCTGCCCAGCCGCTGTTTGAGAGTCAATTTTTCCATTTATGCAAAATGATGGATCGGCAAGACCGTCATCGGACGGGTCCGCAAAAGCATGGTTCCCCACGTCAGCCCCAGGCCGAACGAGGAGCAAAGCAACGTCAAAGGACGCGTCTGGAGTTCATCAATGAGATTGTATGACATCAGCATCGGAATCGACGCCCCGCCAAGGTTGCCGAATTCCTGCAGATCATACGGAACTTTCTCAACCGGCAATTTGAGTTTCTTCACAATCCGGTCCACAATCAGTTTGTTTGCCTGGTGAATCAGGAAATAATCGACATTGTCCGCCGTCAGCCCACAAGCCGCCATCATCTGCTGAATGCTGATCGGCGGACGGGCGATCGCAAAGGCAAAAACCCCCATCCCGTTGATCAGCGTATCCTTGGGCGCCCGGATGACACCGTTTCCAAAGTCCTGTTCTACAAACGATTCCGGGGTAATCGGATGGCGGAAGCCGCCGTGTGGCGTCATCAAGGCTTCATAACTGGAACCCAGTGTATTGAACTCGATGACGATGTCTTCCGCCGCCGGATCGTATTCCAACGCCATGGCAGTGCCACCGTCGCCGAAGAGTGGCACGCGGCTCTTGTCTTTCAGCGACCCCATCCGGAGAGCAGTATCGCCCACAAGCAGCAGTGCCCGTTTCACCGTCCCGGCACTGAGCAGATTGCCAGCCACATTGATGGCATACATACTGCCACAGCAGCCCATCGGAATATCCAGCACAAACGTGCTGGTCGGGAGGCCAAGACGCGCCTGCAGGATGCCAGCAGTCGGCGGCGTCTTGTAGTCGCCCGTCACCGAACCGAACACCAGTACATCAATACTATCACGCTCCCAGCCCAAGGCCGCCAGCAAGCGTTCCGCCGCATCGAAGCACAAGTCCGAGGCGCACACGTCATCCGGGGCAATGTAGCGGTTTTTGATGCCCACCGTATTGTCGAACAGCGTGGCCTCCTCCTGCGTGAGAATGTCAAAATCGGCCGTTTTCACCGCATGGGCAGGAACTGTTCCTGTCACGCCGCGAACCGCCACATGCTTGATTTCCCAAAGTGCCATCAGAGCGCGATTCCGTACTTACCCAACATCGACCTGGCGTTCTCATAAGAGGTAAGTTCCAGGATGTCAACCGGGTCCAGCATAATGTCGAAAGCATCTTCAAGGCTGCTGGCCAGACTCAATTGCCGGACACTGTCCCAGCCGTCCACATGCTGGTTGTCAAAACCTTCCCCCAGGGCAGTGGCGTCCACCAGGAACACTTCGCAGAAGACGCCGTTCAATTTCTCCAGATTCGTCATACTTATTGGTTGATTACTTTGCCGGCCTCGTTGCGAAGGATCTCATCGACCAGCCGGATTTCCAGGTTCTTGTGAAACAGGTGCGTTTTATTCTCCAGGAAGGCTGGCAGTTGTGCAGCGACCTGCCTGTCCGCAACGAGGACCACGAGTTTCTCATCATCCCCTTTGCAATAACAATCCGTTTTGAAGGTCGATTGGATAAGGTTCTCCAACTCTTCCAGGTCAACCCGGATGCCATAAATCTTCAGGAAGCGCTTCAGGCGGCCCACGATGAAATAGCAGCCGTCCGCATCGCGCCGGGCCAGGTCGCCCGTATGCATCACGCCGTGGTTCTCATCCCCTTTTGTGAGATCTTCCGGGCCGAAGGCATAGCCCAGCGTCACGTTCTCGCCCCGATAGACCAACTCCCCTGTCGCTTCCCCAGTAAAACTCTCGTGGCCGTTTTCATCGACGAGGGAGAGTTGTCCGCCAGGCTCGGCAAATCCGATACTGCACGTTTTCTCGAGCGCCAGCTCAGCGGGCAGATAAGCCATGCGGGCGGTGCACTCCGACTGCCCGTAAGTAGCGATGAATCGTTTCCCGGTATCGTGGGCATACTGGGCCAGTGCCCGGAACATCTCCTCCGTCAGTTTCCCGCCCCCCTGGCTGAGAACCCGCAGGTTCGGCAGGTCCATCCGCATAAAGCGCATCCGCATCAGCAGTTCATAGCTGTACGGGACACCTGTGAAACTCGTCGCCTCCCGCAAGGTCGCCCAAAAGCCCTTATCGAGCATCGAACGTCCGGAGAGAAGCACCGTCGCCCCTGCGAGCAAATGACTGGTAATCACCGACAAGCCCATCGTATAGTACATCGGCAGGATCGCCATGGCCCGCTCATCGGCCGTCAGGCCGAAAAGTTGCCGGACGTTCTCTGCATTCACCTCCACATTGCGCAGGCTGTGCCGCACCAGTTTCGGACTCCCTGTGGAGCCGGATGTAAGCAGGAGCAGTGCCAGGTCCGGATGCATAGAAACAGGCACATTGCCAGTCGGGTACAGCGCATATCCCTGGGCGGCAAAGACCGGTTTCATGCCGGCGCAGTGCTTGTTGTCTTCCGATGCCCACACATAGGCCGGCCGATACAAGTCAGACAGGTTGCGGTACGTCCCCTCTTCGGTCTTGGCATTCAGCAGCAAAGGTACAATGCCATTCGACAGGCAGGCCACATAGCCCAGCAGCGAGCCATTCCGATTCTCTGTCAGGAGGAAGATCAGCGAGCGGGCCGGAACGTGCTGCGCAAATTGCGCGGAAAAACTACAGATATCTCCATATGTCAGGGCCTGTCCGCTGTCGTCGATGACGGCCAGCGAGGCAGGATCCTTCTTATTCAGGTCTAAAAACATAAGCACTTAAATCGATGCGCAGCCATCCACGCCAAGGATCTGGCCGCTGATATACGAAGCACGGTCGGAAGCCAGGAACGCCACGGCGTCCGCCACGTCCTGCGGCGTGCCGAGACGGCCCAAGGCAATGCGGCTGATCCGCTGGTCGATCTTCTCCCCGCTGGCTTCATACAATTCTTCAAACCGCTCGGTCCGGATGATACCCGGTGCGACGGCATTGACACGGATCTGAAGAGGGCTCAACTCTTTTGCAGCAGACTTGGTGAGTGCAATCACGGCTCCTTTAGTAGAGGAATACGCCACCTGTCCCGGAGAACCCACCATGCCGGTGATCGAAGCCATGTTCACAATGCTGCCACCCCCACCCCGCGCCATCAGCCGCGCGACCGTCTGAATCATGTCAATGACTGCGAAGACATTCACCCGGAACATCTCCTCCAGCAACGGCCGGGTCACCATGCCCAGTTTCTGGTTCTGGATGATGGCCGCATTGTTGACGACTACATCAATCCGGCCTTCCGCCTTATAGACCGATTGCAGGCCAGCCCGCAGCGCCGCGCTGTCCGTCACGTCAAAGCAGAGCGGAACGACCTTCGTCCCGTTCCGGTCCGAGCAATCACGGGCCCATGCTTCCAGATCGCCCGGCACAATATCGTTGACATAGACCACCGCTCCGTCCCGTGCAAACTGCTCCGCTATCACGCAGCCGATTCCACGGCCCGCCCCCGTGATGACAGAGACTTTATTCTCAAGCAGTTTCATAATCAATACAAAGTCTTTCCGCCGTCGATGACCAGCGCCTGGCCCGTCATCCATGCCGACGCATCCGAAAGAAGGTACACAATCGCCAGTGCGATGTCACGCGGCTCGCCATACCGTTTCATCGGATAGCTCGCAATATCCCGGGCCTTGTCGGCATCCGAATAGACCTGCCCCGCAAGGCCCGTATTCACCATACCGGGATTCACGCTGTTGCAACGGATCCAGGGAGCGCATTCCAAAGCGACACTGCGGACAAAGGCCTGCAGCGCATTCTTCGAGGCACCGTACATGGCATTGCCGGGGGCCGTCATAAAGACGCCACCAATGGATACAGTGAAAACAAGGGATGCCCCCGTCGCGAGTCTTTTTTGCTTCAGCAAACGCTGGGTCAGAAGGATCGGCGCATACGTATTGACCGCCATGATCCGTTCCAGTTTCTCAGGACTGATGAACTTGACAGGCGTCGGCTTGGTAATACCGGCACAATTTACAACACCGTCGAGCATCGGCAGTCCCGCCACCAGTTCATCCAAAACCTCCAGGCTTGTCAGGTCTGCCGCCACATGGCGATGCCCCTTCCCGGCCAGCTGGCCGAGGGTCTCGGTCAGACCCTCCTCATCCAGGTCTGTCAGGATCAGCGTGGCACCGAGTTTTGCACACTCGATACTGGTCGCCCGCCCGATTCCGCCGGCCGCGCCGGTCACGAGAATCGTCTTATCGGCAAGTGAAAAAGGGTTATAGTCCATCAGGCAAGCTTGGCTTGAACGATATTGTACAAATCCTGGATGGTAACGGCCGCTAGCATTTCATTCCCCGATACCGATACGCCGTACTCCTCATCAATCATCGTCATGATCAAGAGTGCCACAATCGATGAATACTCGTCCAGCTCCCGAAAAACCGTATCCGGATGCAATTGGTCCGCAGAGGTATCGAAAAACTGGTCAGCGAAATGCTGAATGAACGTAGAAATATCCATAAATCTATGATTGGTTGATAGTTATCATTTTAGCCGGATTCCCGAAGACGGTGGTGCACGGCTTTACATTCCGGATGACGAAACTCAGGGCACCCACATGCGCCCCCGTTCCGATGGTGACTCCATGATTGATGACAGCCGAGGTATGGATGGTCGTCTCGTCCTCGATGACGATGCCCCCGACGCAAGTCACGTGCGTATCCAGCCGGTTCCAGTTGCCGATGCGGACATCGTGACCGATGACCGTATAGGACTGGATCATATTGTAATCCCCCACTACGGCATCATTGCCGAGTACCGAGTAGGCACCGATGAAATTTCCCTTTCCCAACTTCACATTCTGGTAGATCCGCGCGGTCTTGTGGATCAACTCCAGGAACTCCCCACCTCGGCGGATAATCTCTTCAATACAGGGACGGCGGGCACTCCCGCCAAGGGATGAAGCAAACACATCTTCCGGGCAGGGCTGATAGCCCTTGATTGTTCCGAGGATTGGCGGATAGCCTTCATAGCCAGCCAACGCCTCCGCATTGTCGTCAAGAAATCCCTTGATCCGGAAAACCTCCCCATAGCCGATGCTTTCCATCGCATTGCAGTAGAGGGTCCGGCCCATGCCGCCGGCACCAATGATGATCAGTTCTTTCATGGTTCAATCGATATTCTTTCTGGTAGCCAACTTATAATACTGTCGAATCAGGAAATAGGCAGCCCGCGGCGGCAGGAACCGGATGGCCAAAGCCAGCAACGTGTGCTTCGAGCGCGAGAGCCCTTTTCCCGTAAAATACTGTAATAATGTCCGATAATCTTCATCCGCACGCACTTTGTCCATCAGTTGCCCGATCTCTTTCCGATACCGGGTGCGCCCCACATATTTGATCACGGCAAAGGACGTGACCAACCAGAAGGACGAAGTAAGATAGGCCCGTTTCTCCCGCAACTGCGGGCAAAAGCGCTGGACATAACCATTGACCACATGCAACGTGTCAATGACCGCGCCGTCTCGCTCAACAGAGATGGCTGTCGTCGCACTGTCGCCCTTCCGCTTCAGATAATACATCACAAATTCGGGCGAGATCCCAACCGTCTGCGCCTGCACGAGAGCATGGATGAAGAAAGTATAAAGTTCTCCCGCGACAAGCTGTTCGTCAAATCCGACCTGATGGTCCAGCAGGAAAGCGCGCCTGTACAACTTGAACGAAATGGGAAAATAGCGGGTCTTCTCCAAATACGTCCGCTGCGGATAAACGCCAGGGGCGATATGTCGCGTGCAGTCGATCCAAACCTCGCCTTCCGTCTTCCCTTCCTGAATCTTGTAGTTGTTGAACAGCGCGATATCCGGCGCCGAATCCCGGCAGAAGCGAAATATGACTTCGCTGGCATTGTCCGCGAGCCAGTCATCCCCGTCCAGGAAAAAGACGTATGTACCCTTGGCTACGGCAAGTCCATGGTTCCGGGCCGCACAAACCCCCTGGTTCGGCTGGTCGATGACCACAGCCCGGTTGTCCTGCGCGGCAAACTGCCGGAGGATGGCCAGCGTGCCATCCGTCGAACCGTCGTTCACCAGGACAAACTCCACGTCCCCTTCCGGGATCTGCTGCTTGTGCAGACTCTCCAGGCATTTCGGGAGATATGCCTGGATGTTGTAACAAGGGACGATATAGGATACAAATACACCTGCCATGCCGATGCAAAAAGTCTTACTGCCAGAAGAACAGGAACGCAGCCGTACTGTTCGGATTGGAAACCATATTGAGGAACAACGGAATCTGGACCGCCATCACCATGATGCCCAGCCAAAACACCAGTTGGCGTCGCCGCTTGATCCGGTGCGGAAACAGATGAAAACAGAAATAGACGAAAAAGCACTGGATGATCAACTGGTAGATTGAAAAAAACATGGCGACCCGGTTCAACACGATCGACTGCCCGAACAACAAGGAGCTGATGACGCCGACGAAATAGAGCGTATAGAGCATGTTGAAATGGACCGAATTGTAGTAGCGTTTCATCGGTTTGTTGAACACGATCACCGGTAGGGTCACAAACATCTTCACCCAGATGCCCAGTCCCGTATTGTTGCCGAACTTCGCTCGGTTATACTTCTCTCCGAAGAGCGCCTCATAATGATACACGTGATACCCCAGGACATTGGAAAGCCACTCGAACGGCATCTCGACCCATCGGATGATGATCTCGCTGTGGAAACTGATGAACACCGCAAAAAAATACAGGGCCAGCTGAACCCAGATGCGCCGGAACCAATCGTCCTTGTAGCGAAGGATCGGATAGATCACAAACAGGATGATGGACAACTTGTGCAACAGCACGGCTATGACCAGGCATATCGTGAACCGCTTGAGATCCCGCTGGATGATATAGGGTATCGCATTCAAAAACACAAGGGCTGCCAGATACTGCCGGATGGCATTCATCATCGGCAGGTAATAGGAGCCGAAGATCAGGAAGAACGCCAGGAACGGGAACAGGAACTTGTACCGGCGTAGGGCATAATACAACAAAACGATATCCAACAGCGCCCATAATCCGAAATAAAAGCAAAAGTGAAGACCTGTCTTCTTGAGCGCCAGCGTGAGGGACTGGAACAAAAATTCAAAACGTTCCGGAACCATCCCGGTATACGCCATCAGATACCGGAAATAATCGCGCCCGACACCCCAACGGCACCCGAAAATCAAGGCGAATGCCAGCACGAGAATCCACATCTCGCGCGAGAAGAATCGCCCCCGCTCCTCATACACTCCACTCCCCGCGGCATACCGGAACTCTCGGCGCGCAACGGTTTTCCCACAGGCATACATGACCAGGAAAAGCAGCGTATATACGAACAGCGACTCAAACATCCTTCAGTCACAACTCACAATTGGAAAGTACCGTTCAAATGCGATTTTCGTTTATCCTCCGGAGGCAATGTCCTATAGTCTCCGTACATCTTCGTCAGGTATGCATGCGGATCGGCCATGATCCGCAGAGGCTTCCCTTCAAAAAGCACTTCTCGTGTCGGCAGTAGTTCGGACTCCTTGAAAAGATACTCACTGCGCTGCGACATCCGCCAGCAGAAACAGGTCATCCAAGGAGCATCCGTTTCCCGAAACTGGGTACAGTATCTTTCATAGCGCTTGTGCAGCTTGCGGACAAACCCGTCCGGCAGCTGGTGCAAAACAAACGAGACGACCTTCTGCGGAATCTTCTTCCCCGGATAGGCACGCCGGCTGAACACGGACACAAAATACAAGCGCCGGGACTTCCGGATTGCGCGCCGGGCCTCCGCCGCATCGGCAGGAATCCGGTCAAAAGGAAAAACATCGATATAAATACCGCGATACCTCAGCTTCTCATACGCCTTTACCGGCTCCGGGAAAAAAGTGTTCCCCAGCCGGATCTTCGCAAAAGGCATCATATAGGCCGGGTCGGTCTCATACGTCTGCAGGAAAAGTTGATCCGGCAAACCGCGCGCACCAATCTCCAGCAACTTCTCGTAATCCGCCCGGGGCATCGCCACATCCACATCGTCATCCCAGGGAATGAAGCCCCCGTGCCTGACAGCGCCCAAGGCCGTACCGCTGTCCAGAAAATAGGCAAGCCCATGTTCCGCACAGATCCGGTCGAACTTGACCAGCATGTCCAATTGAACCTTGTGTAACAGTTCCAGGGAATCGGATTCCATCCTCACTTACCGATGCAACGTTTTACCAGGCGTCGGACCCCCTTCCGGAGGACCAGCTTATCAAACATCCGTCCCGGGAGCGGATCCTCCGCGTCAGCCATGAAACGGATGTCGCCGCTTTTGCGGAGGGCCTTGAACGCCCGGGTGGTCATATAGCCTTTATACCAGTCTTCCACGCACATACGTTCGTTGATATACGTAGAAGGAGATTCTATGAATTGCGTATCATCGAGCGGAGCGCCCTGCATCAACGTCACGAACTGTTGCGGCAGATTGACGCCAGCTGCCGTATAGGCATAGCCCGAACCTCCGTAGCGGAAATTCATCTCGCAAAAAACAAACTGGTCGCCACTCTGGAAGAAATCGATGTCGAACAGCCCTGCAAATCCTGTCTCCCGCACGAATGCCTTGAACCGTTCCACCCAGGTCTCATAACCCGCGACCGGCAAGATCGCGCCCTGTTTGGCCACACCGAAATGCCCGCCTCCGGCCAATGCATCAATGCGCAGGATACCGGGGATATGAACCACCGTTCCGTCGGAAACGCCCACCAGTGCATATTCCTGCTGATTGGGAAGGCACTCCTCCACCAGCACAGAAACCGTGGCAGACCGTTCAGCCATCGCCGCTATCGCGGCGCGCAACTCTTTTTCCGTGTCGCAGCGCCCCATGCCCGTCTTCGCCCCTACCAAAGTCAGCAGAGGTTTCGGAAAACAGGGATACGGCACTTCAGTCGGAAGCTCATACGTTCCATCAACAACTTCAATGACAACACCCTGGGCGACAGGCAGTCCCACCTTCCGCGCCGTCTCTTTCTGGCGCTTCTTATTCATCCAGGCCACCACCGCGCCCGGCGTATGGCGGATATGGGGAAACAGGAAATAGGGCGCCAGCTTTTCCTGATTCGTATCGATGACCGCTGCCGAGAAATCACTGTCCGGGATAATGACCGCTTTCCGGCCAGGTTCCACACACTGAACCAGCAACAGTTCCATCAGTTGCTTCTCATCCTGTTCGCAGTACAAGACGCGGCTCGCATAACGGCTATAGCTGTCGACCGGCGGTGTTCTGTCGATCTTCCCCTTCCGGTGCTCAACCATCACCACAATCACATCCACCGCATAGCCAGCCTTGCCCAGCGACCGGGTCAATCCCAGACGGGAAGTATAACCATGACCTATGACGACGACTCGCTGTTTCATCCGCGCGAGAACATGCTTTTCAAAAGGGTTTTGATCCGGCTGCGCAGCAACTTCCACCGGCAATACAGGCGGGAATAGGGACAACCATCCAGCCATTTCACCAGGACCACACAGTTATGGTCCCCACTTTTGGCCCGGAAAATCCGGACCCGCCGATACCCCCTGTCAATCGCCATTTCCTGGCGAGATTTATTCCGGACGTGGGTATCAAAGACAAGGACCCGATAGCCCATTTCCTGGGCCAGTGCTTCCCTCCGTTCATCCAGGTTGCTGAAAATGCCTTGTCCCGTATAACCCGGAATCACGCCGTCAAAACACAGATAGGCATACCGTCCTCCTGCGTACCACACTGGATGTTCCCGCTCGGCAAGGGCGGCTGTACCGACCACTTGATCCCCGTCCATCGCAACCAGCATCACACCCCGTTCACCCAGCGATTCCCGTATTCTCTCAGCCGGCCACCGGTAATGCGACATCTTGATTCTCCGGGCACGATTGGGGGCATGGGCTTCAATCAGGCAACGCCGGATGGCATCCCAGGAAACCGTCTCAGGCTTTTCAATGATCCGGATCTTTGAATCCACGCTTCGTTCAGTCCATGAACCGGGAGTTCGGCCGTGGCCACAATTCCCGGATAATCCGTTCCGTATATTCCCCCATCCCCGATTTGAAAGCAGACTGGCTCAACCCGGGGTTGGTATTGAACTCTATCAGGATAGGCTCTCCGTCTTCTTGAATGGCAACGTCCCAGCCGACAATATTGAAGAACGGCAGTTTCATATGCATCCGCTTGACCATCTCGATCGCCTTGTCGTACGACGGCAACTGATATCCCTCCAACACGACGCCCGTATCCGTCTTGACGATGTCATCCTTGCTGAATCCGCTGAAGGCCACCTTGTCGAGTTTTCCATCTTTCGTGATGGCAGTACTGATGCCGCCGGCCATCTGGTTGTCCACGACAGCCCCCTTGTGCCCGATCCGAACCACCGAATATACAATCAGGATCTCCATGCCGGAACGGTACGAGAGAATCCGGATCGTATTGACCGAAGTAGGATTCAAGGCCGCCATATCCGGATGCTGCCGGACCACCTCCTGGATCAGGAAATCTTTATTCTTATAGTCGGCAAACAGCTGTTTGACCGTCTTCCCGCCGAGGCTCGTGATACCGTCCTTGACAGAAAAGAGCTGGATGCCATGGCCTTCGGAATTCCGGGAAGGCTTGATGATGACCGGCTCGAGATTCCGGCACAGCGAAATCGCTTCCTCTTCCGTTACCGGTTTCCCCTCGAAATAATAGTACCCATTCATGTTCTTCAGAATGGAATGGACCACATTCTCTCCCGGAAGCAGGAAATCCAGCATGTTCTTGTCCCTATAGGCATCCAGAAAACGGAAACGATTCGCTTTCGGAATCAATTCGCAGTGATACAAGTTGTTCGGAACATACTCCTTGGTAAACACGCCGGTACGGGAATAAAAGAACTCATGGCAATACAACGGAACCTTCTTGCCAATCATATCCTTATAGAAGTCCTGCACCTCTTTTTTCTGCGCGGGGGACAGTTTCCTACGATGTTCCAAATCCTTGAAGTTCTTTGTAATACGGAACTTCCACTTCCTCATTTCGCTTCTTTTGCGAAAGAATCTGACAATTTTCTTGATCATAGACTCAAAAAGACAATAAAATCACTCCTGCGCCAGCGGAAGCCAACGCAGCAGCCACGGTCCGGCAGGTTTTTCCTCTCCCGCACTTCGGTCCTGCCTACATCCATAGGCGGTGTCCGTGAACCGACCGATTCTACACGTCCCGACACAGGGACGGCAATATCTTGACAAAGGTACAAAAAAAGTCCGGACAAACCAGTCCGGACCCCATAAATTTCCTGCAAAAAGCTAGCGCAAATCCCACCGCAGGCCCAACGAAGCGCCAAAAGCGTCGGGAAGCAATTGCCCCCGGTCGGCATAGAGGCCATAGGTCAGGGTGAATTGACGCAGGGCAGATGAAGTTGTCGCGCTGCCAAAACGAGAAAAAGCAGCGAAAGGAATCTCACCGACGAAAGCGCCGTACACTTGCCGGAGCGGGGTTTCTTTCACCGTGCCCCATTTCTTGTGAATCTGAGACTCACCGGTATATTGCGCTGAATACGTGCCGTAATTCTGGCTATAAGTCAGCATCAATTTGTACGGCATCTTCCGGAACAGTTTACCAGCAATGCTCACGTGATGGGCTTTGAGGCGGTTGTTCTCCACGCCCAGGACGATTTCTTTCGGATTCCAGGTGCCCGCGTGCGTACCTTTGGGAACAATCAGCGGATCGCCAACAGTCCGGCCGAAATAAGTCCAGCCGGAGCGATAGCCGCTATTGTTGAAATAGTTGTCCAGGCCACCGTATATCTTGTGGTAATAATCCCACGAATCGGACGGCTCACGTTGCGCCTGCTCTTCTGGCGTGAGATCTCTGTCGTGGTAGGTGCCCGACTGTTTCATCGTGTACTGGTATTCAAACAGGATGTCCGACACCCAGCGGTCCTTGTCGTCG
Organism: Bacteroidales bacterium; assembly: GCA_017509755.1. Lineage (GTDB taxonomy): Bacteria > Bacteroidota > Bacteroidia > Bacteroidales > UBA932 > Cacconaster. The sequence continues at coordinate 50,341 of JAFWOY010000016.1, forward strand.
AAACCGAACCAAATTGTATTGACGCCATCGGGGAAGTTCTGAATGCCGGCCATGCCAGAGCCATCATCGTACGGCACATCATGCTGCATCCGCAGCTTCCATGTATCGCCGCGATAATCGAGCCTGTACAATGCCCCACCCCGCTGGTCACCGATTACATTGACCTGGTCACTGTGTGTGCCGGCCGCCGAAGCGTGGCGTCCCGTGATCACCCGGAAATAGTTGTCAAATGTGATGGGCATCTTCCCGTCTTTCGGGCTTGTTCCACCCCATAGCGCCGCATGGTCAAGGCCGAGTTGGAAGTCCAGCCGTTTCGAGAGTTTGAACAGGAAAAAGAGCTGCGTGCGATGCACCAGCGCTCCCTGCACATAGCGGTTGTCCAATGTCTTATAGTCACCAAAAGCGCCACGGATCCAGAGCACTTTCCAAGTCAGTGGCACGGGAACTGGATCGAGCGTAATCAGATACCCCGGCATCGTCCGCGCATTCCCGCTCCAAGCCACATGGCCACCCGTCGAGGACATCGACCCAAGCGTCCGCAACCCCGCTCCCCAGAACTCCGTATCCACGTGTTTCATCCCCACATCCAGCGTAAACACCTTCCACCGCGCGCTCCCATACAACTCATCCACCATCAAATTGAAATCCGCCGTCCCCTCCGGGCATCTCTGCCCATTCCCAGCCAAAGACACCCCCCACTTCCACTGAAAGTCCTTGGAAGTATCATACTGAGTTCCAGCCTGCACCATAGCCAGACCCCCATTGTACTGCGGCATCAGTCCGAACTGATTGTTCGTCATCCAAAAAGGCAACTGGTTCCCAGACGAAAGCGCTCCCAGCAACAGGAGAGACAAGGCAAAATCGTTCATAATCTACTTTTTAAAACCCTTCAAGTACTCCTCCAAACCCCGGATCGCCACTTCCCTGTTCTGCTCGGAACGGAGTGAATGCAATGCAAACAGGAGTTGGTTCCGTTCATAGCGTTTCATATAGATTCGCTTGTACAAAGACGGGAAGAACCGCCGGAGAACCCTGATTCCCACAATTTTTCCTTTATAGGCACGCAGATAGACAGGAAGTTCGGACAGGCAGTACGCATTGAATTGCGCGTCCAGAAATGCCTCATCCGTTACTTTGGAAGAACGTGCATCAAAGGCCGAAAAATCCTGTTCGTCATCATAGCGTACCGTATCATCCACAGCCTTTACCAGATGCTTGCGAACAGCAAAGGTATCTCCCTCCAATGCGAGTTCCACGATCAGACCGGAATCCGTAAACTCATTGTTGAAAGAGCGGAACAGGAAATTGCCCTGCCCATACAGGAGGTAAGCGCCCTTGTAATACTCTTCGCACCCGACGCAATGCGTGTGCTGGGAAAGGATCATGTTCGCACCAGCATCCACCATCCGGTGGAATCTCTTGCGGGTCTGGGGAGAAGGATAACGAAACCGTTCGGCACCACCATGGTAGATCACAATCAGGTAATCGCACTGCGGCTTCAACGATTCCAGCTCTTTGCAGACCACATACTCGTCATACAAAAAGGCCCCGGCAAGACGCTTGCCAGGCGCATTGTACATGGTTTCCGCCACGTTGTACAAGCAGATCTTCTTTTCTCCCAGCGCGAAAAAGAGGGAATGGGCTATCTCCTCTTCGTTCCGGCCCGCACCGACGTGCTGGATGCCAGCCTTTTCCAAGGCTTGCATCGTATCAACGACACCAACAGGACCCGCGTCGGTAATATGGTTGTTGGCCAACGCACAACAGTCAATCCCGAGCCCTTGGATGCCCCGGAGAACAGAAGTCGGAGCAAAGACGACCGGGCCTGTCTTGTCGCATTTACCCGGCCTATCAGTCAAAGCGCCTTCCAGGTTACAAATCCTGTAATCCGCCGATTGAAAAAGGGAACAAATCTTTTCGCCATACAAAGAATCCGTATCACCAGCCGAGAACCTGTCGAAATTGGAAGGGACAGGAAACAAATCGCCAACGATCAGGATCTTTTTCATTGATACGCAACAACAGTCGTCTATATCTTGCAAATATAGCATTTTTTTGTTGTATCTTTGCGAAAACAGAAAAACCGGAAACCATGAAATTCTTCTTAGACACAGCCAATGTGGACGACATCCGGAAAGCCAATGACATGGGCGTCATTTGCGGAGTCACCACCAATCCTTCCCTCATCGCCAAAGAAGGGCGCGATTTCAAGCAAGTCGTAGCCGAGATCGCCTCCATCGTCGACGGCCCCATCAGCGGCGAAGTCAAAGCGACCACCACCGACGCCGAAGGCATGATCCGCGAAGGACGCGAGATCGCCAAGATCCACAAGAATATGGTCGTCAAGATTCCGATGACCGTGGAAGGACTCAAGGCGTGTCATACCTTGGCCGCCGAAGGCATCAAAGTCAATATGACGCTCATCTTCACGGCCAACCAGGCTTTGCTCGCCGCCCGTTCCGGCGCTGCCTTTGTCAGCCCGTTCGTTGGCCGTCTCGATGACATCAGCGTCCGCGGCACCGACCTCATCTCCGAAGTCGCCGAGATATTCCACGCCCACGGCATCTCCACCGAGATCATCGCGGCCAGCATCCGCCATCCCATGCACGTCACCGAATGCGCCCTCGCCGGCGCCGACATTTCCACCGTTCCCTACAAGGTCATCGAGCAGATGACCAAGCATCCGCTGACCGACCAGGGCATCGAAAAGTTCCGCAAGGATTACGAAGCGGTGTTCGGAAAATAAAACAAAAAACAGGCAGGATGAATTTCTGCCTGTTTTTGTTTGATGGTGCTGCGACGCGGTCTTCGCACGCATGTGTGGACTTGCGCGAGACTAGTTGCTTTCGTACATATTCACCGTGTACTTCTCGTAGTCAGTGCCACGGAACTTGATCTCGACATCGCGATACATTTTCGTGCTGTCCACTTTCACATTCCCTTCCGCATCCGTCTCCTTGGTGAAAGCCGTCACCTTGACCGTGCCGGTATAAGTCAGTTTGTCCGGATGGCCGTCCAGGATATAACGGTCCAGCCGATACGACAAATCCTCGGTATTGTCTTCCGTCACCAGCTGTTCCACCAGCGGAGCAGAATTCTCTTTCAAATCATCGATATCCGGCGCATTCGAACAAGCCGCCACGAACAGCGCAACCAGCGCCCAAGAAACAACAAATAGTTTTTTCATAGTAAAATCGTTTTATATTTCGTGGCCGTAAAGATACAGAAAAACGCTCCTGCTTGGCCGGGCATTCTGGACAAGTACTGCGGACATTACTGCCGGGTCCTCCGCCAGGTACTATTGCCGGAAACTCTTTGCCAGGTAATTATGCCGGCTACTTTTGCCGGCTACTTGGCAGGATCCTCCACCCGCACCGCCGTACAACCTTTAGCGGCACAGCCGCTACGCCATTGGTTGTTTTTGTATTGAACTGTCCCGACGAGCAAAGAGCCAAACAGTAGCGACCATACAAAAGCATCGGGCAGGGCAGGAAACACAGCCTTGGCGGGCTGGGTACAGACCGCCAAGGAAGGCGGAGCGCGGACTGGACGTGATCGATGGCAGTCAGTTCATCGCGACGCCACCCAGGAGCGAGAGCCTGACAGGCGAAAACCACAGCTCCCTCCTTCGGCCCCACCCTATTCCGCGAGCCCACTAAACCCCACTCCAGCAGCAACAGTGTATGGCCCCGCCCGGCTCACCAGCGTCTAAAACAGGTGCGAGCCGGGAAGAATGAAGATCTGGTCCTCTAGAGCACAAATCCATCAGGCTCGCGGGTTAGCCGCACTGCCCTACTTAATGAACGGCCAAACCAACGCGCCGGCGATGGCGTAGCCCAAGCGGAAATACCATTTCTGCGGCCAGTTCAGGTCGGTGTCGGCTGTACGCTTACCGAAAATACCAAGCGCATGGAACGCATTGTGCGCCGCCCACTCCCGAGAGAGCGACTTGAACGATCTTTTCCATACCTGACACTCCGGATACAAGGCCCGTATGGCAGCCAACTCCCGTGCAAAGTCTTTCTTCTTGACTTCGAACGAGGATTTGAGTTGGATGTTGTTCGGGGATACGGAGTATTGCATGGGGAGCCATCTGAATTAGCCGCTGATACACAGCCGATAAACATTCGTTTCCTTTTGCTGGAAACCCAGCGACCGGTACAATTCATTCGCTGCGACGCGGTGCGGCCGTGAGGTCAGGTGAATCTCGACCGGAGCCAATTCACGCCGCGCGAAATCGAGGATCGCCTCGACCAATTGCCGGCCAATCCTCCGCCCCCTGCATGACGACGAGACCACAACGTCCTCGACACTCGCCTTCCGGCCCGTCGGGGAAGCAAATACGCAAAAGGAGGCGCAACCCATGACATGACCATCGTCTTCCAGTGCCGCAAAAAAATGCGTCTCTGCCGCCTCGACAGCGCGTCGTAACATTTCCGAAGTCACCGCGATTTCGGGATCCAGCTCACGCATCAGAACCAAGATGTCCAAAACCTGGACATCAGAAAGGGCTGTCAATTCGACAATTCGCATAGCCTATTTCACCGGAACCTTCATCACCACCTTCTTCACCGGAGCACAAACGCCACCAGGCGCCAAACCAGGCTCGTGTGCATCATCCGGAAAGACCACCAGAAAGTAGCCCTCTCCGATGACCATATCAGCGCCCGGGCAATCAGCGTAGCGGGCAGCGTCCTTGGCCTCGTCATACGGGATAATCTCGTCTACCTGCGGCAGCGGCTTGCAACGGATCAGTTCCGTGCCGACAACGCAAAGCTGAATGTCGATATACCGCCGATGAGCCTCATAGCCCTTCGGGTTCACCAAACTTGTGTCATACGCACTTACAACGGCCTTGACGCCAAGATCCAGCGGATGCGACCCGACCTCAACTTCGGGCGTAACGTTTTCAATATAATCCAACGCCAAGTCGAGCGCAGGTGTCAGGCCCTTGTATAGGCCGATGTTTTTGATGTGATCGTAAATCATGAGCGATGATGAGATTGATGTTGTTTTTCAGTTACACTAGTTTTGTCACGAACTCCTCCATAGAGATCCGGCTCCCATGCATCGGAGATGGCGTACTATCGGCCGAAGGGTAGCCGACATTGATCATGGCGACAAGTTCGTAGGCATCGGCGTCAGGCAGGATCGTTTTCAGCAGCGCCGGATCAAAGGAACCAACCCAAAGTGTAGAGAGACCCTCATTTTCAGCAGCCAACAACAGGTGCGTAGCCACAATAGCGGCATCAACCTCAGCCCCATTCTTCCCGTCGTAGCGACGTACCCAAGCATCTGCCGGCCGGCAACCGACCACCAGAATCAACGGAGCTCCATAATTGGATCGGGTAACGCCCTTTATCGCCTCTAGCATACCCGGCTCAGAAACAGCCCAAACATGGACAGGCTGCTTGTTGACGGCAGTAGGCGCGATTCGACCAACCTCCAGGATCCGCTCTACTTTCTCCTGCTCAACAGCCTGTGCCGCAAAAGACCGGCAGGAGTATCGTCTTTGCAAAACGGTATTGAATTCCATATAGTAAGTTTATAAATGCCTATCGTAATCCATCATTTCATGAAGGATTCGGCTGATCAGCACGTCGCCATTACTCAAAATCTGATAAAAAATCACATGCTCGCCCCAAGCATATTTACGATATCCCAAACGCACATGCTCATAGGATCGGCCCATGAACGCAGGCGCTTTTGCTATCTCTTCGCAGGCGTGGAGAAGGCCTTGCAGATACTTGTTTGCTTGTTCTTGCGACCAATCATCTAGCGTATAATGCCAAATCCCGACCAAATCCTTCTCAGCACGTTTAGAGAGTTTATAAACCGGTTTCATAGTCATCGTTCAGCCCTCTCAAAAACACCTCGGGATCAAAGCCCTCAACCACCCCACTTTCTTCCCCTTCAATCAATGCAGCACGTACGGCTGCCAGTCTGGCCTCATCCTCTTCTAAACGCCGAAGGCCCGCGCGGACCACTTCGCTGACATTGTTATAGCGTCCTCCCGCAATATTAGCCTGAATAAACTCCTCATAATGAGGCCCAAGAGTCACAGTAACCGTTCTTGCCATATTCGTATTCTTTTAGTACAGGCAAATGTAAGAATAAATCTTACAATCGCCAAATTATCATCATTCTGAACCTCGCAATTCAGAATAATAGGCTATGTCCTAATGGTCAATCCGAATCTCCAGCAAAATTGGATAATGGTCGATCGGACCATGGCTCTTTTCCGGGCGGGTGAAATTGAAGAACGTATCCTCCTCGGGGATACCGAGCAGGACCTGTCTTTTCATCGTTTCTACCGTATATCCTCTTTCCGTAGCGGCTCATATGACCGATGGGAATATTGAGCATCAAGCCGCCCGGACGCATATCAATGGTATCCGTGAGGTTGCCCTGCTCATCGTAGAAATACTCCTCAAAGTGACCACGAAGGCATAACACCGTTTCACTCGACTTCTTGTGCCGATGGATGGGCATCACCGTTCCTGGTTCAATGGCATTCAGCATGCGTTGCGACTGGTCCTCAGGACTGTTCCGAAGATCGAGGTTCATCCGGAGGCGGGGCGATGCTTTGGCCTGGGCGGTTAAGGAATCTAGTATTTGTTGGTCAATAATCATATCGTTGGTTTGTTTCATAGATGTCGCAGAACAGGCGCAGGGGGTCGATAATGGGCATTCGCACAAAGTGACTACGCCATCGGAATCAATAAAAAAACTTGCCGATAACGGCAAAAATAAGTATATTTGTGGTGGCAGGGAGAATAATTCTTGCCGATAACAACTATAGCGATGGTGTATCTATCAGTCCGTAAATTCGCCGAAAGGCACGGTTTGCCGGAACGAACGGTGCGCAACTGGTGCGCTGCCGGGAAGATTCCCGGGGCGTTTCTAACCGGTAAGACCTGGAGCCTGCCAGCCGATGCCGAACTGCCAGTCCGCAGCGGAGGCAAAACGAAACCCTCCCCTCTTCTCAAACGACTCAGAGAAGAAAAAGAGAGCAAAATCAGCGGCGGCATCTACCACCGCACCCAGATTGACCTGACCTACAACTCCAACCACATCGAGGGCAGCAGGCTCACCCACGAGCAGACCCGATATATCTTCGAGACCAACACGATTGGCATCTCAGAAGACAGCATCAATGTGGATGACATCTTGGAAACCACCAACCACTTCCGCTGCATCGACTATATCATTGACCACGCCGAAGACCGGCTATCGGAATCCCTGATCAAAGAACTCCACCGACTACTGAAGACCGGCACATCAGACAGCCGAAAGGACTGGTTCAACGTGGGCGACTACAAACGACTGCCCAACGAAGTCGGAGGCAACGAAACCTGCCCGCCAGAACAAGTCCATGCAAGAATGGCAGCCCTGCTCAAGACCTATAACGCCAAGAAGCAGAAATCTCTGGAAGATATCCTCGACCTCCACTGCCAGTTCGAGCGCATCCATCCCTTCCAAGATGGCAACGGCCGCGTAGGCCGCCTTGTGATGTTCAAGGAATGCCTAGCCGGCCGCATCGTCCCCTTCATCATCACCGAAGAACTCAAACTCTTCTACTACCGCGGCCTTCGCGAATGGGGCCATAGTAACGGCTTCCTCTCTGACACATGCCGTACCGCCCAGGACCAGTACAAAGCGCTGCTGGACTACTTCAAGATCAAGTATTAACAAAAGAACTACCGGATTGGAAGAGGAGGCGGCACGTGGATGTGGTAGCAACGTGGCCATAGAATGCATCTAGAGGCTGTGAAACGCATTCTGTGGCCACTATTTCGCCATTATGCGGTATTTCTTGGACACAGAATGAGCGGAGGGGGCTTAAGACGCATTCTGTGGTCAACTCAGACGCAGAACTAAGTGCCAGAGCCAAGCCTCAGTTCAGGCGTCGGACCAAATGCCAAAACCAATCCTCAGAACTTCCGCCAAACCATCTTATTGACAATCCCCGTGTAGCTCTGGATGATCTTTACGACCTTGGTTGAGACGTTCTCGTCCACATAGTCGGGAACGGGGGTGCCGTGGTCGCCGGCGGAGTTCATGGCAACGGCGGTGTCAACGGCCTGCAGAAGGCTGCCAGAGTCGATGCCGGCGATGAAGAAGCAAGCCTTGTCGAGGGCTTCCGGGCGCTCGGTCGAGGTGCGGATGCACACGGCCGGGAACGGATGGCCGACCGATGTGAAGAAAGAGGACTCTTCGGGCAGGGTGCCGGAGTCAGACACTACAGCGAAGGCGTTCATCTGCAGGCAATTGTAATCGTGGAATCCGAGGGGTTCGTGCTGAATCACGCGGCGGTCCAGCACAAAGCCGCTGGCTTCGAGACGCTTGCGAGAACGGGGATGGCACGAATAGAGAATCGGCATGTCGTACTTCTCGGCCATGGCATTGATGGCGTTGAAGAGCGAGAGGAAGTTCTTCTCCGTGTCGATGTTTTCCTCGCGGTGGGCGCTCAAAAGGATATACTTGCCCTTCTCCAGGCCGAGCCGCTTGTGGATGTCACTGGCCTCGATCTCGGACAGATTCTGGTGCAGCACCTCGGCCATCGGCGAGCCGGTTACGTAAGTGCGTTCCTTCGGCAGACCGCAGTCAGCCAGATAGCGGCGGGCGTGCTCTGAATAAGCCATGTTCACATCGGAAATGATATCCACGATGCGACGGTTGGTCTCCTCCGGCAGGCACTCGTCCTTACAACGGTTGCCGGCTTCCATGTGGAAAATGGGGATATGGAGGCGCTTCGCCCCGATGACGCTCAGGCACGAATTGGTGTCGCCTAACACCAGCACGGCGTCCGGCTTCACTTGTACCATCAGTTTGTAACTCTTGTCGATGATGTTGCCCATCGTGGCGCCGAGGTCCTCTCCTACGGCGTCCATATAGACATCCGGATCGGCGAGCTTTAGGTCCTTGAAGAAAACGCCGTTCAAGTTGTAGTCATAATTCTGTCCGGTATGTGCCAGCAAGCAGTCGAAATACTGCCGGCATTTGTTGATCACGGCCGCCAAGCGGATGATTTCCGGCCGCGTGCCCACGATGATCAGAAGCTTCAGCCTTCCGTTATTCTTGAATTGTGCCATATTCTATTTAACTGGTTCAAAATAGGTATCTGGTTTATTAGAGTCGAAAATCTCATTGCAATACATCACCGTGACGAGGTTCTCGGTCTGCGAGAGATTGATGATATTGTGCGTGTATCCCGGCAACATGTGCACAGCCTGGATATTGTCGCCTGAGACCTCGAATTCGATCACTTCGTCGGTGCCGAGCCTGCGTTCCTGGATCAGGCCATGGCCGGCGACGACGATGAAGAACTCCCATTTGGTGTTGTGCCAGTGCTGGCCTTTGGTGATGCCCGGCTTGGAAATGTTGATGGACACCTGGCCGGCGTTCAACGTATGCACAAGCTCCGTGAAACTGCCGCGGTTGTCCACGTTCATCTTCGGCGGAAATGCTACCTTCTCTTTGGGAAGATAGCTGAGGTAGGTGCTGTAGAGTTTCTTGGCAAAGCTGCCAGAAGGAATCTCCGGGATCAGAAGCGTCCGGGGCTGATCCGCAAACTGGTTGAGCAGGTCCACAATGTCCCCCAGCGTAGCTTTGTGCGTCGTCGGCACATAGCAGTATCGGCCATCTTTCATCGGGAAGACGCCCAGCCCGTCGAACTCGCAGCGATGCTCCCCGCCGCGCAGGCAGGCGATCATCTCGTCCACCAGGTCGTCGATATAAAGTAGCTCCAGTTCCACAGACGGATCGTTCACCGTGTAGGGCAGGTCGTTCGCCACCGCGTTGCAGAAAGTCGCGACGGCAGAATTGTAGTTCGGGCGGCACCATTTCCCGAAAAGGTTCGGGAAGCGGTACACCAGCACGCGGGCGCCGGTATCCTCGCCGTAGCGGAGGAACAGGTCCTCCCCTGCCTTCTTGCTGCGGCCGTACTCGGAATTGCCGAAACGGCCGGCGAGGCTGGCCTGCTGGCTGCTGGAGAGCATCACCGGGCAGGTATTCCCGTGCTTCTGCAGGGTCTCCAGCAGCGTGGAGGCAAAACCGAAGTTCCCCTTCATAAACTCATCCTGGTTCTGCGGACGGTTCACCCCGGCGAGGTTGAACACGAAGTCACAGTCCCGGCACCAGGCATCCAGCTGCTCCGGCGTAGAATCCAGGTCGTATTCGAAGATTTCTTCGACTGCGACTCCGTAGTTCCGTGCCTTTCCGTCGCGGATGTTCTTCAATTGTGCGCACAGGTTCTTGCCCACGAACCCCTTTGCGCCAGTCACCAGGATCCTCATTACTTCACGATGTTGGGAATCCCGTTGAGTTCGTTCTGGATATATTCCAGCGAGGCGATCTTGGCCTTGGTTTCCTCCAGATTCAGCCTGCGGGTATTGTCGGAGTTGAACTCCTCGATAGTCGCCCGCTTCGTGTCGCCATCCTTGAAAAACTTGTCGTAGTTCAGGTCGCGGTTGTCGGCCGGCACGCGGTAGAAGTCACCCATATCCACGGCCTTGGCGGCCTCCTCCTTGGTGAGCAGCGTCTCGTACATCTTCTCGCCGTGGCGGATGCCGATGACCTTGATGTCTTCCTTCCTGCCGCCGAAGAGTTCGCACACCGCCTCGGCCTGCGTGCCGATCGTGCAGGCAGGAGCCTTCTGCACGAGGATGTCACCGTTCTCGCCGTTCTCGAAGGCGAAGAGCACGAGGTCCACAGCCTCTTCCAGGCTCATGATGAAGCGCGTCATCTTCGGCTCCGTCAGTGTGATGGGGTTTCCCTTGCGGATCTGGTCGATCCAGAGCGGAATCACGCTGCCGCGCGAGCACATGACATTGCCGTAACGCGTGCAGCAGATCTTCGTCTGCCCGCTGTAGCGGCTCTTGGCAATCGCCACCTTCTCCTCGATGGCCTTGGTAATGCCCATCGCATTGATGGGGTACGCCGCCTTGTCGGTCGAGAGGCAGATCACGCATTTCACGCCGGCGTCGATGGCCGCATCCAGCGTATTGTCCGTACCGATGACGTTCGTCTTGACGGCCTCCATCGGGAAGAACTCACACGAAGGCACCTGTTTGAGCGCAGCAGCGTGGAACACATAGTCCACACCCTTCATCGCATATTTCAGCGTGCTCTTGTTGCGCACATCGCCGATATAAAATTTGATCTTGCCCGCCACCTCCGGCATCCGGGCCTGGAAGTCGTGGCGCATATCGTCCTGCTTCTTCTCATCGCGGCTGAAAATCCGGATCTCACCGATATCCGTACGCAGGAAGCGGTTGAGCACCGCATTGCCAAAGCTGCCGGTACCACCGGTGATCAGCAGCGTCTTGTCTTTGAAAACACTCATATAGTTCGTCTATTTTTGATTGTCTAATTTATCTTGCAAATATAAGGATTCTTTGCGGCTATCCCACCGGAACCTTCATCACAACCTTCTTTACCGGGGCGCAGCGGCCGGAGGGGGCGAGGCCGGGTTCGTGGGCGTCGTCGGGAAAGACAACGAGGAAATAGCCGTCGCCGATGACCAGGTCGGCGCCGGGGCAGTCGGCGTAGCGAGCGGCATCTTTGGATTCGTCATACGGGATGGTCTCCTCGACTTGCGGAAGGGGTTTGCAGCGAATGAGCTCGGCACCCTCAACGCAGAGCTGGATGTCAGCGTACTTGCGGTGCGCTTCGTAGCCCTTCGGGTTCACAATCGAAGTCTCGTAGGCGCTTACCACGGCCTTGACGCCCAGTTCCAGCATATGCGTCCCAACCTCAACGCCGGAAGGCACATGCGCGATATAATCAAGAGCCAGGTCCAGGGCCGGCGTCAGGCCTCTGTAGAGGTGGATGTTTTTGATGTGGTCGTAGATCATATTCGTTGGGGTTTTCTCTTCTGGGCTGCCGGTGAGCAAATCGGGGTTATTTGCACACCGAGGGGTGTTTTTAGGGTCGGCGGTGAGCAATTCGGGGCTTCCTGCTCACCGAGAGGGCTCCTGCGGCTGGCGCCATCCTCATCTGGCGCCTAGTTTGAGGACGTCGGCGGCTTTTTGATATGCGCCCCAAAAGTTGGACAAAGAACTTTTGGGATGAAGAAGTATCATTATCCTGAGAAGATGGCGGCGATAGAGCTGCTTAAAGAAGGGATGTGCCGTAATGAAGTATCAAGGATTACCGGTATATCCTTCAA
>JAFWOY010000017.1 GCA_017509755.1 Bacteroidales bacterium
GGGATTGCCTTTGTCATCGGCGTACCGATTGCCTGGTTCATCATGAACCGCTGGCTCTCCGGCTACGGCCATCGCATCGGTCTTCACTGGTGGATATTCCTCGCAGCCGGGGCTGTAGTAGCGCTGATTGCCATCGTCTCCGTCTTGTACCAGAGCATCAAGACCGCCCGGACGAATCCTGCCGAGGCCCTGAAAAAAGAATAAATTCTATGAAAGTATTCAGAAAAACAGGCGTTTCGACGCTGATCAATATCCTGGGGATGAGCGTGGCGTTTGCCGCGGCGATGATCCTGATGGTGCAGGTGAAGTGGGATGCCACCTACGACAAGACCTTCAAGGGGCACGAGCAGGTGTTCCGGATGGAGAACAACTGGATGGACAAGGGGCTATACAGTACGTATTTCTGCAGGCCGATGATTGAGATTGCCAAGACGGCAAGCCCTAATATCGAGGCTGTGGGAACGCTTGGCGGAATGGCCCAGGAGGTCACACTGAAAGAAAATGGTGAAGACGAGGTCCTCTCTGTCCCGTCTGCCCGCGTTGACAGTACCCTGTTCGCAGTATTCCCTTTTGAATGGGTGGAAGGCTCCGCGCGGGAATTTTCCGCTGGCGGAACGGTCATCGTGAGTGAGAAATATGCCAAAATGTTTTTTGGTGACGAGCGTGCGATAGGGAAAATCATTCAGACCGGCGACGGCAAGCAAAACCGGATCATCGGTGTATTCAAGGACATGCCGAAAAACAGCAGCATGAATTATGGCGTACTTACCAACCTTGGTGATGACTTCCTGGATGAATTCAGCGAATGGTCCTTCACCGCGTATGCCAGGTTGAGGGATCCGTCACTGGCCGATGAAACACAAGCCAAGATTGTGAATAGCATCCTTGTTTATATGGATGATAATGTTGATGCCGCGGAAGCCGATGAGTTCCGGAAAGGATTCCGCATCTGCAACCTGCACGATGCCCATTTTGAGCGCGATGTGCGGGCCAATATAGCCAGCGCCAACAAGGCCATTACCGTTACGCTGATGGCCATCGCCATTCTACTCATTCTCATTGCCATCATTAATTTCATCAACTTCGCTTTCGCGGAGATCCCGTTCCGCATCAAGAGCATCAATACCCGGAAGGTGCTGGGCGAAGGGCGCGGTTCGCTGATCGGACGTCAGCTCCTTCACGCAGGGCTTATCGCGCTTGTCGCGTTTGGGGTAGCCTGCCTCATTATGCAGGTCATTTCCGGAAGCTCCTGGGCATCGTATGTATCTGACAGCATTGCGCTTAAGGATAATATCGGCATTCTCGCGCTGATGCTGGGCGCGGCGCTCGTTTCGGCCTTCGCGGCAGGACTTGCTCCGGCGATGTATTCCACTTCGCAGCCAGCCGCACTTGTCCTGAAGGGTTCTTATGGGACCAGCGTAAAAGGACGGGCACTGCGCAATATCCTGGTGGGGCTTCAGTTCGTGCTGTCATTCCTCTTTATCCTGATGGCGCTGTACGTGGGGGTGCAGACTAAATATATGATGAACAAGGATATGGGATTCAATGAATCGCGTGTCCTTGAGGCATGGTGCGGACAACGGGCCGGCCGTCAGGAGGATGCACTGAAGAGCCATCTGCTCCAAAATCCTTCGATTGAAGCGGTGACCTTCTGTGACGCCCAGCTTGTTTCGGACCAGAAGATGGGCTGGAGCCGGACCGGCGATGACGGGAAGCAAGTATTTATGGAGGTACTGCCGGTAGATGTCGATTTCGTGGAATTCTTCGGACTGCAGATTATTGAAGGACGGGATTTCAGGGAGTCTGACAATCTGAGCGAAACCGGATGCTTTATCCCCAACGAAACGTTTATGCAGATGTTCCCGCAGTATCACGTCGGAAACCTTATAGATGGACACGTGGATAAATCAGAGATTGTAGGCGTGGTGAAGGATTTCAATTTCAAGAGCTTGCAACATCCTATGGGACCGCTGGTGCTCTATAATTGGGGCAAATCCGGATGGAGACCTTTCGGACAGATGTATGTCCGTATCGCTCCTGGAACCGATTTCAAAGAAGTGTCTGATTACATTAAGGATGCTGTCTGCAAGTTTGATCCGAGAAGGGAACCCCATATGGTTACCGTCCGTTTCCTGGACGAATGGATAGAGAACATGTACCAAAGCGAGCAGTCGCTTGGAAAACTGATCACCATCGCCTCCTTCGTAGCCCTGCTGATTGCCATTATCGGCATCATCGGCCTGGTGTTCTTTGAGACGCAGTTCCTGAAAAAGGAGATTGCCGTGCGGCGCGTGAATGGCGCTACGGTGGGCAGTATCCTGCAGATGATCAATAAGAAATATCTGGTAATGGCGGGTCTCAGTTTCCTGTTGGCGGCTCCGGTCGCTTATTGGCTGATGACTGCCTGGCGGAAGGGATTTGCCTATCAGGCTCCTGTGCCGGTATGGATCTTCCTCGTGGCGCTGCTCGCCGTTGCCGCCATTACCCTGGCCGTCGTTACGCTCCAGAGCTGGAGAGCGGCGAGTGCGAATCCAGTTGAATCGTTAAAGAATGAATAAATAATTAAATAACAACTCATTATGATTAAAGTATCCAACCTTTCCAAAGTCTTCCGCACGGAAGAAATCGAGACCACGGCGCTCAATGGCGTATCGTTTGAAATCAAGGACGGCGAGTTCGTCGCCATCATGGGCCCTTCGGGCTGCGGCAAATCTACTCTTCTGAACATCCTCGGCTTGCTGGACAATCCAACCAGCGGCAGCTATGAACTTCTTGGCACCGAAGTAGGCGGCCTCAAGGAAAAAGAGCGCACCAAGTTCCGCAAAGGCAACATCGGCTTCGTGTTCCAGAGCTTCAACCTCATTGACGAACTCAATGTGTACGAGAACATCGAGCTGCCATTGCGCTATCTGAACATCAGCGCCAGCGAGCGTAAGGCAAAGGTCAACGAGATTATGAAGCGCATGGCCATCAGTCACCGTGCCCAGCACTTCCCGCAGCAGCTCTCCGGCGGTCAGCAGCAGCGCGTGGCCATCGCCCGAGCCGTCGTTGCCGGCCCGAAGCTGATTCTCGCGGATGAACCCACCGGTAACCTCGACTCCAAGAACGGCAAGGAAGTGATGGACCTGCTGAAGGAACTCAACGCCGAGGGCACGACCATCGTGATGGTGACCCACTCCCAGAAAGATGCCGCCCAGGCCCAGCGCACCATCGACCTCTTCGACGGCCAGATTGTCTCTGACGTGAAGAACGAACTCTAAGAAAGCCCTCTTCTTCCGCTGCAATGTACGCACATGATTATCAGCTGGTTGTGAGAGTTGATCCCTCTAAAAACAGAGGGGATCACATTTCGTAAGAACCTGATAGACAAGTGCGTCCGTTGCAGCGGAAAGATGTGCTACGAACATGAGGATGAAAAGAAAGAACGATATTCTGATCAAAGTGCTGTCCCTGGGTGTGGGGCTGGCGGTGGGCATTGTCCTCATTGCCAAGGTGTTCTTTGAGCTGAGTTACGACAGCTTCTACAAGGACATCGACCGGGTGTATACGATTAACACCTGGTATTCCCACCAAGGCGAGGAGAAGGATTACGGCCAGGTCAGCGGCGCCGTAGCCGTGGGCTTTATGGATGAAGTGCCTGGTGTTGATGCAGGCACCCGCACCACCTTCGTGTTCAACGGTGATACCTATCTGGACGAGGAAGGCAATAAGCTGAAAGCCACGCTCGTTTGTGCCGATACCTGCTTCTTCCAGGTCTTCGACCGACCGATTCTTGCTGGTGATCCGGTAAAGATTCTGGGAAAATGGGGCGGTGTGATGGTGAGCCGGAGCTTCGCGGAGAAGTTGGGCGGAGTGCAGGAGGCCATCGGCAGGCAGATTTACAACGAGGATATGGCGGGGTTGAAACTCCCCATTGAGGGCGTCTTCGAGGACTTCCCCAAGAACGGCAGCCTGGATTATGACATTTTGCTGTCGATGGAGACCTACGGCAAGCAGAGCACGGACAACTGGCTGGGCAATGACCGATATAAAGGCTATGTAAAACTGATGCCGGGTGTGGACCCGAACACGCTCACGGATGCCATCCGGAAGATGCAGGAAGCCCACCAGCCGCTTGAGCGGATTGAGGCACAGGGAACCAGCCTCAGGTATTTCCTGAAGCCCTTCAGCAAGATGCACACATCGGCACCGGAAGTGCGCCAGACGGTGATTCTGCTGTCCATCGTGGCGGCGCTGCTCATCCTGATTTCCCTGCTCAACTACATCCTCATTGTGATTTCTTCGATGGTGAAGCGTTCGAAGGAAGTAGGCGTACGGAAGTGCTATGGCGCGGAAGGGAAGCACATCTATGGAATGCTGACGAAGGAAGCGCTGCTGCATATTGTGCTGTCGCTGGCCCTCGCCGCCGTTATCATTTTCGCCGGCCGGAGCATCATAGAGAACCTGCTCGGAGTCCCGTTCCAGACGCTGCTGGTGCCGCAAAGTACCATGGCCATAGCTGCCGTGATCATCTTCGTGCTGGTCATCTCGATTGTGGTTCCGGCCGAACTGTACCAGCGAGTTCCGGTATATGCGGCGCTGAAGAACTATACGGAGAATTCCCGCAGCTGGAAATTGGGGTTGCTGGGTTTCCAGGTGCTTATCAATGTTTTTCTGGTGGTGATGATGCTCATCATCGGCCGGCAGTACCAGAAAGTGTCCCATGCCAATACGGGTTATGATTATGATAACCTGTATTATATCAGTCTCTTTGATGGCGATCGGCAGGCCATTACCCGGGCCGTCCGCACGCTGGAGAGCCTGCCGGAAGTGCGTGGCGTGGCAACCGCCTACAATCTGCCCTATAACGGCTCCAATGGTGACAACGTCTATTTGCCGGACGATGACCGGGAACTGTTCAACATCGCCGACCAATATGAATGCTCCGACGGTTTCTACAACCTGATGGGCATCGAGTTCCTGGAAGGCCGTGCGCCCCGGGATTCTTCTGAAATTGTTGTGGATGAGAAGTTTGTAGCCAAGATGGCGGAGTTTACGGACTGGAGCGACGGCGCCGTGGGCAAGCAGGTATTCATCACCGGCCACGACCGTTCGAGCGATACGGAGAGGCGGTATTTCACCATTTCCGGCGTGTACAAAAGTTACCTCATCGGCAACCTGACCGGCGTGGATCCGCGCCCCAGCGCCCTGTTCTATGGGGAAATTGGCAGTATGTCGTCCTGGATGCCGCACGTGCTGTTCAAGGTACAGCCGGAGTCGCTGGCCAAGGTCAAAGAAACCCTCGAATCGGCCCTGGAAGGCCGTGAAATCAATATTATCTCCTACGAGGAGCAGATGCGAGCGGCTTATGCCGACAGCAAGAAGATGCGCAACACGATGGCCATCGGTGCCGTGTTCTCGCTGCTGATTGCGCTGCTGGGCCTCATCGGCTTCATCCGCGACGAGTCCCTTCGCCGCAGCAAGGAGATGGCCGTGCGCAAGATCAATGGTGCCACCAACCGGGAAATCCTGGGTGTGTTTGCCACCGACATTATGAAACTCTCCGCTGTGATGGCCCTCATCGCCTGCGTAGCCGCCTTCTTCGTGGCCCGCCGCTGGCTGGAACAGTTTGCCGAGAAGGTATCGCTGAATCCGCTTTACTTCATCGGCGGTGCGGCCCTGGTGCTGCTGATTGTGCTGGCCGTCGTCGTGCTGAACTGCCTCCGCATCGCCCGGGCCAATCCCGTGGAATCGTTGAAGAATGAATAATACCCTATGAAAAGTTACCTGAAATTCCTCTCCCGCAACAAGCTCTACACCGCCATTGAGGCGGTGGGGCTGGCGGTGAGCCTGGCGTTTGTGATCCTGATCGGGAGTTATGTGGTGCAGCAGTACCAGATGGCGCACGAGTCGCCGGACTGGAAGCGCACTTTCGTGCTGGGGCACGATGATTTCCTGGGCCTGACGTATTGGGACAAAGAGGAGCTGGAGATGAATATCCCGGAGGTGGAGGCGGTTACGCACCTGGCCCTGCTGTGGCAGCCCCTCATCCGCCTCGACGAGCAACCGGTCCTGTGTTCCGGCCTGGAGGCTGACGCCGACTTTTTCAAGGTGTTTCCGGAGTATCGCATCGTTGAAGGGAACCTCGCGGACTTTGTGGGCAGGAAGGATATCCTCATCAGCGAATCGCTGGCCAGGAAACTCTCCAAGGATGGGGCGGGCCTCATCGGCCAAGTCATCAACGTGGATGAATCGGACCGGACCGTCAAAGGGATCTTTGCCGATTTTGACGGCACTTACTTCATGCCCTGCGACATCATCACGCACATATCGGGGACCTGGGCCGCCTCGCAGAGCAAGCAGTTCGGCAGCATCGGCAATTACACCACCTGGTTCCGCGTGCGCGAAGATGCGGACCTGGCCGACGTGCAGGCCAAAGTGAAAGTGCTTCTGCATAAGAACTACGATCCCATCTGGAGCGCCGAGAAAGTGAACGCATGGAAAGCTTTCCGAATGGATGAGGCTTTCTTCTTCACCGGCAGCGGCGATGGGCTCACCCGCAAGGGCAATGCCCAGATGTTGCGGCTTCTTACGGTTGTCGTGCTGTTGCTCCTGCTGTCGGCCATCTTCAATTATGTGAACCTGAGCCTGGCGCTTACGGGCAAGCGGTCGAAAGAAATGGCGACCCGGCGGCTTCTCGGGGCCGGCAAGGCCGGCATCCTGTGGAAGTACATAGCCGAATCCGTGGCTTTCACCGCCGTGTGCTTCGCGGCGGCCCTGCTGCTGGCCGATCTCCTGGTCCCGATGATGAACAACCTGGTTTCCACCAGCGATCCGGACGAACTGATGCTGGGCATCGATACAAGCGTACGGCTTTCCTTTATGTTGACGCCCGGGTATATCCTGGCGTACATCGCCTGTATCCTGGTTCTGGGCGTCATCAACGGATTGCTCCCGGCTGTCGCCGCATCCCGTTACCAACCCATCGATGTCATCAAAGGCACACTCCGCCGCCGGAACAAGATGGTCCTGAGCAAAGTGTTCATCGTGGTGCAGAACGTCCTTTCTGTATTCCTGATTGCCCTTGCGTTGGTGATGGAGGTTCAGATGCGGCATATGCTTACCCGTCCGATGCATTCTGCCACGGAGAATCTCTATTACATCGAGTACTCAGCCAGCGACTACGATATGATGAAGATCTTCAAGGACAAGGTGGAGCAACTTCCCTTTGTGACAAAGGCGGGCGTGGGGCGCGGTATTCCGGGACACATCAATATGACCATGGGTGTACGGGTCGACGAAGAACATCGCGTGAATATGCCCCTCATCCTCTGCGATACGACGTATTTCAACCTGCTGGGACTGGAGGTGGAAGAAGATTTCGGCCATCCGCTGACGCATTCCCTTTGGATGAGCCGCAGTGCTTTCAATGCCGCTGCGGTATCGGATACGTCTACCGTATTCCCTCGGAGAATCAATGCGAACGGCGCCAAGCCGGAGTTCATCGGCGGCGTCGTGCACGATTTCCCGACGGCACCGGCCTCTCAGGACGAATTCAATCCGAACGGCGGCGTCGTCGTGACCCGGGCCGAGGAACTCGAATATGCCAACTGTATGCTCATCGGTACCACGGGAGAAGACAAGTCTTACGATGAAGCCATCCGGCAAGCGTACAGGGAATACCGGCTGGAAACCGCCGGAGTGGAAGAACCCGCCTGGATGTACGGTTTTGTCAAAGATTTGAACCGCAGGCAGTTGGCCCTGGTGCGCAGGACCCTGCGCCTGGTGGAACTCTTTGCGTTTTTAGCGGTGCTCATCTCCCTGCTGGGCCTGCTGGCGATGAGTACCTATTTCGCCGATGAAAACACGAAACAGATCGCCGTTCGGAAGGTCTTCGGCGCCGATGTCAACAGCGAAACCTGGCGGAATGTCCGCAGCTATATGGTTCTGACCGGCATCGCCTGCCTGATCGGCATTCCGTTGGCGGTCTGGGCTGCCCGCGTCTATCTGGAGCGTTTTGCCTATCGGATCGAAAACTACGGCTGGGTATTCGCCGTCGCAGCACTCGTCGCCCTGGCCATCGCCTTCGGCACCGTCCTTTGGCAGACGATGAAGGCCGCGCGGACGAATCCGGCGACTGAACTGAAGAAAGAATAAAAAGCGTCAGATATGATTGTCAGATTCCCAGTGGAGCAACCATTCTTTGCGGTCGAGGCCGGCGGCATAGCCGGTCAGGCTGCCGTCGGCGCCGATGACGCGGTGGCAGGGCACGATGATCGCGATGGGGTTGTGGCCCACGGCGCCGCCGACCGCCTGGGCGGACATTCGACCAAGGCCACGGTCGGCGGCCAGCCGCGCGGCAATCGCGCCGTATGTCATCGTGGCTCCGTAGGGAATCTCCCGAAGAATCTCCCAGACTGCCAGCCGGAAAGGCGTCCCCTGCGGGGCCAGCGGCGGCGTGAAACCGGGCATCTGCCCGTTGAAATAGCATTCGAGCCAGCGACACGTCTCGTCAAACACCGGCAGCCAGCGCACAGACGCATCTCCGGCAGAGGCCGGGGCAGGGGCGAACCGCTGCCTTTCAAACCAAAGCCCGATGAGAGCGTTTCTGTCGCCCGCCATCCACATTCTCCCCAAGGGGGAGTCATAATGCCAAATTGAATCCATCTCTGCAAAGTTAACACATAATTGACAATGAAAACGTACCTTCGATTCCTTCGCAACCACAAGCTTTATACGCTGATCGAATTTCTGGGCATCAGCGTGGCGCTTGCGTTCATCATTCCGCTGATGAGCTATGTGAACGATTTGTGGAACGTCGACCACGGGAATCGGGATTATGACCGGATCTACACGTTTACCCTCTTTGGTGAGTATTTGTCCGGATGTTTCGATCAGCCGGAGTTTTTGGAGAAGAACATTCCGGAAGTGGAGCAGACGACGCTCTTCAGCGCCACGCGTCCGGCCGACATCAAAGTGGGCGACGAGAGCTATAGCATCGAACTGCTGCTCTGCGACCTCGATTACTTCGATTTCTTTCCGACCCGGTTTCTCTCCGGCAGCCGGGAAGTGTTGCAGGACAACACGAATGCCCTGGTTTCGGAATCTTTTGCCAAGAAGATCGGGTATGGCCGGGATGCCGTCGGAAAGCATTTCATCCTGGACTCTCTGGAATACACCATCGAGGGAATTGTCGGCGACTATGACTGTGCCCTGATGCGCCCGCACGACGTGTTCATCAACATCGCAGGGCCGACGCTTCAATATTATTGGAAGAATCCGCAGCGGATGCATTATAAAGACCTGTGTTTCTTCAAGGTGAAGCCCGGTACCGACCGGGAGGAACTGACCGAAAAAATCCGCCGCGCGGCCCGGGTCAATTACGCTCTTTTCGAGGGGCTGCCGAAGGAACAGGAAGAGGAAACGCTTCGGAATAACGTGCGTCTGTACCGCTACGATGAAGTGTCCGGCGTTGGGGGCGGCGCGTTGGCCAGTTCCAACAAATATGTCTTCCGTGTCGTCCTGATCCTGAGTCTGGTGCTGCTGCTCTTCGCCTTGTTCAATTACATTGCGCTCAATGTGGCGATGGGGACGTTCCGGGCCAAGGAGATGGCCACGCGCCGGCTCCTGGGCTCTACGCGCGGGGAGATTATCGGCAAGCTGCTGGTGGAATCCCTCTGTCTGACGACAGCCTGCTTTCTGCTGGGCCTGCTGCTTTCCTACGCGATCGTTCCGGAAATCAATGCCCTTTTCCAGGCGAACAGTGAACTGGGCTTCAATGTGCGTGTGGCCTTTACGGGGAGAAGCTGGCTGTATTATCTCCTGCTGGTCCTCTTTGTGGGGCTGATTGCGGGCCTCATCCCGTCCCTGATCATTTCCCGTCCCCAGGCCATTGATGTCATCAAGGGGGAGGTGCGGATGCAGAACAAAATGGTGTTCAGCAAGGTGTTCATCTTTGTGCAGTGCTTTGTCACGATGGTTTTGCTCGTATGCTTCCTTACTTATGCGGCGCAGTATCGGAAAACGGTCAGACAACCGCTTGGCGTGGACGTGGAGGATGTCTATTGGTTCTATGGCCCCTACGCCCACCACGAACTCGACCCTTGTCTGGAGGCATTGCGCCGCCTGCCCTGCGTGACGGAGCTGGGATACTGCGATGACCGACCCGGTTGGTGCAATATAGGCATATTCCTGCCTTTGGAAGGCGGTTCCTTTTCGATACGGATGAGAGATGAGAACGGGGATGATACGAATATGGAAGGCAACTATTTCTCAAAATTGTATTGCAGTCGGGGCGCTTTCGATGCCTACGGTTTCAAGATCATCCGCGATTATCACCGGGAAGGGGAAAGGGTGGCCTGGCTGACCGAATCGTTCGTCAAAGATATGCAGCTCGACCCGGTCGATCCGCGTCTGACCGCCGAACAGATGGACAGGATGGGCGTCACGGCGATTGGCGGCATTGTCGCTGATTTCCGTTCAGGATATAACCGTGATCAAGCTTCATTCATCTCCTTGCAGGAGGACTGGTACGAGAGTCCGGTCGCTTATTACAAATCGTTCGCCATCCGGACGGCCGGTCCGCACGGAGCCGCGGAGAAAGCCATCCTCGATTGTATGAAAGAGACGCTCGACCGTTCGTGGGGCGTGTACAAGGAGCCGCATATCAAGGGTTATATTCCGGAACTCAACAAGAGTCTCCTGCAGAGCGAAAGGGCGTCGATGAAGGTCATCGCACTGTTTACCGTCCTGATGCTTGTCCTGTCCCTGTTGGGCATGACCGGGCTGAGCAGTTGGTTCGTTTCCCTCAAGGAGCACGATATCGCCATCCGGAAGGTCTTCGGCGCCACGGTGAACGAAGAGACCTGGAAGAACAGCCGGAGCTATGTCTGGATTGTGCTGGCAGCCTGCGTGTGTGGCATCCCCGTCGCTTTCTGGCTCAGCGACTTGTTACTCCGGCCTTTTGCCCATCGAATTACGGTCGGTCCGCTGTATTTTATCGGAGCAACGCTTTTGATCGTCGGTTTTTCCCTGCTGGCCGTCTGGGTGCAGACCCTGCGCGTAACCCGCCTGAATCCGGCCGGGGTATTGAAGAAAGAATAAATGGAAGAATAACTATGAACAGTTACCTGAAGTTTTTGAGCCGCAACAAGCTCTATACCGCCATCGAGGCGGTGGGACTGGCCGTGAGCCTGGCGTTTGTGATCCTGATCGGATCGTATGCGTGGCAGCAGTGGTCGGTGACACGGGAACATCCCGAGCGGGAGCATATCTACAATTTCGGAATGCCCGGTTTTCCGGGATTGACCTACGGGTTCAGCGATGCCGTGATGCAGCAGGTGCCGGAGGCACAGTTGGCGGTGCGGTACGCCAACAATATGTTGCTTCGGACGCAGATCGGGGAGGAGAAGTTTGATTGCGATGCGGCGGCGGCCGTAGGGAGCGATTTCTTCAAGATGTTCCCGTACTATCGCTTCGTGGAAGGCGGGCCGGAAGCGTTTGACGACATTTCGAATGTCGTGGTTTCCGAGAGTTTCGCCCGGGCGCACGATCTGAAAGTCGGGCAGATGATCCTCGTCAATGAGACGGAGCATACGGTGGCGGGCATCCTGCAGGATTTCCAGGGTACGCTGTTCAAGAACGCGGATATCTGGGGCAGCGAGAAGGATCCCAGGATCAACGGCAATGCGCTCTCCGACCCGTACGATCATTTCGGTTCCTCGTACGTTTTCGTGAAATTCGCGCCAGGTACCGAGCCGAAAGTCATTTACGACAAGGTGGAACAGGTCTGCCGGACAATCTATGGGGAAGACCTCTACGGGACCGGTTTCTTCGAGAAACTCGACATGACGCGGCTCGATGAACTGTTTTTCAAAAAATTCGAATTCACGCCCTTCTGTCACGGCGATACGGATACCCTGCGGCTGCTGGCTATCGTCGGTCTGCTGCTGCTCTTTTCGGCCATCTTCAACTACATCAATCTTTCCTTCGCCCTCACGGGCAAGCGGGCCCGGGAGATGGCGATGCGGCGCTTGCTCGGCGCGGAGAAGCGTGCCGTCATCGGGAAATACATGGCCGAATCCATCCTGTTCACGGCAGTGTGCTTCGCCCTCGGCCTGCTGCTGGCCTATGCCTTTGCGCCGGCCATCAACAGCCTGCTGAACAATCCTGACGTGCCCATCCGCGTACATCTGACCCCGGGCTATCTGCTGGTCTATGCACTGCTGATCGGGGTGGTCGGCGCTCTCGCCGGCCTGCTCCCGGCCCTGCTGGCCGGGCACTATAAGCCCGTCGACATCGTGCGCGGCTCCTTCCGCCGCTCCACCAAAATGACCTTCAGCAAGATCTTCATCGTGCTGCAGAATGCCCTGGCCGTTTTCCTGATCGCGATGGCGCTGATTATGGAGGCGCAGTACCGTACCTCGCTCCACCGCCCGCTGCACGCGAATATCCAGAACATGGTTCTGGTGCGGGCTTTGGCGCAGTCCGGGACGGATGCGCTCGAGTCGTCGCTGGCCGCCCTGCCGTGCGTCCGGCAAATGGGACACGCCAACGCAGTCCCGCTCAGCAGTTCGCAGGGACAGTATTCTGTAACCCATGACGGCCGCGACATCCTGTATCGCTATTATCGGGTCGATTCCGCGGCTTTCCGGATGCTGGGATTCGAAGTGCAGAAAGACTATCATACGCCGCTGACCGGCGGCGTCTGGTTCGGCGAGACAGCCTTCGCCGCGACCGGGCTTACGGACGATGACTTGTCCATCGATATGCTCTCCCAGCGTACGGGCGGTGACTGCGACCACGTAGCCGGCATCATCGCGGATTTCCCCGTGGAAGCCGACAATATGGGCGCCGTCGATCCCGTGATCGTGGCGGTCAGGCCCGCGGAAGAACTGTCGGGATACCTGATGGAAATCTCCGGCAATCCTGTGGAAGCCCGGCGCGCCATCCAGGAAACACTGGAGAACTGGAAGCAAACGACGCAAGTCTATTATTCGGATTTCGTGTTCGTGGAAGACAGCCTCCGCGAAGGCCTGCGGCCGGTCCGCAACAATATGCGCCTGCTGGAGGTCTTTATGCTGCTTGCTGTCATCATCTCGCTCCTCGGGCTCGTGGCCATGAGCACCTATTACGCCGGAGAACGGGCGTCTTCCATTGCCGTCCGGAAAGTTTTCGGCGGTACTGTCGAAACGGAACTTCGCCACGGTGTGCGCGACTATATGATCATGGTGGCCATCGCCTGCGCCATCGGCATTCCTCTAGCCGTCTGGGCCGCCGGCCAATACCTCCGGCAATTCACCGTCCGCCTCGAGAACTACGCCTGGATTTTCATTCTGGCCGTTATCATCGCCGTCGCCATCGCGTTCCTCTCCGTCCTCTGGCAGACCCTGAAAGCAGCCCAGACCGATCCGGCCGTCGCGCTCAAAAAGGAGTAGGGCGTTACACGAAGAGCGTTACTTGGGCTTCTACTACGCACTCTGAAAAAAGTTTCGTATCTTTGTTAGCTGGATACCGAAACATCTCTCTTTATTATGGAATATTCACTTGAACAGATCGCTTCGCAGGTGCGGAGGGATATCGTGCGTATGGTCACGGCGGCCGCTTCGGGTCATCCGGGCGGGTCGATGAGTGCTACGGATGTCCTTACATACCTGTTTTTCAAAGAAATGAATGTGACGCCGGAGAATTGGCGCCGCAGCGGTGAAGGACTCGACCAGTTCTTCCTCTCGGCAGGCCACATCTCTCCCGTACTCTACAGCCTTCTGGCGCGCCGGGGCTACTTCCCGGTTTCCGAGCTAGCTACTTTCCGCCGTTTCGGCTCCCGGCTCCAGGGCCATCCTTCCGTCGACAAGGGCCTGCCGGGCGTGAACCAGGCGGCCGGTTCGCTGGGACAGGGTCTCTCGGTGGCAATCGGTGCGGCTATCGCCAAACGGATGAACGCAGACCCGCATACCGTGTATGTCCTGCTGGGCGACGGGGAAAGTGAAGAAGGCCAGGTCTGGGAGGCCGCAATGGCTGCAGCCCACTACAAAGTGGACAACCTCATCGCGATGACCGACTGGAACCACCAGCAGATCGACGGCACGACCGAAGATGTCGCCGGTCTGGGCAACCTGCGTACCAAATGGGAAGCTTTCGGATGGTCGGTCCTGGAAGGCGACGGCCACGATTTTGCAGAGATTGCACGCGTTTTCAAGGAAGCCCATTCCCGCAGCCGGCTCGGAACACCTGTGATGATTCTCTGGCACACCGAGATGGGACACGGCGTGGACTTCATGGCCGGTACCTGCAAATGGCACGGCAAGAATCCTTCGGTGGAACAATGCGCCGAAGCCATGAAACAACTGGAAGAAACGATGGGAGACTTTGCCTTATGAAAGAATATATAGACAGTGGTAAGAAAGACACCCGTTCGGGTTTTGGCGCAGGCCTGGCCGAGCTCGGAAACAGCAACCCGAAAGTCCTGGCGCTTACTGCCGACCTCAAAGGCTCGCTCAAGATGGACCAGTTTGCCGCGGAGCACCCCGACCGCTTTTTCGACGTCGGCATCGCCGAAGCCAACATGGTAGGCATGGCGGCCGGCATGGCCTTGTCGGGCTATATCCCGTTCATCGGCACCTTCGCCAATTTCGCCACGGCGCGCGTGCTCGACCAGATCCGCCAGTCCATCTGCTATTCCAGGACCAATGTGAAGATCGCCGCTTCCCACGCCGGCATCACGTTGGGTGAGGACGGCGCCACGCACCAGACCCTGGAAGACATCGGCCTGATGCGGATGCTGCCCGGCATGGTGGTCATCAACCCGTGCGACTACAACCAGACGAAAGCCGCGACGCTTGCGGCAGCGGCCTGGGACGGACCCGTCTATCTGCGCTTCGGCCGTCCCGGTGTGCCTAACTTTACCCCGGCGGACCAGCCTTTCGAGATCGGCAAGGCCATCAAACTCAACGACGGTGCCGACGTGACAGTGATTGCCACCGGCCATCTTGTCTGGGAAGCCATCCAGGCAGCGAAGCAGCTGGAGGCCCAGGGCGTGAGCGTCGATCTGCTCGACATCGCCACCATCAAGCCGCTCGACAAGGAAGCGGTCCTTGCCTCGGCGCGCAAGACCGGCAAGGTCGTCGTGGCCGAGGAGCATCTGATTGCCGGCGGTCTTGGCGAGGTTATTGCAGGGTTGCTCGCGACAGCGTGCCCTACCCCCATGCGCTTCGTGGCCATCGACGACCAGTTCGGCCAGAGCGGCAAGCCCGCCGAACTGATGGCAGCCTACGGACTCGACGCCGCGCACATCGTCCAGGCGGCGCTGTCATTCTGATGACAGACCAGGAGATTCTCAAATTGTACCGGGAAGGCGGACGCGAAGAAGCGTTCCGCCTTCTTGTGCAAACCTACAAGGAACGGCTTTACTGGCATATCCGCCGGATGGTCCTCGACCACGACGATACCGACGACTGCCTGCAGAACACGTTCCTCAAGGCCTGGCGCTCACTGGCCAATTTCCGGGGCGACGCCCAGCTCTATACCTGGCTCTATCGCATTGCGACCAACGAAACGCTGACATTCCTTGCCCGGCAGCAGACCCGCGGCGAATATGCCGGCCTTGACGCAGCCGACCGCCTTCCGACCGACCCTTGGTTCGATGGCGACGAAGTGCAGACGGCGCTGCATAAAGCCATTGCCAAGTTGCCTCCCAAGCAGAAGGCCGTCTTCAACCTCCGCTATTTCGAGGAAATGCCTTATGAAAAGATCGCGGACGTGCTTGAAACCTCAGAAGGCGCCCTCAAGGCTTCCTATCACCATGCATATGAGAAGGTGAAGACCTGGATGAAAGAAGCGCTCGATGCAAAGTATTAAAGTGTAATTAAACTTTTGGTTTCTCTTCAAGTCTAAGAAGCGTATGAACGAAATGAAGGATATTCTGAGCAACCGCGGCCAGGCGGACAATCCCTTCCGGATGCCGGAAGGGTATCTCGATTCTTTCGAGGATCGCCTGATGGCCCGCCTTGCAGCCGAAGAGACGGAGGCCACGCAGCCCAAGCGTCCCGTCTGGCGGATTCTCAAGCCCGCCCTCACGCTCGCTGCGATGTTCGCCCTGATTTTCGGTATGGGATACGGTGTTCTCTCTCTCACGCATACCCTTGGCCGTGGAATCGGTACCACCACCTCCGACACGTATGCAACGGCCGAAGAAGAGATGATCCGTCCCGTCTCGCTCATCAATTATTACCAGACCGCCGAGTCGGAAGAGGAATCCGCCGACCTGGACGAAGAAACCTTGCTCAACTACCTGGCCACAGAGCTTTCCTTCGCCGACCTGGCTGAAATTTACGCTCAAACGTATCAGAAATGAAGAAGTTTATTGCACTTACTACCTGTTTGCTGACCGCTGTCTTCCTTTTTGCGCAGCCGCAGAAACAGCAGGACAACCGCCGTCAGAAAGAATGGGAGCGCCTGCAGTCCGAAAAAATCGCTTTCATCACCGCCGAACTCGACCTGACCCCCGAAGAAGCGCAGGTGTTCTGGCCCGTCTATAACCAGTGCTGGAAAGAAGTCCACGCAGCCAACAAATCCATGCGTGAAGCCTTCAGCGAATTCCGCGGCAAGAAAGGCGACGAACTCTCCGATAAGGAGCTCGAGAAAAAGCTCGATGCCTATGTCCAGTCCTACAAAGCCTCCAACCAGGTCTTGACAGACTGGTATCCCAAATTCAAACAGGTCCTTCCCATCCGCAAGGTAGCCAAGCTCTACCAAGCCGAAGAGGCCTTCCAGCAACGAATGATCAACAACCTGCGGAAGCCGCATCCCCAACAGCGGCCTCAGAAGGAAGATTAATAAAGAAGCGGCGAGAGCCGCTTCTTTTATGGGTCGAGGATCTTCGTGGTGGAGATCCATCGGCCGTCGGCTGTGCGGCCCTCGATGCGGAGGTAGTAGGGACCGTCGGCACGATCTTCGGTTGAGAGTTTCAGCTGTGTCGGCCGGGAGGCGCTGACCCGGACGGAAGGATTCCAAAAGACGGTGTTGCGACGGTCTGGGACTTCGAGGGTCCGGCGCCGCTCATAGGCCGGATTGTAGAAGGCCTTCGGCTGTTGCCAGCCCAGCGGCATGGCGACAGCAGCATTGGTTTGCTGGCGGAGCGAGGAATGGGAACTACCGTGCCCCAACTCGACCAGCACGATACCGCCTGCCGATCTGGCCAGAAAAGCATCGGAACTCATATAGGTCGTTATGCTGAGTCTCTCCACCTCGTCCATCAGGATCGTTTCTGCCAGCCCCCAATCGGTGATGTGTCCGTCCACGAAAAGGGCGACCGTGTTGAAGTTTTCTCCACCACCGCTTAAATAACCCGTATTCAGGTTGATGATGCGGTCGCCGTCCTGCTGGAGGTTGGTATGCGTCATCAGGATATACGAAAGCAGGCTGTAATGGCCGTAGGAGATGAAAGACGCCTTTTCTTTGATATTGGCCAGTTCGCTGGTTCCGAATGGGGAACGGATGCGCGGTGCGATGGCCTGGATGACGGTTGCCTGGATGGTGTCGTGCTGGGCATCGATGGCCGTGAAGGCCGGTTCCTCATCCGGTTCCACAACGATGCCGGACTGGTCCGCTTGGAACGATAGCGGTCTCTTTGCGGCGAAATCCGCCGTTCTTAGCGAGAGTTCCGGTGCAACAAACGCTTCAAACACCGGATAGTACGGTTTTCGTGTGCCGCCCTTGTCCACCGTCGCGATGAAGACGGTTCCGTCGGGGAAATCCAGGCTGTCGACCAGGAAGGAGGAACCCCGGTTAACGGAAGTCACTTGTGAATAGTTCAATTCCGGCGCCATCAGCGTCAGTGTATAGTTGCGCGGCTGGCCTCCCAGGACCGACCGCACTTCGCCCTGGAGCGACTGCGTCTCCTCTTTCGGATACAGTATTTCTGACACCGCCCGCGCATCTTCGTAGTATGTCCACCCCTGGATCAGCAACAGCAGGTCCAGGTGGCTCTGTCGCGTTGAGGCGGCAATCCGGCGGTCGAAATAGTACTCCGGCGATTCGATGCGCCCGCGCAGTTCGCTGCCGAGCAGCATATACGACGTCAGGTTCCCCTCCTGCTGATACGGCCGGAAAGCACCTCGTACCACCGATACAGAGACTTCCGCCGAATCGATATCCGAGCCTTCCGGCAGTTGCAAGTTCAGGTTCCAAGTCCGCCGGGGCAAGTAATCCGGTGACGGGCAGTCGATATCCACAGACGCCGTCATCGCCTCGTCTTCCACGAATACCGGCCGCTCCGACAGGATGCGGCCAGTTTCATCCGTCAGCACGAACTTTTGCAGCCCCGTCGCCGACACCGGCACGCGAAGCGATCGCGACGGCCCATCGATCTGGCTGAGAGCCACACTCCCCGTCGCACCGCGTGCCTGCAGTATGACCGGCGCTCCGCTGTGGTTGAACACCTGCACCACAAACACGTCGCCTACGCGCCGCAGCTGGAGCGTCGCTCCTTCCCGGCTGGCCTCCGGAAGCGTCCAGCTCTGTCCGTCTTGCGTTTGCAGTCGATACCGGCGTCCCTCCTTCGGCGTGAACCCAAGCAGGCCCATCCCCGCATGTACGGTCCGGAAGTCGCAGATATATTGATCCCTGTCGTCATACAACGCCCCCGTCAGGGGCACGCTGCTCCCGTCCGGCGCCATGACCTTGACGCCGATCGAGGCGTATTCCCCGTTGAAATACCGTCCGCCTTCGGGATAGAAACTCACGTCCACCACGCCGTCATCCTCCGCAGGCGCAGGCTCCGTTCCGTCATAGATCTGAATTGGCGCATGGAACATCCACGACTCCGGCCAGTTCAATTGCCATCGCGTGTACGCCCGAAGGACATAGTGCCCACCCGGGAGGTTTTCGGGAAGATCCAGGTACCCCGCGAAACCCTCTTCGCCCAGCCGCACCTTGCTGCGGAGGGCCGCCTCGCCGCTCTCCCCGTCAAGCAGTTCCACATACAGAAAGCGGCTGCTGTCCGGCACCGGCACCGCACTCTCGACGTACCCCTTCAACCACACCGTCTCTCCCGCCGCGAAATAGGTCCTGTCCAGATGCACATAGACCTTCTCCGGCGCGTACGCCGACTGTCCCTGGAGCAACGGAACGACCAACAGAAGGCTCGCTACTATACAGCTGATTCGATGAAGCATCTTGCGTAAGGCTAATGAATAGCAAGTTAATAAATATTACTTACAATCCAATAGGATTCGTCATTTGAAAAACAAAACATACATTGTCTGGAGATCCTGCAAGAATGTCGTTTTCATTGCTTTGTTGATTGCAAAGATACTTTGGCTTTTTGTGAAAGGAGATGATTTGGGTCAAAATTAATCTAACAGGAATAAAGAAAAAAAACCTTTTGAGTGCCCGTCAAAAGAGGTTTTACGAAATCAAGTTAGAAAGAATCTAACGGTATAGAATCACAATTACAGAAAATGACAGATTATTAAACAATTGTGTGATCTGAGATTAAAGGACACCGTTTGATCAATATTACCTAAAGAAACAAAGGTATTGTTCTTTATACTTGGCAGAAGAACGAAGGATGGATTCTTTGAGACGCGACTTTCTTTCATAAGTTGCTGGCAATGATGGAATCTAAAAAGGGCCCATCTGCCCAAAACGAGGCCGAGACAGGACTGAACAGGCAGCTACAATCCTGTCGCGGAAGAGAATTTATGTCGCGCTGTCCGCCGCATTCCAATATGGCCCAAGGGGAGAAACCCTATGTTAATCCAATTTCAGCACCGCCATGAACGCCGACTGCGGCACTTCCACCTGGCCGATCTGCCGCATGCGCTTCTTGCCTTGTTTCTGCTTTTCGAGCAGTTTCCGCTTGCGGGTGATGTCGCCGCCGTAACATTTGGCGGTGACGTCCTTGCGGACTTGGCGCACCGTCTCGCGAGCGATGATCTTCGCCCCGATGGCAGCCTGGATGGCGATGTCGAACTGCTGGCGCGGAATGAGTTCCTTGAGCTTCTCGCAGATCTTGCGGCCGAAATCGTAGGCGTGGTCCTGGTGGATGAGCGTCGAGAGGGCGTCGGCCGGCTCGCCATTCAAAAGGATGTCGAGTTTCACGAGCTTGGCCGGACGGAAACCGATGACATGGTAGTCGAACGAGGCGTAGCCCTTCGAAATGCTCTTGAGCTTGTCGTAGAAATCGAATACGATTTCGGACAGCGGCATCTCGTAGGTCAGTTCCACGCGGTCGGCCGTGAGGTAATGTTCGCTCTTGAGGATGCCGCGCTTGTCGAGGCAGAGCTTCATGATCGGACCGTAGAATTCACTTTTGCTGATGACCTGCGCCTGGATGAACGGTTCTTCGATATGGTCGATGAGGGTCGGAGCCGGCAGTCCGGAAGGATTGTGGACGTCGATAACGGCCCCCTGTGTGGTATAGACTTTATAGGAGACGTTCGGGACTGTGGTCACGACGTCCATGTCGAATTCGCGGAAAAGACGTTCCTGCACGATCTCCATATGGAGCAGCCCCAGGAAGCCGCAGCGGAAGCCGAAGCCCAGGGCCAGCGAACTCTCGGGCTCAAAGACGAGCGACGCGTCGTTGAGCTGGAATTTCTCGAGCGAGGCGCGCAGGTCTTCGTACTGGTCGGCCGTCACGGGGAACATACCCGCATAAAGCATAGGCTTCACATCTTCAAAACCGGCGATGGCTTCGCTGCACGGGTTGGCCACGTGCGTGATGGTATCACCCACCTTCACTTCAACGGCCGTCTTGATGCCGGAAATGATATAACCCACCGAGCCGCAGGGGATTTCGCCCGTGGGGCAGAGTTTCATCTTGAGCACGCCCACCTCGTCGGCCGTGTATTCCTTGCCCGTGTTGACGAACTTCACGCGGTCGCCCGTGCGAATCGAGCCGTTCTTGACTTTGAAATAGGCGATGATGCCGCGGAACGAGTTGAACACCGAGTCAAAAATCAGGGCCTGGAGCGGAGCCTCGGGATTGCCCTTCGGCGCGGGGATGCGGTCCACGATGGCATCGAGGATGGCATCCACGCCCTCGCCTGTCCGGGCCGAGGCCAGCAGCACGTCGTCCGGATCGCAGCCCAGCAGGTCCACCACCTGGTCGCGGACCACATCCACCATGGCGGCATCCATGTCGATCTTGTTGAGGACAGGGACGATCTCCAGGTCGTGCTCAATGGCCAGATAGAGATTCGAGATGGTCTGCGCCTGGATGCCCTGCGTGGCATCGACCACCAGCAGCGCTCCCTCGCACGAAGCGATGGCCCGCGAGACTTCGTAGGAGAAGTCCACGTGGCCGGGGGTGTCAATCAGGTTGAGGATATATTTCTCACCGCCGCGGCTGTATTCCATCTGGATGGCGTGGCTCTTGATGGTGATGCCCTTCTCGCGTTCCAGGTCCATCGAGTCGAGTACCTGGTTCTCCATGTCCCGCTGGTCGAGCGTATGCGTCCGCTCAAGCATGCGGTCCGCCAACGTACTCTTGCCGTGGTCGATATGCGCGATGATGCAGAAATTCCGGATGTTCTTCATAATGCCGCAAAGATAGGAAGATTTGCCGATTCTTCATCCGTTTTTGATTTTCTCAAAATATTTTGAAAAATTTGGTACTTTGTGATACAAGGTACTAAAATTTTTATATATCTTTGCATCGTCAAAACTAAACACTGTATGCTAATCGAACTCAAAGGGGTCCACAAGACTTACGACAACGGGCAGCCGCTCCACGTGCTGAAGGGGATCGACCTGGCGATCGAGAAGGGAGAATTCGTGTCGATCATGGGTGCGTCAGGTTCGGGGAAATCGACGTTGCTCAACATCCTGGGCATCCTCGACAACTATGATGAAGGGACGTATCATCTGGCCGGCAAACTGATCAAGAACCTGAGTGAACGCGAAAGTGCAACCTATCGCAACCAGATGATCGGTTTCGTGTTTCAGAGCTTCAATCTGATCGGTTTCAAGACGGCTGTCGAGAATGTGGAACTTCCTTTGTTTTATCAGGGGGTCAACCGCCATCGCCGTCACGAGGCGGCGATGGCTTACCTCGAAAAGATGGGCCTTACCGACTGGGCTTCGCACTATCCGAATGAGATGTCCGGCGGGCAGAAGCAGCGTGTGGCGATCGCCCGGGCGTTGATCACACATCCCGAGATCATTCTGGCCGACGAACCGACCGGTGCCCTGGATTCGAAAACGTCCGTCGAAGTGATGGAGCTGCTGACCCGCCTCAACCGTGAAGACGGTGTGACCATCATCGTGGTCACCCACGAAAGCGGCGTGGCCAACTGCGCCGACAAGATCGTCCACATCAAGGACGGCCTGATTGAAAAAGTAGAAGACAACCGGCTGCACCACGCTTCGCAGTTCGGTACCGATACCATTATGAAATAAGCGATGCGAGACCTCTTCATAGAAATCTGGGAGTCTATCCGGCGCAACAAGGTGCGCACCTGCCTGACGGGTCTGGCCGTGGCATGGGGCATCTTCATGCTGATTGTACTGCTCGGCGCCGGGAACGGTCTGCTCAACGCGTTCATGGGCGATACCGACGATTTCGCCGCCAATACGATGAATGTGTTTCCCGGCGTGACCTCCAAGCCTTATGACGGGCTGAAGCAAGGCCGTCGCATCCGGTTGACCGAACAGGATATGGAAATGCTGCGGCAGCCTGCTTTCGCCGATCATGTGGAAACGGTTTCCACGCAGGCGAATCAGGGCGGCTACACGATGACCTATGGCCGCCGCTATTTCCGGAACATCGTGCTGACCGGTTGCATGCCGGATGTCGAAAAGACCGACCGGATCCAGATGCACGCCGGCCGTTTCATCAACGAAAAAGATATGAAAGCCCAGCGGAAGGTGGCCGTCATCACGCACCTTCACGCCAAGAACTTCCTCTCCGGCGGAACGGACTATGACCGGCTTCTGGGCAAACGGATCAAAGTAGGTAATCTTTCCTTCATCATCGTCGGTATCCGCCACGGTGCCGAAAACGAAGACGACCGCGCGGTTTACATTCCCTATTCTACCTACAAGCATCTGTTCAGCCTGGGCAACCGGATTGACGAACTCAACATCTCGTTCAAGGGGCTGGAGACCGAAGCCGAAGCCCAGGCCTTTGAGGACGAAGTCCGGGCGGCGCTGCACGCGGCGCATCGGGTCGCTCCCGATGACAACCGGGCTTTCTGGATCTGGAACCGTTTCACGCAGAGCATCCAGATGGCGAAGGGGCGGTCGCTGCTGCTCACGGCCTTGTGGATCATCGGTTTGTTCACGCTGGTGAGCGGAATCGTGGGTGTCAGCAACATCATGCTGATCACCGTGAAGGAACGGACCCACGAATTCGGCATCCGTAAGGCGCTTGGTGCCCGTCCGGGCAGCATCCTGAAACTGATCGTCACCGAAAGTGTGCTGATCACGGCTTTCTTCGGCTACATCGGCATGCTGTTGGGCATGATTGCCTGCCAGATCCTGGACATGACAGTCGGACAGTCGAAGATGGAGATCTTCGGCGAGAGTTTCAAGATGCTCGAGAATCCGACGGTCGGCTTGAGTACGGCGATCGGCGCCACGATCGTCCTGATTATCGCCGGCACCGTCGCCGGCATCTTCCCGGCCATGAAAGCCGCCAAAGTCAAACCCATCGAAGCATTGAGGGCCGAGTAAGATGAGACACCGTTTCGATATCGACACACTCCGCGAGATCGGCGATTCGCTTTTCCGCAACAAACGGCGGACGATCCTGACCGGCTTCGGCATCTTCTGGGGCCTCTTCATGCTCCTCTTCCTGGTGGGCGGCGGCCAGGGTCTCAAGCAGATGCTTGCGATGAATTTCGAGGGCTTCGCCACCAATACGATGGTGATGATCTCTTCCAATACCTCGAAACCTTACAAAGGAATGAAGGAGGGCCGCTATTGGAGCATGACGACCCGGGACGTGCAGCGCCTGAAAGCCTTGGTCCCCGAGCTGGAAGTCGTGGCCCCGATTGTGAGCATGTGGAATCAAACCGCCTATTATCAAGGAAATACCGCCGCACCCAATGTGAAGGGCGTGGCCGGCGACTATCATAAGATTGAGGAACCGATCCTCAAGTACGGCCGGACCATCAGCGATGCGGATGTGGAACAGGTCCGCAAGGTCTGTGTGCTGGGCAAGCGCATCTATAACGACCTCTTCCCGCAGGGCGGCAATCCGTGCGGCGAATTCATCCAGGTCGGATCGGTCTTCCTGCAGGTGATCGGTGTGGACGTATCAAGTGGCAACATGAACATCAACGGCCAGTCTTCCGATGCCGTGCTGGTCCCTTACTCGCTGGCCGCGCAGCTCTATCATCGCGGCCAGAACGTCGACCTGATCTGTATGTCCGGCAAACCGGGCGTGAAGATGAGTTCGCTGGAAAGCCGGGTGCGGAGCATCATGGCCCGCGAGCACCAGTTCGACCCGACCGACAACCTGGCGATGCCGCTCATCAATACCGAACAGATCTTCGGCATCATCGACCGGCTCTTCCGGGGCGTGAACTTCCTGATCTGGCTGGTGGGTATCGGCACGCTGCTGGCCGGTGCGGTGGGTGTGAGCAACATCATGATGGTGACGGTGCGCGAGCGGACCGTGGAGATCGGCATCCGCCGGGCCATCGGTGCCGTGCCGCGCGACATCCTTTCCCAGATCATTTGGGAGAGCGTGGCACTGACCCTGGCCGCCGGCAGTGCGGGCATCGTCTTCTCGGTGCTGATCCTCAATGTGGTGGAGGCCCTGGCCAAGCACCAGGCCGTGTTCCAGATCAGTTTCTGGACGGCCATCATCTCGGCGCTGCTGCTGAGTGTGCTGGGCGTGCTGGCCGGACTGGCGCCTGCCCTGCGGGCCATGAAGATCAAACCGGTCGATGCCATGCGAGACGAATAAAAAAATAGTAACAAACGATATGAAACGCATTTTCAAGTACATTTTGGTCGCGCTGATCGCGATCGTGTTCCTCGGAACCTTTATCTTCCTGTTCTGGAAGTCGAAACCGAAGGAGTTGCAGTATCAGGAAGTCACCGTGGCGCGCACCGACATCCAGCGGAGCGCCGTAGTCACGGGCAAGATCGTGCCGCGCAACGAGGTGAACATCAAACCGCAGATCAACGGTATCATCGCCGAACTCTACAAGGAGGCGGGCCAGCCGGTGCAGCAGAACGAAGTGATTGCCAAATTGAAGGTGATTCCGGATATGAACTCGCTGAGTTCCGCCCAGAGCCGCGTGCGCCTGGCCGAGATCAATCTCAAGCAGGCCCAGACCAATCTGGACCGCGAAAAGGCCCTTTATGAGAAGAACCTGGTCAGTGCGGAGGAGTACGACAAGGTGGAGCAGCAGTTCAACCAGGCCAAGGAAGAAAGAGCCGCCGCCCAGGACGCCCTGGAAGTGATTCGTGACGGCGTGTCGAAAGCCAACGCCAAGTCGAGTTCCACGCTGGTGCGTTCCACCGTGACGGGCCTGATTCTCGATATTCCCGTGAAAGTGGGCAACTCCGTGATCCAGGCCAATACGATGAACGACGGTACGACTGTGGCCACCGTGGCCGACATGAACGACCTGATCTTCGACGGCCAGATCGACGAGACCGAGGTAGGGGCCCTGTCGGAAGGAATGCCGGTGGTTATCACGATCGGTGCCCTGCAGGACTACTCGTTCGACGCCACGCTGGAGTATATTTCGCCGAAGGCGGTGGAAAGCAACGGAACCAACCAGTTTGAGATCAAAGCCGCCGTGCGGACGGATTCCGGCAAAACCATCCGCTCGGGCTACAGCGCCAATGCGGAAATCGTGCTGCAGCGGGTCGAACAGGCCCTGTCCGTGTCGGAAAGCGCCCTGGAGTTCTCCGGTGACTCGACCTTCGTGTGGCTGAAAGGCGCTGACGGCAAGTTCACCCGCACTCCTGTCACGACCGGCATCAGCGACGGCCTCAATATCGAAATCACGGGCGGCCTGAAAGAAGGCGACATCGTCCGTGGCAACCAGATCATCGAGGAGAAGTAACATGAAAAGAATCATACTGTTCGCAGCCTTGCTTTGCGTCGCATGGACGGCCGGCGCCCAGGAAAATCCCTGGACCCTGCAGGATTGCATCGGCTATGCGATCGACCACAACTTGAACGTGCAGCGGAGCGCCCTGCAGGTCCTGCAGCGCGAGATCGATGTCAATACGGCGGAGAACAACCGGCTTCCGGGTGTGCGGGGCAGCGCGTCGCAGAACTTCTCGTTCGGCCGTGGCCTGACCGCTGACAACACTTACGCCAATACGAATACGACCAACACGTCGCTCAGCCTGGGTGCCGACATGACCCTGTTCAACGGATTCCGCCTGCGCAACAACATTTTGCTGAGCAAATTGAATCTGGAAGCGGCGACGGTCGATCTGGAAAAGGCGAAAGATGATATCCGCGTGGCCGTGGCCAAGGCCTACGTGCAGATTCTCTACAACCGGGAGATCCTGGCCGTGGCGCAGCGCCAGATCGAGATTGATTCGATGCAGGTGGTCCGGCTGGAGACACTGAAGGCCAACGGGAAATCGACGGCGGCCGAGGTGGCCGCGCAGCAGGCCTCGCTGGCACAGAGCCGTCTGACCTGCGTGCAGGCTGACAACAATCTCCGTCTGGCCCGGCTCGACTTGGCCCAGTTGCTGGAACTTCCTTCGCCCGAAGGATTCGACGTGGTGGTTCCGGATGAAGACGTGCTGGCCATCCCGATGCCTGCCGGACCGGAGGCGATCTATGAGGAAGCCGTCGGCATCAAGCCCGTCGTGCGGGCCGAAGAGACCCGGCTGGCCTATGCGGAACGCAACATCGACCTGGCCCGCAGCGGCTACATGCCTTCCCTTTCGCTCAACGGCGGTATCGGAACGAACTACTATACCAGTTCGGGTTATCCGTCGAAGACCTTCTTCGAGCAGTTGGGCAACAACTTCAGCCAGTATGTCGGCCTTTCGCTCAACGTGCCGATCTTCTCGCGCATGGCCAACCGCAACCAGGTGAAGAGCGCGCGCATCAATTACGACAATCAGCAACTGCAGCTCGAGACGGCGAAGAAGCAGCTCTTCAAGGAAATCCAGCAGGCCTGGTACAACGCCCTTGCTGCGCAGAGCAAGTATGAGAGCGGCACACAGGCCGCCGCTGCGGCCGCCGAAAGCTTCGCCCTCGCCCAGGCGAAATACGAGAACGGCAAGGCCACGCTCACCGAATTCAACGAATCCAAAAACCAATATCTCAAAGCCTGCTCCGACCTGGCACAGGCCCGTTACGAATTCCTTTATCAAACCCGGCTGCTCGATTTCTATCGGGGGCGGGACCTCACGCTATGAAAAAGACCCTGAACATCGGCATCGGCGGCAAGAGCTTCATCATCGATGAAGATGCGCACGAGCGCCTCAGCAAGTACCTCGAAACGTTCCGTTCGCGACTCACGGGCGAACAGGGCAGCGAGGTGATGGACGATATCGAAGCCCGCATTGCGGAGCTTCTGCTCTCAAACCTCGGTTCCGGCCAGCAATCCGTGAGTCTGGCCCTGGTCAACCGGATCACTGCCCAGCTCGGCATGCCCGACGGCAAACCTGAATTTGAAAACACTAACGAAAACATGGAGGAAACAATCATGAGCGAACCCCTCAAAAAACTGTATCTGGATGTCGAAAGCCGCAAACTGGGAGGCGTGTGCAGCGGCCTGGCGGCCTATTTCGACGTGGACGTGACGATCATCCGCATCGTCTTCCTGGCCCTGCTTCTTTGCGGAAGCTTCGGCTTCTGGTTGTATCTGATTGTCTGGATTGTGGCGCCCAAGGCCGTGACCCCCGCACAGAAGTGCGAACTGCGCGGTCTGGAGACGACGGCCGAGAACCTGGCTAAATTCACCGATAGCAGCAAGCGATAAGATGATGGAAATCAATACTGAAAATGTGCGGTCCCAAATGCGGAAAGGGGTGCTGGAATACTGCATCCTGAGCATTCTGGACAAGAAGGAAGCCTATGCCTCCTCGATCATCGACGAGCTCAAGAGCGCCAATATGATCGTGGTGGAGGGGACCCTCTATCCGCTGCTCATCCGGCTCAAGAACCAGGGATCGCTGACGTACCGCTGGGAGGAATCCCCGCAGGGGCCTCCGCGGAAATACTATTGCATCAGCGAGGCGGGCCATGCGCTGCTGGCGGAAATGGACGCTTCGTGGACGGACCTTGTCGAAACCATCAAAACCTTGAAACAATGACAGAAGTACAGAAAGTAAGCATCGGCGGCTATGCCTTCACGCTGGAAGTGGAGGCCTACGCCATTGTCAAACAATATCTGGATGAGCTGGAGGCGCACTACGCCCCGCTGGAAGGCGGCGCGGAAGTGATGGAAGGTTTCGAGGAAAGGATGGCGGAACTGCTCTATGAGAAATGCGCGGATGACGGTGTCGCCTCCGTGGCGGAAGTCCAGGAGATCATCGACATCCTGGGCAAGCCTTCGACCATCGAAGCGGAGAGCGATCCGGAACCCCGGAAAGAAAGCGAGCCGGATAGTGACAAGAAAAAAGCCAAGCGCAGGCTCTATCGCGATCCGGTCAACAAGATGGTAGGGGGCGTGTGCAGCGGCCTCGGGGCTTATTTCCGCTGTGACGTGGTGCTGATCCGCATCATTTTCATCGGTTTGACGATCCTGGGTTGCGTCATCAGCTACCATAGCAGGCATATTGACAGCCTCGGCATGTTCGCGCCGCTGGCCTACCTGATCTGCTGGATCGCGATGCCGGAAGCCCGGACGGTCAAGCAGCGTTGGGAGATGGGGGTGATGAATCCGCCGGCGGGCGCAGCGGCTGCGGCGGGAACCGCCGCAGCACCGACCGGCCAGCCGGTCGGCAGCGGCCTGGGCCGCGTGCTGCGCATCCTCATCGGCGCTTTATTGCTGTTGATGGCGGTCGGCGGATTGACGGTCGGACTGACCCTTTTGTTCGGCTATTCGATCTTTGACTGGGATTTCCTCAATGAGATCAAGGATGAGTTGGCTTTCAACGCGCCGGGCGTCTTGCCGCTGCTCTCGACAGTCATCTATAAGATCTCAGTCCTGCTGGTCTGTTTCCTGCCGTTCGTGGGCATGCTATACGGAGGCATCATGATGATCTTCGACTTGCGGTCGCCCCGCTGGCGCCCCGGCCTGATCATCTTCCTCCTGTGGATCATTGCCCTGACAGTCTTTACCG
Source organism: Bacteroidales bacterium (assembly GCA_017509755.1). Taxonomy (GTDB): domain Bacteria; phylum Bacteroidota; class Bacteroidia; order Bacteroidales; family UBA932; genus Cacconaster. The sequence goes on from JAFWOY010000017.1 coordinate 29,203, forward strand.
TACTGACCTTGATGGCGACTTTCCAGACAGACTGGTTCTAGTTCTGATTCTAATAAAAAAAGCGCTGCCCATTTCGGCAGCGCTTTTTTATTGGCGGTTGCTCTCTGATTAATTATTCTCACCGTCCGGCGTGGTGGCAGCGTCCGGGGTTGCGGTCATCGGAATCTCAGGAGCTCCTTCCACGGGAACCGTCTGCTCGATCTGGTTCTTGATGTTGGAGTGGCGGGAACTGCGCTGCGGAATCACGAACGTGGCGACGACGCAGAGAACGATGATGGCAATGGCCAGGGTCCAGGTTGCTTTCTCGAGGAAGTCGGCCGTCTGGCGGACGCCGAAGGTCTGGTTGCCGGCTGCGAAATTGGCTGCCAGTCCACCGCCCTTGGAGTTCTGGAGAAGGACGACGATGGTCAGGAGGATACTCGCAATCACGATGAGGATGGAGAGTGTGATGTATGCTGCTTGCATTGTTTTATGATTTATTATTTTTTACTTTTTCGATAAGAGTCGCAAAATAAGCACTTTTTTCTGGAAATAACAAAATAAGTTTCTCGTAAATGTCTATGGCTCGCTGGTAAAGCTCCTGCTGGGCATAGATTTGGGCCAGGGTTTCACTGACCATCGTCCGGTCGCTGTCCACTTCTTCCGCCACGGCCGGTGCATAGTCCACGCTGCCGGCGCGGGCGCCGAACACAGGAGTCGTAACCGAAAAGCCTTCCTGCTCCAGCCGTTCGAAATCGGCTTGCCCGAAATAATCCCCGCCGACCACATAATACTGCGGCCGTGCGGGCTTTTCTTCAGGTACTGTTTCCTTGACAGGCACTTTCCCGGTCAGCAGCCGGAGCATTTCGTCGCGCGACAGGAAAAAGACGGCATCCCGGCCGACGGCCCGCCGCAAAGCGGCCTCGTCGCCACCCTGGCGTGCGATGGCTTCCCGCCGCGCTACGGTAAACCAGGGGCAGTCTTCCAGCAGTTGCTGGAGTTCTGCGGGAGAGAGACGGGTGAGATCTACCATTGTGCGACCGTTGCGTTGAAGATATCGTCCACCAGTTTTTTGACAATCGTTTCGCAGAGCGTCCCTTCCACCATGTCGAGGGTATTGTTGGAGTCATAGTCCTCGTAGCCTGCGAACGACTGTTCCAGGTCGTCTTCGGGATGCAGCACGTTGGTGAATTTCACCTTGCAGGTGACAGTCAGGCGGTTGAGGGCTGCCACTTCATTGGCGGTCACGGCCGCGGCGCGTACGTCATACGATTCGATGGTGACAAGCAGGTTGAGGTCGCCCTCTTCGGTCACCTGCTCCAGTTTGGTCAGCTTGCGGAACTTGTCGTTGAGCTCTTCCGTGAGCTGGTTGGCCAGCGATGGGTTGACCTTGGTCGCCTTGTTGACCACCGGCTCGATGCAGATGGTCTTCACGTCGGGCTGGATGGACGTGCCGCTGAAGGAGTAGATGCCACAGCCGGCAATGGTCGCGAAGGTGGCTGCCAGGAGGAGGGTTATGCGGAGTTTGCGTTTCATTGGATGCCGAGTTCTTTGATTTTGCGGTACAGGGTCCGCTCGGAAATGCCGAGCTCTTCGGCGGCTTTCTTGCGCCGGCCGCCGTTGCGTTCGAGCGCTTTCCGGATGAGGTCGGCGCTCACGTCCTGGATGGAGACAGGTTCGGCAGGGTTGGAGTGGACGTCTTCCGCACTGATGAGCAGATGGCCGGCAGGCTGGGGCACTTCTTCCTCCCGGGGCAGGTGCCCTTCGTCGAGGCGCGCTTTGATCTCGTCGATTTCGTGGCGCAGCTGGTAGAGGACCTTGAAGATGATGTCGCGGTCGCTGAGGTAGTCGGCGCCGGACTCGCCGGTCCGGACGGGGAGGGCAGCGGAACCTTCGGACGGGAGATAGCGCACGAGCACTTCGGCTGAGATCATCCGGTTGGTCTCCAGCACGGAGAGGCGGTTGACCACACTTTGCAGCTGCCGTACGTTGCCCGGCCAGCGGTAGGCGCAGAGCATCGTCTGGGCCTCCGGCGTGAGCCGCACAGCCGGCACCATGTTCTGGTCGGCGAAATCCAGTGCGAATTTCTTGAAAAGCAGCAGGATGTCGCCTTTCCGTTCGCGGAGCGGCGGAACGGTGATGGGGACCGTGCACAATCTATAATAGAGGTCTTCCCGGAACTTGCCGTCGCGGATGGCGTTGAGGAGGTTGACATTGGTGGCGGCTACCACGCGGACGTTGGTCTTCTGGACCTTGGCCGACCCGACCTTGATGAATTCGCCGGTCTGCAGGACGCGGAGCAGGCGGACCTGGGTCGAAAGCGGCAGTTCGGCCACCTCGTCGAGGAAGAGCGTTCCGCCGTCCGCCTCTTCGAAGTAGCCCTTGCGGGTCTCGATGGCGCCGGTGAAAGAGCCTTTTTCATGGCCGAACAATTCGGAGTCGATGGTCCCTTCCGGGATGCCGCCGCAGTTGATGGCCAGGTAAACGTTATGCTTGCGGGCGCTGTATTGGTGGATGATCTGCGGGATGACCTCCTTGCCCACGCCGCTCTCGCCTGTGACCAGCACGGAGAGGTTCGTAGGCGCCACCTGGCGGGCGATTTCAAGGGCCCTGTCCAGCTCGGGGTCGCTGCCGATGATTCCGAAGCGCTGTTTGATCTGATTCAAATCCATATTTGCAAAGATACGAAAAATGTATTACATTTGTAAGATGATATTACCCGACATGGGACAAAACCAATAATTAACAAATAAAAACGTTTTTATGAAAAAATCACTTTTCAGCATTCTGCTCATCGCAGTCTTTTCGTTTGGGCTCGTTTCCTGCAACCAGGCCCAGAAGATGATCGACGCGGCCGACCAGATCACCATCAAGTGCGATCCGGAAGTACTTGAGGTTGTGGCCGGCAACATCGATGCTACTGTCTCCGTGACCTTCCCGCCGGAGTACTTCCTCCCGAAGGCCACGCTCGAGGTCACGCCCGTGATCCTCTATGTGGGCGGTGAAGCCGTCGGCAAGCCGTTCACCTACCAGGGTGAAAAGATCACCGACAACTTCAAGACGGTCACCCGCAACGGTGCGACCATCACCGAGAAGGTCCACTTCGAGTATGTGCCGGGTATGGAGAAATGCGAGCTCGTCGGCCGTGCGAAGGTCTATTACAAAGGTAACGAGTATGAGTATCCTGCCGACATCAAGATCGCGGACGGTGCCAACACCACCTACATGCTCGCCGACTGCGAAGGCAGCTACCACTATCTGGCCGATGGCTACCAGGAAGTGATCCCCGAGACCGCCGAGGCCCAGATCATGTACCTGATCAACAGCTCCGACGTCCGTAACTCCGAGCTCAAGAGCAACGACGTGAAAGACTTCCAGGAAGCCCTCAAGGCCCTGGCCAACGACGACCGTCGCGAAGTCAAAGGCACCGAGATCGTGGCTTACGCTTCCCCGGATGGCCCGGAAGCCCTCAACAACAAGCTCTCCGCCAACCGTGAGAAGACGGCTGCCAAGGCTTTCGACAAGATCACCAAGAAGCTCAACACCGGTGAAGTCTCTTCCCGTACGATCGGTGAGGACTGGGAAGGTTTCCAGGAACTGGTGAACAACTCCAACATCGAAGACAAGGAGCTCATCCTCCGCGTCCTTTCGATGTACAGCGACCCGAACGTCCGCGAGCGTGAGATCAAGAACATGTCTTCCGTCTATTCTTCGCTGAAGACCAACATTCTCCCGCAGCTGCGCCGCGCCCGCTTCATCACCAACGTGGAATACACCAACTACACCGCTGAAGAACTGGCCGACCTCGTGGACAACAACATCGACGTGCTCGACGAGCCCGCCCTCCTGCGTGCCGCCGCCAATGCCAAGGACATCGACGCCAAGATCGCCATCTACAAGAAAGCCGTTGACAAGTACGGCACCGACAAGGCGAAGTACAACCTCGGCGTGGCTTACCTCGACAAGGGTGACAACAACGCCGCCAAGAACGCTTTCGACAAGATGGCCAAGAAGGAAGGCAACTGCTACAACAACGTGATGGGTGTCCTGGCCATGCGTGCCGGCAAGCTCGATGAAGCTTCCAACTGGTTCTCCAAGGTCACCTGCAAGCACGGCAAGATCAACCAGGGTACGATCGATATCTTCAAGGGCAAGTACAACGACGCCGCCACGAAACTGGCCGGCAGCGGTACGCACAACGAGACCATCGCTTACCTCCTGACCAACCAGCTCGACAAGGCCGCCGAGACCATCAAGGGCAACTGCCCGTACTGCAACTACAAGAAGGCCATCATCGCCGCCCGCAAGGGTGATGTGAATGCCTACAAGGCCGCCATGGAGATCGTCAACAAGAACGAGAAACTCGCCGACCGCGCTACGAAGGACGTCGAGTTCCTGAAGTTCAGATAACAAAAACATTTTTGTTACAAAATTTAGCCGGTTGGAGTATCAACCGGCTTTTTTTTGTTTACCTTTGTAAACCCGACAACACATCACACACCCCTCCGTTGGGACATAACTATGGAATATACTGACCTGTACATCATCAAAAGGGACGGTAAACGTGCCCCTTTCTCCCTTGACAAGATCAAGAATGCCATCCGGAAGGCGTTTTTGGCTTCCGGTAGTTTCGCAACCGAAGAGACCCTCACCAACATCCTCAGCCGCGTGCATATTTCCAACGGGATGCACGTCGAGGAGATCCAGAACCAGGTGGAGGTATCGCTGATGTCCGAGCGCTATTTCGCCGTCGCCAAGGCCTATATGCTCTACCGGCAGCATCACACCGAGGACCGCGAAGTGCGCGACCGCCTGAATTTCCTCATCGATTACTGCTCGGCTTCGAATCCTGCTACCGGCAGCAAGTACGACGCCAACGCCAATGTCGAGAAGAAGAACATCGCGACGCTCATCGGAGAGCTGCCCAAGGCCAGTTTCATCCGCCTGAACCGCCGCCTGCTGACCGACCGGATCCGCGAGATGTACGGGAAGGAGTTGTCGGACCGTTACCTCGACCTGCTGAACAAGCATTATATTTACAAGAATGACGAGACGAGCCTGGCCAACTACTGTGCAAGTATAACGATGTATCCATGGCTTCTCCAGGGCACCCTTCCCCTGGGCGGAAACTCCACGCCGCCGACCAACCTCAAGAGCTTCTGCGGCGGGTTCGTCAATCTGGTGTTCATCGTGTCCAGCATGCTCAGCGGCGCCTGCGCCACGCCGGAGTTCCTGATGTACATGAACTATTTCATCGAGCAGGAATACGGGGACGATTACTACCTGCGCGCCGACGAGGTGGTGGATCTCTCCAAGAAGAGACGCTCCATCGACAAGGTCATCACCGACTGCTTCGAGCAGATCGTCTATTCCATCAACCAGCCTACGGGTGCCCGCAATTTCCAGTCCGTGTTCTGGAACATCTCCTACTACGACCGCTACTATTTCGAGAGCATCTTCGGCGATTTCATCTTCCCCGACGGCAGCCGCCCGCACTGGGAATCCCTCTCCTGGCTCCAGAAGCGTTTTATGAAATGGTTCAACGCCGAGCGCACCAAGACCATCCTCACCTTCCCGGTCGAGACCATGGCCCTGCTGACCGAAAACGGCGATGCCAAGGATCCCGAATATGCCGACTGGACCGCCAAGATGTACAGCGAAGGCCACAGCTTTTTCACCTACATGAGCGACAATGCCGACTCGCTGGCTTCCTGCTGCCGCCTGCGCAACGAGATCCAGGACAACGGCTTCAGCTATACCCTCGGCGCCGGCGGCGTGAGCACCGGCAGCAAGAGCGTGCTGACCATCAACTTGAACCGTTGCGTCCAGCACGCCTTCAAGCGCGGCATCCCCTACATGGAATTCCTCGAAGAGGTGGTGGATCTGATGCACAAGGTGCAGATGGCCTACAATGCCAACCTGGCCGACCTCCAGGCCAAGGGCATGCTGCCGCTCTTCGACGCGGGCTTCATCAACATCGGCCGCCAGTACCTGACCATCGGCGTGAACGGCCTCGTCGAAGCCGCTGAATTCCTCGGCATCCGCATTACCGACAACCCGGACTACGTGGCCTTCGTCCAGGAAGTCCTCGGCATGATCGAGCGCCTCAACAAGAAGTACCGCACCAAGGACGTGATGTTCAACTGCGAAATGATTCCGGCCGAGAATGTGGGCGTCAAGCACGCCAAATGGGACAAGGAAGACGGCTATATCGTACCGCGTGACTGCTACAACAGCTACTTCTATATTGTGGAGGACCAGAACCTCAACATCCTCGACAAGTTCCGGCTTCACGGCAGCAAGTACATTGAGCACCTGACGGGCGGCAGCGCCCTTCACATGAACCTGGAGGAGCACTTGAGCGAGAGCCAGTACCGCCAGCTGCTGCGCGTGGCGGCCAAGGAAGGTTGCAACTATTTCACCTTCAACATTCCGAATACCATCTGCAACACCTGCGGCCACATTGACAAGCGCTACCTGCACGAATGCCCGAAGTGCCACAGCACCGACGTGGACTACGCCACCCGCATCATCGGCTACATGAAGCGCATCAGCAGCTTCTCCCAGCCGCGCCAGAAAGAAGCGGCCCGCCGCTTCTACTACAACGGCAACCGTCCCGACGCCGTCAAGCTGGAGCCGGTGGCGGAACCCGTGGCCCAGGATGCTTAAGTATTACAACTACGATATCGTATTCCAGGAGATACCCGATGAGGTGACGCTGGCCGTCAATCTCACCGGGTGTCCCTGTCATTGTCCCGGTTGTCACAGCCCACACCTATGGGAAGACATCGGCGAAGAGCTCGATGAGGCCACGCTCCAGAAGATGTACGGCGACTATGCCGGCGAAGTGACTTGCATCTGCCTGATGGGCGGCGACGGCGATCCGGCCGCGGTGGAGCGGCTCTGTGCTTACATCAAGCTGGAAATGGGTTTGCACAGCGGCTGGTGGTCCGGCCGCGCGACGCTTCCTGCGGACACGGACCTTCACCATTTCGACTACGTCAAGACCGGCCCTTACATAGCCTCCCTTGGCGGCCTCAAGAGTCCCGCCACCAACCAGCGTCTTTACCGTGTCCGCGCGGGTCTTCCCGAAGACATCACCCGCCGTTTCTGGCGGTGATTTTTTTCTTGGCTGTTTCCAAAAAACAATTTATCTTTGTGAATGCATCAGGTTCTGCTGCCGGCCGTCGGCCGGTGCAGATTAAAAGGGAATCGGGTGTGAATCCCGGACAGTTCCCGCTGCTGTAAGTTCCTTTTCAGTCGCGGCACTCTTTTGCCACTGGGCCCAGAAGTCCGGGAAGGCGCCTCGACGGAACGAGTCAGAAGACCTGCCTGTTGTAATGTTGAACCGGCCTGCGGGAGAACGGGCCCTAAAACGGACAATTGATGCAACACATTGCCTTTCCAGAATCGTTTTAATTATAGTGTCCCGCTCTTAGGAGCATTATGCCATCGTGCATACAAAGGGGAGGCAAGGAAGGGTTGCTTCCCCTTGTTGTATTACAGGACTTTTCGGGCGAAAGCCGGCCAGGTCTGCGTGGCCTTGACCTTGCGGATGTTTTCACGGAAGGTGTCTGGGCCGGTTGCGTAAAGGGTGCGGATGGCTTCGGCGATAGCGCCAGCGGAGACATCGTGGGCCATGACGCCGATACCGGGCTGTTCGATGCTCTCGGCCAGGCCGCCCACGGGAGTGGCAACGAGCGGCACTTCAAAATGCAGGGCGATGGCTGTAATGCCGCTCTGTGTGGCACCCCGATAGGGGAGCACGCAGACATCAGCAGCGGAGAACAGGCGCGGCACTTCGTCATCGGCAATGTAGCGGTTCAAGACCTTGATGCGGTCTGCGCAGCCGGAGGCCTCGATTTGGGCCTGGTAGCGTTCGAAACTTCCGTAACTTTCGCCGGCGATGAGCAGTTGGTACTCCGGCCCGAGTTGGGACATGGCATCGATGAGCAGGTCCAGGCCCTTGTAGTCACGGATCAGGCCGAAAAAGAGCAAGGTGCTAAGGCCCGGAACGAGACCGAGCGCCTGTTGGGCCGCGGTCTTGTTTTCTTTGGCACCGAAATGGTCGTAAACCGGGTGCGGGTACTGAACGATGTCGGCATCAGGGTATAGGCTCCGGATGTCGGAGGTTACGGCGTCGCACATCGAGACCAGGCGGTCGCATTTTTGGAAGAGCCAGCGGGCCAGGGGTTTGTCAAAGAATTTGGGCTCATGGGGAATGGCATTGTGGACCACCGTGACGATTTTCACACCGTGCCGGCGCAATCGGGCAGCCACACGGCCCAGTGCCGGCGCAAAGAAGGACATCCAGTAACTGAATACCACGACATCAGGTTTCCAACGGAGGATCTCCCGGGCTGTCTTGCGCCACGTGAAGGGATTGATGCTGTCGAGGAGGCGCGTGCTCTCCACGGGGACGGCCTTGTCTTCGGGCGTCACGTATTGGGTCTTGCCTGGAAAAAGGAAGTCGGGATACTGTCGGGTGAAGTTGAAGGCGCGCACTTCATGGTCGCGTCCCATCGCCTCCAGCAGGTGGGCGTTGAATTGGGCGATGCCGCCCCGGTATGGGTAGAAGACGGATAGGAAGGCAATTCTCATGGCCGAGCCGTTCAGATGGGTGTCTTTTGCGATGTAAAAGTAGTCAAAATGAGGGATATAAAAAAATTGTGCATTCTGTGAAAATTTGTATATTTGTAGGGTATATACAAATTAATCAAATTATTACGCTATGGCAAAATTTGAAATCAGTGTGAGAAAGAACGGTGAGTTCCAGTTCAATCTCAAAGCTTCGAACGGTGAGGTCATCCTCACCAGCGAAGGGTACACCACAAAAGCGGCCTGCCTCAACGGTGTCGAGTCGGTCAAGAAGAACGCCGTGAACGAAGAGCGCTTTGACAAGCTCGTGGCGAAGAACGGCAAACCGTACTTCAACCTGAAGGCGACCAACGGCCAGATTATCGGCCAGAGCCAGATGTACGCCTCGGAGCGCAACCGCAACAACGGCATCGTTTCCGTGATGAAGAATGCTCCCGTCGCTGTCGTCGTCGAAGTCTAAACCTGAGATACGACTGGATGATAGAAGCCGGCTCTTCTTTTCGGAGCTGGCTTTTTTGCGATAAAAATTTCATAAATTCTTTAAAAAATTATTGTTTTTCAATAATTATTTTTATATTTGCAGAAACAAAAACCGAAACAGACATGCTTACATCCTGGTGGGTTTCCCTTTCCGTTGCGATGAAGATCCTGTGGGGCGTCACGCTGGCAGCTTCCTTGATCTTCCTGATTCAAAGTATTCTGACTTTCATCGGTGCCGACGGTGGCGACGGCGGCATTGATGCCGATTTTGACAGCGGTTTCGATACCGAGGCCGCCGACGCAGCCGTGGAAGGCGGCACCAATCTTTACACCTTCCGCAATTTCGTCAATTTCATCCTGGGCTTCGGCTGGTCCGCCATCCTGCTGCAGGACAAGATTACGTCGATTCCGTTGTTGCTTATCCTGTCGGCCGTGGTCGGCGTGGCCCTGGTGGCCATCGTGATGTATCTTTTCAAATGGCTCAGCAGCATGCAGCAGTCGGGCAACATCAATCTATACAAGGCGGCTGTCGGATGCAACGGCACCGTCTATATCCCTATTCCGGGCGAACGACAGGGAGAGGGGAAGGTCCAGCTTTCCATCAACCAGTCCGTTCGGGAGTACAACGCCGTGACTGACGGCGAAGCGCTCAAGACCGGTGCCCAGATCAAGGTCGTGGAGGTGCTCAGTCCCGACACCGTCCTGGTCGAACCGCTTGAATCATTAATCATTTAAACCCTTTTGACAATATGGAACTCTATCTGATCCTGATCCTCGTGGCGGTTGTGTTCGTCACCTTCACCGCCATCCTGCGGCGCTACAAACGCTGTCCGTCCGACAAGATCCTGGTCATCTACGGTAAGACCGGCAAGAACAAGGAGGGCGGCATCTCCTCAGCCCGCTGTATCCACGGCGGCGCATCCTTCATCTGGCCTGTGTTCCAGAGCTACGCATTCCTCGACCTGACCCCGATTTCAATCGAGTGCAACCTGACCAATGCGCTTTCCAAGCAGAACATCCGTGTGGACGTGCCTTGCCGCTTTACAGTGGGTATTTCCACCGAGCCCGACAACATGACCAATGCGGCCGAACGTCTGCTGGGCCTGACGACCGAACAGATCCAGAACATCGCGACCGATATCCTCTTCGGCCAGCTCCGTCTGGTAATCGCCACGATGGATATTGAGGAAATCAACGCCGATCGAGACAAATTCCTGGCCAACGTCTCCACCAACGTGGAAGCCGAGCTCCGCAAGATCGGCCTGAAACTGATCAATGTCAACGTGACGGATATCCGCGACGAATCGGGCTATATCGAAGCGCTTGGTAAAGAAGCTGCGGCCAAAGCCATCAACGAGGCGAAGAAGAGCGTGGCCGAACAGAACCGTTTCGGTGAAATCGGTAAAGCCGAAGCCGACAGGGACAAGGACATCCGGATTGCCGAGACGACCCGTGATACCCGTATCCGGACGGCCGAAGCCAATGCGGTCGCCGTGGAAGGTGAGAACAATTCGAAGATTGCCATCGCCCAGTCCGACGCGGCCCGCCGCGAGAAAGAAGCCGAGGCTTCGCGTATTGCCGTCGCGGCCGAAAAGGTGCAAGCGGCCAAGGCTCTCGAAGAGGCTTACAAGAGTGAGCGCGACGCCGAGTTGGCCCGTGCCGAGCGTGAGAAAGCCACGCAGCAGGCCAACGTTGTGGTGGCGGCCCAGATCGAGAAAGAGAAGGCCATCATCGACGCCGAGGCAGAGGCTGAAAAGATCCGCCGGATGGCCAAAGGTGAGGCCGATGCCATCTTCGCCAAGATGGATGCACAGGCCCGTGGTACGTTGGAAATCCTCTCCAAGCAGGCAACTGGTTTCGGCCAGCTCGTGGCGGCGGCCGGCGGCGACGCCCAGCAGGCCATCACGATGCTCATCACCGACAAACTGCCCGAACTGGTGGCCACGCAGGTCGAGGCTGTCAAGGGTATCAACATCGACAAGGTTACCGTGTGGGATACCGGCAACGGTACGGAAGGCAAGACGGCTACGTCCAATTTCATTTCCGGCCTGATGAAGTCGGTCCCGCCGCTTGAGGACCTCTTCAAACTGGCCGGCATGGAATTGCCGTCCTACCTGAAGGGCAAAGGTCCGGACAAGTCTGAGGAGATCAAAGCAGAGGAAGTGTAAGTCATGCCTGTCATTATCAATGTTGATGTCATGTTGGCCCGCAGAAAGATGTCTTCGGGAGAACTTGCGCAAAAGATAGGCATCTCTGCAGCGAACCTTTCGATCCTCAAGACCGGCAAGGCCAAAGCCATCCGCTTCTCGACGCTGGAAGCCATCTGCCGCGCCCTCGACTGCCAACCCGGCGACCTCCTGGAGTATCGCCCGGCCCCCTAGCCGCCTCCGCGGCCGTTATGATGCAAGAAGAGGCTCCTTTCGGGAGCCTTTTCTTGTATGCCAAGGGCCGTCCTTCTGGATCCTCGTCGCGTCCCATTTTTGTCCAGGCCTTCTTTCTGTTCCGGCGGGGACAGAAAGAATATGGCAACACACTTATAATCAGTTTGTTAGGATGCTTGTTCCCGGCCGTATCAGAATGCGGCGGAACGAGTGCCACAAAACGAGCGACACATCACATTTAGTGATACTTTTGCCGCGACAGGATTCTGGGACCTGAGGCAGTCCTGTCGCGGCGGCTTTATAAACGAAAACGGGGTAATTGTTGCCGCGACAGGACTACAGACAGCTTTTCAATCCTGTCGCGGCAAAAGTCGATGACAATCTCCCTCCCGGTTCTTCCGCTGGCCCAGAGAAGGTGACTGCCCCGGCGAATACGTTTGTACGCTTTCACCTTGATAGCCAGTTTATTCTCCACTCTAATGGAAATGTGTACGAATCGGCCGTGTGTGTGTTTGCTGCGCCCTTATCCGGCACACTCCGATGTCCTCATTGCGGCAAGACTATCACCATTATTGCGGAAGAAGTTGCAAAAGTTTGAAACTTTTTATATCTTTGTGGCGTGATGAGAAAGATACTGACATACGGTGGATATTTCGAGGCATTCATTTCAACGCTATCAGAGACGGTTGTAAAGAAAATAGACTACGGCCTCGCTCTCCTGAAGACGCAGGAGAGAGTACCAGCGAAGTTCGTCAAGCACATAGAGGACGGCCTCTATGAGTTGCGGACGGAATGGGAGGGCAACATCTACCGGGTGTTTTTCATCTTCGATGGGGGCAATGTGGTTGTTGCTGTTCAACGGCTTCCAGAAGAAAACCCGGAAGACACCGCAAAGCGAGATTGACAAGGCTAAAAGGATAAAGGAGGAATACTATGGAACACAAAAACGACAATCAGATCAGGGATTATGATGCAGTCCTTGATGCCAAGTATGGCGCGCCCGGAACCCCTGAGCGGGCGCAGTTCGAAGCCGAAGCGGAGGCTTTCTACTCCGGCCAGTTGCTTCGTGATGTCCGTAAGGAGGCCGGTATGACCCAGGCGGAGGTGGCCGAGAAGATAGGAGCCCATAAGAGCTACATTTCCCGGATTGAGAACGGGCTGATAATCCCTACTGCCACTTCCTTCTTCCGCATCATCGCCGCTATGGGGATGCAGGTGCAGATAACGAAGGTTGTCGCGTCTGTGTAGCGGAGAAACCGACGATTTCGGCAATTAGTACACTAAAAAAACCTTGTAATTCAAGACCGCTTCTGCTGCCCGGCCAGAAGCCGCGGGGGCTCGGGGGTGTCCCCCGTAGATAAAGGAGGCAGCATCGCCGCCGACTGGTACAAGAAAGGGCTCCTAGCAGGAGCCCTTTCTTGTACCCGGAGCCGGGGTCGAACCGGCACAGCCTCGCGGCCACTGGTGTTTGAGACCAGCGCGTCTACCGATTCCGCCATCCGGGCTTTTGTTGCTGTTCGGTAGAACGGCGCAAAGGTATGTAATTTTGGGCAAGTTTACAAATTTGCCTTGGCCCAGGCGTAGATCAGGAAATTCTTGTCGCTGTTCCACGCTTCGCGGTAGAGCCGTCCCACCTCGGCCAGCCAGGCGCGGGAACGCTGCCCGTCGTCGCTGTGGCCGACATCCGCAGTTCCGCCAGCCGCGTAGTACATTTCACGCGTGGTGGAACTGATGCGGGCGTAGCGGCCGGTGTCGGGACGGATCTGCTCGTCGGTCAGGGTGAGATAGTATTCCAGCATCTCGTTGGTGGGATGCTTCTCCGCTGTCAGATAAGTCGAGTCGGCCACATAGACCGTCACGCCGTCCTTGAATACGTAGGGCTCGTAGAAACCGGCCGTGTACATGGCTTCATAGACGACGCCGCGGACGGGGAACTGCGCCCCGCTTTGCCACAAGATGAATTTGCGGGTCTTTTCGATGTTGTCCGGGTCGAGTGCGCCCGTGGCGTCAAACACCGCGTTGACGATCCAGCGTGCCAGCTTTTCCGGCGAGGGATTCAGCATATAGACAAGCCCGCGTTTGGGCGCGCCCAGATAGATGTCATTGCCGGTGTGGTATTCATAGAGCTGGACAGGATAGCCTTCCCAGTCCGGGATCTCCGTATTTTCTCCGAGGAGATTCTCCGCCATGTAGGCGGCATCCAGCACTTTCCCGCAGCGTTCGGTCAGTGAAGCGAGGGAATCACGGTAATAGGCCTGTACGAGCGGGTCGAGCTTCGGCCCTTTGCTGCAGCCGGCCAGCATGGCTACGGCCACCAGGAAAATGAAGAGTCTTTTCATAGGATAAGATTGGCAAAAACACAGGCCGTCATGGCCTCGATGACAGGCGGGACACGCAGGGCGAAGCACACGTCGTGCCGGCCGGGAACAGCATAATCGATGAGGCGGCCGTGGGCAAAGTCGAAGGTGCGCTGTGGCTTGCGGATGCTGGCTGTAGGCTTGACAGCCACGCGGAAAACGACAGGATTGCCGTTGGACAAGCCGCCGTTGATGCCGCCAGCTCCGTTGCGGGCGGTGTGTCCGGCTGCGTCGATGAAAGGATCGTTATGGGCGGAACCTGTCATGCGGGCGGCGGCGAAGCCGTCGCCGAATTCGATGCCGCGCAGGCCCGGAATCGAAAAAATGGCGTGCGAGAGCAGCGATTCGAGGGAGTCGAAGAAAGGCTCGCCCAAACCGACGGGGACGCCGGTGCAGCAGCATTCGATGAGACCGCCGAGCGAATCGCCCGCGGCTGAAGCAGCTTCGAGTGCCCGGGTGACCGCCGCCGGATCCTCCGTAGAGACACCTCCGACTTCCACCAAGTGGGCTTCAATCTGCAATGGCGCGATGATTTTTTTAGCCACCACGCCAGCCGCTACCAGCGGCAGGGTCATCCGACCGGAAAACCAGCCGTCCCGCAGCGAACCATAGCGAGCCATCGCCACGAAATCGGCGTGGCCAGGCCGCGGGATGTCGGTGAAATCCTTATAGTCTTCGTCCCGGTAGTTGCGGTTGGCAAAACGGATGGTCAGTGTCCCGTCGGAAGCGCGCAGGTCTTCTAACTGCGGCAGGTCATCCTCAATGCGAGGCGTTGTGCCGGGCGCGCCGCTTTTGCGACGGAGCAGGTCGCGGGTGAAATCTTCCGGCGCAAGTGGGAGCGCAGCCGGAACGCCGCGCAGGGTAATCCCCACGCAGGGTGCATGGGATGCGCCGAAGATTTCCAGCCGGAAGCGGGTTCCAAACGTATCCATGTCAGTGCTTCTGCAGTTTTTGGAGAATCGGCAGAAAGTCCGGGAAGGATTTTGCGATGCAATCGGTGTCGTCGATAGCGACAGGGCCTGCCGCAAACAGCGAGGCGACGGTCAGTGCCATGGCCAGGCGGTGGTCGCCGTGCGAAGAGCAGGCCGCTGCGCGCAGGCGGCGGTTCTCCTGGCCGTAGATGGTCATTTCATCGTGATCGACCGAGGTCTTGACACCCAGTTTCCGGAATTCCTGGGCAAACGTCAAGGCGCGGTTGCTTTCCTTGTTTTTGAGACGGCTGATGCCGGCCAGTACACTTTCTCCTTCGGCGAAGCATGCCATGACGAAGAGCGGGGCGAAAAGGTCGGGCGCATCCGTAATGTCATAGTAGAAGGGGCAGATGATGGAACGTCGGATGGACAGCGTCTTCTTTTCCATATCATAGAGGATGTCCGCATGATTCTGCCGGAGCAGGTTGTAGATCACGGCATCGGACTGCCGGGAATGGAGATCCAGGCCGCGCAGCGTGAGGTCGCCGGCCAAAACACCTGCCACCAGCATCATGGCGGCGGCGCTCCAGTCGCGCTCCACCTCCAGCCCGATGACCGGCGTGATCTGCTGGCGCGGTTCGATATACCAGGTTCGCGTGCCGTCATCCTCTTCGCCTCGGCTGCGGTCGGCCAGTTCGGGGCAATCGTAGCCCGTGAGGCCGAAGAACGAACCGATATAGGTTGTCAGGTTGATATACGGCTCGCTGGTCACATTCTCGATGTGGAGGGTGCTTTCTTCGTCGCATTGGGAGAGGGCCAGCAGCAGGCCGGAGATCATCTGGGAGCCCTTTTCTCCGGAAACTTCCGCTGCGCCGGATTTCAATTGCCCTTCGATGAGGACGGGCAGATGGCCCCGGTCGGTGAAAGAGAGTTTCATGCCGAGTTTGCGCAGCGCGGCGCGGTGGTCATCAAGCCGCCGCTGCAGCAAGGTCTTATCGCCTGTGATGAGGATTGGTTTCCGCGCCAGGCCGGCCAGTGGAATGCAGAGGCGCGCGAGCAGGGCGGACTCTCCGACGAAGAGTTCGTGTCCCAGTACGCGGAGGCCGTCCCGCTGGATATCCTGGTGTCCCACGATCGTCAGCGTTGTCCCGTCCAGCTGCACATCGGCATACAGCGCCGATGCGACATCCATGGCGGCGGCCACATCTTCACAGAGCGTCACGCCATAGAGTTTGGTCGTGCCCTGGGCCAGGGCGGCCAGCAGGATGGCCCGCTGGGCGAAACTCTTGGAGGCCGGAATCTCCGCCTCGCCTTCCAGCAGGAAATCTTCCGCGGGCAACAGATCGGCCCAGCAAGGCTGGCCCGAGGCGGTAGCGCCTTCACGGGAAGGGGCCACGAACAGGAAAGGAGCGCCTTTCTGCCAGGATTGAAAGCGCGATGCGCGGCCTTCCGGTCCCATGGCAAAGGCGAGCAGGCGGCCCGGCTCGAAATGGTCGTAGAGCGCGAGCACGGTCGCGGCGTCTTCTGCAGACTGGGCCGTGGTGACAACCTTGATGATGTCAGCCCCGGCCCTGCGCAACTGTTCGGCCGTTTGCAGGAGACGCTCCAGCGGGTCTGTACGGGAATAGTTGTGGTAGGAGAGAATGACGCGCGTGCCGTGGTTCAGCGCCAGGTTCATCAGCCAGTCGCGGGAATTTTCGGGAAATTCGGACGGGATATCCACATAGTCGGCACCCGCCAGGATGGCTGTGGTCAGCCGCCGCGCCGCAGATTCCACTTGGGAGGGCAGGGAAATGTGGTAGGTGGCTATCAGTTCCGCTTCGTGCTGGCCCGAGAAGATGTCCCGGATATCATCTTCCTCGAAATCGCAGGCATCGAGCCGGATTTCAAGGAGTGCGCCAGTGCGGGTCGCTGCCATGAACTGGCAGTAGTTGCGGCTTACATCTTTCAGGCTGTAACAGATTCTTCCCATAGGGTGGCTTTGCCGATGTGCTCCGGGAGGACGAAGCGAAGACGGCTTCCCGAGCGTTTCTTGTCTTGCAGGATGGCGTTGCGGAGGTCTTTCTCCAGGACGGGTGGCTCAGTGGGCAGTCCGATGGCTTGGAGGTCCTCTCGGATGCGAGTGGCTTCTGCCGGGTCCATGAGGCCTTTTTCGACAGCCATGCGGGCGGCCATGACCAATCCGATCGCGACCGCTTCACCGTGCTCGTATTGCGGGGCGCATTTCTCGATGGCATGGCCGAAGGTATGTCCCAGGTTGAGGAGCTGCCGGACGCCATGGTCTTCCGGATCTTGCTCCACCAGCGCCAGCTTGATCTCGCCGGCCCTCCGGACAAGCCATTGCGGCACTTGGGGCTTTTCGCTGCGGAACACGTTGACAGCCGCCTCATAGGCTTTGCTGTCGGCCAGGATGAAGGTCTTGAGCATTTCCGCTGCACCGCAGCGCAATTGCCGCAGCGGCAGGGTCGTCAGGAAATCCGTATCGATATACACGAATTCCGCCGGGCGGAACGTGCCCAGCATGTTTTTGTAGCGGTCGAAATTGACGCCGTTCTTGCCGCCGAGGGCCGCATCGACCTGTGCCAGCAAGGTAGTCGGTACCAGGCCGAAACGCAGGCCGCGTTTGTAGATGGCGGCCACGAAGCCCGTGATATCGGTCGTGACGCCGCCGCCTACGCCGATCAGCATCGTATCGCGGTCGGCTTGCAATTCGAGCAATCGGGCCGTCAGGTGTGCGACTGTCTCCAAGGTTTTGGCTTCTTCGCTGGCGTGAACCCACAGCACGGGGCAGCCCCATTTTTCGAGGCGTCCGCTGGCGCGGAAATAATCGTCGGCAATCACGACTGTTCCCGTTTTGGGGAACAGGTCGTCGATCTTGCCGTATGTGAGATTGTTGTGCACGCTATTTCTCGATGCTGCCGGCTACGATGTTGGCGATCCGGGCGCGGAGTTTGCCGGTGCCACCCTTGTCGTGCGGGTGTACGCGATGGGCGAGCAGGATGACGGCCGTCTTGCTGTCGAGATCGATGACGACAGAAGTGCCGGTATAGCCGGTGTGGCAGATGGTCCGTGTACGGCTGAACAAATCGCCGCGCAGGCCGGCTGCCTCGCTGCGGTTGTCCCAGCCCAGGGCGCGTCCGATCCATTCGTCATTGTCGGAGGGCACCGTGGCCATCAGGTCCACAGCCATCGGGCTGAGGATGCGTTTGCCGTTGATGGCACCGCCGTTCATCAAGGCCGCGCAGATGACAGACAGGTCCTCGCAGTTCGAGAACACGCCGGCATTGCCGGAGTTGCCACCATTGGCCAGCCGGGCGAGCGGATCATGCACTTCGCCGAGGAGGCACTGGCCGTCGTCCTGCAATTCCGTCGGGGCGACGAGCGGCATCCATTCCGGATGGCGCTCTTTCGGCATGTAACCGGTATGCTTGAGGCCGAGGGCGCCGAAAACGTTTTTCTCTGCATAGTCGCAAAGTTT
Source organism: Bacteroidales bacterium (assembly GCA_017509755.1). GTDB lineage: Bacteria > Bacteroidota > Bacteroidia > Bacteroidales > UBA932 > Cacconaster. The sequence goes on from JAFWOY010000017.1 coordinate 47,387, forward strand.
CTCACCCGTGATGTTCTGCAGGATATTCTGTACGGTCACGAAGTTGAGGCAGCTGTACATATAGCCGGTCTTCGGCCGGAAATTGCGTTTGATTTCATTGGCGATGTGCCAGATCAGCGAGTCGGGGCTGTTCACGCCAAAACGCTCCAAATAGGCGTTTGTGGCAATGTACGGCGCCAGGCCGGAGGTGTGGGTCATCACGTCCTGTACGGTGATATAGACCTTCTCTCCCGTCGCGGGATCGATCCACGGCTTGAAGTCGGGGATATACATATCCACATCGTCAGTCAGGCGGACATAGCCGTTTTCGATGAGTTGCATGAACGAGAGCGTCGTTCCGACGCATTTGCTCACGGAAGCCAGGTCGAACATGGTTTCCGTCGTCATCGGGATGGTGTCGGGCACCACCTGTTTGTTGCCGTAGGCTTTCAGGAAGACGATCTTGTCGTCCCGCACGACAGACACGACACAACCGGGAATGTTCCCTTCTTCGATAGCCAGCGCCACTTCCCGGTCAATCTGGTTCAGTTTCTGGCTGTTCATCCCCATCGACTCAGGGGAGGCGTGTTTCAAGGTGCCATCGGGCGCCGGGGCAGCGCAGGCCGCAGCGAGTACGGCGACTGCAAAGAAATAGAGGAGTCTTTTCATGGTTTGCGGAATTGGGAAAACGACAAGTAACAAATATACGTTTTTTTCCCGAACCCGCAAAAATTGCCGGCCCGCAAGGACCGGCAGACGTTCATGATTCGGCAAGAAAGTCGGGACATCGATGTCGGGACATCAGAAGATATAACCCAGCCGGAAGGAAACATAAGGGACGACTCCGGAGCCGATGGTCCATTGCGGACCGAAGGCAAACTCATGGAACCAGTGTTTTGTTTCGCTGCGGCGGATACCATACATCGGCGTGACGGAAACATTGAATGATTCGAAGTCCGGGGCATAGCCCATAATCCGTAAGGATATAAAATCAGAAGAATTGTTGTGCGTGTCCCTGCCCAACCGTTCACGGCGGTCCATACTGGTATAGTAGCGCGGTTCGACAACGATATCCGGGGCTATTGTCCAGGAAGTCTGGAATAAATTCGGGTACATCGAGATAGAAGAACCATAGCTGGCAACCCCAGCCCGGCCGATCAGCGACCAATGCGAAGCAAGCGCCTGTTCATAACTGTATTCGAGTCCCAGCAATGTCATCGACAGCGAATGATTCGAAGCAACTTGCGCATAACCCGACAAGCTCGTCATCAATAAAAGCGATGCCAGGGTGAGTTTCAGAGTCAGTTTAATCTTTTGGGTTATCATAGCTTGTTTTTTTGTTGAGTCAGTGTTTTCGTTTTCCCAGGACAGACCCGTTGCCGCTGGCCGCAGAATGCGTTTTTCGCCTGTGGCGCGCATTCTGTGTCCTTTACCCCTCTCGCGCCTCAGAACTGATATGATAGCCGCAGCCCGAAAGCCGGTGTCCATGCTTTAGAAGCATCCGGCAGATCGGTTTTAAGCAGGCCTTCCGTCAGGAAAGGCCCTACACAAA
>JAFWOY010000018.1 GCA_017509755.1 Bacteroidales bacterium
AAAGCGGAATACAATCAAAAAGCGCCTCACAGCAAGCTGTAAGGCGCTTTAAGCGGTGCGGACGAGGCTCGAACTCGCGACCCCCGGCGTGACAGGCCGGTATTCTAAACCGACTGAACTACCGCACCAATTTGTCAGTGAACTTCCCGTTCTTGTCGTTCGGGATTGCAAAGGTACAACTTATTTTTGATTCTGCAAATATTTCGAAAGAAATTGCAGAAAAAATCTGCTTTTTGTTGGTACTAGCCCGCGGCGAACAGTTCCCGGATGAAAGTGGAGAGGTTGACGTCGTTGGTCTTGAGCCCCAGTTTCTGGCGGATAGTGCTGTTCACGTGGTAAATCATGGAAGTGTCGGTGATATCTTTCACCTCCTTGCCGTTGTATCCCATATGATACAGGCAGCATAATCCGATCTCGTACCGGGAGAGGCCGCTCTGCTGCAGTTGCTCGATGGCCTGAGGATGGCTTACCGCGTAATGCAGGGCGAGGCTTTCGATGAAAGAAGTCCTGTCGGCAATGACTTTTTCAATCTCTTTGTTCACCTTCCGGCTGTAGACGGCATTCCCGGCCATCTTGCCGATCAGGATGTTGTCGATGAGGTCGATGCGGTCGATGACCAGCTGCTTCGTCTCTTCGTCCAAGCCGGCCGCGTCGGTATTGACGCTGGCGAGGGATTCCTTCTCGTTCTCCAGTTGTCGGAGGTATTCGCGGACAATCCGCTTCTGTCTGCGGTATTCTGCCGGCAGAATGATCAGATTGTGGATCAGGTCGAAAGCAAAAAATCCGATGCCCACAAATTCGATTGTGTGGACCGAATCCCACCCCTCTGTGAATCCATGATATAACGGCCAGAACAGAAGAACGACATCAAGAAAGAGCGGTAGATGAAGCTGTTCGTTGAATATTTCCTTGAAGGACTTGTTCTTGAATGCTCCCGTTCCGACCAGGCGGACGATGTCCAACGCGGCGCCACCGACAAGAAGGATCATTATCGGCATAAACGTGACCCCTGGTTCTTCATCATCAAAACAAAAATAAAGAATGGCAAGGACAATTATCAGGATGTCAACTCCCAGAGTGCATATATCGTCAGGCAAGTCCAGACCGGGGAAATAGTCTCGGTCGAATATGACAAAGGCAAGAGATATAAAGAGAAGAAGGATGGCAACGATGCCGGCGACCACCGGATGGCCTTTAGCGTAGATGCCGGCGAATACTAAATAATTACCGGATAAAAAGAATAGCAGTGCCTTTAATTTTTCGAGAAGCTTGTAATCCATTTTTCGTTCGTTTTTTCTTACACAAAGTTACCGCTTTTGTGTTTTCCCGCCAAATTTTAAGTTTTAGAAATCGATTTGTAACTCGTTGATAATCAATACTTGTATTTGTAAATGTTTGATGCGGTCTGGAGAGAGTTGTTTGATATCCCGAAAGAAATGGTTTTCTTTGTATGAAATACCGCATAACCTATGAACCTGAAAGAACCTTTCGTCATTACTGTCAGCCGTGAAATCGGATCCGGGGGACATACCGTGGGGCAGATCCTGGCCGACAGGCTGAACACCCGTTACTGCGACAGAAACCTGGTCGAGACGTTGGAAGACAAATTCAACCTTTCCATCGAAGAAATAGAGAAGCGCAAGGGCGAGAAGAAGAACTGGCTGGCCGACTTTTTCCAGCACATCACGCCTTTCCCGCTGGCAAAGGACATGGGCGCAGACGCTCAGTTTACGCAGGAATTCAAGAGAGGCGTCACCACTGACGACATCTACAAGGCCGAAACGGAAATCCTCCTGGAACTGGCGAACGAGGGTTCATGCGTCATCGCCGGCCGCTCCGGTTTTTACGTGTTCAGAAACCATCCCAACCATCTGAGCGTATTCATCACGGCCTCGGATCCCAACCGTATCCAGCGCGTGATGCGGAAGCAGAACTTGACGGAGGAATCGGCCATCGCCCTGATCAGGGACATCGACAAGAAGCGCGAGAACTACATCCGGCGCTATACCGGCACCAGCCGCTACGACATCCGCAACTACGACCTGGTCCTGAACGCCGACGGCCACACGGAGGATCAGCTGGCCGACATCATCCTGTCCTATCTGGAAGACTGAAACGCTGTCTGATACAGCCTAGAACCTTTTTCCGACGCAGAGCTGAATGCTTTCCGCCGCTTTGAACTTGTGCGCCTTCAGGACGATTCCCGTGTATATGTCACCGGCCTTCGGAAAGTAATACTTGACTGTAACCAGCTGATACAGTTTCTTGTTCCGGGCCAGTCCGTCGTTATGGTGAAAATAGCAGCCCACGCCGACCATGGTCGAGAAGTTGTGATAACTGAACTCGTGGAGGACGGAGATACCGTAGGAAATCGGCTCGTAAGTTTCACCTCTTCCGTCGTGTTCCGCGATCTTATCGCAGAAAGGGGTGACAAACAGGTCTAGGCCCAATCCGCTCGCCTGCGTGCGGAGGTATCGGTAAAGCACGTTTACCTCGAACGCGTATTTCAAGTAGCGGTCATTTACCCAGATACCTTCTTCTTCGATGCTTCTCCAGTAGTTGGCTTCGTTGCTCATGATGCCGCCGGACACCTGCAGCCCGAATCGGAAACCGCGCTTGAAGCCGTCGTCCTGCGGCTCACGGTCGTTGTCTTCGGGAGAGCGGGGGGCTTTCATCCCCACGCGCAGCGCCAGTTCGAAGGCGTTCAGCCCGTAGTTCGGATAAGAGACGGCGCCGTTCGAATGGTGGTTGAAGAAGAAGCCGATGCCGGCGTCATATCGGGGCGTAATCGCGTATTGCGCCTGCACGCCCAGGGATATATGGGCATTGGCCGGGGTCGATATGACCATGTTCCAAGGATTCACGACCGGATCGTAGCGGTTCTTGAACATGAATCCCACCCCGAATTCGCCGCTGTAGCCCAGACTGAAACCGCCCAGGACCAGCAGGGGACGGTCGATATAGCCGTAGATGCTGTAGATGTTGCCCATGCCCGGCCCGTTGGCCGCCTGGATGCGCTCCAGGTTGTCAAGCTGAAAGCCGACGCCCACCTCCGGATGCTTGCAGGCCGTCGCGAAAGCGGACGAACTGAAGTCTGTCCATCCCAACTTCAAATCATAAGAGAGGAACGTCGGAGCGACGTTCTCTCCGAAGAGCGCCGGATAATACCGGCTGTCGTATAAGGTCTTGCTCTTCCCCGCATAAACGGACACGTTTTGCGCGGCGACCGTGCAGACGGTCCCGCTCAAAACCAAAAGGAAGAGGAGAAGGCGTTTCTTCATAGAAAAGTTTTTGCAAAGATACGACTATCTCCGGAATGGACAATCGGCCGCCTTG
>JAFWOY010000019.1 GCA_017509755.1 Bacteroidales bacterium
AAGAAATCATTACCTTTGCTTGTGTTGTAGCGTTGTTACCGAAACTGCTGCATCATTGTTACCGAAAATGATGTACTCTTGTTACTGAAAACGCTGCACTTCAAATTACCGAAATCGCTGCACTCGTAGTTACCGTTAACACCCGGAGCACTCATCATAGATGTCACCCACCGGTCGGAAGATGAGTTCGTCCGGCTTAGTCCCTATTATCCGCACGGCGGTATTCCTGTTCCATTCTCGCCGGGTTGGACATCCGCATCTGTAGAAGGGATCTGGCAAGGTTTGATGGTGTTTGAACAGGCCGATATTGACACAAGTCTGTTCGAAAACAGGAAGATGCAAGGGCTGAAACGTTCCGAGAAGAAATACGGCAGTACACTGGGCCATAAGAAGGGCGTTGAGGGTGATCCCGGTAAGTTGCTCGATCTTGTGATGGCCCGTAAACTCATTTATGCTCCGACATACCGATGGATGCTGGAGAACAAGGCGCGAACACAGGTTGAGAAGATCCGGGCACTGTCGGAGAAAGGCACGGTTGTTTTGTTGGATTATGAAAAGAATACAAACATCTATATTAATAGACCTCTTTCCTATGCAGGGCTGATCAAGGCATACATAGAAGATCGCTATCCTGTGCCAACTCCCACTGAACAAGCCAGGGCTTTGACGGAAGGTTTTTTTGCAGACAATGATCTGCCTCAGGAATTCCTCCCTACGGTTAACAAGCTCTCGATGTATTATGTGGGAGAGTGGATTACCGTCGGACAATACGGGCTGGGTGAGATAACTGAAATTGATGGGTACAAGGCGACTGTTGACTTCTGGCCTTTGAAAAAAGAGATATCCCTGGTGGCAGACAGAGTGGAGCCCTTCCGTGCTGAAGGAGACTTTACATTCATTCGTGAGAATGTCCGATACCAAAAGCGTCGGTCTGTCCGGGAGTTGGAAGTTGTTGCTTGTACAAACAAACAAGTTCCGGAACTGACGATTCCGGAATCATTGACCATCAACGGGGACTCTTATCCGGTGATGTCGATAGGCAGTAGGGCTTTTGCGGGAATGCCGATCCTGCACCTTCTGTATATCCCGTCCTCTATTCGCGACATCGCGCCTGACGCTTTTTTGATGAGTGATAACATTGTCCAGTTAAAAAAAGTCGGCCGCGGCCGGGACCAGGTGACATTTATGCTCAGCCAAGATGGAAAGTGGGGAGTACTGGCTGACCCGCGAAGGAGAGTCTCTGCCGTTCCATTCGAATACGAGAGAATCTGTTTCTGCGCCGCCAAGCTGGTGCCTAATCAGAGGATTCCCGTTTATTACTTTTTGGTTAAGCAATATGGACGTTGGGGGTTGCTCAACAAGGCGGGCCGACAGCAGGCGCCCTGCATCTATGATGAGCTGTCTCCGGTGCTGGATAATGATCTGCTGCAGGGCTTTGCTTTTCGACGGGGCGATGTCCGAGGCATCATCGACGGAAAGGGACACGAAACCATTCAACAGGAAGACAACGTATGGCACACAACGACTTCAAACGATATATCTGGCTCATCGAACTGCTGAACAGGGTTGACGGGGCTTCGTTCGCTGACATTAATGATGCCTGGCAAGACGATCCCTTGCTGAATCCATTGGGCGAACCACTGCCTGTCAGAACTTTCTACAATCACATTAAGGCCATTAAAGAGATATTTGACCTTGAGATAACCCAATCCAAACGGGACAGAAAATACCGGGTCTCGAACTACTACGGAAGGGTACAGGAGGAGATTGTGTCCTACCTGTCGCTCAATGCCACGATCAATCGGTATAAAGATTTGCGGGGAAGGGTTTTAGGGGAAGAAGAACCTCTTGTTGATCAGCATTGTCTGCAGTTGTTATGCCAGGCCATGCATGAGGGGAAGCAGGTCCGGCTGGGATACAGGAAATACGGTGAAAGATGTTCCAGGGCCAGAACGCTGTCTCCCTATTGCCTGAAAATATTCAAGCGCCGCTGGTATCTGCTGGCGAAAGAGGGAGATTCGCTCAAGACCTTTGCACTTGATGACAGGACCACCGGCATTGAGATGCTGGATAAAAATTCCGACTATGCTGAAGGTTTTGATGCGGAAGCCTTTTTTCGTGATACCTTCGGTATTCTGAAGTCACCAGCCAGAAACGTTATCATAAAGGCATACGGCCACGAGGCTGATTATTGGCGTTCTTCACCAGTACATCCGTCCCAGCAGGAAATTGAGACGGAGAACGACTACGCTGTTTTTTCTCTGAAAGTCGGGACAGATGCCTGGGATTTCGTTCAGGAACTGCTGTCCCGCGGGGACCGGATCGAGGTTCTCAAGCCGCAGTCATTGAGGAAAGAGATGGCTCTTTGCATCGAGAAAATGAGAAGGCGGTATAGGAGCACGGAACTTGAAGCCTAGTACGCCGGACTCATACCTTTCAACACCTTCATCATCTCTCCGAACCAACCCTTATTCTTTTTCCTCTCAATCTCCATTAAGAAGGAGAATTGGACCGGAATGTGGTATATGCAATTTGCATATACCACTCGGCATGGTGTGATAGAAGGAAAGACACAGACTGGAGAGGTTGAATTATACAATCTGGATGTGATTATTTCGGTGGGCGATCAGCGGGACGTTGAAGTCGATGGCAGCGCGGCGGGTGTTGCGGCCGCGCTGGGTTCATACTGATTCCAGTTTTGCAACGCGGAGCGCAAGCAGTTTGTCGCCTTCGGCAAAAGTAACGGTGATTCTTCCACCTTCAATGGATTTTACGGTGCCTTCACCGAATTTGAAATGGCGCACACGCTGGCCGATGTTGAACTCACATTTTCCCTCCTCGGGTTTTTGCTGCTGGGCCTCGTCAGTGCCGTCATATACGGGATAAGTCCCATCGATGTAAGCTTTGATGAGACTTGCGTGGGAGAGCGGTGAAGACGGGTCTTCCACAACCGGATTCGTATCATAATCCAACAGGACTATCGTCCTGGTTTTTGCAAGTTCCCTAAGTTTTTCAATCTCGGTCCTTGCCTTGTGTTCCATCATCCACTTGTAAGTAGGAACATAGATGAGCTTACGAGCTTGGATGTATTCCAGGAGTTCACTACCACCTACACCTTTCCGATGCCCCTTCGGCTTTCCGTATTTTCGCACTGTACGCTTCAACCCCTTCATTGTATTGTTCCTAAACAGTGCAGTGTCCACCCCGGCGGTTTCGAAAACTTTCAAACCCTGCCAGATGGATTCAACACTCATTGCAGCCCAGCCAGGTGAGAATGGTACCGGAATGCCCCCATGAGGATAGAACGGACTCAATCGAATCATCTCATCTTTCGCGTGAGATGTAACATCAACGATTAAGACATCGGGAAATTCTTTACGAATCTTCTCTTCACTGCATCTTTTGTTCTTTACGATAATCATCTGTGTTTTTTTATTGCAGACAAATATAAGTCATAACAATAAGAAAACCGGGCCGTTTTTGCCAAAATATGGCACAATGTAAAATCGCCCGCTTCCCAGGACGAGATCTCCCGTGGCAGATACAGCGCTGAGGATCAGCTATTTGCTAAAAATCGTGTGCGTAAAAATGCGCACACGATTGTGGGTAAGTCGCAGATTGTCAGATAGATAGGTGCCACGGCGGCGGGCGATCAGCGGTACTCGTCCCACGCCTTGATCGGAAGGGCGGCCGGGTCAAGGTTGCAGAAGGCGCGGATGTAGGCGGTGGCCAGGCGGGAGTTGGTGATCAGCGGGACGTTGAAGTCGATGGCGGCGCGGCGGATGCGGTAGCCGTTGGTCAATTCGCCGTGGGTGAAGTTTTTCGGGATATTGACCACCAGTTCGACTTCGTGCTTCCGGATCAGGTCGAGCGCGGCGGGTATTGCGCCGCCGTTGCCTTCGGCCCCTTCACCTCCAGCCACGCGATAGGCCTCCACGGCTTCATTCGGGAACCGGATCCGATGCGCCGGCACGCCGTTTTCCTGCAGATACCGCCAGGTGCCCCAGGTCGCGTAGATTTCATACCCTTTGCTGTGCAGCATCTGGCAGGCGGGAAGCATGTCAGCTTTCTGGATGGCATTGCCCGATGAAATCAGGATCGCTTTCTTCGGGATGCGATGTCCGACCGAGATCATCGCCTTGAGCAACGCCTCATCGAAGTTATCGCCGATGCAACCCACTTCACCGGTGGAAGCCATATCGACACCCAGCACGGGATCGGCGTGGCCGAGGCGGGAGAAGGAGAATTGCGAGGCTTTGATGCCAACATACGGCAACTCGAAAGCATCGATGTCGGGCGGCAGGGGATGTTCCCCGAGCATGCAACGGACCGCCAATTCGATGAAATTGAGTTTCAGGATCTTCGAAACGAAGGGGAAGCTGCGCGAGGCGCGGAGGTTGCATTCGATGACCTTTACCTGGCCCTGGTGGGCGAGGAATTGGATGTTGAACGGGCCGGTGATATGCAGTTCGGCGGCGATGGCGGCAGCCACGCGCCGGATGCGGGCGGCGGTCACACAGTAGAGTTTTTGGGGCGGGAACTGGATGGTGGCGTCACCCGAATGAACGCCGGCATACTCGATGTGCTCGGAGATGGCATGGACCAGGACCTTGCCGTGGTCGGCTACGGCGTCAAACTCAAATTCCTTGCAGCGCTGGATGAACGAGCTGATGACCACGGGATGCTCGGACGACACTTCGACCGCCATTTCCAGGAAAGTTTTCAGGTCTTCATCCGAATAGCACACATTCATCGCCGCGCCCGAAAGGACATACGAAGGACGCACCAGGACGGGGTATCCGACTTCGGCTACAAAATGCTCGATGTCGTCCATCGTGGTGAGCTCCTGCCAGCGGGGCTGGTCGATGCCCAACCGGTCCACGATGGAGGAGAATTTATTGCGGTCCTCGGCCCGGTCGATGTCTTCGGCACTGGTGCCCAGAATGTTGATGCCGTTGTGCTGGAGCGGGAGCGCCAGGTTGTTGGGAATCTGGCCGCCGACGCTCACCACCACGCCGAACGGTCGTTCGACCGTGCAGATTTCCAGGGCGGTCTCGAGGCTGAGCTCGTCAAAGTAAAGGCGGTCGCAACTGTCGTAGTCGGTGGAGACGGTTTCCGGGTTGTAGTTGATCATCACGGCTTGCCATCCCTTGCGGCGGAAGGTATCCACGGCGTTGACGCCGCACCAGTCGAACTCCACGCTGCTGCCGATGCGGTAGGCCCCGGACCCGAGCACGATGACAGTCTGCGCACCGTAGGGCGGTACAATGTCGTTTTTCGTCCCGTTGTAGGTGAGATACAGATAGTTTGTCTTGGCCGGGAATTCCGCGGCCAGTGTGTCGATCTGTTTGATACAGGGCCGCAGGCCCAGCGTAAGACGGCGTTGCCGCACCGCTTCTTCGGCTATGTGGAACACGCGTCCGATCTGGATATCGGAAAAGCCCTGCCGCTTGGCCCGCAGGAACAGCCCGCGTCCCACAGCGGCGAGCGACGGACAGGCCTCCAATTCTCTGTAGGTGGTTTCCAGCTTAAAGAGCTTGTCGAGGAACCATTTGTCGATGTGCGTCAAGGCATGGACGCGCTCCACGCTGTACCCCGATTCGAAAGCGGCCGCAATGGCGAAGATACGCGTGTCGGTCGGATGCTGGAGCGCCCAGTCCAAATCTTCCACTTTATAGGGTTTGTTGCAGACAAAGCCGTTGGCCCCTTGCCCGATCATCCGGAGGCCTTTTTGGATGGCCTCTTCGAAGGTTCGGCCGATGGCCATCACTTCGCCGACGCTCTTCATGCTCGAGCCGATTTCGCGCGAGACCCCCTTGAATTTCGCCAGATCCCAGCGGGGAATCTTGCAGACCACATAGTCGAGGGCCGGTTCAAAGAAAGCCGGCGTGGTCTGCGTCACCGAATTCTTCAATTCAAAAAGCCCGTAGCCCAGGCCCAGCTTGGCTGCCACGAAGGCCAGCGGATACCCTGTTGCCTTCGAGGCCAGCGCCGAAGACCGGCTCAGGCGTGCATTGACCTCGATCACGCGATAGTCTTCTCCGTCCGGACTGAAGGCATATTGCACGTTGCATTCCCCCACGATGCCCAGGTGCCGCACGATGTCGAGTGCTTTCTTGCGCAGGAAATGGAATTCGTCGTTGGTCAGCGTCTGGGACGGAGCCACCACGATGCTCTCGCCGGTATGGATGCCCAACGGGTCGAAATTCTCCATGTTGCAGACCGTGATGCAGTTGTCGTAGCGGTCGCGGACCACCTCATATTCGATCTCCTTCCAGCCCTTGAGTGATTTTTCCACCAGCACCTGCGGCGAGAAGGCAAACGCCTTCCCCGCCGCCGCGGTCAGCTCTGCTTCATTGTCACAGAAGCCCGATCCGAGTCCGCCCAGTGCGTAGGCCGCCCGCAGAATCACGGGATAGCCCACTTCTGCGGCGGCTGCCAGTGCTTCCTCGACTGAAGAAGCGGCATGCGAGCGGATGGTTTTGACGCTGATCTCGTCGAGCCGGCGCACGAACAGGTCGCGGTCTTCCGTATCGATAATCGACTGCACGGGAGTTCCGAGTACCTGGACGCCATGGCGCGCCAGTACTCCGCTCCGGTACAGTTCCACGCCGCAGTTGAGAGCGGTCTGTCCCCCGAATGAGAGGAAGATGCCCTGCGGCTTTTCTTTCTCGATCACGCGCTCCACGAAGGCGGGCGTCACGGGCAGGAAATATATTTTGTCGGCGATGCCCTCGGAGGTCTGTACGGTAGCGATATTGGGATTGATGAGCACGGTCTCGATGCCCTCTTCCCGAAGGGCCTTGAGGGCCTGCGAGCCGCTGTAGTCGAATTCACCGGCCTCGCCGATTTTCAGGGCACCGGAGCCCAGCAGGAGCACTTTGCGCAAGGTATTGTCAAGCATGGGTTTCAGAGTTTGGAGATGAATTCGTCGAACAGGAATTCCGTGTCCACGGGGCCGCTGGAGGCCTCGGGGTGGAACTGGGCAGAGAAGAAGGGCTTGGTCTTGTGACGGATGCCTTCATTGGTTCCGTCGTTCATGTTGATGAACAGCGGTTCCCAGTCCGGCCCCAGCGTGGCGGTGTCCACGGCAAAGCCGTGGTTTTGGGAGGTAACGAAGCAGTGGTCCGTGCCGCACTGGCGTACGGGTTGGTTGTGGCTGCGGTGCCCGTATTTGAGCTTGTAAGTATTTGCACCGGCCGCCCGGCTGAGGAGCTGGTTGCCCATGCAGATGCCGAAGATGGGTTTGCTGCCCGCCATCGCTTGTTGCAGATGCTGCACGGTCACTTCGCAAAGGGCAGGGTTGCCGGGGCCGTTCGACACGAAGAGGCCATCCCATTCCAAGGTATTGAAATCATAATCCCAGGGCACGCGTACCACTTCGATGCCGCGGGCCACCAGGCAGCGGATGATCTGGTGCTTGACCCCACAGTCCACCAGGACGACCCGTTTCGGGCCGGAGCCATAGTGGATGACATCCTGGCAACTGACGATGGCCACCTGGTTTTCGAGATTCGGATCGGGAAAGGCTGTAGGCGTCGGGCAACCTTCCGGTACGATGGCGCCGAGTTGGGCGCCTTCATCGCGCAGCAGTTGCACCAGCGCGCGGGTATCGATGCCGCAGATGCCGGGGATATGCTGTTCTTCGAGCCACTGTCCCAGGCTCTTGCTGGCAGACCAGTGGCTGTAGGTTTCGCTGTAGTCGGAAATGACGAGGCCGCGCACGTGGATGCGCTCCGATTCAAAGCGGGTGCACAGGCCTTCGGCATCGGGTTCTTCGGTCGGAATGCCGTAGTTGCCGACCAGCGGATAGCTGACGCACAGGATCTGGCCGCTGTAGGAAGGGTCGGTCAGACTTTCGGGGTAACCGACCATGGCCGTCGAGAAGACGATTTCTCCTTCGGAGGGGCCGTGATAACCGAAGCTCCAGCCCGGGAATTCCCGTCCGTCCTGGAGCAGCAGGGTGGCTTTCGGATGTTTCATAGGTTTACCAGGCGGCAGCTGACGCCATGGCGGCTGCAATTTCTTTTGTACACAAGTTGCCGAGGCTGCCGATGTGGGTGTGGCCCAGGTCGGAGGCTTTGAGGGAGGCGGGTGCGGGCCCTTCGTAATGGAACCGGCCTTCGTTCACTTCGATGCCGACTTGTCGGTAGGCTTCCCGGAACGGGATACCGGCCAGGACGCGGCGGTTTACTTCTTCTACGGTGAAGAGGGTCTCGTAGAGCGGGTTTTCAAAAATGTGTGTGTTCACCTCGATCTGCTGCAGCATGTAGTCGCTCATCTGCAGGCAGTCGTGCAGCTGGTCGAGGGCGGGGAAGAGGACTTCTTTGAGCAACTGGTAGTCGCGGTGGTAGCCATGGGGCAGATTGCTTGCCATCAGTGCGATTTCGCCGGGGCAGGCAAGGATGCGGTTGCACTTGCCGCGCACGATCTCCCACACGTCGGGATTCTTTTTGTGGGGCATGATGCTGCTACCGGTGGTCAGGGCATCCGGGAAATGGATGAAGCCCAGGTTGGGGCTCATGTAGAGGGCGCAGTCGGCAGCGAACTTGTTGAGGGTCAGGGCGACGGCGGCGAGGGCAGCGGTGAGCGCCAGCTCGCCGCGCCCGCGCCCGAGCTGGGCGGCCACGCTGTTGTACACGGGCTGGTCAAAGCCGAGCAGCGAGGTGGTCAAGGCTCTGTCGAGCGGGAAGGAACTGCCGTAGCCGGCGGCCGAACCGAGCGGATTGCGGTTGACGATCCGGTAGGCGGCGCCGAGCTGCACCATATCTTCGGTCAGCGCTTCGGCATAGGCGCCAAACCACATGCCGAACGAGGAAGGCATCGCCAGCTGGCCATGGGTATAGCCGGGAAGCAGCACTTCTTTGTGTTGTTCGCTCAAGGTCTGGAGCGTATTGAAAAGGGTCAGTACTTCGGCGCGGACCTGTCGGAGCTCGTCGCGCATGAAGAGTTTGAGATCGACGAGGACCTGGTCGTTGCGGGAGCGGCCGGCGTGGATTCTTTTGCCGAGGTCGCCCAGTTCGCGGGTGAGCATCAGTTCCACTTGGGAGTGGATGTCTTCCACGTCGTCTTCGACCTGGAAATTGCCGGCTTTTACGGCCACGAGGATGCGGTCGAGTCCTTCCGAAAGGGTCTTCCGTTCCTTTTCGGTAAGCAATCCGATGCTTTCCAGCATCCGGATGTGGGCCTGCGACCCTTCGATGTCGTAAGCCGCCAGCCGCAAATCAAGCGCGCGGTCATTCCCGACGGTGAACCGGTCCACGATCTCCGTGGCCTCCGTTCCTTTATTCCATAATGTCGCCATTCGTTTGTTTCTTCAGCGTGGACTGTATTCCTTCGGAAACCGTCGCGCTCCGCGCGACCCCTCCCACCGCTGACGCGGCGGGCCCCTCCCTCTGATAGCCGAGGGTGGCTAAGGTTTCCGAAGGAATACAGTCCATGCTCATAGCGTAAAGGTTTTAATATAATCGATATAAATATCAATTGCTTGATAGATCTCTTCGACAAGGATGTACTCATCGGCGCGATGGGAGCGGGCAGAGTCGCCGGGACCCAGTTTGATGGCGTCGCAGGGGAGTTGCATCCAGTCGGAGGAGGTGGGAGAGGAGAAGGTTGTAAGGCCGAGCGCCGCAGCTGCTTGGCGCAGGGGCGAGTCCTGAGCGGTGGCTGAGGCACGGTGCAGGAGATTGCGGGCGGAGAGTTTGCTGGAGCACAGGCCTTGCAACTCCGCGAGAATCTCGGCATTCGTGTAGCATTCGTTGGGCCGGATGTCCACCACGAAATGACAGTGGTCCGGCACCACATTGTGCGCGTAGCCAGCCAGAATCTGCGTGACCGTCAGTCGCACTTCGCCCATTTCCGGCGAGACCCGCTCGAACGGATGTGCCCGCAAGGCGGCGATGTCGTCGAGGGCCATGTAGAGCGCGTTAATGCCGTCTCCCCGGGCGGCGTGACCGCTCTTTCCGTGCGCTTCCCCGTCGATCACCAGCAGGCCGCGCTCGCTGGTGGCCGCCTGCAGGCCGGTCGGTTCGCCCACGATGGCCCAGTCCGGTTGGGGAAGCCAGTCGGGTGAGCCGACCGGCTGCGTGAACGGTCCGTCGGGACCATAGAACCAGCTGAGACCCTCCGGACCGGAGACTTCTTCTTCGCGGACGAGCAGCAGAAGCAGGTTGACGGGAAGCGCCTGCCCCTTGAAATGCCGAATGACGGCCAGCATGGCCACGACACTGCCCCCGTCATCATTGGAACCCAATCCCCAAACCTTGTCCGGATCCGTGCCAGGGTCATAGGGATCGCGCGTATAGCCGCCAGCCGGCGACACTGTGTCGAGGTGGGCAATCAGCGCCAACGTTTTCTTGGCCGGATCGGGCGGCGTGGCAGTCACGACGATATTGCCTTGCCGGATCGAAAAGGAAAGACCGTTCTGGGCCAGCCACCATTCCACCCAGGCGGCCGCCGCTTCTTCATTGCCCGACGGAGTCGGAGCATGGACCAGCTTCCGCAGCAGGTCGATGCAATCGGTATATTTATTCATGGGGCAGTTCCTCCGGATGGTTGCCGTAATAGACACGCAACGGGTTGGAAAGCAGCTTGATGAAGCCCTTGGCTTCCTCCGCCGTCCAGCCTTTCTGCGTTTCCCCGTATTCGCCCAGTTTCGATTTGACCAGGTCGCACGGCGAATCGACGCCTACGGTGGAGAACCCGCAGGGGCGCAGCTCCAAAGTGACCTCGCCCGTGACATTCCGCTGGCTGCTTTCCAGCATCGCCTCGATGTCGCGCATCACCGGTTCCAGATACTGGCTCTCGTGGAGGAACATGCCGTACCACGTGGCTACCTGGTCTTTCCAGTATTGCTGCCACTTTGAAAGCGTGAATTTCTCCAGGAACTTGTGGGCGCCGATGATCAGCATCGGGGCTGCGGCTTCGAAACCGACCCGGCCCTTGATGCCGATGATGGTGTCGCCCACGTGCATGTCGCGCCCGACTCCCCAGGCCGCGCCGATCCGTTCCACTTCCTGGATGGCTGCAATCTTGTCGGTGTAGGACTTGCCGTTCACGCGACAGATTTCTCCGTGGTCGAAGCCCAGGGCCAGGGTTTCCGAGCCCGTCTTCTGCACTTGTTTCAGATAGGCACTTTCGGGAAGGCCCTGCCGCGAGTCGAGGATTTCCCCGCCGCAGATCGACGTGCCCCAGATGCCCACGTTGTAGGAATATTTCAATTTCGCGAAATCGGCCGTGAAACCGTGCGCGTTGAGGTAGTCCACTTCTTCTTTGCGTGACAGGTTGCCGTCGCGGGTCAGCGTGATGATTTCCACGCCGGGGCACATCACCAGGAAAACCATGTCGAAACGCACCTGGTCGTTGCCCGCCCCCGTGGAGCCATGGGCAATGGCGTCAGCCCCGATCTGCTTTGCGTAGCGAGCCACGGCCATCGCCTGGAAGAGCCGTTCCGAGGAGACGGAAATGGGGTAGGTGCCGTTCCGGAGCACGTTGCCGTAGATCATGTATTTCAGGCTCTTGGCATAATACTCCTGCGTGATGTCGATGACGGCGAACTGCTTCGCCCCCAGTTTGTAGGCATTTGCCTCATTGGTTTTGAGCTGCGCGGGGCTGAAGCCGCCGGTATCCGCGCAGACCGCATGGACCTCATACCCTTTCTCCTGGGCAAGATACATCACGGTGTAAGAGGTGTCGAGGCCGCCGCTATAGGCTACTACTACTTTTTTCATTCTCCTGGATGGTGGATCTCAAAATGTTCTTCCGGGTCGTAAAGCAGTCCCGTGCAGATGCAGACCCGGTAATGCTGCTCCTGCAGGATGGGGAAATTGCGGCAGCCTTCGCAGCCTTTCCAGAATTCCACGTCGTCGGTCAGGGCGTCGTAGGTCACCGGCCGGAAACCGAATTCGTAGTTCATGCGCATCACGGCGGCCGAGGTGGTCATCGAGAAGATCTTGGCTTTGGGGAAGAGCTTGCGCGAGAGGATGAAAGTCTGCTCCTTGATGCGCTTGGCCAGGCCCATCGCCCGGAACTTTTCGGGGACGATGAGGCCGGAATTGGCGACGAAACTCTTGCCGCCCCACGATTCGATATAAGAGAAACCGGCGAATTCCCCGTCGTCCGTGAGGGCGATCACGGCTTTGCCGGCGAGGATCTTGTCCTTGATGTATTCCGGCGTACGCCGGGCGATGCCGATCTTGTCGCCCAGTGAGGAGAGATAGAGTTCGTGGCACACGGACTCCGCATAAGGCAAGTGGCTTTCATCGGCCACAAGTACGTTCACATTCATCGTATCAATCGTTTGTTTCGATCAGTTTGGCGTCCAGGTTGGGAATGTGGCGCTTCAGGAAGGCCAGGAAGTCGTTCCGGACATAGTCTTTGCGCAGCATCAGCAGCAACGTGTCGTCGCCGGCAATCGTACCCATCATCGCCGGGTGGCTGTGCGCATCGGCCAGGGCACCCGCCATGCTGGCGCAGCCGGGCAACGTCTTGATGACGCAGAGTTGTCCCGAAATCTCGAGGCTGACGATGCTTTCACCGGCCCGACTGCTGGAGAGGAGGGCGGACTGCCCCGTCTGTGCCGGTTCGGGCAGAACGTAATAGGCACCGCCCAAGGCATCGTGCTGCTTGGAAATATGGAGTTTCTTGAAATCGCGAGAGAGCGTGGCCTGGGTAGTCCGGATGCCTTCGGCGGCCAGCAGGGTGGCCAATTCCTCCTGGCTGCGGACTTTCCGTTCCCGGATGATTTGTTGGATAAGTTCGATGCGATTATTCATTCCAAAGGGGAAATTTGGTATAAATATTCAAATTTTGCCGTAAATGTATAATATTTATACATAATCGCCAAATCTTTCTGTATGTTTTGGGAAGGTACTCACAACTTTTTATGTAAATCCCGAAATTTTCTTATCTTTGTAAGTTAAGAACGAAAAAAACGAGTGTTTTGAAAAAGGGCGAGACGGGAAGAAGGGGAGAGGATCTGGCACTGGCCTGGTTGGAGCGTCGCGGTTTCCGGTTGTTGGACCGGAACTGGCGTTCCGGCCACAAGGAACTCGACCTGGTGATGGAAAGTGCGGCACGTGTGCATATCGTGGAGGTAAAAACCCTCACGCCGCCTCTGCAGGGGCAGCCTTACGAAAAGGTGGATGCTGTCAAGCAGACATGCTTGATTGCGGCGGCCCGCCATTACATCGCCTGTCGGCAAATCCGCAAGGAAGTCCAGTTTGACGTGGTTTCCGTCATCCTGGACGGCACGCGGACGGAAGTGCAGTATATCCCCGAAGCCTTTTACCCGATCATCCGATAGAGCAAAACCATAGAAATCCTGATATGAACCATAACCATTACTGCATCATCATGGCGGGCGGCATCGGGAGCCGTTTCTGGCCGGTCAGCCGGCAGGCGCGCCCCAAGCAGTTCATTGACATCCTGGGTGTGGGCCGGACTTTCCTGCAGATGACCTTCGATCGCTATACGAAGATCGTCCCCACGGAAAACATCCTGATCGTCACGGCTGAACGCTACGCCGGCCTGGTCCGGGAGCAGCTCCCCGAGATCCCGGAAGATCATATCCTGCTGGAGCCTTACAAGCGCAATACGGCACCCTGCATCGCCTATGCCACCTACAAACTCTATAAGAAGAACCCCAAGGCATCGGTCGTCGTGGCCCCTTCGGACCACTTGATCATCGGCGAAGAGCAGTTCTGCGACACGATCAGCACGGCGCTTTCTTACGCCGAGAAGAGCGACAATCTCTTCACTATCGGCATCGACCCAACCCGTCCCGAGACAAACTACGGTTATATACAAATCAACAAATCTGTCGAAAAAACAGTCGGTAGCCACCAGTCTTTCCAGGTGAAGACCTTCACTGAAAAGCCCAATGCCGACCTGGCCAAGGTATTCCTGGAGACCGGCGAATTCTTCTGGAACTCCGGCATGTTCATCTGGAACCTGAAAGCCATCAAGGCCGAACTGGAACGCTGCCTGCCCGAGGTGACTACCTTGTTCCAGGGCGGGGAGGACGTATACTACACGCCTGCAGAAAAGGATTTCATCCGCCGCGTGTATGAGGACTGCCCGGCGATCTCCATCGATTATGGCGTGATGGAAAAGACCCAGAAAGCCTGGGCGTTCCTTTCCGATTTCGGCTGGAGCGACCTCGGCACCTGGGAATCCGTCTATGAACGGGTCATGAAGGACGACGACGGCAACGTCATCAGCGGCGGCGTCCCGATGGTCGATGACGTGCAGGGCTCCATCGTCCTGTGCGACAACCAGCAGAAACTGGTGATCGCCCGCGGCCTGGACAACATGATGGTGATCGACCTGGCAGACGTCCTGCTGGTCTGCCACCGCGACGACAAGACCGTCAAGGACATCGTCACGGACCTCACAATGAAAGACAAGATTGACAGATATCTGTAGCATGCGTTTCCCCAAAAAACTGACTATTGACGTCCAGTCCGAGATTGGTGCACTGGACGCCGTCCTGCTCCATACCCCGGGACCCGAGGTGGAGAACATGACCCCCCGCATGGCGCAACGTGCGCTGTACAGTGATATCCTGAACCTCTCCATCGCCCGCAAGGAGTACGAACAGATCGAGGGCGTCCTTTCCCGCGTTGCCCGTACCTACCAGGTCCGCGACCTGCTGGCCGCTGTGCTCGACAAACCGGAATGCCGCCAGGAACTCGTCACGAAGATCTGTGTCGCCGAACAGGCGGGAAGCTGTTTCGACACGCTGATGGCGATGTCCACGCCGCAGCTGGTCAAAGCTTTGATTGAGGGTCTTCCGGCCAAGATCG
The DNA here is from genome assembly GCA_017509755.1 of Bacteroidales bacterium. Lineage (GTDB taxonomy): Bacteria > Bacteroidota > Bacteroidia > Bacteroidales > UBA932 > Cacconaster. The sequence continues at coordinate 14,805 of JAFWOY010000019.1, forward strand.
ACACTTTGACGGCTTTCCTCAATGAAGACTATTATTCACTCTTCCCGCTCTATAATTTCTATTTCACCCGCGACTCTTCGGTGACGATCGGCAACAATGCCCTGATTTGCCGGATGGCCAACCAGGTCCGCGCCCGCGAGGCCATGATCATGGATGCCATCTACCGCAACAGCGGCGCCTTTGCCTGCGGTACGATCGACTTGCAGAATGCCGTGCCCACGCGGGGCCCGCTCTTCATGGAAGGTGGAGACGTGCTGGTGGCGCGCGACGACATCCTGGTCATCGGCAATGGCATGCGCACCAGTGCAGCCGGTATCGACGCATTGATCCAGCGCTTCTGCGAACTGTGCCCGGTAGGGAAGAAGCATATCCTCGTGCAGCAGCTTCCTTCCGCGCCCGAATCGTTCATCCATCTGGACATGGTTTTTACGCTGCTCGACCGCGACAAGTGTATGGTCTTCGAGCCGCTCATCCTGCACAACCGTTCCTACAAGACCGTCCATATCACGCTGGAAGACGGCCGTGTCAGCCGTATCCGTGCCGTGTCCGGCCTATTGCCTGCGCTGCGCAGCCTCGGAATGGATCTGGATCCCATCAGCTGCGGCGGCTCTTCCGACAGCTGGGTGTCTGAACGCGAGCAGTGGCACAGCGGCTCCAATATGTTTGCTTTCGCGCCGGGCAAGGTGCTTTGCTACGCGCGCAACGAGGCGACCTTGCAGGAGATGGCCAAGCACGGATTCGAAGTCCTTTCTGCCCGTGACGTGATGGCCGGCAAGAAAAAGCTGGACGAGTATGCGCGCTGCTGCGTCACGATCCAGGGATCGGAACTGCCGCGCGGCGGTGGCGGTGCCCGTTGCATGACGATGCCGCTCGCGCGAAAAGCGGTGGAATGGTAAGATGCTTGTTCGAACGGTAGCGGAGTTTTATTATTTTTGCGGCTTAAACTGTAAAGCGTTATGGCAATAACCAACGAGAAGATTGAACAGATGCTGGCCTCCATCCAGGAGCTGAAGGCAGCCAAGGAACAGGAAATCGAAGAACTGCGCGTCAAGTGGCTCGGCAAGAAAGGCGAGATCACCCAGCTGTTCGACGAATTCCGGACGATTGACAAGGAGCAGAAGAGGGAGTTCGGCCAGCGGCTCAATGCCCTGAAGAACGCCGCGACGGCCAAGATTGAAGAGATGCGGGCCCTGCTTGCCGAAATGGCGACACCGGCTGCAGCCTCGTTCGACCTCACCAAGCCGGGCGACCGCATGGAACTGGGAGCCCGCCATCCTATCTCCGTCACGCGGGAAGAGATCATCTCGATCTTCAGCAAATTCGGTTATTCCGTAGCGGAGGGCCCGGAAATCGAGGATGACTGGCACGTGTTCAGCGCCCTCAATTTCCCGCCGGAGCATCCGGCCCGCGACATGCAGGACACGTTCTTCGTCCAGCCGGGCGGAGACAATCCGATCCTGCTCCGCACCCACACCTCCTCCGTGCAGGTCCGTACGATGGAGCGCATGCAGCCGCCCATCCGCGTCATCTGCCCGGGCCGTGTGTTCCGCAATGAAGCCATCTCGGCCCGCGCCCACTGCATCTTCCACCAGGTGGAAGGCCTTTACATCGACAAGAATGTTTCGTTTGCCGACATGAAGCAGGCCATCCTGCTCTTCGCCCAGGAGATGTTCGGCGCCGATACCCAGATCCGCATGCGTCCCTCGTACTTCCCGTTCACCGAACCGAGCGCCGAAGTCGACGTGAGCTGCAACATCTGCAAAGGCAAAGGCTGCAACATCTGCAAAGGCACCGGTTGGCTTGAGATCCTTGGCTGCGGCATGGTCGACCCCAACGTCCTCCGTGCCTCCGGCATCGACCCCGAAGTGTACAGTGGTTTTGCCTTCGGCATGGGTATCGAGCGTATCGCCATGCTCAAATGGCAAGTCAAAGACCTCCGCAACTATTTCGAGAACGACATCCGTTTCCTCCGCCAGTTCGAGGCCGCCATTTAGTCCGCTGCCTGTCATTTTGAGCAAAGCGAAGAATCTTCGAAAAAACGAAAAAAAATTTGGGAGTATAAAAAAACTTCGTACCTTTGCAGTCCCAAACCAAGCGGAAATAGCTCAGTTGGTAGAGCACGACCTTGCCAAGGTCGGGGTCGCGAGTTCGAGTCTCGTTTTCCGCTCCCCGTCATGATAATATGCCTTACAGCTCGCTGTAGGGCATATTTCTTTTTTACAATAACCCAGAAAATGGGCCAAAAATCTCAAATGTTTCCCCTATGTTACACCTGCTGTATCGCCTAAACGCATGGAGATGAACGTGTTATCAGGAGTCCCAACACAGAGTTCGAGTCTGACACGGCCCCAACTTTGTGGCTGTTCATGTCGGGCTCGCTACAATTGCTTCAAAGTCTCTGAGCGAGAACAAGAACAGCCATTTTTGTTCCCAACGAAACACTCGACGGACTGAAACGATGGAGGAGGACCGGGTATGATTAAGCGCGGATCCAAAATAAGGGTCGTAAAGATGGATACTGCCGGTGGAATGGACTGGCAGGCACGACAGCTCAAGGGCAAGATCTTCACCGTCCGTTATGTCGACTCCTCTGGACAGATTCACTGGGAAGGGACCGGTATCGCACTTATCCCCGGTGTGGATCAGTATGAAGTTATCGGCGAATGACTCTATTTGAAAGAATTGGATTTCGGTCCAATTCTTTTTTCCGCCTCCCGGATGGCTTCCAGTGCGGGAGAAAAGTCCTTCTCCAACACCTTGATTCTCTGCCCGGCATCCAGATAATTGAACTTGTACCCGGGAAACTTCTTTTCCAGAAAAAGGCAAGTATGCAGCGTAATGGAATTCTTCCCCTTTGGGCTGCCGTTGATGACAAGGATATTATTCATAGTTTCAGAGGTTGGATCAAGCGTATTTCCTGGAGTCTTGGGAATCGGTCGGCGGTGGACT
>JAFWOY010000020.1 GCA_017509755.1 Bacteroidales bacterium
AGACGCTTTCTGGCCCATGAAGGCTGCCATGACGGCCAGGAGGATGAAGGTCAATCTTTTCATATCGCGTTAGAATTTTGTATTTTTTACTCCTTTTACTGGTATTGCGGTTTCCGGAACCAAATGTCGAAGATGTTGAACCCGACGTGGAATCCGAGGTAGTTCTCTTTCACGAAATTCGTTCCGAAACCCCTTTGACCCAGGTCTACGGCAAAAGTAATGCCATTGTAGCCCTGGAACACCGGAACGGTCATGCCGAGGGTGATGCCGGCCGACAGGATATTCTTCCCGTCCACCTGGTAATAGGACTGGTCGAAATAGCCGCCCACCCGGTAGGTGCAGCGACGCAGGAAGTAGCGGATATCGTTCCGGTTCGGGGTGATTTCGAAGCCTGCCTTGACGGACTGCGCCGTACCCGTGGAGAACGCATATACGCCGTTGTTGCGGAATCCGCGCACCTTGTCAAAGTTGCTGCCCAGCCAGTTTCCCCGGAGATAATCCACCTCGATGGACCACTTGTCTCTCTGGTTGAAGCCCAGGCCGACGCCGATTTCGTCGCCCAGCCAGATGTTGTCATCCTTCAGTTCATGGCTGCCGAGGTCCAGTTCCGCCACGTTGCTGTATTCGATGGCATATCCGGTTACGCGGGCCTTGAGGCGGTAGGTGGCGCCCAGGACGAGCTTGCCGGTACCGACGGGCTGCTCGTACTGGAGGCCGAACTTCGCCGAATGCGCCCGCACCTGCAGGGTGTCGCCGAGGGTCTGGCTCCGGTAACTCGCATCGGAGAACTGACTATTCGAATACTTGCTGATGGTGCCGAAGAACAGGTTGTACTGGGCCCCGATGGAAAGGCGGTTCCAGAGTGTCGCCGACGCGCCGGCGAAGAACTGGTTCAGCCCGCCGTCACCATAGGCACCGTAAGCGCGGTTGCCGGTATAGCCGATGCTCTGGTCCCCTTCCGTGATCTTGTCCACATAAGTCATGGAGAAACCCGTGTCGCTGAAAGGCTGGATGCCCACCATGAACGCAGTATGGCGCCACATCGGGAAAGAAATCACGAAATCGTTGATGTTGAAAAGGGTCTTCTTCCCTTTGAGGTCACCTTCGCTGAAGATGGAGAACTTGCCGGACAGGCCGAAATCCGCCATGAAGGACAGGGAGTCGCGGGCGGTGATCGAGGCCGGGTTCATCGTGTTCATGAACCGCTTGTTGCGCGTGGCGATACCCACGCCGCCCATGGAGGCGTTGAAGGCGGTTCCAGCAGCGTGGAGGTCTCCGACGCCATATACGGAATAGGGAGAAAAGCCGTTGTACGTGCCGTTCTGCGCAGAGAGCGGCAGCGCAGCCACCAGGAAGGCGGCGACGGCGATCCAGATCCTATCGGTCATTCTTCTTGACATATTCGTCAGCCATTAAAGCCAACCCCATCAAAACGAGGTTACAAATTACAAAGATGGAACTTTTCATCCGTTTTGCAAAATAATTCGCATCGCCGCCGGTAAACACGACGACATTCTCCGGATGCAGCGCCAGGTATCCCTCTATTTCAAATTGTATGCCCGAGACGACGCCGCTTTCGATGGAAGCCTGTTCCGACTGGCCCACCAGGGCGCAGGTTTCAGGGGTATTCACGAGCGGTAAGGCGCGGGAATACCGGTTAAGCGCCTTGAACCGCGTACGGCAGCCGAGGGAGATGTTGCCGCCCTTATAGAGGCCATCCTTGTCAAGGTAATCGATGGTCAGCGTCGTACCTAAATCCACCAGGGTGCAGCCCATGCCGCGGAATAAGTAGCGCGCAGCCAGGACAGAGGCAGCCCGGTCATAGGACAGATAGGACGGAAGTCCATGGCTCAGAAGCGGTTCCTTGTGTTCCTTATCCAGCAGGAGCAGGTGACCGCATTCGACGGAGAGGATCTTGCAATCCTCTTCGGTCAGGACATAGACGGAGGAAACGACCAGCACGGCAGGCTTCTCCCGGCGGGTGAGCGAGAGGGTGAAGTCCATCCATTTCTCGCCTTGATAACGGAAGGTCTTCCCGAGGGTCATCCCGTCGGACCAGGCCGCCTTCAAAGCGGTATTACCTATTTCCACCAACAGATTGGCCATAGACAGCAAAAATAGTGATTTTCGGCGGTTATTGCAACCGCTGAAGCACCTTGAGGGCGGTTTCCAGGGAGGTTACACCCCGGGAGACGGTACGCAGTTTTCCCTTGTCCTGGTTCACTTTGAACATCGCCGGATTGTCGTTGACCTTGCCGATGACCCGCTCGAACTGCTTGGACTGGTAGTAGCCGGACATCGGGTTGGAAACGAAGAACATGATCTGCATCCCGTTCTTGACAATCACTTTTTCAAAGCCGGACCGGGCGCCGAGATTGCGGACCTTCACCACATACAGGAGATTCTTCACCTGCGGTGGCATCGGCCCGAACCGGTCCTCCAGCTGGCGGCCCAGCCGGTCTATCTCGCGGTCGTCCTTGAGGCTGTCCAGTTGCTTGTAAATCCGGATCTTTTCGGCGGTAATGTCGATGTAATCGTCCGGGATAAGCGCCGGCTGGTCGGTTTCCACGGTACAATCCTCCACGAAAGTCTCGCGGGACTGCTTAGTGGTGATGCCCGTCTCCACACCCAGTTCCTCCATCGCCTCGGACAGGATCTGCTGATACGTCTCAAAGCCCATGTCGGTAATGAAACCGCTCTGTTCCGCGCCCAGCAGGTTGCCGGCGCCGCGGATATCCAGATCCTGCATCGCGATATTGAAGCCGCTGCCCAGGTCGGAGAATTCCTCGATGGCCTTCAGGCGACGGCGCGCGTCCTCCGTAATGGAGATGAGCGGCGGAACCACCAGATAACAGAAGGCTTTCCGGTTGGACCGGCCTACGCGACCCCGCAACTGGTGCAAGTCGGACAGGCCGATGTTCTGTGCCTGATTGATGATGATCGTATTGGCATTCGGAATATCCAGACCGTTCTCGATGATGGTCGTGCACAGGAGCATGTCGTAGTCGCCCCGCATGAAGTCCAGCATCTTGTTTTCCAGTTCCTTCGCTTCCATCTGCCCGTGCGCGACGCAGATTTTCATATCCGGAACGAGCCGG
>JAFWOY010000001.1 GCA_017509755.1 Bacteroidales bacterium
AGGAGCCTCCGGGCTTTTCGCGGTCAACGCCGCCCGGATGGGCATCGACCTTTCCGATGTGGACTATGTCTTCCTCTCCCACGGCCACTCCGACCATGTCGGCGGCCTGAAGACTTTCCTGGACCTGAACAGCAAGGCGAAGGTAATCGTCTCTCCCGATGCGGTATCCGGCCGCTTCTATTCGGGAAGGGGCGGGCTGCATTCCATCTCCTGTGACTGGCCGCTCTCGCAGATGCAGGGCCGGACGATAGCCGTGACCGACACGATGACCCTTGCCGATGGAATGCAAGTGATTGCCCGCATCCCGCAAAGACATCCGCTTCCTTCGGGCAACCGGCTTCTTACCGTCCGCCGGGAAGGCGGCCTGGTCCCGGATGATTTCTCCCACGAGATGGCCTGCTATGTGGATGGCCTGCTCTATACAGGCTGCGCGCACAACGGCTTGGAGAACATCCTGGATGCCTGTTATCCCCAGGTTTCTTTCCTGACCGGCCACTGCACGGGAAACGGAGCCTTCCGTATCCTGCAATCTGTCATGGGATCCAGACTGCGGCAGTTTGCCTGCGGCATGCAAATTGACATGAAGTAAAATCAATCTGATAGATATTTCTTATGCAACTCTTACAGAAAATCGCTGTCCCCACCTGCGAGGGAAAACTATGGCCCCACTTCGGCAAGGCCCCTCAGGTCAGCATCTTTACCATCCAAGACGGCCAGGTCATTGACTCCGCAGTCCTGCAGGCCCCGGAGCATGAGCACGGTGCGATGCCCAGGTTCCTGGCGGCCCAGGGCTGTACGGATGTCCTGTGCGGCGGCCTTGGTGCCGGAGCAGTCACCCTGCTTGACGATCTGGGCATCAAGGTCCACGCCGGCGCCCCTGCCATCGAGGTGGAAGAGGTCTTGAAGATGTTCCTGGACGGATCCATCATCTATGGCGACGGCAGCTGCCATCACGACGGCTGCGGCGGGCATCATCACGAGCACTGATTGAGTTCGGGTAATCCCCTTTTTCGGCATAAATGATACTACCCGAGATCACACTCCTTCCCCTGCAGCCAGAAGACCGGGAGCAGTTCATCCTGGACAACCAATGGGCGTTCAAGTACGGAGCCCAGCAGGAGTTTGTGATGAGGGACGAGCGTTGCGAGGAGGGTGAAGAGGTCATCTCTCGCAAGACCATCACCCCTTACTTCGAGAAACGCAACATCCATTTCTACGTGAACCGTTGCGGCTTCCATATCGTCGAGTTCTGGAACAAGTATCAGCACGGCCCAGCCGTCCCCGAGGAAGAGGAGGGCAACTGGAGCATGGACGATGAGATGTTCGTGTTCAGGAAGGCTTTCGAAAGAGGTCTCTTCATGGCACCCAGAACGGCCTCATACTGCTCGTTTTTCTTTGTGAATACCCGCCGTCTTTCCTGGCCGTCGATTGTTGCGTAAAGGTGGATGTTCCCGGCATCGGTCATCTCGAACCGGATCAGATCGGAAGTGGCGATCGCCGGAGCAAAGACATCCGGAGACAATTTGCGGAGCCGTGACTCTATTATGTCGATGAAGAGAGAGGCGACACCGTTTGCTGAAGCCAGGGACCGAAAGTCTTTGAGCGCTTCTTTAACCTTGTAGATGTACTTCGCGGGATTCTTGATGTCGTTCTGGGCGGCAAAGGCCAGCAGGTCCGCGGTGGTTATATCCTCGAACTTCCCCCGTACGGAGAATTCGTGACGCTTTTCCGGGGCGGTAGCTGTCTTTAAGATAAAGCAGAGGTCATAAGCAGGAGAAAGGTGCCAGGAACCGTCCTTCTCCATGATGAAGGAGAAATTCTTGGCGTGGTCGTCCGTGTTGTTGGAAAGGATGTTGAACACCATCCGGAGGAAGAGCTCGTTCAGTTCATCCTGAGGGATGGAGAGTTGCCTGCAGGTGGAGAACAGATCCTCGTAGCAATATGCCTCCGGATTGACATACAATTAATCATTTATTAAACGATCCTGACACCAACATATCTAACTTTGTCATTTCACTCGCCTTGATGGAATCCACAATGTCGATGTAGGGCTTCATGGCCTTGTAGTCGGAGTGGCCTGAGCGGAGGAATGTTTCTTCCCGACAAGGGCTTCATCCGTTTCAAACTCATATAAAGAATTCCTATATTTGTTATCGCATTAACCAGGAACGTTAACCGATGAAACGAACGCTATTTACCCTCGCTTTTCTATCGTTTCTCTGCGGCCTTACCGGCTGCAGCATCAAGGTGACCAAACCGATTCTGAAAATGATGGTTGCGGGAACGAATAAGGTCAAGGCGGAAGCCGCGTATGCGGATTCCGTGGAGAAGAAATTGAACGTTCCCTATGTCGATGGAGGGGTTTCGGCCCAGGTCGTCGACATCTACTATGCCCCTGCAGATGTCCGGAAAGATGCCGTCCTGATTGATATCCACGGCGGATTCTATGTGGCGGGGAAGCGGGAGAATAATCGTCGGTTCGCTTCGGTGTTCTTGAAAGAAGGGTTCGATGTGGTTCTTCTGGAGTATCGGGTGAACGATGGGGTGACGGACGTGGAGGATGAACTGCGCGACTGCGCAGCGGCGCTCGACTATCTGACTGTGCACGCCGATGAACTGGGACTCAATCCAGACCGGATGTTCCTGACGGGCGATTCCGCCGGCGGACACCTGGCCCTCTATATGGCCGAAGGCACGGAGAATCCTGCGATGCCCATCCGACCTGCGGTCTTCAAATCCCGCGGCGCGATGCTCAACTGCCCGGCTTATGACTTCGCTTCGTTCGCCAAAGTGGAACGATTCTCCAAAGGCGCCCGCGCTTGGTTCCTGGGCCCGCGCTACGAAAACGACGCGTGGATGAAATCCATCTCCCCACGTACCTTCATCGACAGTTATCATGGCCCGCTGCTCGTCTCGACCTGCCTCCGCGACTTCATTCGCTCCGAATCCGTCCTCCTCAAAGCCGACTGCGACGCCCGGACCAGCCCCCTGACCTTCATCGACGTTTCCTCGACCGATAAACAAATCGGCCACGTCCATAACGTTACTGCCCCCGACCTTCCGGAATCCCAGAACGTCAACGCCCGCATGATCCAATTCATGAATGAATGCCTTGCCCTCGACTGACTGCGCGATACGATGACCTTCCGCTGATCCGTTTTAGGGGACGGGCAAGGTCTCGTTGGATGGCCGACACCTTGCCCGAGTGAACCGCGTCCTGCATCACTGCACCTACGAAAGCACGGGCAAGGTCCCAGTGATGAAAGGAGACCTTGCCCGTTCTTTTCGGAGAGGACGATCTGTCTTAGAAGACGCGGAGGATGTTGTTGCCTTTGGCGTCGCGGGTACCGAGTTTGACGCCTACGGAAATGACAAACTGGGCATCGTTGTACGGAATCACATAGGGGGCTGAAATATACCGTTCCTGCACTGCGGACGAGTACTTGACCACATCGGCAGGCCGGCAGATGTTGGCTTGTCCATAGAACGCCATCAGACCCGCCCGGATATTGACATTGAGGATGGGGAAACGCGAGGTGATTTCGCCGCCCAGGAAGATATCATGACCCGACACGTGCGTGAACGGGATAATCTTGCTCAAATTGGGATACCAGCTGTAAGCGGCCAGCAGGTCGATGTCAGCATTGTTATGCAGGGCGCCTCCGATACGGAACTCCTCGTTGAGGAAGATCATCGTCAGTGCAGGCAGGAAGGTCACGTCCTGATAATGTTCATCGCCCGGTTCAAGACCGTATTTGCCCGCCGTATTGGCCGGATAATGGATGTGACGCTGCGGGTCCGAGGGCCAGAAGAAAGCAGCCTTGGCCGCTGAGGTTGTCATGCCCGAGAAAAGCATCAGTTCCCCAAGGGTGACCTCGCCGATACGCTGGAAACCTTTTTCAAACTGGGTATCGTGCAAGAACGGCTTGGGGCGCTTGAGATAATAGTTCACCCCGAACATGCGGAAATTCTCCCGGGAATAAGAAAGCAGATTGAGCCGGTCACGGTTTCCGCTGCGGAACCAGAAATAGCCGTCATAGGCTTTCGTCAGGTTGCGGCGTGAAAGCGTCACATGGTAGAGGGACTTGCTCACCGGCAGTTCGACGACGGCCGGCGTTTTCACATCGTCCACATAAGTCACTTTATTCAAGCCCCGGCCCTTGGTAATGGTAATCCGCAGGCTGTCCTCGTCGCAAGTGATGGGAAGTGGCCAGGTCTTGACCATCTTGATGAGATATTCCTGCTCATCGTCAGCAGCCTCCGCCTTGAGTTCCTCCGAATAGGTGAAATAGCCCTGCTTCTCATATTGCATCTGGTGCAGGCCTTCGACCAGTTGGACCTTCAACGGGGTCGTACCAGCCAGTTCTCCGTCGATATACAGTTTGCAATACGCCGGATCCGACGTGAAGGAATAGGTCGTGAACCGGTTCATCGATATGTTGAGCAGGAATTCCTTCCCTTCCTCGATGTCGAATTCATAAAGGGGATGTTCGGACAGGAAGCCCGGTTTCTCGACCCGCAGCGTGTGATGTCCTGTCTTGATCTTGCCGTTGAACGGAAGCTGCCCGACTTCTTTCTCGTCGATGAAGACCCGTGCATCCACCGCGTTCTCCGCATCCTGCACGGAAAGCATGCCATAAATGGCTGCAAGGGTGAAATCGATGTGCACTGTCTTGCCTTTTTCGAGAATCACGTTCTTGATATCCACTTTGAATCCGTCGGACTCGGCCCGAAGCACATACTGGCCCGGATGCAGCGGAATCACATTGCCCTCATACAGGCTGTAGTAACTGATCTCCTGGTCCACATTGAAACTCTTCAGGTTATTGGGGCGCATGTCAATCTGCCGGCCGCTGATGTCCAGGGTGGCATCCGCATCGAAAATCAGGCCCTCTTCCGGCTTGATATCGACCGACAGCAAGGCGAAGGAAGGCTGCAGCTGGATGCGGTGGTACAGGTCCTCCTCCCGAGGATTGCGGGGCACGAAAAGGACGGTGTCGATATGCTCGAACCCATTCTTTTCAATCCGGACGTGGTGCGCACCTTCCTTGAGCTGGAACTGGTCGGAAAGCATGCCCGTGTTCTGGTCGACGTAGATGATGGAACGTTCGGGTACGGTACGGATATACACTGTATATTCGGTATCCCGCCGGCCATCCTGGGAAACCAGCACGTAAGCGGTCCGCTCCTTCCCCATCGAAACCTCCACAACCCCTTTCCGGGAAGCCTCCGCTTCGTTCGGCGCGATAGTCAGGAACAGCACATCCGTGTCGATTTCCGTTTTGCACCAGGAGGGCGCCGCCGTCACTTCCCACTTCTTGCCTGCTGTCACATAAATACTGTCCCGGAACCCTTCGCCCGGTGCCAGGATCGTCTCCTTGGACAGATTCAGGTCGCCCAGTTTGGCCAGGGCTGAGCGGCACTGCCGCAGCAGCCGGTCCGCCTGCGCTTTTTGGTCGGACGTGACGCCCGGTGCCTTCTTGGCCGCCTCGAGGGTCTTGATGGCCAGATCGTATTGCTTGCCCGTGTAATACTCCACAGCTTCGCTGTAGCGCATATCGAATGATTTTTGGGCCAAAGCCTGGGATACTGTCAGCAGCAGGACCACCAACAGAAGGACGATTCTTTTCATAAGGAAAGTTGCTTTTTGATGTTTTCTAATTCAGGATCGGGGCGGATGGAGAGGACATAACCGATGCAGGAAAGTACGTTCTCCCGTTCCGAATCACGATGGGATATCCGGTATAAGGCATAGGATTCCTTGGCATAATCAGCCCAGGAAGCGGCCATGGAGTCGAGTTTGGCCTGCACACGTGCCGAACGGCTCTCCATTTCCTTGCCGAAAAGCCCCTTGAAAGGCGTATCTTCAAACTGATGCCGGACCGAAACCGCACTGTCCAGCAGTTGGCCGGCTTGTTGCAGGCTGGCAATCTGTTCACCCGTACTTTCCAGCGAACGCGAAGAGTCTTTCAACGCATCCGCCTGCTGGATCAACGCATCGGACTGTCCGATCAGATCTTCATACAAGCGCGAGGCAGACAGCGCCTCCTTGTTGTCCTGCCGGTCGCGGCCGCTCATCAAGGCAAAAACCACGGCTCCTGCTACCAACAGCGCCAGCAGGGAAACGAGACTCCAGACCAACACTTTTTTCTTACGGGATGACAGGACCTGTCGTCCGCCGATAGTCCCTTCCTCCGGATGGGCAATGGCTTTGCGGATATCATCGATCAGGCCGGTCTGGATGGGGCATAGTTCCTTGCGGCGCCAGTTGAAATTGCCCAGCATGAGTTCCAGGTCTGGCGGCATGGATTCACTGCCATCGATGATATAGGGAATGATGGCGCCGCTGTGCTTATGGTTGAAGGCGTAGGTCACCTCGCCGCGAGTAAATCGGGACTGGAACGAGTGCTGGCTGGCCAGAAACAGGAAAATCGTGGAAGATTCCACGGCTTCGGCGAGGACTTGCGGAAAGTTCTGCCCCGCTTCGATACCCTCCTTGTCGATGAAGAAAGTAAGCCCCGCCGCCGAGAGCGCCGTACAGATTTCGTCAGCTATTTTCGCATCCTTGCGCGAATAACTGATAAAAACGTCGTAAGCCATTTTTCTGGTTGATACTGAAATAATTTGTAAAAGTACCAAATTTATTTCACTTTTGCCATACAATATGGAAAAGAAGAACAACCCTGCCGGCCAGGCTGCTGCAACGTACCAGCCCGCGCCCATCGATACAGCGGGGGTCGTGCTCCCGGAGTCCCTTTTGGCGCTGACGGAAACCCTCGCCCGCAATACCCATGAAGTCTGGGCCCGCCAACGCATGGACGAAGGCTGGCGCTACGGACCGAGCCGCGACGATGTACGGAAACTGCACCCCAACCTGGTGCCTTACGAATACCTTTCTGAAGAAGACAAGGAATATGACAGGCTGACGGCACTGAACGCCATCCGCCTGATGGTCCTTTCGGGCTTTACGGTCACGGCTCCTGATGAAGCAGCTGCAAAGTTGTTTTGACCACGATCCAGTCGTAGTGCCGCGTCTGCTCCGGCAGATTCCAGTAATCCTGCAGGGCGGGATGGATCTTCAGATCTTCCCGTTTCCTGTCCCCACAACGATAACCGGCTATTTCGTGCGCCGCCTGCCAGCGCAAGTGCTCGCCAATAGCCAGATACTCTAGCACGGGAGCTGCCTTTCTGTCCGTACAATGCTGTCCATCATACTCGACAGGAATGGCGTCTGACACAGCAGAATCCTGATACAACCGGACCGGGCAAAGCATTTTCTTGACCTCCATGTGCATATAATCGGAGTAATCCTGGCCGACCTTGCGCCGGTACTCTTTCTTTTTCCAAAGCGGCGTGGTATCGGCCTGCTCAATCTTGCGGATCCTGTCCTCCCAGGCGACAGGTTCGCCAGACGCACGACAATAGGCATCGTAGAAGGCACGGGCGTACTGCTCAAACGTCTCGTCAATGATATTCCATTCTGTCCAGGCGTCCAGGCCACCCAGGATCCGGATGCAGTCCACGCCCAGGTTCTGCATATAGAAATTAATGAGTTTCTTGTATTTCTCCGGTTCATCCAGTTTGACCACAATGGCAGGTAGCCGCTGGATCGCCTGATGGCAGAACAACTCGAGCATATCCAACGCCAGGCGGACATTCTTCTGGTCTTCGCCCAGGGCGATGGCCACGTAATTGAGTGAGCCGAGCTGCTCCTGGAAATAACGCCAGAATGCCTTGGAGCCGACCTCCATGGGCAGGAAGCGGACCTTTTCATCGGAAATGGCAGGATGCTCCATCCGGAAAGTTCCTTCCAGGGCGGCGGCGGAACGGTCCACTACATCGCAGCAGAAAGGCAATGGCTTCTTGTCTTCCCCTACGAAGGCGCCGAACTCGTAAAGATACGAAAGCATACCCTGGCCGGTTTCCCCGAAACCCAGGACCATGGAATGGAATCCGGACCGTACCCAGCCCAGGGGCTGGCCCGCGTCATCGCAGGCCGTATCCACGAAACGGACCGGCATCAGGGCCGCATCCATCTTCATCTGCTTGACCGTCAGGAAAGACTCATCGACCAAGCGGATGTCATGCGTAGACAGTTGCACGATGCTGTCATTGACGCCACTGCGGCTGGCCCGGCAAAAAACCTTGCAGCGGCAAGGCGGCAACTTGTGCACCGCCGAGAGATTGTCGTCTTCATCCTCGGAAAGGAAATACAACGCGTCACTTTCCGAGACCGTCCACTTGGCCAGCTGTGTAAGGCCAAGTTCCTTGAAGAGATGATCGCCTGTACATTCTTTGATAGACTGCCGGGCGGTCAGGATGATGGCGCCCGGGACAAGTGTCCGGATGCGCTCCAGACGGACGGTATCCGGGCGGATTCCCCGAAGGATCTGGAGGAAGGACACTTTGCCCGGAAGCGTTTCCCGCGACGGAGAGAGCACGAAAAGGAGCTGGTTGTCAGGGTTCTTCGCGAGATCTGCCGCCAATAGCAGGGAACGGCGTTCATCGCCGAAGAAAAGGTGGCGCCGCTTCCCCGAAGGACGATGGAACCAGAGCCAGAGCCGGCTTGAAAAGCGACGGGCAAAGAGATGCACCGTCAGGATGGTGGTTGTCCAGCTTGCGCAGGCCAGCAATCCTTCCAGCAGGATCAGGTTCACTTGCACGGCTTCCGCCGAACCCGACATGGCGTCGGACACATAGAAGTAATTGAAAAGGCGGCCGTACGTGGAAATCGCATTGAACAGAAAGAGATTGAGCGAACCTACGATGGAAAGGATGGTCCGCGAGAACCAGTTGGGAACGCCCGAAGCAAGGTACGCTTGCCAGTAAAGCACAAACCCGCCAATGGCAATCAACGCGGCCGGAATCCAGAGCAGGGCGGGTTTACGGCGGAGCAGACGGAGCGTTCCGATCAAGTATAGAACTACGAAACCCGCCATCAAACAGGCGATCAGGGCTAGATTATCCATGGCTATTATTGTTTTTTAAGGCTGCCTGAGCACGGGAAGCATCCGCTGGAGGGCTTCGGCTAGGCGGGCGCGCTGGGTGGCAAGGTTGAGACGGAGAAAGCCTTCGCCGGTGACAGCGCCGTAAAGCGTGCCGGGGCTGACCAGGACGTGGGCTTCGTCACGAAGTCGGTCGGTGAGATGCCCGGTCGAGCCGGAAAGGGAGCGGATGTCAAGCCAGGCAAGGTAGGTTCCTTCGAGGCGGGTGACGGTGAGAGCCGGCAGCTCGCGGGCTATGAAACCGCACAGGAGGGAGTAATTACCCTGGATATACAGATTCAACGCATCCAGCCAGTCTTCGCTTTCATTGTAGGCGGCGATGAGGGCGACAGGGCCGAAAGGATTGACGTCACAGACTTCGTTGATGTTGATGGCGCGGTCGATGCGACGGCGCCAGTCGGGGTTGTGACAGACAATGTTGGCAATCTGCAAGCCGGCGGTGTTGAACGACTTGGAAGGCGAATTGAGCACGATTGCATTGTCGCGGCACGCCTCGCTGACGGCAGCGAACGGGGTGAAACGGTAACCGGGCATCACGAGTTCGCAGTGGATCTCATCGCTGACTACAATGACGCCGTGACGCAGGCAGATGGCGTTGAGCCGGGCCAGTTCTTCAGGCGTCCAGACGCGACCTGCCGGGTTGTGCGGATTGCAGAGGAGGAAGAGCGTGGTCTTTTCCTGGGCGCAGCAAGCTTCGAAGGATTCCCAATCGATATGATAAGTAGCCTCTTCGTACACCAGCGGGCACTCGAGGACCTGGCAGCCGTTGTTGCGGATGCTGGAGAAGAAACAGTTGTAAACGGGAGACAGGACGACGGCCTGTTCACCGGGCATCGCAAGGGCCTTGATGGCGCACGAAAGAGCAGGAACGACGCCGGACGTATAAAGGATATCCGCACGTTCGATGGCCCAGCCGTGACGGCGGGAAAACCACGAAAGAATGGCTTCGTAATAGGCATCGGTCACTTGGGTATAGCCGAACACACCGTGTGCGACGCGGTCGGCCAGGGCCCGGCGGATGGCCGGTGCGGCCTGGAAATCCATGTCGGCCACCCACAAGGGAATGAAATCGGACGGCGCCCCCTCGGCGACGGGTTCATCCCATTTGTAACTGCCGGAAGCCCGGCGGTCGATGGGGGTGTCGAAGTCGAACAGATTCTTCACTTATTTGCGGATTTCGATAATGCAGTCGGCAGGCTTGCGTATATTCTCGTCCAAGGTGATGCTGCCGATGCTGTCGGCAACAATATGGCCGGAGGTAGGGTTCTTGATGTTTTCGATGTGGCCGCGGATGTCGGCCTGCACTGTCGAATACTCGAAGACTCGGTCGCAGGCTGCATCGAATGTACAGTTCTCCAGCACGAGGTCTTTGGCATAGCAAAGCAGCTGTTCACCGCTGAGTTTGCAGTTGACCAGCCGCACATTTTTCGAATGCCAGGCGAGATATTCACCGGACAGTTCGGAATCGTAGATGGTAACGTTCTCACATTCCCAGAAAGAATCCTTCGTCGTGATTTTGGCATGGCGGATTACCACGTCCTGGCAATACTGGAACACGTATTTCGCATCGCTGACCAGGCCGTCCACCTCGATATGCTTCGAAAACATGAAGGGATACGTGCCGCCCCGGAGTTCGACATCCCTGATTTTCAAGCCGTCCACCTTCCAGAAGGTCTCGTCCGCATCCGTGATCAAAACCCGTTCGAGGGTGACATTCTTCATTTCGCGAAAGAACTTCGGCCCGTCGATGGTGCAGTCGCGCATCACCAGGTCGTTGGTGTACCAGATGGCCGAACGGGAACCGGGTGCAAAATAGCAGTTGGTAATCAGGCAACGGTCCACATGCCACCAGGGATACTTGCCATAAAACCGGCAGCCATCGGCTTCCAAGTCACTGCAATGCTTGATAGCCGATTCGCCGTCGACGATGGTGATGTTTTCCAGACGTGCGTCGTGGACTTCGAAAAGCGGGCGTTCACCGCCGAACGATTTGTCTTTAATCAGTTGTTTCATATTTTTTCAATTGCTTGGCAAGGCGGGCGGCGGCACGGGCAGCGCGGCGGGCTTCCCGGGCAGCCCTGCGTGCTTCGCGACGGGCTTGGCGTTCGGCCCGGCGCAACGCACGTTTTTCAGCCGGTGTAAGTTTTTCAGTATGGATGACCGTCTCAGGAGAGGCGGGCGTAACGGCTTCTGTCGAAACGGGGTTGACGTCAGCGGAATCACGGGCAGGCCGGGAAGGACGGACAGGATTGTCTTCGGGAATCAGGACGCGCTGGGCAGGCACGACATGCGTGGTGTCGGATGTGACAAGCGTGGAGTCGGTGAAATGCCCGGTTACGTCGGTCGTGACAAGCGTCGAATCCGTCATGACAAGAGTTGAGTCAGGCTGAACAAGCGTCGAATCCGGTGTAAAGTCAAGACTGTCAAGCGGATGATCAAGTTTCATCAAACTGTCCAGCCGGGCCAGGCTGTCCTGTTCGGCTTGACGGCGTTCGTATTCGGCTTTCTTTTCCGCATCGATCTTTTCGAAAAGTTCGACCATGTAGTTGTCGAAGAACTTGTTGGTCTCGCGATAGAGCGGACGGCGCATCCCTTCATACTGCTGGCGCTCCGTCTTCCTGACCGGTCGGCGGGTAATCGCGGCCCTTGACACAGGCCGCTCGTCACCCCGCCACTTGAATTCCTTGAGCCGCTGCTTTTCCGGTTCCAGTTCCCCGACGGGATAGACATCGCTCTTGATAGACTCTACATAGAGAATGCGCTGGGCCTTCGCATCTTTCATGGCGGCCGTCATCGATTTCGACTCCTTGACGTTGATGGTGGTGATCACATCGTCGTCGGTCATGTAGAAAATGGCCGACACACCGCCCAGGGCATCGAAGCGATAGATCTTGTTGTCCCGGAACCAGCCCTGCATCTCTGTACTCTTGATCTGGTCGAAATGCGTGCTGTCCTGCTTGGAGATAAGCCAGGCATTGGTAATCATGCTGCCACGGCTGAGGGCGCCGCCAGCCATCAGGAGCTGCATCTCATCGGCTGTCAACTGGTTGCGGACTTCGTTCCACAAGGCGGGTGTGCCGTAAAGGCGGGCGATGGAGTCCAGCTCCGTGAACACTACGGAATCACAGACAGCCTGCAGGTCACTGCGGTACATCTTGACATTGTGCCAGGCCTGGACATAGCGGACTGGGGTGGTGTCGCGCGGCGGGGCAGCCGGAGCGGTATCGGGGATTACAGCTGTTGAGTCGGTGAGAGGCCCAGTCAGGTCGGACATGACTGCCAAGGAATCAACCGGCATGACGGCCAGTGAGTCTGGTGGTAGGACGAGCGTCGAATCTGCAGGCATGACGAACGTTGAATCGCCAGGGATAACGAGCGTCGAATCGGTGAGACGTCCTGCCAAGCCGGTTTTGACCATTGCGGCTTTATCGATCGGAGGAGGTGGCGGGTTCAGGCCGACTTCTATCAGGGAATCGACGGACTGAAGATTGGCGCGCAAGGCATTGGAGGCGGCGTTCAGCGAATCGACCAGTCCCACTGTCACCAGCGAATCGAGACGGGCCAGGCGGGCCAGCGAATCGGCCTCGGCCTGTTTTTGTTTTTCCACCCATTCGGGCGGCAGCTTGCCGACCTCGCGCATCTTCTTGATGTTCTCTTCTTCCCGGAGTTTGGCTTCCTCCGTGCGTTTCTTGGTCAACGCATCGAAAGTAATATCCTCCAGCCGTTTTTTCGATTCATTGACTTCTTCTTCGGGAATGTCGCAACGCGGCACGGCATAGACAAAGAAAGTATCGGCCCGGGTAAAGAGCGTATCGACAACATGGTCTTCATTCTCGCCAAAATAAATGATGGCAGGGTCTCCGGTCAGCAGGCCGCGGTCGGACAGCGAATCACGGGCCGGAAGATATTGCAGGTGGTCGCCCAGGTAGATGCTCTTGTTGGTCGTGTCGAGCACCTGCGCGTTGCGGAACATATCCACCCGGCCATCGGTCTGGTAATAAAAGACTTCGTCGGCCCAGGCATCGTAGGTCGGGTCGAACATGAACACATGGTCCGCATAGTGGAGGATCTGGTTCTTCCGGTCGAACGAGCCGTCGTCAGCCCGCAGGAAGCCATCACCGCGCCAGGTATAGGTATTCTTCCCGAAATAAGCTTTCTCGGGCTCGGAAAAATAGCGCAGCGTCTGTGTCTTGATCTCCACCGTGTCCATATAGAGTTCGACACGTTCCTCAAACGTAAAGAGACCTTCTTTCCCGTCATACGTGCCGCGCGAGCTCTCGATCACATTGCCGTCCTTGTCCTTCAGGGCACCGCCGTAATCGAAGACGGCCACGCTGTCTTTCGTATTGTATTCCAGACGGGATGTACGGAGCATGTTGCCGTCCTTGTCGAAGAGTTCCACCAGCGGACCGCGGAACTGGGCCTTGCTGTCGTCGATCCAGTAGAACATCTCCTCGCTCTTGAGCATGGTGTTGTTCTGGATCACCTGTACGTTGCCATAAGCCTCGATGTATTTGGCATCCACGTTCCAGGACGCGGAGTCGCAAAGCAGGTAGGTGTCATTGTGTAGAAAACGGGCGTGCCCCTTGACCAGACGGTAGTTGACCCCGAATTTCTCATACTGTTCGGCACGCTCTGCCTGCACCAGCCGGAACACGCTGTCCTTGGGAGCGTTCTGCCCCCAACACAACGTGCTGCAGACCAAGGTCAGCAGCACGGCAAACGCATTCCGACACAGGCGGTCCATATCACTTGATCCAGCCTTTTCGCTGGAAGTCGCACCCCTGGAACATCGGATCGATGACGATGTACGTGGTCTTCTGTTTCTCTTCGATGAACTTGTCGACTGCCGCCATCGCGTTCTTCTGGTTGACTTCCTCCAGCAACGTGTTATAGTCCTCCTTGAAGTTCGCGACATGGGCGGGAATGATCTTCTCCAGATAGAGAATCTTGTAGATGGTATTGCCGTTGCGGCCTTCATTGTCGAGCGACTCGAACGGTTCGGAGATATCCCCTTCCTGCATGTTGCGCAGTACGTTGTAGTCGTTGGGCTTGAGCTGGTCCTTCTCGAAATAGGAGGAACCGGTGTACTCGTCGGCCATCAGGCCGCCGTTGGTGGCGCTGTGGCGTTCCTCGGAGAAGGAACGGGCCGCATCGAAGAAAGCCATGCTGTCCACGACGATGAGGTTGCGGATGCTGTCGAGTTTCTGGAAGGCACGGTCCCGGTCTGTAGATGTGTATTTCGGTTTGATGAGGATGTGGCGCGCATTGAACATGTCTCCGTCCCGCTCGATAAGCTGGATAATATGGTAACCGTCTGGCGTCTCTACGATTTGGGACACCTGCCCCACCTTGAGCGACATGGCCGCATCGGAAAAGGCGGGCCAGAAAATGGAACGCGAGGCCATACCCAACTCACCGCCCTTGGCCACACTGCCGGGGTCCTGAGAATAAAGGCGGGCCAGCGTCGCGAAACGTTCCCCGTTCACCACGCGTTCGCGCAGGCCGATGAGCTGTTCCTTCACGGCCAGTTCGGCCGCTTCCTTGTCGGGATAGATGCCGATCTGGCGGATGCGGTACTTGGTGCTGACCATCGGGAGATCCTCGGCAGGCGTGTCTTCCACATACTTCTTGACGTCACGCGGCGTGACTTTGGGGATGTCCTGGGCTACGTTGCGCTGCATCTCCTGAATCAGGGACTGGTCGCTGAGGGCAGCGCGCCATTCCTGGCGCAGTTTGTAGATGGGCTTGCCGAAATACGCTTCGGTCTTTTCCTCGCCGCCCAGCGTGGTCAGCACTTCGTTGATGCGCTGGTCGAGCATGGCGGATACCTGCGCTTCGTTGACCACCAGGGAGTCGAGTTTGGCCTGGGTCAGGAAAAGCTTCGCTACCAGGAATTCTTCCAGAATCTCACAACGGGCGCTCTTATCAACCGACAGGCCGCGGGCACGCTGCATCTGGGCTTCCGCCTCGATCTCGGACAGCATCACGATGTCGTTGCCTACCATGGCAACGGATTTCTCGACGATGCCGTCATATTTCTGTCCCCTTGCCGGCAGGAAAGCCAGCAGCAACAGAAAAACCGGAATTATCTTTTTCATCTTCATGTTCATTGCACGGAGCACCAAAGCAGCAACTCTTGCGCCAAACGCTAGCGCGTAGAATAGTTCGGCGCCTCGCGGGTGATGGTCACGTCGTGCGGATGGCTTTCCACCATGCCGGCTGCCGTAATCTTGACGAACTTGGCCTCGCGGAGCGCGGCCAGGTCTTTCGCGCCGCAATAACCCATACCAGCCCGCAAACCGCCGATCAGCTGGTAGATGACCTCGGCCAGCGTACCCTTGTACGGGACCTGCGCCACGATGCCTTCGGGCACGAGTTTCTTGATATCCTCTTCCATATCCTGGAAATAGCGGTCCTTCGAGCCTTTCTGCATGGCTTCGAGCGAACCCATGCCGCGGTAGGACTTGAACTTGCGGCCATTGAGGATGATGGCCTCGCCCGGAGCTTCCTCGACACCGGCGAAGAGCGAGCCTGCCATGATGGTGCTGGCACCGGCCGCGAGAGCCTTGACGATGTCGCCGGAATAACGGATGCCACCGTCCGCAATCACCGGGATACCGGAGCCTTTGAGGGCTTCACTGGTCTGCATCACGGCTGTAAGCTGCGGCACGCCGATGCCGGCGATGATGCGGGTAGTGCAGATGGAACCGGGGCCGATACCGACCTTCACGGCATCGACGCCGCAGTCGCGAAGGGCGCAGGCCGCTTCGGCCGTGGCGATGTTGCCGGCCACGATCTGCAGGTCTGGGAAAGCGGCCCGGATCTTCTTGATGGTATTGAGCACTCCCACGGAATGACCATGGGCCGTGTCGAGGACCACGGCATCAGTATGAACGCTGACCAGGCGTTCCACGTCTTCAAGGCTGTGGGAATTGATGCCTACGGCCGCCGCCACGCGGAGGCGGCCGAGGCTGTCTTTGCTTGCCTTGGGATTATCCTTAATCTTGGTGATGTCCCGGTAGGTGATCAGGCCGACGAGCCGGTTGGCATTGTCCACCACGGGAAGCTTCTCGATGCGGTATTTGCGCAGCACTTCGGTCGCTTCGGGGATGGTGGTCTGCGGGCCGACCGTGATGAGGTTTTCAAAGGTCATCACTTCGCGGATGGGTTTGGCCGGATTGTCCTGGAAGCGGAGGTCACGGTTGGTGACGATACCGATCAGGTGATGGTCCGGATCGACCACCGGAATGCCGCCGATGTGGTATTGGGACATCAGGCGGAGGGCGTCTCCGACACAAGCCGACCCGTCGATCGTCACCGGGTCATAGATCATACCGTTTTCCGCGCGTTTGACCTTCCGGACGTGCTCCATCTGGGCTTCGATCGGCATGTTCTTGTGAATGACGCCGATACCGCCCTCCCGGGCGATGGCGATAGCCAGATTGGCATCCGTTACGGTATCCATGGCCGCCGATACGATCGGCACCTGGAGCCGGATGTCCCGGGTAAAACGGGTTTGGATGTCAACTTCCCTGGGAAGTACTTCGGAGCGGGCAGGAATGAGCAGTACGTCGTCGTAGGTCAGTCCTTCCATTACAATCTTGTCGGTATTCATCACGCGGTGGATTTTGGGATATTTCGGCAAATATACAAAATCTGTCGGGATTATCCTATTTGTTCACGGTGCGAAGCATTTCCTGCACGGCCGCTTCCAGCTGCTTGTCCTCGCCGCGTAGCGAAGAGGCAGGATCGTTGGCCACGCGGATATCGGGCTCGATCTGGTGGTTCTCCATATAATGGTCACCCTGCACCCAGCCGCCTACCTGCGGAATGCCGAAGACAATGGAAGGATGGATCTGGGTCTCCCACCACACGGCGGTCATGGTGCCCGGCACCGGCATGCCGATGAGTTTGCCGAGACCGAGGGTCTTGTAGGCATACGGGAAACCGGATGCATCCGAATAGCAGTCCTCGCCCATCAGCACGCAGGACGGTTTGTTCCACTTGCTGTAGGGCTCCGTACCGATGTACTGGCCGCGCGGACGCCATTCCGCATAAGCCTTGCCGCCCAGCAGCGTGACCAGGTCGTCGTGGAGCCAACCGCCGCCGTTGTGGCGGATATCCACGATCAGCGCGTCGCAGGTGCGGTATTTACCCAGTGCCTTGGAATAGACCTCGCGGAACGAAGGCGAATCCATTCCCTCCACATGCACATAGCCGATCCGGCCGCCGGAGAGACGCTCCACCATCGCTTCGCGCTGGCGGACCCAGCGCTGGTAAAGGAGCCTCGACTCGTTGGCCACCGGCTTGACAATCAGATCTTCATCCTTGCCGCCTTTGCGGACCGTCACGACAATCTTCTTGCCGGCCTTGCCAGACAGAAGCGGGAACCAGTTCGCATCGGCCTTGATGGGCTGGCCGTCGATGGCCACAATCAGGTCACCAGCCTTGATCTGGCTGTCGGCCAGATTCAGCACGCCACCCGGCAGGACTTCGGCAATCCGCAGGCCGTCACCGGCATAGCCATAGTCATAGAGAACGCCCAACCGGCCGAGCGTCTCACCGCCCTGCGGCCGGTAACGGGCTCCTGTGTGCGAGCCGTTGAGCTCACCCAGCATTTCGGAAAGCATCTCCTGAAAATCGAAATAGTTGTCGATGTAGGGCAGGAACTGCGCGTAATTGTCGCGATAGTAGTCCCAGTCGATGCCGTGCAGGTTCGGGTCATAGAATTTCTCCTTCACCTGCTTCCAGATGTGGTAGAACATGTATTCGCGCTCAGCCTTGGGCTTGAACTCGAAATCGCCCGAGAAGCTGATCTGCTTGGTCTGTCCGCTGGCCAGGGCCACTTTCGTGATGCCACGGCCCGAGAAGACATAGATGTCAGCCCCATCGGCGGAGGGCGTGATGCGGCCCGTGACACCGCGGGCAAGCACTTTCACACTGCCTTCCCGCAGGTCTTTCACACAAAGGCCCATGCCGCTTTCAAGCGGGGAAACGTAATAGAGTTTGTGGCCATCCTTCGAGAGGATGTGGTCGCCGTAAGCCGCACTGGCGTTCGTCAGCCGCTGCACACGGTATTCGCGGTCCTCGAGCATGAGTTCCAGCTTCTTGGGTTTCTCCTGGGCCAGGGAGTCTTTCTTCTCTTCCTTGGCCAGTTGTTTCTCGCTCTTCCCGCTGAGGAGTTTTTCGACCTCTTCGTCTTCCTTGTCCTGGTTGAAGGCCGTCATTGCCTTGCCGTCGAAGAACATGATATATACGTCATCGTGCGCACCCCAGCTGCCGTGGCTGCGATAGCCGTTCTTGTCGGACGACCAGGTCATCGCTTTGCCGCCGAGGGCCCAGCGGAATCCGCCGTCGGAATAACCGCTCTGGGTCAGGTCGGTCACCTTGCCGGTGCTCACTTCGACGAGGGCGATGTCCACGTTGTTCCAACCGCCGTTGGCCATGTCGGTCGCCAGCAGGTATTCGCTGTCAGGGCTCCAGGAGAAACTCTGGTCACCATCGCTATACGAATAGTTGACGTCTTTGAGCAGAGACTTGACTTTGCCGCCTTTGGTGGGCTTGACCACCAGTTCGGCGCGGTCGCGCAGATAAGCCACCCATTTGCCGTCAGGGGACACTTCCGGCTGGAAACTGGTCTCTCCGGGTTCGGAGAAGAGTTCCTCTTTCGTCTTGACAGCATAGGTGAACAGTTTGTCGTTTTTCTCGGTCAGCACAGTACGCCAGATACCCCAGCAACCACCCCGTTCCGCCGCATAGTAGAGTTCGCGGCCGTCCTTCGAGAAACTCACGCCGCGCTCCTGCTCCGGTGTGTTGGTGATGCGCCGGGTGGTATTGTATTCCGTCGAAGTCACGAACACGTCACCACGGATTACCACGGCAATCTCCTTGCCGTCGGGAGAGACGGCCATGGACGTGGCACCATTGGTGAAATTCATCTTCACCATGTCACGCTCATTCTCGTCACGGATCACCGTGATATCGAGTTTGCGGGGCTGGCCACCCTCCTTGAGTACATAGAGGTCGCCGTTCTGGGAATAAGCCAGCGTCCCGTCTTTTGCCACGGAGACGTAACGCACCGGGTCCTTCTCATAGCGGGTCAACTGCGTGTTCTTCGCCGGATTGCTGACGCTGCTCTTGAACAGGTTGATAGTCTTGCCGTTCTGTTCGCTCAAATAATAGAACGTATCGCCGTCGGCCGCCCAGACAGGCTGGCGGTCTTCCCCGTTGAACTTCGAAAGCTGCGTGAACACACCGTCTTTGCAGAGCCAGATGTCGCGGGTGACGGCAGAGGTATGGTGCTTGCGGAGCGGATCCTCATAGCCCTTGTAATCTTCATAAAGGATGGCACCGTCGGGACGGACACTCATCTCCGACATGGTAACGGATGTCAGCAGCATCGGACGGCCGCCGCCGTCGTTCACTGCCCACACCTGCGGATCACCGGGATATCCATCGAAATGGACATCCGGCTGCAAATTGGCCGTAAAGGCGATGCGGCCGTCGGGAAGCACGGCCTTCGGCGTCTCATTGCCCGGATAGTTGGTAATGCGTTTCGGGGTGCCGCCTTCTACGGGCACACAGAATATATCCTTGCTGCCTTCCCGATAGGAGCTGAAATAGAGGTATTTGCCATCCGGCGTCCAGACGGGGTCGGAATCGTAGGCCGGATTGGTCGTCAGCGGCCGGGCCGTTCCGCCCTGGATACCGACAACGTAAATGTCACCCTTGTAGGAAAAGGCGATCTGCGTTCCGTCAGGAGACAAGGCGTTCTTGCGAAGCCATTTGGGTGACTCCTGCGCCGTCGCGCTCACCAGCCCGGACACGGCCAGCAGCACGAGAATCAAAGTTTTTTTCATGTATAAATAGTTTTAATCATTACTTACCGTCAAACCGGCAACGACCGGACATCACAACCATTTGCGGAGCTCTTCGATATGCTCCGGCGGCGTGGCCCAGCTGGTCGCGAAACGAACGGCCGTATGGTCCGCATCGACCCGGTCCCACATGTCAAAGGCCACATGTTTGGCCAGTTCTTCCAACTGCTTGTTCTCCAAAACCACGAATTGCTGGTTGGTCGGCGAATCAAGGAAGAAGCGGCATCCTTTCTCGCGAAGCATTTCCTTGAGCAGCATCGCCATGTCGATGGCGTGGCGGCTGATATGGAAATAGAGATTGCCCGTGAAAAGCGTATCGAACTGGATACCCAGCAGCCGGCCTTTGGCCATCATGGCACCGTGTTGTTTGGTGATGGTATAGAAATGCTTCGGCGCGTTGCCATGGGGGAAAACAACGGCTTCCCCGCAGAAGCAGCCCACCTTGGTCCCACCGATATAGAACACGTCGCTCAAACGGGCGATGTCCGAAAGGGCTACATCGCAAGCCGGACTTGTCAGGCCGTAACCCAGCCGGGCTCCGTCGATCATCAACGGGAGGGAGAACGCATCGCAGATGGATCGGATCTCTTCCAGTTCCCGACGGGTATAGAGCGTTCCGTATTCCGACGGGAATGAAATATAGACCATCCCCGGAAAGACCATGTGCTCATAGTTCGGGTCGGTCGTGGCGGCTGTCAGATAATCCCGCAGTTCGCCGGGATCCAGTTTGCCCTGGTGACCGGGTATGGTAAGTACCTTGTGGCCAGTGTATTCCACGGCGCCCGCCTCATGGACGCCGATATGGCCTGTTTCGGCCGAGACAACCCCTTCATAATCACGGAGCATGGCGGCTATGATCGTCGAGTTGGTCTGAGTTCCGCCCACGAGGAAAAAAACTTCCGCTTCAGGCGCGTCACAGGCCGCACGGATCTTCTCTTTGGCACTTTCGCAATAGTGGTCCACCCCATAGCCGGGCAGTTGTTCAAGATTGGTAGCACCCAGGCGCTCCAGGATCTTCGGGTGCGCCCCTTCCGAATAGTCACAGGTAAAGGAAATCATATGCGTAATCTATCTAGCATCACAAACATACAAAAGATATCGAGACACAGTACAGGGACTGTCCTGTTTTACTCGGAAAGTTTTATGCGAACTGCAGGCCGATAAAATCATCAGGACCGACAGCAGAAACAGGAACGGACGTTTCATAGATTGCTGATAAAAAAGGGCTATAGAATGTATTTCAAGCCGGCGAGGAAGGAAGTGGAAACGCCGGGCGTATAGCGGGCATAGGCCGTAAGCTGGAGGACATGGTCACGGCCGCCAAGGCTCAGGCCCAAATCCTGGGTCAGACGCGCCTCAAGGCTGTGTTCCAGTGAGACGGAAGCGGGTGATAAGTCGTCTGTCCAGTTGCATCCCGTATAGAAAAGGGCGGCCGTCGTGGCGAAACGGGTGAGATATTCAGCCCGATAGGAGAAGCCGCCGAGGATGCGGTCCTGCACCTGACCGTCGCTTCGCGTATAGGAGGCAACAGCCCAGAAACGATGGGACAACGGCCGTTCCAGGCGCGCTGTCAGTGCGTAACGACTGTCGAGGATATTGCGGGAAGATATGTAGAACGGCCGTTTCCAGGATTGTCCGTAAATGCCTTCCAAGGTCAAATAGAATTGTCCGGGCAGCCGTGTATCGATGGCGGCGAGGTTTTTCCAAACCGTTCCTTCGCCATGGACGCCATAAACGGCGGTTCCGGCGCGAAGGATCAAAGCGCCATTTCCCATCACATCGTAATTCAGGCTCACACGGGGAGAGAAAGCGAAGGGGAAGCTGAAGCGGACCCCGGCGAGCAGCGTCATCCGCTGGCCCAGCCGGATGGCATCCTGCAGATAGAAATCGAAACGCGTCGCGGCGGAATCGAGCAACAGCTGGTTGGTGTGGGCCACCTGTACGCCCAGCAACAGGCGCTGGCTGCCGGCAGCCACCGTAAAGTCATCTGCTATGAGTAGCTGGCGGGATGTCGCTGTACTGTACCATCCGGCCTGCGCCCGGTTGGACGCGGCCCCATCTCGCAATTGGGTCGTGAAACCCGCAGCGGCCCATGCATCGGTGCCATCCAGCCGGCCACCGCTCACATCCAGTCGGTTGGTGCTGCCCAAACGGGCGTCGAAACGGCCGGCGCCATTGAATCCGGTCAAGCCGTCATATTGGAGGCCGGCGAACAATTGATAGTCATCGCCGGAGAGAGGGGTTGCCAAGGTTAGGCCGAGATGCCCGGTCGAGCCGGAGCTGGCAGGAAAGCCATAATACCCATAGGCGGAGCCGTGAAAACGGTTGGTGCCCGTCGGGGTCATGCGCAAACGGCTGACACCCGACAGGGTAGCTTCTTGCCGGACATCGAACGGTACCGGTGTATAGATAGCCTGGCCCACCAAGTCGAAACCCAGTGGCGAAACCGGTACAGTTCCGCCTTCAAGCCCAGGACCCATCCGGAGGGACGTGGCGGCCTCATCACTGCGGACTACGGTCTTTCCTGCCTCCAGGTCGGCATCCACCACGACATTCTGTCCGGTAAATGTATAAAGATTGCGGACTGTCAGGGGCTTATAATTGAAATAATGGATCCGGACCGTATAGGGACCGCCCGGCAGGACATCGAGCAGCTGATACCAGCCATGGCGATCGGTGGTCGCGTAGTACTGGGTATTGGACGGTTGATGGATAGCCACTACGGTCACGCCTTCGATGGGCCCGTCTTCGTCCACAATCCGGCCTGCAATCGAAGCCGTCGTCACCTGCGCCGCCGCCGGCAGCGCAAACAACAGAACTGCCAGAAAGAATAATCTTTTCATCATTCTACAAAGATAACACTTTTTTCGCTGCCGATTCAGGCGATACAAAAAGGACGACCCGTCAGGGATCGTCCTTTTCAAGAGCCCGGTCAAGCCGGGCATGACACTTGGCTTAGTTCGCCGGCGTGTGGCTGAAATAGACACCGTTGCTGATCTGGGGCTCGCCATTGTGGCTGCCCTTCGCACCGATGATGGTCAGCAGGTCGCCCACCTTGAGGCCGTACTTGGCGACGGCGTCCTTGCGGTTGTTGCCCGTAGCACCCCAGCCCGGATAGCAGCCGTAGGAATACAGGCGGTTACCGTCGGCGTCCTTGATATAGACATTGCCATAAGAAGCATTGGCAATCTCGTCCAGCGTACCGGACACCATGTAATAGACGTTCGGATTGTCTTCCTTGGCGAGGAACTCGGCGATGGTCACCTCCGTAACACTGATATGGCTTTCATACTGGCCGCTACCAAGCTGGGCGCTGCCATTGTGCTCGGCCCGCTTGCCGACGAGCGTCACCACGTCACCGACCTTCAGGCCGAGGTTCGCGAAGTCGCCCTTCTTACCGATGCCATAGACATAGGTCTCACCCGACCAGTCACGGATATAGACATTGCCATAACTGGTGTTGGCCACGCTGGTGATGATACCGGTAAGCCGGTACTGCGTATCCCCGACTGCAGCAGCCAGGAAGTCAGCGATGGAGCACTCGATGATGGCACCCTTCTGGGAAATGGCCTGCTCGGCCGTATATTCCTTCTTGCCGTCCGTCGTCTTGAAGACAATCGTGGTAGAACGGTCGCCACCCGCGTTGGCCGCAGCGTGGAACGTGACGGTATTGCCGGAAATCGCAGCAATGGAGAGCCAATCCTTGGCATTGGCAGGAACCTCCACATAGATGCCCGTGCCTTTGTTGGAAAGTTTCACCTTGAAATCGCCGCCTTCAATCGGAAGGACTGCATCCTCCGGATCGATTTCCGCAACCTTGATGAGAGACTTGTTGACGCTGACGAACGTGGCGTCCACCAACTCGACAGTACCGTTGTACACGGTCTTCGGGCCCTGGACGGTCACCTCGTCACCCACTTCGATGTTGAAGCTCGACCAGGAATAGTTGCCGGCCGCGTTGACCGTACCGTAAATGTAGATCTCACCCGTACCGTCGTCGAGATACCAGTTTCCGTAGCTCGTGTTGGCAATCCGCGTGCAGATACCCGTCACGAGATAGGTCTTGGACTCAGGACCGGCGATCACTTCGGCGCAGGTCGCCTTGGAAACCGTGGCGAGGCCCTGGATCACATTGATGTTCTGTGTCTTTCCACCGCAGGTAAGCACGACTTCGGCCGTACGGCCGTCCAGCGTGGAAGCAGCGGAGAAATTGATGGTGGACTGACCGGCGGAACCGGAAGCCGGGCTGATGGTCAGCCAGGAAGGAGCACCGGTGATGGACCAGCTGTCGGTGGCATCGATCTGTACGGGCGTGGAGCCTCCGTTCATCGTGATGGCCACATAAGTCGTGGACAGCGAGACCTCGCTCAGGTAGTGGTCTTCCTCAACCGCGCAACCCACGGTAATGGCAAGCACGGCAAAAAGAGCAGCGATGATATTCTTGATTTTCATATCGGATCTTCAATTGATTAGTTAAACAGATACTTGATACCCACGGAAGCGTACCAGCACTGGCCGAGCGCGTGGTTCGGAACAAAGGTCTCGGTCGTACCGCTGATGGCGGACGGCGTGGAGAACGTAGCGTAACCCTCGGCATCGACACCTTCATACTTGAGGATGCGGGCGTCAGAACCAATGGCCGGGTTGAGGTACTTGCTCACGCCCCAGCTGGAGTTGAACAGGTTGAGGACATTCTTCAGGTCGAGGCAGAGCTGCAGGGTGTTGGTGTTCTTGCCGCACTTCACAGTGAAATCGTGCTTGTAGCTGAAGTCCACGCGGTGGACCCACGGGCTGTACACGCTGTAACCTTCGGCATACGAGCCCTGGTGCGTGCGCAGGTATTTGTCGTTGTGGACGAAGTCCATGAAACGGGTCTGATCGTCGCTCGAGACGAAACGGAACTGGCGGCCGGAGACTTCTTCATCGGTCGGGATGTAGAGGGCGTCATAGTTGTAGCCGTCACCGTTCATGTCGTTGGTGGTCATGTAGCTGTAGTTGTAGCCGCCACGCCAGGCCTCATAGATGAAGCTGTAGTGGTTGCCGCTCTTGTCGTGGTGCGTCAGGGAGGCGACCACGCGGTCCGGGGTCACATACTGCGAGTTGTGCAGCTTGATGTAGTTCGGGCCCTCGTTGGTCGGCACATAGGTGAAGGCACTCTCGGCGGCGGAACCCGGCATGCCGGTGATTTCCTTGTTCACGGTGTGCGTGTAGGCGGCCATCAGGCTCAGGCTCTCGATCGGGCGCATGTTGATCTGTGCGCTGGCGCTCCAGCCATAACCCTGGTTGGTGTTCTCCAGGACGAAGGCCTTGGTCTCATACCGGAAATCCGTCGGATAGATCGGGCGGTTGTCAGCGCCGTTGAAACGGGCGAAACCGGCCACGTCGCGCATGCTCCAGTCGGAGATGGCCACGGCGTTGATGGTCTTGTTGAAGATGCCTTCAGCCGTGAAGGTGAACGGGAAGGACGTCGGGAAGCTGTAGTCGAAGGCCAGCGAGCTCTTCCATACCTGCGGCATCTTGAAGCGGGGATCCACGCCGTTGACGGCGGAAGGAACGGTACCGTCTTCAGGGCGCACGGTGCTCGGGAAGCCCATGCCCACGAGTTTGTTGTAGAGGGCTGCAACATTGGCCTGTCCGTTCTCGGTAACCAGACCGCCGCCGAACTGGGCCAGGATGTCGTTCACGCTCGCATAGCGGCTCTTGACGGCATCGGGCAGGTTGGCATAGCGGGTGGACGGGCCGATCTGGGCCTGGTACTGCACCATACCGCCGTTGGTCGGCATGTTCGTGAAGAACACGAGCGGAAGACGGCCGGAGAAGAGGCCCGTACCGCCACGCACCTTGAAGCTCTTGTCACCGAAGACATCCCAGCTGAAGCCCACGCGCGGCGAGAAGGTCACTTTGGAGGTAGGCCATCTGCCGGTGTCGATGTGCGTCTCCTCATAGTTGTAAACACGCGGATAGTAGGTCTTGTCGATAATGGCCTTGTTGGTCATCAGGTCACCGTTGTCGAAGAAAAGACCGTCGATGCGGACACCGTAGGTCAGTTTGAAGCGATCGGTCACGTTCCAGTCGTCCTGGGCGTAGATGCCGGCTTTGTGGAACTGGACACGGGCAGCAGGATACTGCTCGCCGTCGTATCCGTAGGTAAGGCAGACGACCTGCGGAATGGCGCCGCTGAGGAAATCATCCACACTCTTGTAGCGATAGTAACCCGTACCGTTGCGCATGTACTGGTTGTCAGCCATCTGGTATTCATAGCTGATACCGGCGGTCACCTTGTGGTTACCTTTGTACCAGGTAATATCGTCCTTGACGTTGGCAATGGTGTTATGGACGGCGTTGTTCCAGGTAAACAGTTCATAACCGAGGGCCATGTAGTTGTTGCTCTGGGTGTCGTCGAGGATGTCGATGAACGGGAATTCGGAGGAATTCGTGCCACGGACGTCATCGAGTTTGGAGAAAGTGGCCAGGAACTGGTTCGACACATTGTCGGACAGCCGGCTGTTGAGGTCGAGCGACCAGGTGCTCACGATCTTCTGCATCGAGTACATCGCGTTGGCAAAAGACATCGAATACTGCGACATACGGGCGCCGGACATACGCGGGCCACCGTCCATGGAACTGCCGTTCGGCGAATTCCACACATTGTTCTTGGTATAGTTGTATCGGAGTGCCAGTTTGTGTTTCTGGCTGATATTCCAGTCGAGACGGGCGAGAATCTTCATGTTGTTCTCATTGGCCGGGAATTCGGTCCAGGAACCCGTGTCATAGCCGTATTTGCTCTTGACATATTCGGAAACCCGCTGCAGGTCGCTCAAGCGGGTGCGGGAGACATAGTTGTCCGGATCAGCCACACCATTGTCAGAACCTCTCCAGCGGTTCACGATGGAAGGAACCATGGAATATTCACCGTTGACGAAGAAGAAGAGTTTGTTCTTCACGATCGGGCCGCCGGCGGTGAAGCCGTAGGTCGTCGAACGGTTCTTGTTGCGGGCGCCGGTGATCTGTTCGCCGTCAACGGCATCGCCCTGCATGTTCTCGTTCTTATGATAGACATAGGCGCTTCCCCGGAAAGTGTTCGTACCGGACTTGGTGATGGCGTTCACGCCACCGCCGATGAAGTTGGTCTGGCGGACATCGTAGGGGGAGATCACGACCTGGAGTTCTTCGATGGCGTCGATGGAGATCGGGTTGCCACCGCCCGGCAGGTTGGAGCTCAGACCGAAGTTGTTGTTGAAGTTGGCACCGTCAACGGTGAAGTTGGCCATACGGCCGTCGGCACCGGCGAAGCTCATGCCATTGCCGCCATACGGCGAAAGGCGCGTCACATCGGTGATGGCGCGGCTGACACTAGGCAGATTGGTGATCTGCTGGTTGGAGATGTTCGTGGCAGCACCGGTCTTCTCCGTCGAGAATTTCGACGAAGCAGTAGCGACGACGATGGCCTCGTTGAGAAGTTCAGTGGCGGTCTTCATCACCACGTTCTGCTGGTAGGTTTCAGCCAGCGAAAGGACGATGTCGGGAATCACGACGGTCTGGCAACCGATCAGCGAATAGGTCACTTCGTAAGGACCGCCGGTACGCATACCCTGGATGGTATAGCGTCCGTCTTCGTTGGTCACCGCATAGTACGTCGTACCGGAAGGAGTGTGGACTGCTACCACAGCCGCTCCGATCAGAGGCTCGCCGCCCTCATCGACAATCTGGCCCGCGAGGTTGGCCGTTGTGATCTGGCCGAACGCCGGGGCAATCATCAGCAGGAAGGCTGCGACTGCCAGAAAACATTTGAATGCTTTTTTCATAAAGGTTTTTGAATGTTTATAAGTATAGTAAATAGTTATGTTTTATCATTAAAGTCCCTATAACCCCCAGGCGGACGCATCGTATTTCGATTCCGCCTCCTTTTCGTAGGCATCACTCAGGTTGTGGAAGAAATCGATACCGGTCAATGTCTCGATCTCATCCACGCTGCGGGCGAACGAACGGCTCAGGCTCGTACCGCCGTAAGCCTTGTTTTCCATCCAGAAGCCGATGGCGGAATAGCCACCGTTGGCGGTGCCGGCCTTGTATTTCAGGATTACCTTGTAATAAGCCTTCGGAATCGCCACGGGCTTCCCGTAGTTGTCGTCCGTGGTCTGCACCGTCGGATCGGCGGTCGTAGTCAGGACGCAGCCCGTCACTACGTAGAGCGTGTCGCTGCTGTTGATCTGACCCCGGACCTGCGATTCGAGTTTCTCCCAGAGTCCCTGGTTCAAGTCGGCATTCTGCGGCGTGATGTTCGTGAAATAGAAGGTCTGTTCGTTGGCCGCCGCGTTGCAGAGCCGGTCGCTGGAAGGAAGCTGATGGCCCCGGTCGTAACCAGCGTAACTCTTGTAAACAGCACCTTGGTAGCGTTTGGGCACCAGCGGATCGTATTCCCACTTGTCCGAACGGGAGGTCCCGGTAGTCATCCCTTTATATAGAGGATACGCCACCCAGCGGGAAACACGACCCGGCAGGTCGAGCAGGAAGGAGTAGTTGCGCACGACTTGCCCGTTGTAGGTCATGTCGTGGCTGAAGAACGCCGCATCCGGATCCGAAGCCGGAACGGCAGGAAGTTCCAACCACGCCTGCACCGCACTCGGTACCAGCGACTCGAAAGGCTGCTGCGTGATGGTGAGCTGGAGCTCCTTTTGGGCAATCGCAGCGTCTTCCGTACGGAACGTTATCACGGCCGAACGGGATTCCGTCGTGCTGGGATTGTCCCCGTACGTGACGGTGACCTGACCGCCTTCCGTGCCTGAAGCAGGGCTGACCTGGAAAGCACTGTTCGAGGAAGACGCTTTCCAGGCGACCGAGGCAGCCAGCGTAATGTTGAACGTACCCGCATCGCCGCTGACCGTCATGTCCGTCGTTTCCAAGGAGAAGCGGGCGCCACCATCAAAGCGGGCGCCCGTCAGGCCTGCATAGTCGTTCTTCTCCGAGATGGATAACTGGAAACGGGACCCGTATTTGCCGGCGATCCCTTTGAGGGTGCCGCTGCCGGTCGGGACGGTCTCGTTCCGGAAAGTCGCATAGCGGGATGTGAACAAGTCGAAATCACCGCCTGCCTTTCCTATGAATTTTATAGAGGTATTGGCATCGGACGTGGCGAAAGTCTTGCCCATGTATTCCTGGGCGACCTGGACGTCCTTCACCGCCACGTACATGCACTCATAATCGCCGGTCAGCAACTGGTCGATGGAGATTTCCTTGGCAGCCGGCGTGCCTGTTCCGGCCGGTTCGATATTGCCGAGCGGAATGCCGTTGACCTGGAGGGCGCCGTTGGCGTAAACGGACAGCGTCTGGTCTTTCAGTTTGACGCGCAGGCGCTGGCCACGGGCGAAATCTTTGTTGTCGGTGGCACAATAAAGCATGATACCGGCGTCTCCGTCGGTGATGATGATGGTCTTGGCCGAGGAATAGTTGTTCAGGCCCCCGTCCGTGTCACGGCGGTAGTCACTGATGACAAGGCCTTCGATAATGATATCGTCGGTAATCTTATAGTCGTTTCCTTTGTAAAGGTCGCGTACCTCCCGGATCGATTTCTGCACCGGACCCGGATCCACGTACATATCCTGCGATACGCTCACGGTCGTAGCCTGGTCGGATGTCTTGAAAGTCAGGGTCGCGTAACGGGCCGCACCTGAGTTGGCGTCAGCCGAGATCGTGATCGAACCGTTGCCCGCACCGGCCGTGGCCGACAACTGGACCCAGTTGTTATCGGTCTGGACGTACCAATTCCCGTTAGAAGTCACGGAAACCGACTGAGACCCACCCTCCGTCTTGAAGGAAACGGAGGAAGGAGACACACTAACTGTTTGCTTCTCAGGCTCGGGCTTTTCACAAGCGGACACAACGAGCACTAAGACAGCAAGATAAAAAAGCAGTCTGGTGGGTTTCATGTTTGCAGGCTTGAAACGACGGTGCAAAAATAGCAATAATTTTTGTTTCTGAAAATTAAAGCCTACCTTTGCCGCCGAAAACACAGTGGATGGATTTGACTGCTTGCCAACCACGCTAAAAAAAGGCTAAAATTATGTATCTTTTCACTTCTGAATCCGTTTCAGAGGGCCACCCGGATAAAGTGGCCGACCAGATTTCCGATGCGATCCTTGATGACTTTCTCCGCCAGGACCCGGCGTCACGCGTCGCTTGTGAAACTTTTGTAAGTACCGGTCTCGCCGTTGTCGGCGGCGAGGTCACTTCCCACGCCTACGTGGACATTCAAGGGGTGGTGCGCCGCACCATCCGCCACATCGGTTACACCAAGGGGGAATACCATTTCGACGCAGACTCCTGCGCCGTCATCTCCGCCGTGCATGAGCAGAGCCCCGACATCGCGCAGGGCGTTGACCGCGCCGAAAAGGAAGAGCAAGGCGCCGGCGACCAGGGCATGATGTTCGGCTACGCGTGCAACGAGACGCCGGACTTCATGCCGCTCCCGCTTACGCTGGCCCATGTCACCCTCCTGGAACTTGCCCGCATCCGCCGGGAAGACAATTCTCCGATGCCGTATCTGCGGCCGGATGCCAAGTGCCAGTACACGGTCGAATACAAGGATGACCACACCCCGAACCGCATCCATACCCTTGTTCTCTCCACCCAGCACGATCCCGATGCCGACCAGGCCCGGATCCGGAAGGACGTGGAGCAGATCCTGCTCCCGCGCGTCAAGGCACGGCTCAGCGCCGCCAACGCCGCGTTGTTCCAGGAAGGCATGATCCTGCACGTCAACCCCACGGGCCAGTTCATCATCGGCGGCCCGCATGGCGACACCGGCCTGACCGGCCGCAAGATCATCGTCGATACCTATGGCGGCCGCGGAGCCCATGGCGGCGGCGCCTTCTCCGGCAAAGATCCGAGCAAGGTGGACCGCAGCGCGGCTTATGCCGCCCGCTATATTGCCAAAAACCTGGTAGCAGCAGGGGTAGCCGACGAAATGCTTGTCCAGATCTCCTACGCCATCGGCGTCGCACGTCCCGTCAGCATTTATGTCAATACCTACGGTACCGCCCACGTCGCATGGAATGACGGCGCTATTGCAGAGAAGATCAACAGTCTCTTCGACCTGCGACCGGCCGCCATCATCGACCACTTCGGCCTTACCAACCCGATCTACATGCCGACAGCGGCTTACGGCCACATGGGCCGCGACCCGTACGTTGAGGAAGTCGAGTTGATCCGGGACGGTCGGACCGTCCGGCGCAAAGTGCAGTTTTTCGGCTGGGAGTTACTCGATGCCGTCGACCGCTGCCGTGCGGCCTTCCAGCTGTAGCAGGAGCTGCTTGGGTACCGGCGCTTCAAGCATCGGCACCGCAAGTTCATAGTGGACGACGGCCCGGGCGGCCTCCTTGTCCACTTCTACGGAAACAATGTTGAAAGAGGTCCCTGAAACGGCCTCTTTCATTTTTTCGGCGATAGCTTCGGGAACCGCACCCTGCACATCGGCGATCCGGGTGATTTTTCCGGCATAAGCCGGCGTGCAAAAGCCGGCCGCATCCCGGTATTCACCGGAATAATAAGCCTTGAGAAACTGTTCCGCCGTGCTGCGCACCCGTTTCTGGGGCGACTGGCAGGCGTTCAGTCCGAACAGGCAGCAAACAAGCAGTACAAGGGTTGCCGTTCTTTTCATAGCGCATCAAATGTCCATTTCAACGACCGTAATGCCGGCGCCACCCTGCTGGATGGCCTCGTCGCGGAAAGATTTGACAGCCGGTACGGTTCTGAGGTATTTCCGGATCTCCTCCCGCAGCACGCCGTTCCCCTTGCCGTGGAGGATCTTCACCTGGCCCACGCCGACCATGGTGGCATCGTCAATGAAGTGCATGACAATCTCCAGCGCGTCGTTCAGCCGTTCGCCGCGGATATCGATGGTGGGGCGGAATTCCAGTTTGCGGCGGCTGATGGACTCGCTGTCGTAATGGATTACCGGCCGGAACGTAGCCCGCGATTTCTCTTTGTACTGCTGGTTGGAGATTCTTTCCACTTTGGCAGGCGCGATTTTGGAGATGATGCTGCCGATCGACACGGAGATGTACTTGGCAGCAATCTGGGTCACCTCTCCCACCATGTCGTTGTCCTTCAACCGGACTTTGTCTCCGACTTTCAACGGGGTCGTGTCGGCGGCCGACTTCTCTTTGCGGGAGCCTGTACCTTTGTCGTGCCCGGGGTCAGGCATCTCGCCCCGCTTGACCTTCCTGGCCCTTTCGCGTTCCTTGCGGGCGACGATCTGCTGCATCTTGCGCTCGATGGCCGCGTCGTTTTCGGAGGGATGCTCCTGCTGCAGGTCTTCCTTGAACTGGGTCAGGCGCTCGCGGGCCACTTTGGTCTTGTCGCGCTCCGCCTGCGCCTCCCGAATCTCGCGGATGGTACGTTCCACCTGCTTGTTGGCTTCGGACAGAATCTCCTGCGCCTCTTTCTTTGCCTCCTCCACAATGCTCTTTTTCAGCGCCTTGACCTCGCTGAGTTCTTTCTCATACTTGTCGGTCAGGCTCTCCAGCGTCTTGTCGGTGCTCTTGATGCGGGCCAGCTTTTCGTCGAGGACGCGGCGGCTGCGGGCAATCTGGCGCAGATTGCGCTCGATGTTGACGAATTCGCTGCCGGCGCGTTCTTCGGCATCTTTCACCACGTCGCCGGGCAGACCCATCTTCCGGGCCAGTTCGAAGGCAAAGGAATTGCCGGGCATCCCCTGCTGCAGCTGGAACAGCGGCTTGATGGCCGCCCCGTCGAAGAGCATCGCACCGTTGACCACGCCGGAGCTCTTG
Source organism: Bacteroidales bacterium (assembly GCA_017509755.1). Classification (GTDB taxonomy): domain Bacteria; phylum Bacteroidota; class Bacteroidia; order Bacteroidales; family UBA932; genus Cacconaster. The sequence continues at coordinate 32,674 of JAFWOY010000001.1, forward strand.
TCCGCATAAAGTTTGAGGTTGGTATAATGGGTCGTAATGACGCCATAGGCACCCATCTCATCGAGACGGGCCAAGACAGCCTCGGCAATGGCACCGCCGGCTGCGGGCTCTGTCCCGCTGCCGAATTCATCGATCAGCACAAGCGAGGAGGAAGAGGCGTGCATCAAGATCTCCCGCATGTTCTTCAGGTGGGAACTGTACGTGCTCAGGTCGTTTTCCAGCGACTGGTCGTCGCCGATATCGATGAAGATGCTGTCGAAGATCATCATCTCACTCACCTCCGATGTCGGGATGAGCATGCCCCACTGGAACATGTACTGGAGCAAACCGACTGTCTTGAGGCATACCGACTTACCGCCCGCATTCGGGCCGGAGATCAGCAGGATGTGCTTCTCCCGGCTGAGCGAGAGCGTGAGCGGAACGATCTCTTTCTTTTCCCGGCGGAGCGAGGCTTCCAGCAGCGGGTGACGGGCCCGGCGCAAATTGAGTTCGCCATTGTCCGACAGGATCGGCATGCCGGCAATCATATCGAGCGCTACCAAGGCCTTGGAGCGGATGAAATCGATCTCGCCGATATACTCGGAGGCTGCGATCAGCCCGCCCAGGTAAGGCCGGAGGAATTCGGTGAATTCAAAGAGGATCCGGGCAATCTCGCGTTGCTCCTCGAACTGGAGTTCGCGGATCTGGTTGCCCAGTTCGATGATCTCAAGCGGCTCGACGAACGCGGTCTTGCCGCTGGCCGACTCGTCGTAAACGATGCCGGGCAGTTTTTTCTTGGAACCGGCAGGGACGGGAATGAGGATTCTGCCGTCGCGCACAACGGCCTCTGCCTCAGAATCAACCAGGCCTTCACTCTTGGCGGCGCCCATGATGGCATTGATGCGCCGGGACACCTGCCCTTCCTTCGAACGAAGGGTGCGGCGGATCTCGCCGAGCGCTTGCGAGGCGGTGTCGCGCACCTCGCCGGTCCGGTCGAGAATGGTTTCGATCCGCCGCCCGATCTCGGGCTCATAGTTCACGGAAGCGGAGATCTGCCGAAGTGTAGGATAGAGGTCGTCCTTGCATTCCCGGAAAAAAGCCAGGATACGGCGCAAGGTATCGAGGCTTGTGCGCAACGCACGCAGGGACGGCAAGTCGATGGTTGTCTCGGAGGCCTGCAGGGGGACGAGGAAGGCTTTGGTATCCAGATAACCGCCTGCCGGGAAACTGTCTTCAAACAAGCAGATGAGCCGCATCTCGTCGGTCAGGCGGAGTCGGAACATGATTTCTGCACTGTCCCGGGAAATCTGCTCGGCTTCCACTTTTTTCGCCGCGTACTGCGTGGCGCACTTGGCGGCTATCTTTTCCCTGACCTTGTCAAATCCGATTTTCTGTTCCAGCACCATCCTGTGAGCCTCCTATTTGTATGATTCTTCGATGGCCAGGCGGAGTTCCGTGATACTGCCCATAGTGCGGATATTCCCGCCTTTCACAAAGGAAATGGAACCGGTCTCTTCCGACACCACGATGACCGAAGCATCCGACACTTCCGACACACCGAGGGCGGCGCGATGCCGCATTCCGTAGTGGGCCGGAATATCCTGCCGCTGCGTGATAGGCAGCGTGCAGCGGGCCGCCAGGATCCGGTTTTCCGACAGGATCATGGCGCCGTCGTGGAGCGGGGAGTTCTTGAAAAAGATATTCTCGATGAGGCGGCGGCTGATGCGGGCGTCAATTTCGTCACCCGTATCGATGATGTCGCCCAGGGCGGAGCCGTGGCGCAGCACGATCAGGGCGCCGGTCTTCGTTTCCGACATTTTCCGGCACGCCGCGGTCAGTTCTTCCAGTTCCTGGGAAGCCATCCCGCCGGAACGCCGCTGGCGGAACAGTTTGTTGAACACGCCTTTCTGGGCGGCTGTCGTACTGGAACTGATGCGCAGCAGGAAGCGACGGATCTCAGGCTGGAATATCACCAGCAAGGCCACCACGCCGACACCCAGCACCTGGCCCATGATAAACGAGAGCAGTTTCATCCCCAGTGCCCGCGAGGCGATCCAGATCACATATAGAAGCAGGATGCCCAGAAAGATATTGACTGCCGACGTCCCGCGGACGACCCGGATGAGCCAATAGATCAGCAAGCCGACCATCAGCACGTCGAGCACGTCAATAAAGGAGATGTCGATAAAGTCAAACATATTCAAACAAAGATAGCAATTTTTCGTAACTTGCGAAAGATTTTCGAGGCGGGCGGCCTGAGGCGAAGCATGATTCCACTGAAAGACAACTTGGTTACGGCCCTGCGGGGACTGCGGGAATTGTTTTTTCCGCGCCGCTGCGTCGTATGCGGCCGGTGGCTGGCACAGGAGGAAACCGACCTTTGCCCGGCCTGTCTGGAGGATCTGCCGATGACCTGCCAATGGGACATCGTGCAGAACGCGGCTTTCGAGCGGCTGGCGTGCCGTTTCGAAGTCGAGGCGGCCGCTTCGTTGTTTTTCTTCCGGACGGAAAGTGATTACCGGAAAATCATCTATGCCCTCAAATACGGTGGCCGGCCGGATCTGGGCTGGCGGATGGGGAACCTTCTGGGAGAACAACTCAAAGACAGCCGTTCATTCCGGGACATCCAAGCCGTCGTACCCGTTCCGCTGCACCCGTTGCGTCGCTGGAAGCGCGGCTACAACCAAGCGGAGGTCATCGCCCTTGGCCTGGGAGCGGCACTCGACAGCCCAATAGAGACGGCCCTGCTCCGCCGCAGCCGCTACACGAAAACGCAGACCCGCCTGCACGGCGCGGCCAAAACGAAAAATGTAGCACACGCGTTTCAATGCAATGACGTACGGGCCGCCCAACTCCAAGCCGCCGGCATCTGCCATCTCCTGCTGGTCGATGACGTGCTGACTACCGGCTCGACCCTCGCTGCCTGCGCCGCTCCGCTTCTGGACGCCGGCTTCAAACTGAGCGCCACAACGCTCGCCTTCGCGGAGGGCTAGTGTTCTCCCTCTGAAAACGTCTCGCTTCGCTCGACCCCTCCCAAGCTGCGCTTGGGCCCCTCCCTCTTACAGTGCCGAGGGTGGCATGGTTTTCAGAGGGAGAACACTAGCCCTCCGCAGATACCGGTGGTGGTTATTCAGAAAGGATTTCCGAAAGGAGGGTGTCGGCGTGGGCGTATTCGCGGAGGAGCCACAGGACGTAGCGGATATCGACACAGATGCAGCGGTTCATCGCATCGACGAAATAGGTATCGCCCGCCAGCGACTCTTTGTTGCCGTCGAAGGCCAGACCGACCAGTTCACCTTTCGCATTGAGGACCGGCGAACCCGAATTGCCGCCTGTAATATCGTTGTCCGTCAGGAAATTGACTGGCACGCCCGGATGCTTCTCCAGCAACTCGCGAACCTCCGGCTTCAGCGTGAATTCGTAGTCATCCGGATCGTATTTCTCCAGGATGCCCGCTGTCGAAGTCTTCGAGGCCAGCGAGACAGCATCGCGCGGCTGGATGGCCCGCACCTTGCCGTACGTGATACGCATCGTGGAATTGGCATCCGGATACATCAGCTGATGCTTGGCCTGCTTCATCTGATAGACCGCATTCTTGTACTGCCGCTCCAAATCATTCTTGCTCTCCCCCGCCTCGATCTTGTCCCGCTTCTCATTGAAGCCCGTGATCCGGCAGGAAATCAGCGCATCCCGGATATGCCCGCCTTCAAACACGTCCCGGAGGATGGCATCCACATCGCCGCCGCAGCGGTCATACACCTGCGTCAGGTACTCACCCCAGTATTCCCGGTGCACATACTTGTAGAACTGCCGGAGCGAATAGCGCAGCAAGTCACGCTCGACACGCATGTCCAACGATTTCAATTCTTTCTGCGCCAACGCCGTATCCCCCCGCGACAAGGCATTTGCATAGCGGTGCAGGTTGGTGCCCCGGACCAGCGTTTCCTGGAAATAGACGATCTGCTGGTTGATGCCGGCCACATCTTCGTATTTCTGGCCCAGGCGATAGATCAAGTCGGAGTTCCCCAGCCATTTCTGCAACTGTTGCTCCTCCGCCCGCTTGGCCTCAACGACCCCGAAGCGATTGTAGCAATAGATCTCGCCTTCCCGGATTTCCTGGACGTTGCTCAGACCGAAATAGCGGTCGGCGTATTTCAGCCGGATGTCCGCTTCCTCGTTCATCCATTTGTCGAGAATCTTCATCTGGTCCATCCGGAACTGGGCCTGGATGGGATTCTGGACCTGGACGATCTCCTCAACGGCATAGGAAGAAGCAAAGCGGTTGGTCCGGCCGGGATAGCCGATGACCATCGTGAAATCGCCGTCTTTCAAGCCGTTCTGCGCGATCTTCAGGATCTTTTTCGGATGCAGCGGCACATTTTCAGGCGCATACTCCGCCGGAGAGCCATCGGGTGCCGTATAGATGCGGTAGATGGCGAAATCCCCTTTGTGCTGCGGCCATTCCCAATTGTCGGTATCTCCGCCGAAAGAAGCGATGCACACGGGCGGCGCCGCCACCAGACGTACGTCGCGATACACTTGGTAGAGCGCCATATAATACTGATTCCCATTGTAATAGGACGAGCAGATGAGTTCGCCCTGATCCGGATAGAAGGTCGCATACTTGTCCTCCATCAACTTGTACACCCGGCGCATGGCCATCGGATGATGAGCCACGTCGAGCGAGTCACGCAACCGCATGACTTCACCCGTCACGTCGAAGACTTTCTTGAGGAAATAGATGGCCTGCCCCTTCACCGGCAACTCGTCGGCCCGGTTCATCGCCCAGAAGCCGTTTTCCAGGTAGTTGTGGTCCAACGAACTGAGTGCGTGGATGTCGCTGTAGGCACAATGATGGTTGGTAATCATCAGTCCGTCCGGGGAAATCATACTGCCCGTGCAACTGAAGGCAAGGGCGACAACGGCATCGGAAAGGCTCTCCTTCTCTTCATCGTAGATCATTTTGCCATCGAGTTTCAAGCCGGTGGCTTTCATCCGTTTTTCAAGCATCCGGTCGATGGTGTTGATCATCCACATGCCTTCGTCGGCGAAGGAGCTGAAACTGCTCAGGAGAAGGGTGGCTATAAGGAGGATTCTTTTCATGGGGTGATTGTTCTGATTGGTTGACTAAAAGGAAAATGAGGCGGTAAGGCTGGCAGCGTGGCGGAAGCCGTCGAAAGCGGTAGCGGCATCCATCCCATAGTCAGCACCAAGGGTCATCCGCCCATGCGTCCAGGTTACGGTCAGACGGCTGCTGATGCTGTCGCCCGTCCAAAAGTTGATCTGTCGCATCAGCGGCTCAGGCAGTTGCCAGTGCGAGATGTCATGCTCTTCTTCATAATTGATGGTATAGCCCGTCTCAGCCGACAGATGCCAGGCTGGACCGATAGGAATCTCCAACCGTATGGAAGGCGTGACCATCGAGACACGCTGCTCGAAGCGCTTGGGATACTCCGTATAGGAATGACGGAACCTGAGGTTCTCGGCGCCGACCGACAGTTTCCAGAAAGACCCGAAGGTATAGCGGAAATACTCCTCGTGATAGGCCCGGAAGTAGCAGAAAACCGGATCCCCGTACGTGACCCAGATCCGGATCTTGGAATCCGGATCCAGTTCCTGCTGTTGCAAGGGTTTGAAACCCTGCATGGTACACCAGGAAAATCCAGCATCGATAGTATGACGGTCGCCAATAGAGAGCGACAGGTCATCCCGCCAGAACCAGGCGCGTACCGTACCGTGCTGCAAGTTGTTGTATCCGGTCTCCGTCTGCCGCTCCTGTTCCCATTTCAACCCGAGATTGTTGTGCAGGGCAACCGGACCCCATTCAAAATCTGTCTGGAAATCGCCGAACAAACGGTCATCCTCTTTGAGGCGCTTTGTCTCCGCGCTGCCGAAGCCAAAACCCTGGCCAACCCAACAGCCATAGATCGAGAAGAGGACATGCTCCACGCTGGATGACTCCTGGGAATACTCCACCTTTTCGGTCCCGCGTTCATAACCGAGGTCAAGACCGGCGCCCATGTGGCCGCCCTGCCAGTGGATACCCGGAGCCACACGGAAATCCATGCCTGTATTCTTGTTGCGGAGATCCTTGTGTTTGGCCAGTAAAGCGACGTTGTACGACAGGTCGAGACCGGCTGACCAACCGTTGCCGAGCGGCATGGCCATTCCGGCCTGCATCGCATAGCGCTCGATCGAAATATCGCCCGGAATCGAATCGGCCAGCATGAACGGCGTCTCATAGGGATCGATCCAGCCCCGCCAGGTACTCCGTTTCCCCAGTTCATAGCTGTAACCGAAATGCCCGAAAAGATGGACCTTGTCCAGCGTCTGCCGCGAATAAGCATCCATCGTTCCCCGCAGCATGGACTCCGGCATGAAGATATCCTTCTCCTCGAAATCTCCGTTTTCCCCATGCACCCCCATCAGCACATGGACATACGTACTGTCCTCCAGGACCAGACGCGCCATGTTGCGCGCTGGCTCCGGTACCGGTACCTGTGCCCGGGCCGGCCAGCCGGCGAGCAGTTGGTATAGCGCGATTCCGATGATGATCATAATCTTCTTCATGGCGCTACGGTTTCAAACGGGGTGAAGGGGTGCTGTCGGGCAGGAAGTCAGCATCCGAATTGTTCGTATCCTGGAAGACGTCGATACCGCCTTCCGTGAAATCAAGGCGCCGCGTCACGCACAGGCCGGAATAATGGCCCGACCGCATCCACACGTACGAAGCGTCGACCGAGCCGGGCAGGCGCTTGATGGCGGCCGACGGCGAATCCACACATTCCACGCCGTCGAGAATCCAGTCCTTGTGGATGTGCCAATATTTGGAACCGGAGCTGGTTCCCGGCTCATAATCTTCCCAGACAGCCGCTTGCGACTGCCAGGCTGCCACGCCCATCTCGGGACGGAACACCACGATGGCGGGGCTGTGAACCGAGAGCGCCCAGGCATTTCCCTGCCCGGTCATATTGAGCACCATCGGCACAACTCCGGCCGCAATCTCATGCCGCGGTAAGGTCTCCGACCAGCAGCCGAAATGCGCCTTGTTCAGGTGCAGGCCGGACGTGGCCCGTCCGGCATGGTCAACCGCAGCCTGACAGGCCACGACAGCCGATTCACCCGGCGCAAGGGGATAGGTATGCCCGTCACCCGGGAACATCCAGTACATCTGGGCGATGGCCAGTTTGTCGCTGCCCGTCCAGGCATTGTTGCCCGTGGTCGAATTGTACGGAAAGATGGCAGCCAGGCAGAGCGAATCCAAGTAGAGCGTCTGTCCGCCGGGACCGGCATTGTTGTAGAGTTCGATATATGTGTCCTTCGTATAGTTGGCTCCTTCTAGTGTCGAAGAGCCATGGAAGTAGGCCTCCCGGATGATGAGTGGATTGGGCACCGCCACAAGGAGCGGTATCTCAAGCCGGAGTTCGTCCAGCAGGATGAATTCTTCGCTGGCACCGTTGACCGCGATGCGCGTGGCCTTGAACCAGGCCGAAGCCACCACATCGTATTTGCCGGGCTGCACGTCGAACGAAACAAGGCCGTCCGCATCGGGATGCTCCAGATACGTAAAGTCGGCACTCTTGTTCTGCAGGCGCACTTCCAACTGGGTCAGGTCCACCTCGACATCCGTTTCCTGGAGCCGGAACTGCACAGTCAGATGCGCGACGGACGGCTCCTCGCGATAGCAGGAAACAACCAGCAGGAGGAGCAGCGCACCCAGGATCAAACTACACTTTTTCATGGCTACCGGAAGGATATTTTGACTTCCGCGCCGAAATACAGCGGCGTGTTGCGGTCGTTCGGGTAATGGGTGACGCTGTTGCGCACGCGTCCCCGGAGATTCAGGAAATTGTTGGCATAGAAGGAGACGGTGGCGATGCGGCGGATCTCCTTGGAGAGCCTGAGGTTCAGCATCCCGTAGAACGGATAGGACTGCGGGACATAATAGGTGTCGGTATTGGTGGTCAGGATCAGGTTGCGATACTGCGGATCACGCCGCATCGTTTCCGTAAAAGGATAGAGGGCGCCCTGGCGGTCCATGATATAAAGCGGATCGATGCACCAGGTTCCTGCCTCGGCATCGAAATAGGCCCGGTCCGTCCCTTCAAACTGGCAGATATTCTGTGTGCGTTCGAAAAAGACCAGCTGCGTGGAAAGCGTCACGACCATGGCCAGGCGCGGAATGTGGGTAATGAAGCGGATATTCGTATTGAAGCGCTCTTTGACCGTCCCGTTCGAGGAAGTGGACGATCCGCCGTAAAGGCCCACGTACGGGAATGTCCGACCATTGGCCAGCCCCGCATAAAGCCGCTGCGTGACAGCTGTGCTGTGTGTCGCGACATGCATGTAAGCACCACTGACGTTGATGGATGTACCGAGCGACGGGATCTTGGCCACATCCAGGGTAAATTCCACACCCCATTTGTCGGCCGCAACCCCGTTCACCGGCCGGGAAAGGGCCATGAAGGTCGTGTCGGTGACGGACGGCAACTTCTTTCCATCGGCCCGGACTTCCCCGACCAACCAGCCAATCTGGGCACCCGAAGGCAGCACGACCTGGGTCGGAACCCCGTTCTGCCAGGTGTAGCCATAGCGGGAAAAAGTCATCGGTACATATTCCGTGACAAACCCGTAACCGTCGGTCATCTTTTCATTGAACCACACCAGCGACCCGCCCAGATGGTCCGTTTCGAACTCCAGGCCGGCTTCCACGTTGCGGCTCTGCTGGGGTCGGAGCACCGGGTTGCCGGCCTCCGCCCGCTGCGTCGTAATCACAGCCAGGCCGTATTGGTTGGCGTCGAAATCGTTGTAGTAGAATGACACCATATCCTTGAAGGCCGGTTCGGGATACAGATAGATCAGCGAAGGCATTTTGAAAGTCCGTCCCCAACCCCCGCGGACAACCAGTTCGCGCAAACCGGATGGACGTTTGACCAGCACGTACCGGCCATTGAAGCGCGGCTCGATGCCGAAGAATCCCTCCGTGGAGATACCCGAGGCCAGGATGGTATTCACACGTGCGCCGGCTTGCAGTTCCAGTGTCGTGCTGCCCAGCCCGACCTTGAAATTGTCTTCCAAGTAGCCGGTCAGGGCGTGCAGGAACGGAATATCCCGGTAGGATCGCTCGCGGAAAGCCGAAGCCGAACCCGGGGAAGGCGGCATCGTGGCATCGAAGACCTTGCCCCGGCCGATATTGCCCTGGCTCTTCCATTCGAATCCGGCCAGGACTTTGTTGGTGACCGCCCCATACTGGCCCATCTGGTGGGCGGTGACCTTCGCCTGGGCATCGACCGGCCGGCCGAAGACCTGCACGTCAGAGTAATACTGCGCCGGTGTGAAGAAAGCCTCGTTTTCCCCGTCATACATCGCGGTGGATGTCGGCGTGCGGCCGGCGGAACCCTGATACGTCCGATTGCGGGAAAACTGGTCGGTCAGACTGCCGGCCAGAAGGTATTCCACATTGGTAATCCAGGGCTTGTTCAAGATCCAACGGCCGCTCACGTTGAGCCGCAAACCACGGTCCCGTTCCTGTTTCAACTCGTCAAGCAGCAGGTCGGGATCGCTCGCATTGGTGGCGTTCGACCAGTTCGCACGAAGTTTGACATTGACCGTCAGCTTCTTGTCGAAATTCCCCGACCAGCCGGTCTGGAAATTGAAACGGTTGTAGGCAGAAGCAGGCGTCCGGACATCGTTCTTTGCGTGCGCGTAATCGGCGTCGAAATTCATGACACCCGCTTTCTCGCCGAGCGAAAAGCCCTTGCCGAAGGAAACTTGTTTGAGCTGCGGATCGGCCTTGAGCCGGACTTCCCAGGGCGTTACGCCCGCTTTGGTCTTGACGACCACAGCACCGGAAGTCAAGTCACCATAGACCACCGACGGGATGCCGCGGATGACTTCCACCGACTCGATATTGTCGGTCGAAACCTGCCGGGCGTCCACGCCGGAGCCGGCCGTCGCCGCCACATTGCTTTCCCCGCCGCCCATGGCCGTACTTGTGGACAGCATCTGCATGTTGGCATCGTTCGAGAAAGACGCACCGTCCACAATCAGGGCTGTGCCCGCAGCATTGGCTGCGTTATGGCCGATGTCACGGATGGAAAGCGCGCCCACCTGCGTAAGCGAAGGGTTCTCCGTCACGCTGCCGGGCAGCAGCTGCATCACGTCCGTCAGGCTGGAGGGCTGGATGTGTTCAATGGTCTGCTTGGTGATCTTCGAAGCAGATGTGATCTCGCCACCTTCCTTGGCCGTAACCACTACGGCATCGAGCGAAAGGCTGGATATGGGAAGTTCCACCCCCAGGTTCAGCACGTCGCCGTTGACGGTGACAGGAACTTTCAGCGTCTCATAGCCCAGCAGGGCAAATTCAAGTACATGCTTGCCCTGCGGCACGTTCGCAATCTCAAAATGGCCGTCAGCATCGGTAACCGCCCACAAACCCAGTTCCTTGATGACGACCGACGCCATCACCACCGGTTCTCCGAGCCCTCGTTCCACCACCAGGCCGGCCACTTTATACCGAGGCCGGGTCTGGCCGGACAACATAGTGAAACTGCCTGCCACGAGAATGGCAAGCAGTATCACGCAGCGGACAGCCCGATCGCGTCCGCGCAACATGCTAGTTGTTCTTTACGCAACGGACGGAGACACCGTTGCGGTAGTTGTTGAGAGCTCCGTTGTAAGTTCCATTCCCGATGAACGGCATCAAGGCCATAAACTGGCAGTTCTTGAGCGTACCGTCGTCGTTGAAAGTGAGATTCTTGCCCGTGTCCACAAGCGTGGATCCCGCAATGTAGCCCGTGTTCATTCCGCCCTGGTAGGACTTGACGGCACCCATCAGCGAGGCCTTGGCCACCGTCGTATTGCCGATGGAAACGGCACCCCAGGCACCGGCGTTGAAGCCGGAGACATTCAGCAGGGCCACGCTGCCGTTTCCGCCATTCAGGTCGGGATCGTAGTACGGGGCGTTCGGATTGGTGTCGTCCTTGTCGTTCGTCTTGCCCACCAAGGCAATGATGTCGGCACGGGTCGGGATATGCCAGCCTTCCGGACAGATACCCTGCACGCCTTCGTAATTCCTGCAGTTGTCGCCGGTCAAGTCGCCGGTCTTCAAGCCGAGCGCAGTTTCCGTATTGTACAGATAACCGTTGGCTTTGATATCGGCCGCGTCGCGGCTGAACTTCACCGAAGCCTTGTCGGGCGTCAGCTCGTTGACCACGATCGGATACCAGATGCCAGCCGTAACGGCATTCTGGTCGTCGCTCGGTGTCAGGCCTGCCGGAATGTAGCGCAGGTTCTCGGCCATCCACCACTTGCCGTCATTCATCTTGACAGTCTGATAGATTTCGCCGCCATAGACCAGGAGACCGCCGGCCTGCTTGAACTCATATTTGTTCGTGGTGGAGCCCGCCTGCGAAGAAGCGTTCAGGGTGAAGGTGATGGTACGTCCCTCAAAGACCGGACAAGCCGGTACTTCGGCAACGACGGTGGCCGAGAAGGAGGTGGTGGCAGGATTGTTGACCTTCACGTCCTGTGCATCCCACGACAGCAACCAGGGCGCATTGCCTTCGATGTGCAGGGTGATGGTGCCGCCTTCAGCAGGAAGCATATCCGTTCCTGTCACGACGGGATTCATTTCATAGCTTGTAACCTCCGCTTCGCCGACAGCGCAGAATTGCTTGATGTTCAGCGTCTGCGAAGCCACTTCGGAACGGCTGGCACAAGTAATCAGCAGGGTGGCTTCCCGGTTGCTGGAAGTCGTGTTGGGCTGGGCGGTGACGGTGATGTAGCCGTTGCGGGACCCGGCCGTCGGGGAGACGGAATAGAAAGCGTTGTCGGCGGTGACGGTCCAATCATTGTTGGCCGTGATGGCTACAGTCTGGCTGCCGCCGTTTTCACTGAATTCGATGCTCGACTTATCCAGCGACAGGACAGGGTCGGGTTCGCAGGATGGCAGGATGAACAAGCAGGCTGCCAACAGGAAGAACAGCTTTTTCATAGTCGTATGTTTTAAATAACTTTCTTTCAGGCATCCTGCCCGATGACCAGCGTAACGGAGGTATCAGGATTGGATTCCAGGGCGAGACGGACAGCGAAGGTACGCTCGCTGCCTGTCGTGTTTTCGGGCACCAGCACCGAAACTTCCGTGCGGTTGGGACCGGCCGTGCGCGGATCTACGGAAAGGCTGAAGGCGTCCCCGTCGCAGGATGTTTCCGCGACTTTCCAAGACGCATTCGCATTGACATGGAAGCGGACCGTACCGCCGGAAGCCGGCGTGCGCAGGAACGTCTCCTCGCTGAAAATGAAGGGCCGGCAGGCTTGCGTGATGACGATCTTGGACGACCGGGACAGGTCGTCCAGCTTCGACGTCAGGGTAATCCGGATGGATTTGGTATAGTTCTCATCATTCGTACCGACCGTAACGTGCAGCGGCGCCGTAAAATCGCCCGAAGCAGGCGTGAAGGACACGGCCTTATCGTCGCACGAAGCGGTCCAGCTGCCGTTGGTAAAAATCACGGCATCAAAGGAACCGCCGTCCGCACCACAGGTGTAAGAGGCGATGTCCGGGGTGATGCTCAGGGTCGTCTCCTGGCTGCAGGCAGCCAGGAGGAGCATCCACAGGGCAAAGAGCAAGGTCTTTTTCATACTACAAATATATCAGTTTTTTTTCATACCTTCGCACCGGAAACCAAAAACCGTATGCGAAAAGTCGCCACCATCCTCCTGGCAGCCGGCCTGCTGCTCGTCTTTGCCGCCCAGTTCACGGCCTGCGAGAAGTATGTCCTGCCGGCCTTGAGCATCGCGCCCGACACGCTGCGGTTCACGGCAGCAGCCGATTCCCAGGCCGTCGTCGTCACGACCAATGTCATTACCACGCTCTATCCTGAAAACGACGACCACTGGGTGCGCGCCCTTCCCGAATGGCTCGACCAGAGCCATACCGTCATCATCCGGGTCGGTGAGAATCTATCCTCAGAAAGCCGTACGGCCGTCATTCCGGTCAAGTCGGAAGTCATCGTGCACCAGCTCGTTGTCATCCAGGAAGGGGCCCCGAAACCCGATCCGGAACCGGAACCCTGAAAAACGAAATGAAATGAAACGATTCCTCTTTTTGCTTGCCACGCTGCTGCTCACCGCGACCGTCGCCTCCGCCCAGGAGCCGCAGGAACCCGACATCGACAAGATCGTCAGCACCCAGCTGGAAAACATTACCCGCACCTTCAAGCTCGACGACGTGCAGGTATTCTACGCCGATTCCATCCTCCAGCACAACTACCCCGCGATGATGGAAGAACTCAACCAGGTCAAAAAGACAGGCGCCAGCAACAGCGACACCTTCCAGGCTGTCTCCGACAAATGGATGGCCGCCACGGACGAGGCCTTTGAAAAGCTTTTCACGGAAGCGCAGTGGGCGAAATACATGAAATCCGTTTACGGCAAAGAGAAGAAACGCCGTGACAAACGGATGGCAGAGCGCGGTCCGGTTTCGTTCTGATCCCTATACTCCCAAGATTTCCCGCAGGGAAGCGGCATCCGTGAACCGGTACTCAGCTGCAATGCCCTGCATACCCCTTTTCCGCCAGTCCGCGAGGGCGAAGTCGCAGCCGGCATCGTGACCGCAGCGGTAGTCATGCATCGTGTCGCCCAGGAAGAGCGTGGCTTCCTTCCGGGCGCCAGTCCGTTCCAGGTAAGTGAGCATCGGGTCGGGAAAAGGTTTGGGCCGGGGCGAATCTGCCGAACAGACCACCGTACCGAAAAAGGGCAGCAATTTGGCCAGGTGCGGATCGTATTGGATCTCCAGGCGCGAGCGGGATGTCACGATGCCCATGCCGGCACCCGTCGCATGCAGGTCCTCCAGCACTTCCAGGACACCCGGGAAAGGAATGACCAGATGCATGAGTTCCTGGTAATGCTGCTCCCAGACAGCCGCGAACCGGGCCTCGTCGGCATAGCCCAGGATGGAAGAAGCCTGGGAACTGGGAACGCCGAAAAAGTAATAGGCTTCCTCGTAAGGCACCTCTTTGCCAATCAGTTCCCGAATGGTCTGCATCAGGGAGAGTACGCCGGTCTGCTCCGTGTCGAGCAGCGTGCCGTCTATGTCGAAAACGAAATCCGTGTACTGCTTCATCGCCTGTCCATCTTGATCAGGACCGGAAGGTGGTCGCTGTAGCCGTTGTCGAACGTATTGCCATAGTAGCTCCGGCGCGGGGCACCTTTGCGGAGCATGAAATTACGGCGGAAAATCTCCCCGTAGTGATTCTTGCTGTCGAACCGCACGAGACGGAACCCCTTGAGGTCGGGCCAGGTCGGAAGCAGGTTGTGCGATACGATGATGTTGTCGTAGAGCACCCAGCGGTGGTTGTGGATACTTGTGCCCTGGCCCTCGTCGGCCAGCAGCCAGAACGGATTGTAATACTCGCCTTCCGGCACATTGAAGATACTCTTGTGCGCCTTGAGCAGGCCGGACAGCGAATCATCGGAGGGGCTGTCGTTCATGTCGCCCAGGATCACCACCTTGATGTCGGGATACTGGCTGCGGAGCATCGCCGCGTGGTCACGGGCCGTTTCGGCGCCGGCCCGGCGGAAACCGGCTGAGGAAGCCACACCGGTCCGGCGCGACAGGAAATGGCATACGTAGAAGGCAAACATCTCGCCGTCGATGGCACCCCACGCCGCGAGGATGTCCCGGCCGATGTATTCCCGGCCGCTGCGAAGGGACAGCTTGACCGGCTCGCACCCCATCAGGGTGAACTTGTCGGGCCGGTAGAGCATCCCCACCTCCACGCCGCGTGCATCGTTCGACTCGAAATGGATGCACTTGTAGTGGGCGCCAGCCATGCGCGTCTGGGAAGCCAGGTCCTTCAATACTTTCAGGTTTTCAACCTCCGATACGCCGGCCACCACGGGAAAGCCGTTGTGGGCGGAGGAAACGGCGGAGAAGATCTCACTCAGGTTGGCCAGCTTTTTCTGGTACTTGTCGCGGGTCCAGCGCCGGTCGCCCATCGGCGTGAAATCATCGTCGGCCGTATTGGGATCGTCTACCGTATCGTAGAGATTCTCCAGATTGTAGAACATCACGGTATATGCCATAGCACAAAAGTACACAAAAAACTGTGAATAATCACCTGTTTTTCCTAACTTAGCGAGTTATTTTACAAAATAGGAGAACGATCTCTTCATGAAGAAAATATACGAAAACGACTGGCGGTACAACATCCTCCACGTGCTCGCCATTCCCTATATCCGCGGCTCATTCAAAAAGATACGCTTTGAAGGACGCGAGAACATCCCGGACGACGGAGCCGTGATCTTTGCACCGAACCACTGTGACGCCCTGATGGATCCGTTAGCCCTGCTGGCCATGGACCTCCGGACGATCGTATTCGTGGCGCGGGCAGACCTTTTCCAGAAGCCTTTTCTTCGTAAAGCGCTGACTCTTATTAAGATCATGCCGATCAACCGGGTCCGGGACGGCTTCCGCAGCGTGGCCAATACCGAGGATACCATCAAAAAATCGATTGAAGTACTCAACAATCAGGTGCCTTTTTGCATCTTACCTGAGGGAATGCACCGCTCGATGCACAGCCTGCTTCCGCTTGGCAAGGGTATTGCGAGAATCGCCTACGGTGCCGACAAAGCCCTTGCGGGCAGCCGGCCTGTCTATATCGTTCCCGTGGGTTGTGAATACGGCGACTACTACCGTCTCCATTCCACCCTGCAGGTAACCTATGGCAAACCGATCGATGTCTCGGCCTACATTGCAGCCCATCCGGAACGCAGCGAACCGCTCCTGTATTCCGACATCCGGGCGCTGACGGCAGAAGCCATGAAGAAGCTGATCGTCTACATCCCGGACGACGACGATTATGAGGCCACGTGGGAACTCGCCAAACTCTCGAGCGGAAGCGTCCCCGAAACCGATCTCCGGGGCCGGTTTGAAACCAACCGCCGCACGGTGGAAAAACTCGGAAAACTCCGCGAGGAGGATCCCGGGAAAACCCGGAAGCTCTTTGAAAAAGCCGTTGCTTACGCGCGCGCCCGCAAAAGCGCCCGTATCAGCAGCCATGTGACGTACACGGAAAGGCCGTTGCTGTCCGCCCTGTGGTGGACGCTCAAGACGCTGGTGTGCCTGCCCTTCTTCCTGGCCTGGGCCATCGCGTCCCTGCCGGTCTGGGCCTTGAACGAATCCGTAGCCGGCAAATTGAAAGACCGGACGTTCCGGAACTCTTTCCGCTGCGGCATTGCCATCATCCTCTGGACGATCCTCTGGCTGATCGGGACCGTGGTCCTGTTCTGCACGATGAAATGGTACTGGGCCCTGGCCTGTGCCCTGCTGCTGATGCCGGCACCCATGATGGCCTATGCCTGGTTCGAGCAGGTACGCCGCTGCACCTCTTCCTGGCGATACCTGTCCAACCGGCGGATCCGGAAGATGAAAAACGACTTGACCGAAGATTTGAAAACTATTTGAAAGATGAAACATATCACAACCTTGCTTGTCCTTCTGGCGCTCGCCTTCCCGGCGGCGGGACAGGACAACGAATCCAAGGAAATCACCAAGACGGGCTTCTCGTTCGGCGGTTTCCCGATCGTTGCCTTCGACCAGGACAAAGGCTTCCAGTTGGGTGCCCTCGCCAATGTCTATGACTTCGGCAAGGGGAACTGGTATCCCAATCCGCGCCAGCAACTGTATGTGGAGGCTTCCTGGTTCACGAAAGGCTCGCAGCTCTATGTGCTCAGCTATGACAACCGGTTCCTGATTCCGGGTGTCCGCTTCTCGTTCGCCGCACAGTTCTCCAACGAAAAGGCCCTTGACTTCTTCGGTTTCAACGGCTACAAGACCTACTACGACGCCTCCCTGCCCACGGCCTATTATAAGCTGAGCCGCATGATGCCCTATGGCAAACTCGACTTCACGGGCAAGATCACGGAGCATTTCTACTGGAAATTCGGCTACCACTTCAAGTATTTCATCCTTGATGAATTCGCCAGCGACAACCTGCAGGAACTCCCTTACGGGAAGTCCCTGTTCGGCTGGTACAAGGACCTGGGCTTCATCGAGGCCGGCGAATACAAGGGCGGAATGACGAGTGCCTGGCGCGCCGGCCTGACGATTGACAGCCGCGACGTGGAGAACGCGCCCACCCGTGGCGTCTGGGCCGACGCCTTTGTGGAATGGGCGCCCAAATGGATGGGGACCAACAAGCCTTACGGACGCTATTACGCGGTCCTGCGCCAGTATTTCCCGCTGGCCGGAGACAAACTGGTCTTCGCATACCGTGCCAATGTCCAGGGATTCATCGGCAAACCCGCATTTTACGTGCTGCCTTTCGAATCGGTGCTCGGTCCCGGTTACGACCGCGACGGTTTCGGCGGCTACCGCACCATCCGCGGCCTGATGCGCAACCGTATGCAGGGTCAGGTCATCTGCTACTTCAACACGGAACTGCGCTGGAAATTCCTCAACACCCGCGTGCTGAACCAGAACTTGTCGCTCGGGGCCAACGCCTTTTTCGACGGCGGCCGCGTCTTGAAAGACTACGTGGATGTCTCGGTTGACGGTGCCACCTGGCAGAGCATGATTGCCCAGGGCCGCTTCCCTGAGCAGCTCACCAAGGGCGGTCCGGAAGCCTTCCACCTGGCAGCGGGTGGCGGCCTGCGCTTCATCCTCAACAAGAACTTCATCATCGCCGTGGATTATGGCCGGGCCTTCAACCGGCAGGACAACGGGAAGGGAGGTTCCCTGTACATCAACACCGGCTATCTTTTCTAAGGACGTTCGAGCATGAAAAGAAAACTCATTCTGACCCTGTTGACCGCCGCCTTCCTCGCAAGCGGCTGTTACGACTCCTACTACGACAAAGTCACCGAACTCCAGGACCGGGTGCTCGACCTGGAACTGGCCTGTGAACAGATCAACCGGAACATCTCCGCCATCCGCGGCCTGGTCGAGGTCATCGAAAAGCAGGATATGATCACCGGCATCACGGAACTCCGCGCCGGTTCTTCTCTTCTCGGCTACAAAATCAATTTCGTGGAACATGACCCCGTCACCATCATCAACGGACAGGACGGACAGGCGCCGCTGGTCTCCAGCCAGCGCGATCCCGAAGACGGCAACTACTATTGGACCGTCCAATACGGAAACGGGGCTGCCCAATGGCTGCTGGCGCCCGACGGAAGCAAGATGCTGTCCATCGGCCTGCTCCCCTACATCGGCATCCGGAATGGATGGTTCTGCTATACGCTGGACGGAAAAGAATGGATCGAACTGGCTGAAGCGAATGGCCAGAGCGGTGACTTGATGTTCGCGTCGATCGACACACGCCACGACGACTACGTGATCTTCACCCTCACCACCGGGGAAAAGCTGAAGATCCCCACGTATGCCACCTACTTGTCGCTCAAGACGGAATACGACAAAGTCAACGAGAATACCGCTGCCCAGATCCAGCTGGTCCAGGCTGACATCGACAAGATCAACCTCTACATCACCCGGGTGGATCCGATCCTGTCCGGCAAGGACACCGTCGGCCTGACTGTGACGATGTCCAACGGAAAGAAATTCCAGATCCACGACTGGACCGCCTCGCTCAGTCCGACTATCTTCATCAAGAAAGATACGGACGGGAAATTGTACTGGGCCTACACCATCGGTTCTTCCCCGGAGCAATGGGTCTATTCGCCCGAAGGGAACAAGATTCCCGCTTCCAGCGATTCCGTGGACATCCCCATCGTCGGCGTGACGCGTGACAGCGACGGTCAGTACTACTGGACCGTGACGCTCGATGGCAAAACCGAATTCCTGCGTTACAAGGTCGCTTCGAACTGGACGCCCCGGGCGATTGATTCTGTCGCCCGCGCCTTTGCAGTCGTCAAGAACTATTCCGACTCGCTCGTTGTCGAGCCCAAAGGCGGTACCGCTCATTTCTCGCTGCCGAAACAGTATGCGGTCTCCATCACGAATGCCAAAGGGGTGGCTGTCGAAACCCTGACCATGAAGCCGAACGAAGAGGTCCGCCTCCAGTATGTCGCAACCGGCCCTTCCGCCTCCCTTGCGCTGATGGCGCAGGGCGGATTCACCGCCGCATCTGAAAGCGAAGGCGGCAAGAACTACATCCGGATCAAGGCGCCTGCCGCATTCGAAAACGGTGCGGGAAAAATCGTGGCTGTCTTCTCCTTCTCGGTGAAGAACGCTCCCGTCACCCGCATCAAAACCATTACCATCCAAAAAGGAGAATAGGCCATGAAACGACGGATTATCCTCCCCCTCCTGCTCCTCTCGGTGGTCCTCTTCCTTCCGGGCGGCTGCTACAACCAGATCGAGAACGAACTGAACCTGCTCGAGCGGCGCATCGAAAAAATGGAACAGCGCTGCAAAGAGATGAATGCCACGCTGGAAGGCTTGCGCAAGATTGTCGATAAACTCAACGAATTCGACTTCCTGAAAAAGGTGGAAACCTTGTACCATAACGGCGAGATCATCGGTTATACTTTGTATTTCACGCATTCCTCCCCCGTAACATTGTACAACGGCACCAGCGCCGAGACTCCGATCCTGGGTGTCGGCCTGGGCGAAGACGGCATCTGGTACTGGACGGTCAAATATCCCTCCGACCCTGAAGCCACATTCCTGACCGACAACTTCGGCATCCGGATTCCCACCTCGGCCGCTTCGCCGCTCATCAAAATCGAGAACGGCTACTGGATGGTGACCTACGACGGCGGCGAGATCTGGCACAACATGGGTCGCGCCACGGGTGAAGACGGGGCTTCCTTCTTCGAAAGCGTGAAGGATATGGGCGACTATGTGCAGTTCAACCTGCTCAACGGATCGTCCATCCAGCTGCCGACATGGAGCCGCTATGAAAAACTCGTGGAATCCTGCCGCAAGGCCAATCAGAACCTGGAGACGTTCCGGAAGCTGGCTTCCACGATCAAGGACAAGGTCTATGTGCAGGAAATCATTCCGATTCTCAGCGGAACGGATACCATCGGCTTCACCTTGTCGCTTACCGACGGCACGTCTTATTCATTCTACAACGGTACCGGTACCAACGCCCCCGTTATCGGGGCCCGGCGGCTTACCAACAACGCGGACGACAATATCTGGTACTGGACCATCCGCTATGGCTCCGCCCCCGCGGAATGGATTCTGGATGAGAAAGGCAACAAAATCCAGGCGAACGCCCCGGAAGGCCTTTCCGTCAACATCTCGATCCAGCAGGACAAGAAAGACGGAAACTATTATTGGGCGGTTGCCTACGGAAGCGGCCAGCCGACCTTCCTGCTGCACAACGGCGCTCGCATCCAAGTCAACCTGGATGTGCCCGATCCGGTCGTCGAATCCCTTGTTTCCGTCGAGGATGACATGGTGTGCCTGACGCTGGCCGGCGAACAGACCATCCTGATTCCGTTGGCCAAAGCCTGGTCCGTGACGCTGACGTCGCCGGTTTCCAACAACCGCCTGACCATGGCCGCCGGCGACACGGTCTCTTTCACTTGCCGGCTGAGCGCCGTCAACCAGGATGCCGATGTGCTTCCCGTTGCAGCCGACGACTTCTATGCGTCGGCCCGCACGACGGACCACCGGAACTGGACCATCCGGGTCATCGCGCCGGCGTCATTTGCCAGTCCCGCGACAAGCAAACTCAATCTCTTGATATCCAACGGCAAGGGTTCTCTTAAAACCGTCGTCGTGACCATTCAGGCCAAAGAGGCCAAAAAGGAGGCATAACCATGGGCAAACCTATACACTCTTTCCTTCGGCTGTTTTTCCTCTCATGGGCGAGTCTCTTGCTGCTGGGTTGCCATAAGGATCTGGACAACCAGATCGAGACCCTGAAAGAAGATGTCTCGCAGCTGGAGCAGCAGATTTCCAAACTGAACGAAAGCATCAGCACCCTGTCCAACCTGATCTCCGCGTTGGAAAAGAATGACCACATCGCCGACATTTCGGAATTCATGGACGGCTCCCGGCAGGCGTACCGCATCACTTTCACGAGCGGCACATCCCTGGTGCTCCATCACGGAACAAACGGTGTCTCTCCCATTCTCGGCGTACGTTACAATGAGGAATTCGAGGCCTATTACTGGACGATCCAAATGGGTCCGAACGGAACGCCGACCTGGATGACCAACAGCTATGGCCTCCGGGTCCGGGCTTCCGGGTCCGTTCCCCACTTGAAGATTGAAGACGGTGTCTGGTGGTTCAGCCTGGATGACGGCGCCACCTGGAACAAATGCGGCTGGGCGCCCGCCCAAGGTGAATCCGGCACTTCCATCTTCACCAGTGTCGATACTTCGGACCCGTACTATGTAACCTTCCTGCTCAGCGACTGGATCGCTTTAAAGTTCCCGACCCAGAAGGCCTTTGATGAACTGGAAGCCCAATGTCAATCGGTCAACGACGAGATCAAGACCTACACACGGATGATCAATGGCCTCGACCCGAATCTGTTCGTCAAATCCGTGGTCCAGTATCAGGACGGAGATGTCTCCGGATACCGCTTCACGCTGGAAAACGGCAAAGTCCTGTCCATCCGAAACGGCTTCAGCAGCCGCGATTCGGTCCTGCTCAGCGCCAAGGAATGGACCGACGGAAAATACTACTGGGTCTTCCGCAACCGTTCCAACGAGGCATACCAATGGCTCCGCTACCAGGGTGAAATGATCTGCGTGACTTATCCGGACGTGACGCCGCACATCGGTATCGTCGATTCGCTCGGCACCCTGTATTTCACCATCTCCTATGCCGACGGCAAGACCGAGATGATGCGGGATGCCCAGGGCAAGGCTGTCGCCGCCACGGGAAAGATCGTCCCTGACTTCTTCACGAGCGCGGATGTATCCGACATGGCGGAAGTCGTCCTGACAATGGCCGACGGAACCGTCATCCGCCTGCCCCGGACCCGGGAATACTATCCGTCATTCGTAGAACTCTCCTACGGCTCTACCGCGGTCGAGCCCATGAAGAGTTATCGGTACCAGTTGCTTGCCTTTACAACGGATACCCTGCCGGGAAAGGAGGCTTTGCCCGATTTTGCGGCCTACCAGAAAGCCTCTGATACGAAACTCGATGCCATCGCCGTGGACCACGGATATGTGGATGATGTCTACGTCGCGGAATATCGTACGACCGTTCTGGAAAACAACCTTGTCGCTTACGACATCATCTACGACATCCGTTTCTCCACCGGTCCTTCAGATACCTGGGACCCCACCCGCAAATTCCGCATTGCACTCTTCCTCACCTGGAACAGCCACAGCACGATGAAAGTGGCCGAATTCGACCGGCTCATTCCGGCAACCAGCGTCCGTATTCCCAAGAGCATCCAGCTCAAGAAGGGTGCGACCGGTACTTTGGAATGCACCTATGCGCCGCTCAACACGACAGACCAGGTCACCTGGTCTTCCAGCGACACGAAGGTAGCCACCGTCTCAGCCAAAGGCCTGATCACAGCCGTAGGCGTCGGCAAATGCACCATCACGGCCACGATGGGCAAACAATTCTCGACCAGCACCTGCACGGTCACGGAATAACCTTTGCTGCAAGCAAACGAAAAGGGCGGCCCTGAAAAGCCGCCCTTCTTGCTTTAGGGACCCTCAGGCAGTTCGACGACAGTCAGGAGTCGAATGATTACTCTGGATCTTCCGGATTTTTCGTGGAGAGGGTTATCTCTTGATCCCCATTTGCTGGATTGCCCGTCACATACAGCGAAGTTTCAAGAATGAGGGTAAAGGATTCGCAGGTAAAAGTGATTGTCTTCATCCCGTTTTCGCAAGTAACAATGTCCTTCCATTGTGTGTTATACGAAACCGTGAGCACGACCTTTTCCTCGTCCTGGTCAAAGGACATTCCCAACTGTTCAGAAAGCATTGACAAGCTGGTAAGGTTCAAATCATCGATATCGTCGAATTCGTCCGATGCCTTGAGGAATTTGAGGAATATTTCCACTTGGGATACATTCGTAAGGCCAGCCAGCGAAGCATCTTCCCCACTGCCACACAATACATCGATACCGTTGCCACCGTCAATAGCGTCATCGGAAGAGTAACGGATGATATCCATTCCGTCTCCACCGCTGATATTATCCTTGCCGTCACCGCCACATAGATAGTCATTCCCCTTTCCGCCATCGAGGGTATCATCACCGCTTCCACCTAACAGCATGTCATCCCCTCCATCACCATGCAGCACATCCGCGCCGCCAAGGCCGAAAAGCCTGTCTTGTCCCATTCCACCATAGATGAAGTCGCTGCCATCGGTCTCCTTTTCCCGGTCAGCCAAACCCTCATTAAGCGTGGAGACGGGCATTGCTCCCAATGCAGTCGCATAATTGGAAACTGAAAATTCTCCACCGGCAATATTAAGCCAGCCGACAATGTCTTTGAACGAAGAGTCGCCAAAAAGAATATCGTCATTGCCCTGGCCGAACAGGATGTCGTCGTCAGCATCGCCGATAAGCAAGTCGGCATCGTCGTCGCTTTCGTCAGTATCCGGATTTGTCCTGCTGTTTTCTGCACCGGGCCATCGGGCAATAACCTGGGGATTCTGGAAGATATAATCTTGAATTTCCTTCTCGGTCAGACTCTCAACGGATATACCTATCGCGTTGGCAATTAACTGTGGCATAGCGGGTATACCCGCATCGCCAAACAGGAAATCCTTGCCAGCCATCGTCATTCTCAGACTGAAAGGATACATTTTGCCTCTAGAGATTTCCTTGCCTGTTACGCATTTCTCATAGATTTCGTTACCATCGGTGACGGCGTAAAAGCGAACTGTCCGTCTAGAGTAAACAGTCGTCATAGCCACGTAGATGGGCCCGGGCGCGGGAATGCGGTCAACGGTATATACGTGTACACCGTCGTTGATGACCAACTTGGAAATGCTGCTGGTAATATCGCTCGAGCCGTCGGCGTTCTTGATTGTGAATTGACAGATGGCCAGTTGGTTTTGGAGTTTCGGACTGTCAGGAAGTTCACCTTCCTCGGTTAACCTGCCATCGTAATAGCAGAGATCAAGACCGTCGGAAATGCTCTTCAGCGTACCGTTCTGCGTCAAGAGGGCATCGATATTAAAGGTTCCCCTATTAAGTCGGTCATTGTCGGCATCAATGCCAACAAGAGACGCTTCATTATATCCGTCAACACTTGCCATCGCGGCGGGATAAATGAAACGCACGTAGCTGCGTGGTTGTGGTTCGGTCAGTGTCACGGTGAAATTGGCCGTCTTACCGTCAGCGCTTATATTCTCAGCCGTCAGTTTCAAGGTCACGGCCTTCCGCATTTCTTCTTCCGTATCCATATAAAAAACGGCCATCTGGTCACCCACGGCAAAGGTTTTCACACCGCTGGCATCCAGTGCCTTCGTGGATGGAGCGCTGAAACTGACCTGGGTAGTCAGGGTGACAGTATGGCCATCCTGAGGTAGCGGAGTAGTGCTTATCTCGTCATTAAGGACACTACACCCGGATGAAAGGGCTCCCACAAAGAAGAGGGCGGCAATGATCAGCGTCTTGTTTGTCTGTTTCATGGCTATCTTCGTTTTTTACGGGTGACTTAGAATTCTTCTTCCGGTTGAAGATAATAGTCCTGCAGACCGGCGCTCCTTGTCTGACTTGCGCAAAGGAAACATTCGTTGCAGAGTTGCAGGGGTTCTGACATCGGAGTCATGTACAATTTTTTGACCTTCCTTTCCATAAGACATATCTAGTTATTGTTGAGGTAAATATAGGAAAAAACCACCATTTTCGCAAATAATTCACCGGTATGGCCAATGGTCCTGAAAATGATCCATTGGGTGCAAAAAAGGGCCTGTTTGTAACCAATGGTCCGAAAAAAAAGCCATTGGCCACGGTTGCAGCGAAGAACCCGTGCAGACACAAAAAAGAAAGCAGCACTTCTGTGCTGCCTTTTGTGGTCCCTGCAGGACTTGAACCTGCGACCCACGGATTATGAGTCCGCTGCTCTGACCGACTGAGCTAAGGGACCAGAGTTACTGGGGCTCTGCCCCAAAACCCTGCCGCTACGGCCTGCTATTCCACAGGCTTTCGCAACGGCCTCCGCTAGCGGCTGATGCCGCTTGGGTATCAGCCGATCAGGGAGACTCTTCTATTTAGACTTTGATTTCAACTTCGACACCGCTGGGGAGCTCGAGTTTCATCAGCGCGTCCACGGTTTTCGGAGTGGAGCTGTAGATGTCCAGGAGGCGGCGGAAGGAATTCAATTCAAACTGTTCACGCGCTTTCTTGTTGACGAAGGTCGAACGGTTGACCGTAAAGATCTTCTTGTCGGTCGGGAGGGGAATCGGGCCGCTGACGACAGCGCCGGTAGCCTTCACCGTCTTGACGATCTTATCGGCTGACTTGTCAACCAATGCGTGGTCGTAAGATTTGAGTTTAATTCTGATTTTCTGGCTCATTATACTTAATTTTTTAACATTTTAATCTTCATCGTCCAAATATCTGCGAGGACCGCCCTGCCTGTCGATGATCTCCTTGGCCAGGTTCGCAGGAACTTCCGCATAGTGGGAGAATTCCATCGAACTGGTGGCCCGGCCCGAGGTCAGGGTACGCAGGACCGTCACATAGCCGAACTGCTCGGCCAACGGGACCTTTGCCTTGATGATCCGGGCATTGCCCTTGGAGTCCATGTTCACGATCTGGCCGCGGCGGCGGTTCAGGTCGCCCACCACGTCGCCCATGTAATCTTCGGGTGTCACCACCTCGAGCGACATGATCGGCTCCATCAGCACCGGGTTGCATTTGCGGAGCGCTTTGCGGTAGGCAAGGCGGGCGCAAATCTCGAAGGAGAGCGAATCCGAATCGACCGGATGGAAGCTGCCGTCCAGCAGACGGGCCTTGAGGGCCGTCATCGGGAAACCGGCCAGCACGCCATTGGTCATCGCGGCCTTGAATCCTTTCTCGACCGACGGGATGAACTCCTTCGGAATATTACCACCCTTGACTTCGTCCACGAACTGGAGGCCGGCGACACCTTCGTCGGTCGGACCCAATTCAACTTGGATGTCAGCAAACTTGCCGCGGCCGCCCGTCTGTTTCCGGAACACCTGCCGGTGGACCACCGAACTGGTGACCGCTTCCTTGTAGTTGACTTGCGGTGCACCCTGGTTAATCTCCACGCCGAATTCCCGGCGCAGACGGTCCACGATGATGTCCAGATGAAGCTCGCCCATCCCGCTGATGATCGTCTGGCCGGTCTCCTGGTTGGACTGCACCGTGAAGGTGGGATCCTCTTCGGAGAGTTTGCCGAGGGCAATGCCCAGCTTGTCGAGATCCTGCTGCGTCTTCGGTTCGACCGCGATGCCGATCACGGGATCGGGGAACGAGATCGATTCGAGGACAATCGGATGGGTATCGTCACAGATGGTATCACCCGTCCGGAGCTCCTTGAATCCGGCCGCGGCGCAAATGTCGCCGGCTTCGACAAAGTCGATGGGATTCTGCTTGTTGGAGTGCATCTGGTACAGGCGGACGACACGCTCTTTCTTGCCGGAACGGGTGTTGAGCACCTGGTTGCCGGCATTGAGGCGGCCTGAATAGGCGCGGATGAAGGCCAGCCGGCCCACAAACGGATCGGTCGCAATCTTGAACACAAGACCGCAGAACGGCTCCGTTTCGAGGGGACGGCGCTCGACCTCCTTGTCGGTGCGCGGGTCGGTGCCATGGACGCTTCCCTTGTCGAGCGGCGAAGGGAGGTAGCGCATCACGGCGTCAAGCAGGAACTGGATGCCTTTGTTCTTGAACGAAGAACCGCAGCAGGTCGGAACGACGGCCATGTCGATCGTCGCCTTCCGCAGCGCGTCGATGATCTCCTGGTCGGAGATGGCATCGGGATCGTCGAAGAATTTCTCCAGGATCTCGTCGTTGTACTCAGCGACGGATTCGATGAGTTTGCTCCGCCACTCCTCCACATCGGAAAGCATCTCCTCGGGAATCGGCCGCTCCTCGTAGTTGTGGAGCTCCTTGCTGTTTCCGTCGTAGTAATAGGCTTTCCGGGCAATCAGGTCCACGATGCCCTCGAAATGTTCTTCGGCACCGATGGGGAGGCAGATCGGAATGGAGCGGGCGCCCAGTTTTTCATGGATGTCCTCAACGACGGCAAGAAAATCCGCACCGGTACGATCCATCTTGTTGACGTAGGCGATCTTGGGGACATGGTATTTGTCCGCCTGGCGCCAGACCGTCTCCGACTGGGGCTGCACGCGGCCCACGGCACAGAAAGTAGCGATCGTCCCGTCCAGGACGCGAAGCGAACGCTCGACTTCGACCGTGAAGTCCACGTGACCCGGCGTGTCGATCAGGTTGATCTGATACTGCTCGCCATTGTAATGCCAGAAGGCCGTGGTAGCGGCCGACGTGATGGTAATCCCGCGCTCCTGCTCCTGGACCATCCAGTCCATGGTCGCAGCGCCTTCGTGCACCTCTCCGATCTTGTGGGTCTTGCCCGTATAATAGAGGATGCGTTCGGACGTCGTGGTCTTACCGGCATCAATGTGCGCCATTATGCCGATGTTACGGGTATATGTAAGGTCTCTTGCCATCAAATGCAGACGGGTAGCAGATTAGAAACGGAAGTGGGCGAATGCCTTGTTGGCCTCGGCCATCCTGTGCATATCCTCTTTCCGCTTGAAGGCTGCACCTTCGTTGTTGTAGGCAGCCATGATCTCTGCAGCCAGTTTCTCCGCCATGGAGTGACCGGAGCGCTTGCGGGCGAAGACAATCATGTTCTTCATCGAAAGGGAGACTTTTCTTTCCGGACGCACCTCCATAGGGACCTGGAAGTTGGCACCGCCCACGCGGCGGCTCTTCACCTCGACCTGCGGGGTGACGTTCTCGAGTGCCTTCTTCCAAATATCGATAGGAGCCTGTTCAGAATCTTTCATCTTCTCGCCGATGATATCGATGGCATCGTAAAAAATAGAATACGCGATACTCTTCTTCCCCTGCAACATAAGATTGTTCACGAAACGGGTAACCTGTACATCGTGAAACTTAGGATCAGGAAGTAGAATCCTCTTTTTAGGCTTCGATTTTCTCATTTTTGTAAGAGTTTAAAAAGGTGAATTACTTCTTAGCGGCTTTCTTGGCAGCTTTCGGCCGTTTGGCGCCATAGAGGGAACGACTCTGCGTACGACCCTCGACGCCAGCGGTATCCAATGCGCCCCTAAGGATGTGGTAACGAACACCAGGGAGGTCTTTCACACGGCCGCCACGAACCAGCACGATGCTGTGTTCCTGAAGGTTGTGACCCTCGCCCGGGATGTATGCATTGACCTCTTTCTGGTTGGTAAGACGAACACGCGCCACCTTACGCATGGCAGAGTTCGGCTTTTTCGGCGTCGTGGTGTACACACGGACACACACACCGCGCCGCTGAGGGCAAGCATCCAGCGCGCGAGATTTGCTCTTCTCGACGATAACCTCGCGTCCTTTGCGAACTAATTGTTGAATTGTTGGCATAAATAGTTGTAAATCTATTATTTATGTTTGCTTTCCCGCTTTTTGCGGGGTTGCAAAGATAGGACAAAAATTCCTAACTGCCAACAAGTTTTGAACAAAATTACTCCACCTCGAACGAAGTTTCGGCCCGGAGCGGCTGTCCGTCGGCCGAAAGGCCTTCGACGACGACCCGGAAACGGCCCTTGTAGTCAGGCAACCTGCAGGGAATCTGCAAATCCTCGCCGGGCTGGACTGTCTGGAGGGGATGCCAGTAGATGGTCTGTCTATAATCGGGATAACGGCCGTCCTCCGGCATGTCGCCCAAAGTGTAAGCCATCGGATAACTCACGCCCTGCCAGTCGATGATGCGCGCACTCCCGTCGAAGGTGAACGAGGGAAGGTTGCGCTTGTAGGTCACAAAATTGGCCACCCCTTCGAAAATCCTGCTTCCGATAAAATACGTATGTGGATAGATGTTGATCGACTCCACCAGCAACGGATCATACTGCATGATCTTTTCCTGGTCGAAGACCGGCACGCCGTCGAGCATCATCAGGGTCTTTTCCCGGGAGAAGGCCACGCCGCTGAGGTGTTCGTCGAGCAGGATCCGGATGTCCCGCTCGCCTGCCGCGTTGCGCCGGGCCCTGATCTCCGAGATGAATTCCACGAAATCTTCCGCCATCGTCGGGAAACGGGTATAGTCATCCAGGACATAGCGGATGGCCTCTTCGCCGAAAAGCCCGTTGTCGTGGACCGGCAGCCAGTCGAACAGCGTATCGGCTTCAAAGCGGCGCTCCACCTGCATGCTGACGCTGCGCGCTTTCAGGGCGTCCGACAGGCTGGTGGCGATACGCAGCGGGGCGGCGGCTTCCAGCTTCGGATTCACGAACGGAGAAAAGAGCTCCACATGGCAGGACAGTTTCGGGTCAATGCCTTCGATCTCGCAGACACATTCCTTGTTTCCGTAAATATTACTCGTATAGAAGGTCAGGGAGCCGTCTTGTCCGACAGGCGCTGCATAGACATCGGATTTGTCGGAAGGCGAGGAAATGAAAGCGTATTTGCCGATCAGTTGCGGAATCATCGCTTCGCTGAAGCCGACGATATGGCCGCGGATTACCTCTCCTTCGTAATCCGGCGGAATCGCGCCCCGGAAACTGCGGACACCGACATGGCGGCTTTCCGCCAGGAACTGCCGGATGTCGGGATTGCCGTTCGAGGCAAAGCCGTCATCGTGGAAAACCGACACGCTGAAGGTTGCCGGACTGTCACCCTGATTGACCAGTGTCAAGACACCGTTCCCGTACGACAGTGCCATCCAGGGCGTCCGCTCCGGTCCGACCGGAGCTTTCAACGCGGCATACTCCTCCGGCGTCACTACCTCGACCCCGTCGTTCACGCGCTCGTTGGAAAACACGTTGAAGACAGAGAGCGTCTTGCCGGCAATCCCGGCATAATCGTAATCCACCTCGTCCTTGTTCTGGGCCGTGTAGGCAATCAGCCGGTAATTGCCGGTCGGCAGCGTATTGGGCAGCATCAGGCGGCCGCCGCCACGTCCGTCCGAAAGGGCCACTTTGGAAGAGACCACCATACCGTCAGGCGAATGCAGTTCCAGATAGGCCACACTGCTGACCGGAGAAAGCGTACCCCGGGCCGCATCCACGCAGAAAGCCGAATACCACACGGCATCACCCGCCACATAGACATCTTTGTCGGTGGAAATATACGTCCGCTCCACAACCCGCTCCTGCGCGAAAAGAGGCAGGCAGGCTAGCAGAACACAGGCAAGCAAAGCAAGATAGCTGTTTTTCATAAGACGTGTCAATTAGATTTCCGGTGTCGGCCAATAGGCGGGTTTCTGCTTGGTACCTCCCTGGAAACGGCAATCCACGCAATTGGCCGGAAGCCAGTTGTACAACTGCACATAGCCCGGGCGCATCGTCACTTCCGGATTATCGGGCTCATACTCTGAAACCGGCAGCCACCCCTCCCGATAAGTGATGGACCAGTTTGGTTTGCCCGGTACCAGATATTCCGGTACAAGCCGTGGATTCAATTCTTTGTAGAAACGGATTTCACGGTCGTCGATAAATAATCGGTATTTGACCGGATTGACCACGCTCACATAACCCAGCACCATTTCCGCTTCGTCATCCACGTTCACGATGTTCCCGCGCAATTCCGACGGTTCCGGAGAGAAAAGGCCACCCACATTCGTGCTGTTGCGCTCCATCATCTGCCAGTATCGATACGCTTCTTCCGTAATCCGGGTCTGGTTCACTTCGACAGAATAGACATAGGATATCTTCCTGTCATGATAATTGAGCGTGTAAAGTTCATGGTCCACCAGGCGGTCTTCGGAGAGCGACTCGGTCGTGGCGGTCATCAGGCCGCCACGCTGCTCGGAGGACCAGCAATAGAAGAGGTTTTCACCGTTCTCATAAGGCAGGATGCTGTCTTCCTGGAGAGGCTGTCCTTTGTACCGGGAACCTGCCGGCAGGAAATAATACGTGGCAAAACGCTCGGCCCTGTACTCCCAGGTCTCGAAGGCCGTCCACCGGTAGTATCCTGTGCTTTCATTGGAGTGGGTTGAAATCCGGACGGAAATGTCTGTCTTGGCATCATTGATGGCGAAGGACATACTGTCGATAACCGCATTCGGAACGATGGACGTCCAATGGGACGCATAGTGCCGGCCTTCGCAGTCGAAAGCCAGCCTGTATTCCAGGGAAGGGTCGGCACCGCGCAGGTCGATTTGACCCGCCCCTCTGCTGAAAGGGCCTTCCAGTCCGAAAGCGCGCTCCGGATAAAGCGTGCCGTCGCTGGCTTCCACGCGCAGATTGGAATACGCCGCAAATTCATATAAATTCCAGGAATCCAACGCAGAGGAGCGACGGATACTGAAACTGCTCGTCTGCCCGAGAACGATATCGCCTTCGACGATCAAGAGGCCTTCTTCACCCGAAAGATCCGGATTGAAATCATAGACGCAAGCTGTCGCCAGGATGGCAAGGAGCAGCATCGGAAGGCGGGAAACAAGACGCTTTTTCATCAGAATTTCAGATTGAAGTTGACATAGGGTATCTGCGTGGCGAAGACACTCAGCATATGGCCGGAGATGTTGCGGCCTTCCGTGGTGTAGAACACGGAATAAGGGTTCTTCCGGCCGGTCACGTTGTAGCATCCGACCGTGAAGGACATGTGCGTGAGTTGCTTGAGGTAGTGTCCAGGCTCGATGATCAAAGCCAGGTCAAGGCGGAAGTAGTCGGGAATCCGGTAGCTGTTCCTTTCGGAAAAGACCAGGCGGGCGCCGCCGGCATAGAGATATTTCCCGATCGGGACGGTCACAGGACGACCGGAAGCGTAGTCCAGATTGGCGGACAGGCTGAAGCGGTGCGTAAACTTGTAGTTGGCCACGACCTTCACGTCGTGGGGTTTGTCGTACGGCGCATGATACCAACGGCCGCCGTTGATGGTGTTCACGCCCCGGTCTTCCGTTTCGCGGAGGAAGGAGCGGGACCAGGTGTAGGAGACCCAGCCGTTCAGCTTGCCAAGCGTCTTTTTGACCAGGAACTCGACGCCGTAGGCGCGGTTCTCCGTATCGATCAGGTCGTCGGCCAGATTGGGGTTCATCACCAGCACGGCGCCGCTCTTGTAGTCCACATAGTGGTGGACCCGTTTGTAATAACCTTCCAGCGAGAGGTCGACCGTGTTGCCCATCAGGGTGCGGTAGAAACCGGCTGCAGCCTGCCAGCCCTCCTGCGGCCGGATCTGGTCGCCGGTCAGGCGCCAGCTGTCGGTCGGAGAGATGTTGATACTGTTGGAGATCATGTGGATGTACTGCCGCATGGTGTTGAAGCCGGCCTTGACACTTGTAACGTCATTGAAAGAGTACTTGCCCGAGAGACGGACCTCCGGACCGCCCCGGAACTTGCTGTTCCCGGGCCGGAGGAACTGCGACCAGCGCAGGCCTGCATCGAAAGTCAGCTGCTCGCTGACCTTCCAGGTATCGCTCACGAACAAGGCGGCTTCCAGCGCCCGTTCCCGGTCCAGATCCTTCGCTTCGATCAGCGAGACCTTTCCGACCGGATGATACGAACCGGGGTTGACGTCATACAACACGGCATTCAAGCCATATTCAAGGGTATGTGCATCCGAGAGCGGGGATTTGAATTCAATCTTGGCAAAGCCCTGGTCCACCGCATTGGACAGCCGGTACGCAGCATGGGCATTGAATACATCTTCGATGCTGTAGTGATAGCTGTCATACCCCACTGTGGCGGTCATGGAGAACTTCTCACTGAAAATGCTGTGCCAGCGCAGCGAGCCGTTGATATTGCGGTAGCGGAAAGTCGTATCGTTGCTGAAACTGAACTTGTCGTTCGACCAGTAGCCGTACAAATGGATGCTGTTGCGCTCGTTGATCTTGTGGCTCAAGCCCAGGTTGACGTCCTGGAAAGAAGCCTTCCCGCCGGAATAGTTGCTGTTCGCAGGCAGGATCCGGAAAATCCAGTTGGAATAGGTGGTCCGTGCGCCCAGGATAAAAGTCGTGCGGTCTTTCACCAGCGGGCCTTCCAGGTGGAGACGGCTTGTCAGCAGGCCCAATCCCAGGGAGCCCTGCACTTTTTTGCTGTTTCCCTCCCGGTTGCGGACTTCCAGCACCGAGGAGATGCGGCCACCGTAGGAAGCGGGAATCGAACTCTTGAAAAGTTCCACGTCACTGATGACATCCGGATTGAAAGCCGACAGGAGACCGAACATGTGGTTCGGATTGTAAATCGTCCCGCCGTTGAAAAGCACCAGGTTCTGGTCGGTCGAGCCACCGCGGACATTGAAGCCGCTGGATGCTTCGCCGACAGACTTGACACCCGGCAGCGTCATCACCACCTTGAGCGCATCCGCCTCACCGAAAACCACCGGGACATTCTTGATCATGTTGATGCGCACCTTCTCGATGCCCATCCGGGCGGAGCGGTGGCGGTCCATGCTTTCCGAAGTAATCACAGCGCCGGTCAGCGAGAAAACCTTTTCCTTCATCACCACGTCCAGGCCGCCGTCGCCGTAAACCATCAGGTCGAGTTTCATGTCTTCGAGGGAATAGCCGCTGAAACCGAGCTTGTTCTCACCCACGGGAAGGGCGATCCGGTAGAAACCGAATTCATCGGTCTGCGCATAATTCTTTCCCGAATCGTCATAGACCGACACCCCGACCAGCGGTTCTCCGCTGGCCACGTCGCGGACATACCCGCGGACTGTCGCCCGGCCACTCTTGCGCCGCTGGTCCGGATCTCCTATCTCATACACCTTGTTCTGGAAGGTCATCCGGGAGGTCTGTTCGCCCAGATACTTCTTGAGGGAATCGTCGGCCGCCGGAGCCGCTTCGCGCCGGTTGAAGTAACCGGCCGGCAGCGTGGTCGCCAGGTCCATGCCGTGCAGGATAAAGTACTTGCCGTCGTAAGCCGTCACCGTGTAGCCGTTGCCCCGCATCTCGGCGAAGGCGCGTTCCAGGAACTGTTCACGCGGGACGCGGATCGTATAGGTACGGTGATCGGCGGAATCCGGTACGAAAAAGATGTCCGGGGAGATCTCCTTCCGCAGGAAATCCACCAGGGTGACGGCATCCGCCTTCACGACGCCGAAAACTTCGCCGGCCGGCTGGGCCTGAGCGGCAAGGGTGCAGCCGAGCAAGACTGCCAGGAGGATCGTGCGGATTCTTCTCATTTTGTTTCCAGGTATTTCAACAGTTCCTTCCCATACGTTTCCAAGTCGAAGGTCCCGTTCGCCTGCAACCGGTTCATATAATGCCGACTCTCCCGTTTCCGGGATTTGTAGAGGTTGGCAATCTGCTGCTTGCGGCGCACCGGCACAAACTGGCCGTCCTCCGTCAGGCAGGCATAGGCGGCCTTGTATATGAAGACATTGGTCACTTTCACCTTATACTCCGAGAAATCCGTCCCGGTCAAGGCGCGTTTCGAACCATCCAGGTCCGAATCCAGCTTCTTGGTGACTTGCTTGAGAAACTTGGCCTGTCCGTCATAGAGCACCTGCCAGTATCCGCCGGGCGCATCCGGCCCCAGCAGGGCCTGCAGGTTGATGAACTTTTCGCTGCCGATCCGGCAGGAATCCACATAGCGGTTGTCCAGCACCTTGCCGTTGACGCCCGCCGGCGCCTGGACGACCAGTTCCTGGCGGACCGCATCGATGTTCATGGGCACATTCCGGTAGGCTTTGCCGTTGTAACGGACCGTACCCGGTCTGAATTCCGGGGTTGACCACCAATAGGTCCCGTTGAAGAGGATATCGTAGATGTAGGCCTGCCGCCCCCGGTACAGGAGAGACAGTCCGCCGCTTTCCTGCATATAGACATCATAGTCATCCTGGGCGGACGCTGCCGCCAGAAACCCGAGAACAGCAACAGTGACAAGGAAAAGTTTCTTGCTCATAATCGAAAACGCTTCATGTATATAGATGCAATCCCCGCGAAAATGTTGCGAATAATACCACAAAAATAACAAGTTTATTTTATCTTTGCACATTTACTGCCTCAACTTCAAATATTAGTAAGATAATCAGCTCGAAAATGAAAAGAATTGCAATGGTTGCCTTTGGTGGCAACGCACTTTTACGGAGCGGACAGAAAGGCACTTATCAGGAACAGCTCGCCAATGTCGAACAGACGTGCGAGCAACTTTATAATCTTGTCAAACGCGGCTATTTCCTGGCCATCGGCCACGGCAACGGCCCCCAGGTAGGCAACGTGATGCTGCAGCAGGAAGCCGGCCGGCAGGTCTTCCACCTCGAAGCGATGCCCATGGACTACTGCGGCGCCCAGACGCAGGGTGCTATCGCCTACCTCATCGAACAGGGGATGAACCGGGTTCTGGTGCGCAACGGCTTGCGCCGTCGGGTCGTCTCGCTGGTCACGCAAGTGGTCGTGGACAAGGACGATCCGATGTTCCAGAACCCCACCAAGCCCGTGGGCCCCTACTACACCCGCGAGCAAGCCGAGCGGTTCCATGAAGAGACCGGTGCCCTTTACCGCGAAGATCCCAAGGGAAATGGCTGGCGCAAGGTGGTTGCCTCGCCCAAACCCGTCCGCATCAACAACATTGAAATCATCCGCCAGCTCGTGGAAGTGGGCAATGTCGTCATCACGGTCGGCGGCGGCGGCATCCCGGTCATCGACCAGGACGGCATCCTGACCGGCGTGGAAGCCGTGATCGACAAAGACCTGGCCTCCGCGCTCTGCGCTTCGCAGATCCGCGCCGAAGCCCTCTACATTCTCACCGACGTACCGAAAGTCTATATCAATTTCCGCAAACCCGGAGAAAAGGCCCTCGACGTGATCACAGTGGAAGAAGCCCGCAAATATCTGGCGGAAGGCCACTTCACCGAAGGGTCCATGGCCCCGAAAGTTCGGGCTGGCATCTTCTTTGTGGAAAACGGCGGCAAGGAGTGCGTCATCACCGAGGCCGGCCAGCTGGACAACCCCGACTGCGGCACCCGCATCGTGCAAGAGAAAGACTAAAAACCTATAAACCGATAAAAGACTACATCATGGCTTACAACCTTCGAAACCGCAGCTTCCTCAAGCTCCTCGATTTCACCCCCAAGGAAATTCAATACCTGCTCGACCTGGCCCGCGACCTCAAGCGCGCCAAATATACCGGCACCGAACAGCCCCGTCTCAAGGGCAAGAATATCGCCCTGATATTCGAAAAGACGTCCACCCGCACCCGCTGCTCATTCGAAGTGGCGGCCTATGACCAGGGTGCCCACGTCACCTATCTCGGTCCTTCCGGCTCCCAGATCGGCATCAAAGAATCGATGAAAGACACCGCCCGTGTGCTGGGCCGCATGTTCGACGGCATCGAATACCGCGGCTTTGCCCAGACCACGGTGGAGCAGCTCGCTGAATATTCGGGCGTTCCCGTCTGGAACGGCCTGACCAATGAATTCCATCCCACCCAGATCCTCGCCGATTTCCTGACGATGAGCGAGCATGTGGACAAACCGCTGAACAAAGTCTCGTACGCTTACCTGGGCGACGCCCGCTTCAATATGGGCAACTCCCTGATGGTCGGCGGCTGCAAGATGGGTATGGACGTGCGCATCGTCGCCCCGAAATCCTTGTGGCCGGCTCCGGAACTTGTGGAAACCTGCCGCAAGATCGCCGCTGAAACCGGCGCCACCCTCACCCTGACCGACGATGTGGATGCCGGCGTGAAGGGCTGCGACTTCCTTTATACCGACATCTGGGTCTCGATGGGCGAGCCCGACGAAGTCTGGAAAGAGCGCATCAACCTGCTGATGCCCTACCAGGTCAACGCCAAGATGATGGAACGCACCGGCAATCCGAAATGCAAGTTCATGCACTGCCTGCCTTCCTACCACAACCTGGAAACCAAGGCGGGCCGCGACGTGTATGAGAAATTCGGTCTCGACGGCATCGAAGTGACGGAAGATGTCTTTGAAAGCGAGAACAGCATCGTCTTCGACGAAGCCGAGAACCGCATGCATACGATCAAAGCCGTTATGGTTGCAACTTTAGGAGAATAAATACCATGAAACACCTGTTTATCTGGGCTGCCCTTGCCGCCGCCCTGTTTATCGCAGCGCCGTTGCGTGCGCAAACCTACACCGAGCAGATCGAACAGACCATCGATCAGCAGAAGCAGATGGTCAAAGATGCCGAAGACAGCAAAAGAGCCGTTGAAAAGCGCTGCGAGCGTGAAATCGACCGCCTTCAAAGCGCCATCAAGCGCTGCGAATCCCAGATCGATGAAGCCAAAGCCGTCAAGAAATCGACCGCCGAGACCGTGAAACTCCGCAAAGCCGAACTCAAGACAGCCAAAGCTGCCAGCAAGGAACTCGAGAAACAGATGAAGAACGACGGTCTCGACAGTACCGAGAAACAACGCATCAAGGAGCGCAAGGAGCAGCTCAAGGATCTCGAGAAAAGCATCAAAGAAGATCAGAAGCGCATCAAGAGCTACGACAAGGAGATCAGCGCCACCAAAGACCAGATCAAGCGCTACAAGGAAGACATCCAGCGCAACAAAGAAGAAATGAAAGCCGCCAAGCTCCAGCTCAAGGCCGCCAAGGACGACCTCAAGCAGAGCAAGAAGGTTATGAAAGAACTCAGTAAATAGTTTGTTCCACTTAAATTGAATTTGATAATGAAAAAAGCAATGCTCATGGCGGCAGCCCTTCTCGTGGCTGTCACCTCGTTCGCACAGGTTCAGATCGGTGCCGGTTATGTCAATTCGTCCGACCGCACCAAAATCTCCAACGATGCTGAGGTCAGCACCGCTGCTTCCAACGGTGTCTATGCCGGTTTGGGCGTCACCCTTCCTCTGGCTGGTGACCTCGCCGTCACGCCGGGTGTATACTACATGTTCCTGACCAGCCACAATGGCCGTTCCGTCGCCAACGGCATCCTCTCCGCTTCGGGCGACCTGCAGGAGCACTATGTCAACGTGCCGATCTATTTCAACTACGGAGCCGAACTTGTCCCGAATTTCCGCCTCTTCTTCTTCGGCGGCCCGACGTTCTCGGCCGGCATCATCTCCAAGACCGTCCTTTCGGCATCCATCCTGGGCTTCTCCGCCAATACGGCGATTGACAACTACCGGGATGTCAGCGGTTACGGCCGCTTCGACGTGATGCTGGGCGGCGGTATGGGCGTCGACCTGGGCAAACGCCTCCGCCTGACCGTCGGCTACGACTTCGGCATGATGAACCGCTATACCGAAGGCAACGGCATCATCCGTCACCGCAACCAGCTCCACGGCGGCCTGGCGTTCCTCTTCTAAATCGCGCCACTCCGCCGGACTGAAGACTAAGTTTTTCAGTACCAGTCAATTATAAGAAGTCGCCCCCTTTTGGACAAAGGGGGCGACTTCTTGTTATAGGCTGACAGACAG
Source organism: Bacteroidales bacterium (assembly GCA_017509755.1). Taxonomy (GTDB): domain Bacteria; phylum Bacteroidota; class Bacteroidia; order Bacteroidales; family UBA932; genus Cacconaster. Next base: position 71,042 of record JAFWOY010000001.1, read on the forward strand.
CCAATTGTCCTACATCGTCTCGAAGACCTCGCGGATGATGCCGATCGCTTCACGGAGCTGTTCTTCGGTGATCACCAACGGCGGGGCGAAGCGGATGATATGACGGTGGGTCGGTTTGGCAAGCAGACCTTTCTCGGCCATCTTCAGGCAGATGTCCCACGCTTCAATGCCATTCTGCGGTTCGGTGATGACGGCGTTGAGCAAGCCTTTGCCGCGGACGGACTTGAAGTACGGCGACTTGATCTTGGCGATCTCCGTGCGGAAGATCTCGCCCAGGTAAGCGGCTTTCTCGGTCAGATGTTCGTCGCGGATAACCTCGAGCGCAGCAACGGCGACTTTGGCAGCCAACGGGAAGCCACCGAACGTCGAACCGTGTTCACCCGGTTTGATGGTCAGCATGATCTCATCGTCGGCCAGCACGGCAGAGATCGGGAGTACACCGCCGGAGAGCGCCTTGCCAATGGTAATCATGTCGGGACGGACGCCTTCGTGGTCGCAGGCGAACAGCTTGCCGGTACGTGCGATGCCCGTCTGGACTTCGTCGGCGACGAAGAGCACGTTGTGGGCATGGCAGAGGTCATAGCATTTCTTGATATAGCCATCGTCCGGCACATAGACGCCGGCTTCGCCCTGGATGGGCTCCACGATCATGGCGCAGACCTTGTCGCCTTTCTCGTCGAGGACTTTCGCGAGGGATTCGGTGTCGTTGTACGGGATCTTGATGAAACCCGGGGTGAACGGTCCGTAGTTGTAGTAGCTGTCCGGATCGTTCGACATGGTGACGATGGTAATGGTACGGCCGTGGAAGTTGCCGTCGCAGACGATGATCAGCGCTTCGTTCTCGGGGATGCCTTTGACTACATAACCCCAGCGGCGGGCCAGCTTCAGGGCGGTCTCGACCGCTTCCGCACCGGAGTTCATCGGCAGGAGCTTGTCGTAGCCGAAGAATTCGGTGGCGAACTTCTCATAGGGACCGAGACAATCGTTGTAGAAAGCGCGCGAGGTCAGGCAGAGTTCCTGGGCCTGGTCGCACAGCGCCTTGACGATCTTCGGATGGCAGTGTCCCTGATTCACAGCCGAGTAGGCCGAGAGGAAGTCGAAATAGCGTTTGCCGTCGACATCCCAAACGAAAGCACCCTGTCCTTTGGCAAGGACGACAGGCAGCGGATGATAGTTATGAGCACCGTACCGATCTTCCAGATCGATGTACTTTTGGGCGTTGGGGGTAATAGTCATTGCTGTATGGTTTATAAATGTCAATCGAATCTACAAAATTGCGAATTATTTTTCAAGATAACGAATCTTTTTCCACGAAAATGTGAGATACAGCGAGCGTACCGCCTGATTCACGAAATAGGCGATATACAGGGCCTGCGCTCCGAAAAGCGGCGCGCAAAGGAAGAAAGAAACGAGGAACAGGCCGGCCGCCCAGATCATGCAAAGCATCAGCGGGCGCGCAGCCGTTGCACCGATGTAGATGCCGTCCCAGATGAAGGCCGCACAACTGAGCAGCGGCATGAGCAGAAGCCAGGGGAGGTAAGGACTGCTGGCTGCAATGACTTCGGCGTTGTCGGTCAACAGGCCGATGACCGTCCGGGGAAAGACGGCATAGAGCGCGGTGAAAAGCAGGCCGATGACGGCGCCCCACAAAAACGTGTATTGGACCGTCTGCCGCAGGGCCGGCCGGTTCTGCTCGCCGATGAACCGACCGGTCATCGCCTCGCCGGCGTAGGCGAACCCGTCCACGAAGTAGGAGAAAAGCATCAGCAGGCGCATGATGACAGAGCTGACAGCCAGTTCCACATCGCCGAAACGGGCGGCCAGGATGGTGAAACCCTCATAAACCACCAGCATCATCAGCGAACGCACGAAGAGCTGGCTGTTAATGGAGAAGAAACGTTTGAAGTACTTCCATTTCATGCTGTGGAGGATGGTCGTGGACTGCATCAGGTCGCGGTAGCGCCGGCGCATGAGCAGGATCGCCACCAGAAGCCCCGTCCATTGCGCGATCAGCGTACCGACGGCCACGCCGCCGATGCCCAGCGGCGTATAGAAGGAAAGCAGCCAGCTGGCCAGCATATTGACGAGATTGACCCAAAGGTCCGTGATCATCGGAAAGACTGTGTTTTGCATTCCGATGAACCAGCCCTTGAACACGAAGAGCGAAAGTGTGGCGGGCGCCGCCCAGATGCGGATGTAGAAATACCGGCGCGCCACCGCGCCCACTTCGGGCGAGCAGTGCACCAGACGCAACATCAGCTCGACGAATCCCCACTGGATGGCCAGCAGGAGCAGCGATACAGCCAAGGCCGTGGCGATGCCTTGGGAAAACGTGCCGATGGCGGCCTTCCAGTCGCTCCGGCCGTACGCCTGGGCTGTGATGCCGCCAGTGCCGACCCGCAGGAAGCCCATATTCCAATAGAGCAGGTCGAAGAGCATCGTGCCGATGGCGATGCCGCCCAAAAGCGCGGCGCCGCCCAGATGGCCGGCGACCGCCGTATCCACGAGACCCACCAGCGGCACCGTGATGTTGGCCAGGATGCTCGGCACGGCAAGGCGGACCACTTCCCGGTTGATGGGGTTCTTGAAAGCCATCAGCGGTATTTCTTTTCTTCTTCCAGCATGCCCAGATAGGAACTGTAGCGCTCCGGCGCGATGCGGCCTTCGTCCACGGCCTGCTTGACGGCACAACCCGGCTCGTGGGTATGGGTGCAGGGCTTGAAGCGGCAGTCGTCCATCACGCGCAGCATCTCCGGAAAATACGTACTCAGTTCTTCCGTTTCGATGTCCACCAGCCCGAAGCCCCGGATACCCGGTGTATCGATCACATACCCGCCGCCGGAAAGCGGATGCATCTCATAGAATGTCGTGGTATGCTTGCCCTGCAGGTGACTCAGGGAAATCTCGCCGATTTTCGGGTCGAGGGTCGGATCGAGTGCCTTCAGCAGGGAGGATTTGCCTACACCAGAGGCCCCTGAGAACAGCGTGAGTCCCTCGCGGCAGAGGGCGCGCACCTGCGGCAGCCCGGTACCCTGCATTGCAGAGATTTCCAGCACTTCATAACCCGCCTGGCGGTAAAGCGCCTTGAAATCGGCCAAGGCATCCTGCAGTTCGGGCTCTGTGTAGAGATCCACTTTGTTGACCAGGATGACGGGACGGATCCCGTAGGCTTCGCAGGTTACGAGGAAACGGTCCACGAACGCCAGTTTGGTCTCGGGCAGGATGATGGTGACGATCAGGAAGACACGGTCGAGATTGGCGGCGATGATGTGGCTTTCGCGGCTCAGGTTGGTCGAACGGCGGATCACATAATTCTTGCGGGGCAGGATCTTCGTAATCGTCCCGTCCTCAAATTCCACGCGGTCGCCCACCGCGATGGGATTGGTAGCCTTGGAGCCGGCCAGCCGGAGTTTGCCGCGGATGACCGCGGGAAAGGGGGCCCATTCCGGCAGGCGGGAAAGCAGATAATGGCTTCCCGTATGCTTGACGACCGTGGCAATCCCTTTTTCCATGCCCGCAAAGATACAAAAGATTCGAACAAGCCGGGAATGACGCATTTATTTCCTACCTTTGTCGTAGAAAAAAACTGTGTCATGTACACCCTCGAAGAGATCGACCGCATCCTGGAGAACTCCGCCCGGCTCCAGAACATCAGCCGCGAACCGGCTACCCTGTATGATCCGCTCGACTATATGATGTCGATCGGCGGGAAACGCATCCGTCCGAAACTGTGCCTGCTGAGCTACAACCTGCTCAGTGACGATTTCCAGCGGCCCGTCATCTTCCCGGCGATGGCGCTTGAAGTCTTTCACGAGTTCACGCTCATCCACGACGACATCATGGACCGCTCCGACACACGCCGCGGCTGCCCCACCGTCTATAAGAAATGGAACGAAAACGTGGCGATCCTTTCGGGCGACGTGATGTCGATCCTCGCCTATAAATACCTGGCGTATGCACCGCAAGCCGTGCTTCCGAAGGTACTCGACCTGTTTTCCACGACGGCCATGCAAGTCTGCGAGGGACAGCAGTATGACATGGATTACGAATCCCTGCCTTTCATCACTCGCGAGGATTACCTGGGGATGATCGGCCTCAAGACAGCCGTGCTGCTGGCTTGCTCGGCGAAGATGGGCGCCTTGATCGGCGGCGGCTCCAAGGAGATCTGCGACGCCTTGTACGAATTCGGCTATCAACTGGGCATCGCTTTCCAGATTACCGATGATTATCTCGATACCTTCGGCAACGAAAAGGTATTCGGCAAAAAGATCGGCGGCGACATCGTCAACAACAAGAAGACCTGGCTGCTGGTCGAATGCTTCCGCCGTGCGACCGGGGAGCAGAAATGCCAGCTGGAAAAATTGCTGCAGCTCGGTGAAGACCAGCGGGAAGAGAAAGTCGAAGCCGTCCGCGACCTGTATGGAGTACTCGGTGTCAAAGAGGCGGCGGCTTCCGAAATCCTGTCCTACCACAAAAAAGCGATGGATGCCCTTGCCACGACCGGCCTTCCGGCCGACCGGACCCAATACCTTGCCCAATTTGCCGAAGAAATCATCCATCGTGAAAAATAACAAGCTGGAGATCATGGCCCCCGCAGGCAATTTCGAATGCCTGCAGGCCGCCATCCAAGGCGGTGCCGACTCCGTGTATTTCGGCATCGGCCACCTCAACATGCGTTCGCACTCCGCCAACAATTTCGCACCGGAAGACCTCCAGGCGGTATGCGATATCTGCCGGAAAAACGGACTCCGCAGCTACCTGACGCTCAACATAACCCTCTACGACGAAGACCTTGGACCGATGCGGGAGGCGCTGCAGGCGGCCCGGGAAGCGGGCGTGAGCGCCGTGATCGCTTCGGACATCGCGGCTATCACGGAAGCGCGGCGGCTCGGCCTGGAAGTACATATCTCCACGCAACTGAGCGTCTCGAACAGCGAAGCGCTCCATTACTACAGCCAGTTTGCCGATGTGGTGGTCCTGGCCCGTGAACTCAATCTCCATCAGGTGAAGGCCATCAGCGAAACGGTGGCACGCGAAAGAATCTGCGGACCCGCTGGCCGGCCGCTCCAGATCGAGATGTTCTGCCACGGTGCGCTCTGCATGGCCATTTCGGGAAAATGCTATCTTTCGCTCCATGAATACGGGGCCTCGGCCAACCGCGGCAGCTGCTACCAGGTCTGCCGGCATCCGTACGAAGTCACCGACCTGCAGACCGGCTCGCAGCTGTTGATCGACAACCAGTACATCATGTCACCCAAGGACCTTTGTACCATCGAGTTCCTCGACAAGATGGCCGATGCGGGCGCCTCGGTTTTCAAGATCGAAGGCCGCGCGCGCAGCAGCGAATACGTCAAGACGGTCACGCGGGCCTACCGCGAGGCAGCCGACGCCATCGAGGCCGGCACCTTCTCTCCGGAACTGGGTTCTGCACTCAAGGAACGGCTCGCCACGGTGTTCAACCGGGGATTCTGGGACGGCTACTACCAGGGAGCCCGGCTGGGCGAATGGAGCCAGGTCTATGGCAACCAGGCCACCCGGACGAAAGTCTATCTGGGTCGGGTGACGGATTACTATGCCCGGCTGGGGGTTGCGGAGATCCAGATGGAAACAGGCTCTTTCCGCGTTGGCGACCCGCTCCTCATCTGCGGACCGACCACCGGTGTGGTCGAAGTCGCGCCTTCCGAAATCCGGCTGGACGACCAGCACATACTGGAAGAGGCCGCCAAAGGCGACCTCTGTTCCATCCCCGTCCCCGAAAAAGTCCGTCGGGGCGACAAGGTATTCCTATTTCGCTAACCACTTGTCCACCGCCTCGCGCAGCTGTTCGTCGTAACGGAGCGCGATAGGGACGGATGCGCGGTTGAAGTAGTAGCAAGTGACGATTTCCTGCTCGACCAGGGGCAGGATTTCTGCTTTCTTGGCGCGGAGGATATCGGCCTTTTCCATATTGACCTTCTTCTGCAGCGCCTCGATCTCCACCTTGAAATTGTCATACAGGTCTTCCGCCTTGGCGGCCTCGACAAGCCGGTCAAGCGCTGTCTGGGCGGCACTCCGGGCATCGAATTCCTGGGTGGCGGCGTATTGCACGAATTCTTCGTATTCGGCATCCGTCAAGTGGAAATCACGGTCGATGGCCGCATGCTTGGTGAAGTACTCGATGGCGTAGGAGCCGAGGATGTCGTAATAGACCAGGGACACAGTCGGCCGGCTGAACGGGTGGCCTTCCACCTCGATGTCGGGCGCGATGCCGCCATTGGCGTCTTTATCCAGGGTTCCATCTTCGTGCCGGTTGCTGTAGTCGATGGCCTGGACGCAGCGGCCGCTCGGCGTATAGTACTTGGCGGTGGTGAGTTTCAGCTGGGTGTTATAAGGCATCGGACGGATCGACTGGATCAGGCCTTTGCCGAAAGAACGGGTACCGGCAATCGTGGCGCGGCCCAGATCCTGCAGAGCCCCGGCCGTGATCTCCGATGCGGAAGCAGAGTTGCCATTGACCATCACGAGCAACGGAAGCAAGGTATCCACCGGCGCCGAAGATGTCCGGTATTCGCGGTTCAATTCGGAAACGCGCCCCTTGGACGAAACCACAAGCGTTCCCTTGGGCACGAAGAGCGAAACGATTTCGATGGCCTCGTCCATCACGCCGCCGCCATTGTCGCGCAGGTCGATGACCAGCCGTTTGGCGCCCGCCTCTTTCAACTTGAGCACCTGCTCCTTGAATTCTTCGGAAAGCTTGGCCGTGAAACCCGTCAGCTGGATATAACCGATGTCGTCGCGGTAAATACCGGCATAGGTGATGTCGGACACATGGATCCGTTCGCGGGTCACGACCACGTCAACGGTATCTTTCGTGCGGCCTTTGACTACCTTGAACCGTACGTCCGTGCCCGGCTGGCCTTTCATCCGGCCGGAACTCTGTTCGGAGGTTTCGTCATAGACCGGCACACCGTCAATCTCGATGATCGTATCGCCCGGCAAGAGGCCGTACTTCGCAGCCGGGGAATTCTCATAGGGTTCGATAATCCTTACGCCTTCGCCCGGTGCTTTGCGGATGAGCGCACCCACACCGCCGTAATTGCCGGTCGTCAGCAGTTCGAAATCCTCTCCCTCCTCTTCGGAAATATAGACCGTATAGGGATCCAGCGTGGCGAGCATCGCCCGTACGCCTGCGATGATCATCTTGTCGAAATCGACCGTATCGACATACGACTGCGCCACTTCCCGCAGGACAGCATACTCCCGTTCCAGGCTCTGCCCCAATTTGAAATCCTGACTCTGAGCGCGCGTCGGAACCGGTGCGACTCCCAGCAGCAGCACGAACGCTGCCGCCATCCATTTCATCTTTCTTTTCATCGGTATGTTCATATAACTTACAAAAGTAGCAATTTTCTCCGTATCTTTGGTTTTTCAAAGCAAGCCTCTCCATGGATCTCATTTTTGCCTCCAACAATCCCCATAAACAGGAAGAAGCCCAATCCATTCTCGGACCTTCTTTCCATGTGCTTACACCCGCTGCGCTCGGTCTGCCCGGCGACCTGCCGGAAACCTGCGACACCCTGCGCGGAAACTCCATCCAGAAAGCCTGTGCCGTCTGGAACTGCTTCCAGCAGGCCTGTTTTGCCGACGATACCGGCTTGGAAATCGATGCACTCGGCGGTGCACCAGGTGTCCATACCGCCCGCTACGCCGGCGAAGACAAGGATCCGGCGGCCAACCGGCGCCGGGTGCTGGCTGAACTCGAAGGGCTTCCCTTCGAAGCACGCACGGCCCGTTTCCGCTGCGTCGTCTCGCTCATCGAAGACGGCAATCTCACGGTCTTTGAAGGAACTTGCGAAGGCCACATCGCCATGCAGGAAAGCGAAGGGGTCCAAGGATTCGGCTATGATTCAATTTTTGTTCCAATCGGCCTCGACGTGACGCTCGCCGAGATTTCGATTGAAGAAAAGAACGCACTTTCCCATCGCGGAAAGGCCATGCGGATGCTGCAATGCCATCTCCGGGAACATCACGGATAGTCGTCCTTCACCTGACAAAATATTCCGACCACGCCCTGATCCTCCACACGGTCGATGCGGTGGCGGGACGGTGCAGCTATCTGGTACGCGGCATCAAGCGGGGCAATGCCGTGGCCGCTTTCCATCCGCTCAGTTTGCTCGACATCGTCAGCAGCGCCTCCCCTAAAAGTTCTCTCGCCTATCTGCGCGAATGGGAGCCGGTCCGTCCGCTCCATGCCATCCGGAGCGACCGGGCCAAGAGTTCCGTCGCCATGTTCCTGAGCGAAGTGCTCTATCGCAGCTTCACCAACGAATTGTCCGACCCGCAGTTTTTTGACTGGCTTTGCGAAGCGGTCTGTGCACTGGAGACCGCCGAAGGCAGCATCGCCAATTTCCACCTGTGGTTTCTGGTCAGTTATGCGGTGCAGATGGGCTTCATGCCCGGTGAGGACATCGAGCCCTCCGGCCTCTTCGCGCCCGATGAAGCCGCTTTGTTCCAACAGGTCCTGCACAGCGCTTTCGAAGAAACACTCGCCATCCCGCTGTCAGCCAGCCAGCGGCAATCCTTCTCCCGCAAGATGCTGCAATACCTTTCCTGGCACCTGGGCACGACCATCGATGCCCGCAGCCTCGACGTGCTCCACGCAGTGCTTACTTGACACAGATGATGTTGGCGACGACCCGCTCGCCGGCGGGGTCGAACCGTTTGTTGTCGGACGGATGATTGACCACTTCGCCGCGGACAACCATCGTCGTGGAGCCGCCGCCGTCCAGATTGACGGCGTCGCGGCAGCCCAGTGCGGCCATGACTTCTTGTAATTCGAGCATCGAGAGCCCGGTGGCCTGCTCATTGCGGCCGTCGGCAACAACCAGCAGGACGGTGCCGTCCGCCCGGCGGCCGACCGCCGTACGGGGATGCCGGGTCTTGTTGAAATTGTCGGCCACCACCGGTTCTAGTTCCCCGCCGACCAAAAGCAGCGGACCCGTCGTCACGATGTCTTCCGCTGCGATGTATTTCTCCCATGTACGCAGGTCATCGGCCTTGAGCACATACAGGCCGCCCCGCCAAGTGGCAACCGCCGCTGTCTGCCGCGTACTGCGCCCGCTTCCCGGATTCTCATACGAATCCAAAGCATTCGGCGCCAACGCCACCCCGTCAACCCGCAGGTAATTGACCGATCCATACGGTGCCCGCATATTGAAGAACGAACCGTTGACCGCCGCGACAGCACCCTGGCGCGCCGCCAGGTCCGTCGTCTTCGCCAGCGTTTTGTCGTCAGCCGGCACGATGTCAAAATGCGCCCCCGGCGCCACCTCCAGCACACAGAGATACTGGTTCGCCCCGAACAGGCTGCCTTCAAAAGCAGCCTGCCGCAGGATGATCCCTTCGGCAACCTGTTCCTGCTGCCAGGCACCTGCCGACAGTAAAGACGTCTCCTGCGCCCGCGCGGGAACGAAGAGGAGGATAGCTGCAATCAGACTGATAAGATTATTCTTCAACGAGTTCATAGTCCAGGATTTTTTGTTCAAGATTGGCGCGCAGGACCCGGATCTTCACCGGATCGCCCAGATGGAAGACCCGGCCCGAAGCCTTGCCCCGCGTTTCGTATTTTTCTTCATCAAACTGATACCAGTCCGTACGGATCTCCCGCAGCGAAATCATGCCTTCGATCTTCGTCGGCTCGATCTCCACATAAATGCCCCACTCCGTCAGGCCGCTGACATGCCCGTCAAACTGCCGGCCGATCTTGTCCTGCATGAATTCCACCATCTTGTACTTGATGGAAGCCCGCTCCGCATCCGTGGCAATCTGCTCACGGACCGAACTGTGCTCACAGCAATCCTCGTAATAGAGCTTGTCCTGCGACGTCGCTCCGTCCATGTACAGCGCCAGCAGCCGGTGCACCATCATGTCAGGATAACGGCGGATCGGCGAAGTGAAATGCGTGTAGTACTGGAAAGCCAGGCCGTAGTGCCCCACATTGTCCGTAGAATAGCGGGCGCGAGCCATGCTGCGCAGGGCCAGCAGTTGCAGTGCATTCTCCTCCGGCTTGCCCTTGGCCTCCTTCATCAGCGCATTGAGCGCTCCGGCCGCCTGTTTCGGATCCGACGTGTCGCCCAGCTGATGCCCGAAATTCTTGGCAAAACTGCGCAGGCTGTCGAGCTTCTCCGGATCGGGATTCTCGTGGATACGATAGACAAAAGTGGGATTCTTGGCCTTGCATTTCTTCGTGGCATATTCCGCGACACAACGGTTGGCCAGCAGCATGAATTCCTCGATGAGCCAGTTGCTTTCCTTGCTCTCTTTCTGAATGACATCTATCGGCTTGCCTGTCTCGTCCACGAGAACTTTCATCTCAGGCCGCTCAAACGAGATCGCACCATTGTCGAACCGCTGCTTCCGCAGGATCGCAGCCAGCGCGTGCAGGTCGAGGATCTCGGCGGCCAGCGGGCCTTCCTTCGTCTCGATGATCTGCTGCGCCTGCTCATAATCGAAGCGATGATCCGAATTGATGACCGTGCGGCCGAACCACTGCCCGATCACCTTGGCCTTGGCATTCATCTCGAACACCGCACTGTATGTGAGCTTGTCCTCATGGGGTCGCAGCGAGCAGAGTTTGTTGGAGAGTTTTTCCGGCAGCATCGGGATGGTGCGGTCCACCAGATAGACAGACGTACCGCGCGCAAACGCCTCCTTGTCAACCGGAGAGCCCGGTTTCACATAGTAGGTCACATCCGCGATGTGGATACCGACCTCCACGTTGCCGTTGTCCAGTTTCCGGTAGGAGAGAGCATCGTCGAAGTCCTTGGCATCCGTCGGGTCGATGGTAAACGTGGTGACGCCGCGAAAATCGCGCCGGCCGGCCAGGTCCTTCGGCGTGATCTCTTCCGAAATCTTGTCGGCCGCCTGCTCCACTTCGGGTTCGAAACGGTACGGCAGCTGGTATTCCGCCAGGATGGCGTGCATCTCGGTATCATTTTCGCCCGGAACACCCAGCACATCCACGATCCGGCCCAGCGGCTCGGCACTGCGTTTGGGCCAGTCGGTCACCAGCACGGCCACCTTCATGCCATGTTCGGCTTTCTTTCCGCCGATTTCCGGTAGTTCGGCAGGGCCGGCCACATCAATCCGGATATCATAAGGCATGTTCTTGCTTTCGACAATGGCCCAGACCTGCCGCCCGCGCACCACCAGGATGCCGATATGCGGCTTGGTGCTGCGGTGGATGATCTTGACCACTTCTCCTTCCAGGCTGCGTCCGCTGGCTCCGGCCTGGAGTTTCCGTTTCGACACGGCGATCTTCACGAAATCCCCGTTCAGGGCGAAATGCAGTTTCCGCATCGGGACAAAGATGTCTTCTTGCTGTCCGTCAACCTTAACGAAGCCGAATCCATCCCGCGAGAGCGACACGATGCCCTCAAACTCCTCCAGGCTTTTGGAGCGGCGCTCCGTCGTACGGACCGGTGCCTCTTCGCCCCGTGCGAGCCTTTTCGCCCGCTTGAGCGCTCCTTCCCGGACAGGGGCTCCCCTTTTGTTGGTATTTTTGCCTTTTTTGCTTCCTTTGCGGTTCGATATTGCCATATATTCCTTATTTTTGCGCGATTCCAAGCTAACAAATATACGAAAAATATGAACAAGAAAGTTCTTTTGATGATTCTCGACGGCTGGGGTGAAGGCCGTCACGACTATTCCAATGCCATTTGGACCCAGGGTTCCCCGAATATCGATGCCCTGCGGGCAAAATATCCTTCCAGCCACCTGCAGGCCTGCGGCGAATTCGTCGGCTTGCCCGACGGACAGATGGGCAACTCCGAGGTCGGCCACATGAACCTGGGTGCCGGGCGCGTGGTCTATCAGGACCTGGTCAAGATCAACATCGCCTGCCGGGAACACAAACTCCTTGCAAATCCCGAGATCAAAGCCGTTTTCGACTATGTGAAGACTTCCGGCAAGAAACTCCACCTGATGGGACTTACTTCCCACGGCGGTGTCCATTCTTCGCTCGACCATGTGTATGAATTCCTGCGCGTGGCAGCCGGACAAGGGCTCGACAAAGTCTTCGTCCACGCTTTCATGGACGGTCGCGACACCGACCCGCGCAGCGGCAAAGGCTTCGTGGCAGAGCTCGAAAGCAAGATGGCCGAAACCACCGGCCGTGTCGCCACTGTCTGCGGCCGCTTCTACGCCATGGACCGTGACAAGCGCTGGAACCGGATCAAGGATGCCTACGACCTGCTGGTTGAAGGGAAAGGAGCCGCTTTCACGTCCGCAACGGAAGGCATCCAGGCCTCCTACGACGCCGACGTGACCGATGAGTTCATCAAACCGATCGTCGTGACCGACGCGGCCGGCGCACCGCTCGCCAAAATCGAAGAAGGCGACGCCATCATCTTCTACAATTTCCGCAACGACCGCGCCCGCGAACTGACCACCGTCCTGACGCAGCAGGACATGCCGGAAGAAGGCATGCACACGATTCCGCTTTACTACTGCTGCCTCACGCCGTATGACGCTTCGTTCACCGGTGTCCACATCCTCTTCGACAAAGAACTGGTCCAGGACACCCTCGGCGAGACCGTCGCCAAAGCCGGCAAGCGCCAGCTCCGCATCGCCGAAACGGAAAAATACGCGCATGTGACCTTCTTCTTCAACGGAGGCCGGGAGACCCAGTTTGAAAACGAGGACCGCATCCTCGTCAATTCCCCGAAGGTGCCGACCTATGACCTGCTGCCGCAGATGAGCGCGCCGGAAGTGGCCGAGAAACTCATCGACGCCATCCGCAGCGAAAAGGAAGACCTCATCATCCTGAATTTCGCCAACGGCGACATGGTGGGTCACACCGGTATCTACAACTCGATCACCCGCGCCGTGGCCTGCATCGACAAGTTGGTCGGCCGTGTGGTGGAAGAGGCCCTGGCCAAAGGCTATGTGGTCCTGCTGACCGCCGACCACGGCAACGCCGATTTCGCCGTCAACGCCGACGGCACGCCCAACACCGCGCACTCCCTCAACACGGTCCAGTTCGTGGTCATCGGCGCCGGCGATGCTGTCAAGACGGTCAAGGACGGCGCCCTCTGCAACGTCGCCCCCTCCATCCTCAAACTGATGGGCATCCCGCAGCCTGCCGCCATGACGGCCGAACCGCTGATCTAAGGGTTCTGCCTTTCCAGCCCGGCCGGAGTATTTGAAGCCCCTTCACGGAGTTTTTGCGGGAAGGCTTGTGCGGATAGCCGTAGCGGATGTGAAGGGGCTTCAAATACTCCGGCCAGACAACTATAGATCAACCTTCGTCACCAGCCGGTGGCGGAGGTTGTGTTTGTTCAGGAAGTCGTAGAGGACGTAGTCGGGTGACACGGTGATTTTCGTGGAGAAAAGGGACAGGCGGTCTTCCTGGCCGTCATGCTCGAAAACCAGGTCGATGTAGAGACGGGCGTTGCCTTTGTGGCGCTTGAGTTCTTTGACGAGCGCGTTGCGCAGTTCCGGCGTGGATTCCCGGAGCGGCAATTCGACATGGACTTCCTTGATGTAGGCGTCCTTGGTGTTGGAGAGCAACGCGATGTTCTGAATCCGGAGTTCATAGACGGGATCACTGTCCTGTTCGTCTTTCTTGCGGAAACGCTGCTTCGTGGCGCATTTGACCAGCAGGGCGCTCTGGACCTGCGTGTATTTCATGAACGTCTCGTAATCCTTGCTGAACAGCGAGAACTGGTGGCTGCCCGTATAGTCTTCCAGCGTGAAACGGCAATAGGGCTTGTTGCCGCTCTTGGTATAGCGGATCTCACATTCCGACACCAGGCCGGCCACAATAAACTCTTTGTTCTGCACGGACTTGTCGGTCTGCAGCGTCCGGTCGATCTCGTCGAGTTGGGCGATGGTGACAGTCGCGAAAGTGTCGATCTCAAACTTGAAACGGTCCAGCGGGTGCGCCGACAGGTACATGCCCACGCATTCCTTCTCCTTCTTGAGGAATTCCATCTCATTGTACTCCGGCTGCAACGGCGGGATGGCGGGACGGACCGGCTTGAGTTCCTCCATGTCGCCGAAGAGGCTCATCGTCGCATTCATCGTATCGTTCTGATACTTCGAGGCATAACGGAGCAGCGCATCGAGATAGGTGTCGTCCTTGCCGGAGCCGGTTTCGTAAAAGAACTGCGGCCGGGAGATTTCGTTGAAACTGTCGAAAGCACCGGCATAGACGAGGCATTCGACGACCTTCCGGTTGATGATGCCCAGCGGCATCCGCTCCACGAAGTCGAAAATATTCTGGAAAGGACCTCCCTTGCGCCGCTCGGCAATCACCGCGTCGATGACATTGGCGCCGACGCCCTTGATGCCGCCCATGCCGAAGCGGATGTTGCCTTCCTTGTTGACCGTGAATTCCGTGGAACTCTCATTGATATCGGGACCGAGCACCTGGATCTGCCAGCGACGGGTATCGTCCATGATCTTGGTGATCTCGTCCATGTCGTTGAGGTTGCAGCTCATGTTGGCGGCGAAGAATTCCGCCGGATAATGGGCCTTGAGCCAGGCCGTCTGGTAGCTGACCCAAGCGTAGCAGGTGGCGTGCGACTTGTTGAAGGCATATTCCGCGAAGGCCCGCCAGTCCTGCCAGATCTTTTTCAGGAGCGCGTCGTCGTGCCCGTGGGCCCGGCCGCCCTCCATGAACTTGACATAGAGTTCCTCCATGTCCTTGATCTTCTTCTTGCCCATCGCCTTGCGAAGCTTGTCCGCCTGGCCTTTGGTGAAACCGGCCAGTTTCTGCGACAGCAGCATCACCTGCTCCTGATAGACCGTGATACCGTAGGTATCCTGCAGATACTCTTCCATCTCCGGCGTATCGTAGGTAATCGGCTTGATGCCCAGTTTGCGGTCTACAAAATCAGGGATGTAATCCATCGGGCCCGGCCGGTAGAGGGCGTTCATGGCAATCAGGTCCTCGAATCGCTCGGGATGGAGTCGCTGCAGCCATTCCTTCATGCCGGGCGACTCAAACTGGAAGATCGAGGTCGTGTCGCCGCGGCCGTAGAGGGCGTAGGTTTCCGGATCGTCGATGGGAATCGCTTCGATATCGATATCCACGCCGTGGCCTTCCTTGATCAGGTCGAGCGTTTTGTGGATGATGGACAGGGTGTTGAGTCCCAGGAAGTCCATCTTCAGCAAGCCGCATTCCTCGATGTAGTGGCCGTCATATTGCGAAGTCCAGACGTCTTCGCCCGTATCCTTGTCTTTCGACAGGCAGATGGGAATGTAATCGCTCAGGTTGCCGGGGCCGATGATTGTGGCGCAGGCGTGCATGCCGACCTGGCGGATGCTGCCTTCCAGCTGTTCTGCATACTCGAGAACCTCCTTGTTGAGGTCGTTATGTTCTTTGGCCAGTTCTTCCTTGAATTCCGGCACCAGCCGGAAGCAGTTCTTGAGCGTGATCTTGACGTTCTTCTCTTCTGTCTCCCCCTTTTCGTTCTTCACGCGCTCGCTCAGGCGGGCCGGCACCATTTTCGAGAGGCGGTTGCTCTCGTCGATGGACACATGGCTGATGCGCGCCACGTCCTTGATGGCCCCCTTGGCGAGCATCGTGCCGAAAGTGATGACACGAGACACGTGGTCCTCCCCGTATGTCTGCTCGACATAGCGGTGCGCTGCTTCCAGGTTCTCGAAATCCACGTCGATATCCGGCATCGAGATCCGTTCCGGATTGAGGAAACGCTCGAACAGGAGCTGATACTTGATCGGGTCCAGATTGGTGATCCACAAGCAATAAGCCACCACACTGCCCGCAGCGGAACCACGCCCCGGACCGACCAGCCAGCCCTGCTTGCGCATCGCCCGGATATAATCCTGTACGATCAGGAAGTAATCGGGAAAGCCCATGGACGAGATCGTCTTCAGTTCGAAGGCGATGCGCTCGGCCTGCTCGTCCGTCAGGGTCTGGCCGTAACGGATCTTCGCCCCTTCATAGGTCAAGTGGCAGAGGTACGCTACCGACTGGCAGAAAGCGTCGCCCCGGTAACGGCCCTTCGGGTCGTTTTTGCCGGCTTCGATGAATTCACGGTACGTTTCCAGATGCTTGTCGATGTCGCGAAGGAAGGCTTCGTCGATCTGGTATTTCGGCAGGATGTAGTCGTGGTCGATCTTGTATAATTCCACTTTGTCGGCCACTTCCCGGGTACGGGCAATGACCTCCGGATGGTCCGGGAAGAGCACCGCCATTTCTTCCTCACTCTTGAGATATTCCTGCTGGGTATAGCGCAGGCGCTTGGGGTCGTCGATGTCGGAATTGGTGGTCAGGCAGATGAGGCGGTCGTGCGCCGGGCCATCTTCCTTACGGATGAAGTGGACGTCGTTGGTGGCCACCACCGGGACGTCCAACTCTTCAGCGAGCTGGAAGATCACGGGGTTGACTTCCATCTGCGCCCGGTACACATCGTCGTCGAGGCCGGGCACTTCGGTCTTGTGCTTCATCACCTCGAGATAATAGTCTTCCCCGAAGACGCGCTTGTGCCACCGGATCGCTTCACGGGCCGCTTCGATGTTGCCGTCCATGATGTCGCGGGGAATCTCACCGGCCAGGCAGGCGGAGCAGCAGATGAGATTCTCATGGTAGCGCTCGATCACCTCATGTGACACGCGCGGCTTGTAATACATGCCGTGCACATGCCCTTCCGTGCAGATTTTCATCAGGTTCCGATAGCCTTCGTAGTTCTTGGCCAGCAAGGTCAGGTGGTAATACCTGCGATGGTCGTTGTCCTTGAGCCGATGGTCATAGTGACGGGTCACATAGACCTCGCAGCCGATGATGGGCTTGACGATGGGCTGCTTGTCCGCACCGAGATTCGACTTGTCGTAAGCGAACTTGAAGAACTCCTTCACGCCATACATGTTGCCGTGGTCGGTAATGGCCAAAGCCGGCATCCCGAGCTCCCGGGCCCGCTCAAACAGCTTCCCGATATCGGAAAGACCGTCAAGAATCGAATACTGCGTGTGGACATGAAGGTGTACGAAGGACATAAGGCAACAAAGGTGTGGAAAAACAAAGCAAGATACCGAAAAAACCGCGGACTTGCAAAAAAACATCCGATGGACGCCCGCCGGGCACAACCAGGCACAAAAACGTGCCCCGGCCGGCAAATCAGCGCGGTCGGGGCACCATTCAGCGGGTTTTTGTGCCCGGCTTACATCATGCCGCCCATGCCCGGATTCATCGGGGGCATCGCGGGCTGCTCTTCCTTGATGTCAGCCAGGGCGCATTCGGTGGTCAGGAACATGCCTGCCACGGAAGCAGCGTTCTGGAGAGCGACACGGACGACCTTAGTCGGGTCGATGACGCCCGTGGAGAGCAGGTTCTCGAACTTGTCGGTGCGGGCATTGTAGCCGAAATCGGCCTTGCCTTCCTTCACCTTCTGGACGATGACACTGCCTTCCTTGCCGGCGTTGGCGGCAATGATGCGGATCGGCTCCTCAATGGCGCGGGCCACGATGTGGATACCGGTGGTCTCATCTTCGTTTTCACCCTTGACAGCAGCCAGAGCGGCCTCGGCACGCACGAGGGCGACACCGCCACCCGGGATGATGCCTTCTTCGACAGCGGCGCGGGTTGCGTTCAATGCATCCTCGACGCGGTCTTTCTTCTCTTTCATCTCAACCTCTGAAGCAGCGCCCACATAGAGGACGGCCACACCGCCGGCGAGTTTGCCCAGACGCTCCTGGAGTTTCTCGCGGTCGTAGTCGCTCGTCGTGGTCGAGATCTGCTTGCGGATCTGGTTGGCACGGTCTGCGATGGCTTCCTTGTCACCGGCACCATTGACGATGGTGGTGTTCTCCTTGTCGATGACCACCTTCTCGGCACGGCCCAGCATGTCGGGCGTAGCGTTCTCCAGCGTGAAACCACGCTCTTCAGAGACCACGATGCCGCCCGTCAGGGTAGCGATATCCTGCAGCATCTCCTTGCGGCGGTCGCCGAAACCAGGGGCTTTGACCGCGGCCACCTTCAGCGTACCGCGGAGCTTGTTGACCACGAGGGTCGTCAGGGCTTCCCCATCCACATCCTCGGCGATAATCAGCAGCGAACGGCCTTCACGGGCAATCGGTTCGAGAATCGGCATCAGGTCTTTCATCGTGGAGATCTTCTTGTCGGTGATCAGGATCTGCGGCTGCTCGAGCACGGTTTCCATCTTGTCCGGGTTGGTCATGAAGTAAGCGGAAATATAACCGCGGTCGAACTGCATGCCTTCCACGACTTTCACCTCGGTATCGGTGCCTTTGGCCTCTTCGACGGTAATGACACCGTCCTTCTTGACTTTGGCCATGGCGTCGGCGATCAGTTTGCCGATGTAGTTGTCGTTGTTGGCCGAAATGGTACCGACCTGCTCGATCTTCGAGTAGTCGTCACCCACTTCCTGGCTCTGTTTCTTGAGGTCAGCCACGACAGCCTCGACAGCTTTGTCGATACCGCGTTTGAGGTCCATCGGATTGGCGCCGGCGGCGACATTCTTCAAACCTACGTTGATGATGCTCTGGGCGAGGACCGTCGCGGTGGTCGTACCGTCACCGGCCTGGTCGTTGGTCTTGGAAGCCACTTCCTTGACCATCTGGGCACCCATGTTCTGGAAGCGGTCTTCCAGTTCGATCTCCTTGGCCACCGTGACACCGTCCTTGGTCACCTGCGGGGCGCCGAATTTCTTGTCGATGACGACATTGCGGCCTTTCGGGCCGAGAGTCACCTTCACTGCGTTTGCCAATGCGTCGGCACCTTCCTTCATCAGGTTCCGGGCATCAATATCGAATTTGATCTCTTTTGCCATAGTCTTTTTCCTCCTTGTTATTTAAGCACTGCCACCACGTCGCTCTGACGCATGATCAGGTAATCCTTGCCGTCCACGTTGATTTCCGTGCCGGCATATTTGCCATAGAGTACGGTGTCACCGACACACAGCTCCATCGGTTCATCCTTCTTGCCGCTGCCGACGGCAACGACGGTTCCCTGCTGCGGTTTCTCTTTGGCGGAATCCGGAATATACAGTCCGCTCGCGGTTTTGGTCTCAGCTTCTTTGGCCTCGATCAGCACTCTGTCTGCTAAAGGTTTGATGTTCATGATTGGTATTTTTTACGTTTTATTGATTACTTTTGCCCCTGCTTAAGGCAAATTAGATGCCAACACCCGGACTATGACAAAATGTCACTTTCTTCTCCTGGCAGCCTCGTTGCTGCTGCTTGTTTCCTGCAAACCAGAACCGAAAGGACCTTCTCTTTCGCAATACGGCGCCCAGTCGGAGGCGACCCAAAACGCGTTGTTTGAGCAATATGTCCTGACGTTGCTGGCATCCCCGCCCGAAAGGGCGCGCCAACTGCAGGACAGCATCATGACCGTGGCCGAAAGCGACAGCACCGAGTGGCAGCGGATCACAAAGCTCGAAGAACTCTACCTGCTCGATCCGAACAGTCCCTACCGCAACGAAGAATTGTTCATCCCGGTCCTGGAGCATTTCGCCGCATCCCCGCTGGCCAGTGAGGAACAGCGCGCCCACGCGGCCTGGCTAGCGCCGCGCATCACGCTCAACCGTCCGGGACAGGTCGCGGCCGATTTTGATTTCATCTCGCCGAAAGGACGGCGCGAGAATCTCCATGCGACGATCGACGCCCGCAAGCCGCAGCGTACCCTTCTCTTTTTCAGCAATCCGGGTTGCCCGAACTGCAAGGAGATCACCGAGTCTTTGTCCCAAGACCTGGGAATCCAGGCGATGATGGAAGACGGTCGCCTGCTGGTCGTGAACATCTATCCGGACGAAGACGTGCAGGCCTGGCTCGACTATCTCCCGAACTACCCGGCGGAGTGGGTCTGCGGGTACGATCCCGACCAGCTGCTCAACAGCAACACCGTGTACTGGCTCCGCGCCATCCCGTCGCTCTACCTGCTTGACGAACAAAAGCGGGTCATCCTCAAGGATGCCCCGCTGAATTTCCTGCTCGCCGCCCTCCGTTAATAAATCCCGAACAGCGCCGAACCGCTGCCCGACATCGCCACATACAGGGCACCGTCCGCATAGATTGCATCCCGGGCCGCCGCCAGGGACGGATGCCGGGCAAAGACCGTTTCCTCGAAATCATTGACAAGCAGACCCCGCCACTCGGCGACAGGCCGCTGCACGATCGCCTCGATGTGCTCCGCCGGTTCGTGCGGCGTAATGCCCGCATACGCCTCCCGCGTCGATACGAAGACCGACTGCGGAAAAATGCGCAACGGATGGTCTCCCAGTGAGAAATCCAGCGGCGTGAGGATTTCGCCGCGGCCCCGGGCCAGCATCGGCCGGTTGTAGATGAAAAAGGCGCAGTCGCTGCCTAAACGGGCGGCCAACCCGGAAAGCGTTTCCAAAGACAAACCGAGGGAGAAAAGATCGTTCAGGCCGCTGAGCGTAAAGGCCGCATCGGCTGAACCGCCACCGAGTCCGGCGCCCATCGGAATCTTTTTATAGAGACCGATCTCGACGGGAGGGATATCGTAGCTGTCATGCAGCAGTTTCCAAGCTTTTTCGCAGAGATTCTCTCCTTCCACCGTGGCACCGTACACCCGCATCCGGAAGGTATCCGCATGGGTCAGCTCCAGGATGTCGCAGATGGACGGGACCGGATAAAAGAGGGTCTCAATGTCGTGATACCCGTCGGAACGCTTCCGTACGACATTGAGGCCCAGGTTTATCTTTGCATTGGGATAGAGCAGCATCGGCTTGTTTTGACTAACGGACTACGAAGGTACGGCAAAAAGGGACGCGATAGAAGACACCCCGGCGCTTTTTTTCAACACCGCCATAAACAACTACGCATTTTGCGTGTTTTCTTACTCAAATTGAGTGATTCACTCCCTGGTTTTTTGCTAACTTTGTACAAATAAAGGCATGAACCGTTCGCGGAAAATAACAGACACCGTTTTCCTGCTTCTGTTTTTCGGGGCAGTGACGCTTTATTTTGCCATCTGGTACGGCTTCCATACCATCAATCTGGAACAACTGCAGCTTTTTGAGTGGACCGGGGTCTATTTTGCGCAGACAGTCGCTGTCCCCGGCGGCTTCGCCGATTACCTCGGACGATTCCTCACCCAGTTCTTCCACACGCCCATCCCCGGAGCCCTCATCATCGCCGGACTGCTGGTCCTGATCCGTTTCCTGATCCTGCGCCTTTGCCGCCGGAAAGATGTCCTTGTCGCCGTCTTGTCCTACATCCCGCCGGTCCTGCTGCTGGTCGTAATGTGCTACCGCTTTCCGACCGTCTCCCTGCTGACATCCTTTGCGCTCGTGCTGGGTGCGCTGCTATCCGTCACGAAGATCAGCAACACCCGGGCCCGCCGCATCTGCGCCCTCATCTCCATTCCCGTCCTCTACTATCTGGCAGGCAGCTTCGTGCTCCTGTTTGCCGCAGGCATCGCCCTCCGGGAACGCAACAAAGCCTATGGAGCCATTGCGATCCTCCTGGCCGTGGCTTGCCCGCTGGTTGCGTACCCGCTGCTCTCCTATCCGCTCGGAAGACTTCTCTACGGCTTGCATTACTACAAGGTCCATGTCCATATGCCCGTCTGGCCGTGGATTGCCGTTGCAGCCACCCTCGCCCTGCTGGCCTTCGCCCGGACAGAACACCCTTCCGGCTCTTTCCGCTACGGGCCCCTCGCCTATGGACTGCTTTTCGCCGCAGGCACAGCGGCCGTGCTGCTTGCCAGCAGCCAGGTCGATGAGCAGAGCCTCAAATACAGCATCCTCACCGGAAAGCGGGCCTGGAACCGGATCGTGACCGAAGCCACGCGGCGGGCACCCCGCACCTATAGCGAGACCGCGTGCCTCAACCTGGCTCTCTGCAAGACAGGCCATCTGGGCGGGCACATGTTCGATTACCTGCAGGACGGCCCGGAGACCTTGCTCCCCCATGAGAACACACCCCACCACGACGGACTCTCGACCGCCGAGATCTTCTACCAGCTGGGCATGGTGAACAATGCCCGCCGCTACTGTTTCGAGGCGCTCGGGGTGATTCCGGATTATCAGAAGAGCGCGCCGGTTTTCAAGCTGCTGGCGGAAACCAGCATCGTCAACGAGAAATACGAACTGGCCCGGAAATACCTGACGGCGCTCAGCCACACCCTGTATTACCGGAAATGGGCCAACGAGCGGTTGGCGAAGTTCGAGGACCTGATGGAACTGATGATCATGGAAGAATACGCCATGAAACATCTCGAACGATACAAGGGCGAGGACTACATCTTCGATTACAATGCGGCCGATGTTTCCCTGCGCCAGCTGCTGGCGGAGTATCCCGGCAACATCACGGCCCTGAATTACCTGCTGGCCTGGTCGCTGCTCAACAAGGACCTCGGCGCGTTCATGGCGGACTGTCCGTTCGATGGTTTCACCGAGGCCGTACCGAAAGCCTATCAGGAAGCCTTCCTCCTCAACTGGGATATGTTCGGGGGAATGACTGAAGACCTGCCGCCGTTCATCAACAAGCGTTTCGTGTCGCGCAAGGAATCATTTACCCGGGACTTTGAGACCAATGTCCCGATGAACCAGATGCTGCAGCGCTACGGGGATACCTACTGGTTCTACTATTATTTCAAATAGCATGGATAGGAAAAGCCTTCTCATACTGCTGACGTTGCTGCTTCTTTCCGTCGCCTGCCGGGAGGAGGTCATCAATCCTGCGCCGTATGGCCTGCCGCCCGACATTTTCCCCGACTACAACGGCGTGACGGTCCCGGCCACGATCGCCCCGATGAACTTCTCGATGGACGGCGCGCGTCTCATTGACGTGACCCTTACAGGAGATGACGGCTCAACGATGCATGTCAGAGGGCCCGTGGCGAAATTCCCGACCCGCGCCTGGAAGAAAATGCTGCGCGCCAACAAAGGCGCTTCCATCAAGTTCGACACCTACGGCCTGAAGGACACCACCTGGTTTGAATACGCCCCGTTCCGCATCTACGTTAGCGAGGATGACATCGATTACGGCCTCACCTACCGGCTCATCACCCCTTCTTATGAAGGAATGGGCAAACTGGGAATCTACGAACGGGATCTCTCGTCTTACAAGGAAAAGGAACTCATCGGGGTCGATGAAGTCAACGGCTGCATCAACTGCCATTCTTTCAACCAGTGCGACCCCTCCGACCTGAGCCTCCATATCCGAGGCGAGTACGGGGCCACCCTCATCCGCAAGGACGCGCAGCTCAAGGCCTACGCGACCAAGACGGATTCCACGATTTCGGCTTGCGTCTATCCTTACTGGCATCCGTCGGGCAATTATATCGCCTACTCCAACAACGACACCCGGCAAGGCTTTTACCAGCGCATGGAAAACATCCTGGAAGTGTTCGACTACGAATCCGATATCGTGGTTTACGACATCCGCAACAACGAACTGCTTTCCTGCCCCCTGATCAAAGGCCCCCAGGCCTGGGAAACCTTCCCAGCCTTTTCCCCTGACGGCAGGACGCTCTACTTCTGCACCGCGACGCCCAAACCCATTCCCGAAGGACTCTCCGAGATCCGCTACAACCTCTGCAGCATCGCCTTCGATCCCGAAACCGGCCGTTTCGGCGACACCGTTGACACCTTGGTGCTCGCCGCACCCAAAGGTCAAAGCGTCTCCTTCCCCAGACCTTCGTTCGATGGCCGCTTCCTGATGTACACGGTGTCCGATTTCGGCAATTTCTCGATCTGGCACCATGAATCGGACCTCAAGCTGCTGAACCTTGAGACGATGGAGACCAACGAAATGATCGGGGTCAACAGCGACTTCGACGCGGACAGCTACCACAACTGGAGCAGCAACAGCCGCTGGTTCGTGTTCGGCACCCGCCGCGACGACCAGACCCACACCCGGCCCTACATCTGCCATATCGACGAAAAAGGCATGCCCGGCAGACCTTTCCTGCTTCCCCAGGAGAATCCCCGCCAATACTACGACATCATGCTGCGAAGCTACAACATCCCCGAATTCGTCAGCGGGCCTGTGGATTTCGACCACCACAAGGCCTGGCGACTGCTCAAGCGGGGAAAGAAGACGTCTTTCAAGTACAAGTCGAATCCATGATGACGGCACCGAAGATGAATCCGTTGTACCGGCTCATGCTGGCTATGGCAAGCCTCGTTCTTCTGGTCTTGCTGGCCGGCAGTTGTGCCGATGAATTCATCGAGGTACCGGAAGAGGATGAAGATGACATCGCCGGAACGACCTTCGACCGCAGCATCGCCATCGCATTCGGCGACCCGGAAGCAACGGTCAGCGGGGATGTGCACGGGATCGTCTCCGTGAGCGGCAACCGCGTGACCGTGAACAACACGAGGGATGAAATCATCCTCTATGAATTGAGCGGCTCCAGCGACAACGGCTTCTTCAAACTGTACAGTTCCAGGAAACAGGCCATCCGGCTCAGCAACCTGATTCTGGTCAATCCCAAAGGCGCGGCCATCAACAACCAGAGCGGCAAACGGACATTCGTCCTCGTAGAAGGGACCAATTCCCTGGCGGACGGCGCCAAATACACGGGTACGGACGGGGAGGACGAGAAGGCGGCTTTCTTCAGCGAGGGCCAGCTGATTTTCTCCGGTACGGGCTCCTTGACCGTAACAGCACGAGGCAAAGCCGGTATCACGAGTGACGATTACATCCACTTCATGGAGAGCCCCACCGTGAAAGTCAGCACGTCGGCCGGTCACGCCGTCAGCGGCAAGGAGGCCGTCATCGTTTCGGGAGGGCAGCTTGACGTGGCCACGTCGGCCGACATGAAAAAAGGATTCAGCTCCGATTCGCTGGTCCGCATCGAGGGCGGCAAGACGGCCATCACCGTCACCGGTTCGACGGCGTATGACCGCAAGAAGAACAAAGATACCGGCACTGCCGGCATCAAAGCCGACCAATTGTTTGAAATGCTTGGAGGCGACCTGGTCATCCACAATTCCGGTATCGGGGGCAAAGGCATCAGCAGCGACGGTCCGGGTTATTTCAAGGGCGGTACCGTCACGATTACGACAACCGGGGCGAACTATGGCAGCAGCAACTCCACACCGTCCAAAGGCATCAAGGTCGACGGTGACCTCTCTTTCTCCGGCACGGTCGTCAGTGTGACCAGCAAGTTCCACGAAGGCATCTCGTCGAAAGGCGCCATCGACATCTCCGGCGGCGTCCTGTACATCTGTGCCAGTGACGACGCCATCAATGCAGCCGGCGACCTGACCATCCAGGGCGGTTCGGTCTGCGCCTGGTCCACGGGCAATGACGGGATGGACGCCAACGGCAATTTGTATATCAAGGGCGGCCTGGTCTATGCCATCGGCACCCACACGCCCGAAGTAGCTTTGGATGCCAATACCGATGACAATTACAAGTTGTATGTCCAAGGAGGCACGCTGATCGCCATCGGCGGGCTGGAAAGCGATGCTGTCCTTACACAAAGTTGCTATGCAGCTCCATGGAGCCCGAATACCTGGTATGGACTGACGGTGGGTCTATCGACCTTTGCCTTCAAGACTCCGGCCAGCGGCGGTGATCCGCTCGTCGTATCGGGAGTCCCGACTCCTTCTCTCCAAGCAGGTGTCAGCGTCAGCGGTGGCACGACACTCTTCAACGGCCTCGGCGTGAAAGACGGAACCGTTTCCGGCGGCGCTTCCGTCAACCTGTCGAACTACAGCAGTACACTCCCATGAAAAACAAGCCCTATCGATTCTTGTTTCCGGGCCTTTTCGCCTTGGCAACGTTCCTGTTCTTCTGGTTGGCCTATCCCTACCACGTTTACAACCAGGAGCAGTTCCAGCTCTTCCAGTTTTCCTGGAGATATCTGGCCGAAACCCTGGCGGTTCCCGGCGGTCTGGCCGACTGGTGCGGCCGGTTCCTGACGCAGTTCTTCTATTTCTCAGCGGCAGGAAGCCTGATTCTCGCGCTCTTGCTCACGGCCATCCAGCTGGCTACGGCGGCGCTTGTTAAAACACAGTCCCTTCCGGGATACGCGCTGACTTTCATCCCGCCGGTCCTGCTGCTGCTCTTCTTCTGCGACGCCGACGCCATGCCCTGCACGCTGGTAGCCATCCTGCTTTCGCTGTTGTGCGCCCTGGCCGTCCTGCGCATCCACCCTTCCCTTCTCCGAAACATCCTGGCGGTCGTTGCGACTGCCTTGCTCTTTTTCCTGCTGGGTCCCCTTTCGGTTCTCTTCCTCGTCGCTTGCATTGTCCATGAGCGGAAGCTGCTTCCGGGCCTTCTGATGATCGTTGTTTTCGCCCTCTGCGTCCTCTGCCTGCATAAGACGATGGGATATCCCTATTACCGGCTCCTGTACGGGATCAACTATTACCGGTTCCACCACCACATGCCGGCGTGGCCTTGGATCGCTGCTGCAGCGGAGGCGCTGGTGCTGGCCTTTTCTCCGTTGTTCAAGCGGCAGGGAAAGGCTTGGGAAGGAATTGCAGCCTACGGTGCGGTGATGGCCCTCGGCATCCTGGGTGTCTTCCTGTGTTATGACAGCGAGAAGGAGACCTATCTCAAATACGATTTCCTCACGAGGAGGTTCCAATGGAATGCCATCCTCGCAGAAGCCCGGAAGGACAATCCCCAGAAGCCGTATGAGATGGCCAGCGTAAACCTGGCGCTTGTCAAAACAGGAAATGCCTACAGGATGTTCCAATTCTACCAGAATGGCACGGACGGCCTGCTTCCAGAATACACCAACGACTTCATGCACCCGTTGATTCCTTCCGAAGCTTATTTCCAGCTCGGTATGGTCAATGCCAGCCAGCGGTACTCCTTCGAGGCCCAGGAACTGATTCCGGACTTCCAGAAGAGCGTCAGGGCTTACAAGCGGCTGGCGGAGACCAACCTGGTCAACCGCAACTACAAGGTCGCCGAAAAATACCTCAGGGGTCTCGAAAAGACGCTCTTTTACCGGGGATGGGCCCGCTCGCGCAAGGCAATGTGCGGCAATGAGGCAGCCATCGATGCGGATCCGGGCTACGGATACCTTCGCAAAGTCCGGCTCCACGACCGCGACTTCCTCTTCAACCGGCAGGCCATGGAGTCCATGCTGGCCTATCTGGTCCAGGAGAATCCCTCCAACCACATGGCCCTGGAATACCTGCTTGCCTGGGACCTCCTGGACAAGAACCTGAAAGGGTTCGTCAACTTCTGCCCCTTCGAGGGCTACCCGGGCGGCGTGCCGCGCTGTTACCAGGAAGCGTTCCTGCTGGACTTCGCAGGCACAACCCAGAGCCTGGACAACGTTCCTGCCTTCATCGACCGCGACGTGGTAACCGCGTTCAGCATCTTCATGCGGGAGCACAACAGCGGGACACCGGCGCAAACCCTTGCCAATCGGTTCGGCGACACCTACTGGTTTTACTATTTCTATCGACTGGGACAATGAAAAAGAGAGCTATCCTATACTGGCCGCTGCTGCTCGCCGTCCTTTCGTGTACCGGCAATCCGGACAAGTTTGAACAGGCTGGCCAGCAGCCTGACATCTATCCCGACTACATCGGCGTAACCGTTCCCTCCACCATCGCACCCCTAGACTTCGACATCAACGGTGCCTCGAAGGTCATCGCCATCGCGATGGGTGCGGACGGACAGACCCTCAAAGTCTCCGGAAAGAGCGCCAACTTCCCCATCAAAGCCTGGCACAAGTTGTTGTCCGCCTCCAAAGGAGGTACGGTCCAGGTCACGGCGTGCGGCAGGATGGACGGCAAATGGAAAAGATTCGAGCCTTTCGAAATCCATGTCAGCGAGGATGCCATCGACTACGGCATCGCCTACCGGCTCATCGCTCCAGGCTACCAGGCCTTTTCCCACATCGGAATCTACGAGCGGGACTTGTCGTCCTTCGACGAGGTTTGCCTGATTGGCGGCAAGAACTTCGACGGCTGTGTGAACTGCCACTCCTTCAACCGCACCCGGCCTGAGGATTTCAGTTTACATGTAAGAGGGGAAAGAGGTGCGACCTTCATCCGCAAGAACGGCAAGACTGTCGCCTACGATATGAAGACCGACTCCACGCTGGCTGCCTGCGTCTATCCCTGCTGGCATCCCGACGGGAGATTCATCGCCTATTCCACCAATGTGAACAGGCAGGGTTTCCATCAGCGCCCTGACAAGGTGCTGGAAGTTTACGACCTCAAGTCGGACCTGCAGGTGTATGACACCCAGGAAAACGTGCTGATCACTTCTCCTGAAGTGAAGGTGGACGGCGTGAACGAGAACATGCCGGTCTTCTCGGCCGACGGCCGCTCCATCTACTTCACTTCCTGCACCGAACAGGAAATCCCCCGCAACGTGACGGAAGTAAAGTACAATCTGTGCCGCGTGGATTTCAACCCGGAGACCGGTGACATCGGTCACAAGGTGGATACCGTGATCTTCGCCGAAGCGATGGGCAAGAGCATCTCCTTCCCCAAACCTTCCTATGACGGACGCTGGATCCTGTATCAGCTGGCGGACTACGGATGCTTCGGGGCATGGCACCACGAATCCGACCTTTGGCTCCTCGACCTACAGACCGGGGAGACCCGACCGCTCGACGGCGTGAACAGCGATGATGCGGAGAGCGCCCACAGCTGGAGCTCCAACTCGCGCTGGTTTGTCTTCGGCAGCCGGAGGGATGACGGACTCTACACCCGGGCCTACATCTGCCACATCGATGCGGACGGCGTATGCGCGAAGCCCTTCATGCTGCCCCAGAAGAGTCCCCGCGCCTATTACGACAATTCCGTCCGATCGTATAACGTACCTGAATTCGTCTCCAGCCCCGTCAACTTCGACGGCAATGCCGCTGTACGCCTGTATAACAGTGATGACAGAAAGAAAGTGGGATTCCGATGGTCCGCCTCCTCTTTATAACCGATTTCACCGAATCCTTCGCCTACGCACTGCTGCGGGGAATCATCCGCTACTCCAACGAGACGGAGCAATGGGTGGTGTGCCGCATGCCGCCGGCCTACAAGAAACGCCTGGGCATGAAAGGGGTGGTCAAGTGGGCAAAGAATTGGGGCGCCGACGTGGTGATCGGCCAGTTCGAAGAGAAAGACAATGTGAACCTTTTCCTGAAAAACGGAATCGTGGTGCTGGCCCAGGATTACAAGAAGAAATTCACCACGATTCCCAACATCACCGCCGACTATATCAAGACCGGCCGGATGGCCGCTGACCTCTATCTCCACAAAGGCTTCCGGAATTTCGCCTTCTTCGGATACAAAGGGGTATGCTGGTCCGAGGAACGATGTGACGGTTTCCGCGGGAGGATCGAGGAAGCGGGATTCGGGGACCACTTCTACCTTTACGACAAACAGGTGATTGACAACCTCTGGTACTATGAGGCGGAAGAACTCCGAAACTGGCTGATATCCCTGCCGAAGCCCGTGGCCGTCATGGCCTGCGACGACAATCAGGGGAATGCGCTGATCGAAGCCTGCAAGTCGGCCGGGGTCAAGATCCCTTCGGAATTGTCGATCATCGGGGTCGACAACGATGAAGTCATCTGCACCCTGTCCGATCCGACCCTCTCGAGCATCCAGGTCGATATTGAACTGGGCGGCTACGAGACGGCCCGGATGGCTTCACAGATGCTGCGGGAGCCCTCCTTCAAAGGCAACAACATTGTACTCCAGCCCAAAAAGATCGTACACCGGGTATCCACCTCGGCCTATGCGACGAATGACAAGGAAGTGCTTTCCGCGCTCCAGTACATCCGGCAGAACCTCAACAAAAAGCTTTCGGTCAATGATATCCTGAAAGAGGTCCCTCTCTCCCGCCGGTTGCTGGAGGTTCGGTTCAAGAAGGTCATCGGACTCTCGATCTACCAGTATATCTCCCAGCAGCGCATCGGCCGCTTCTCTGAAATGCTGCTCGATACCAACGACCCTATCCAGGACATCGCATTCAAGTTGGGAGAGGATGACGCAAAGGGCATTTGCCGCCGTTTCAAGGAGTTGATGGGATGTACCCCTTCCGAGTGGCGCAAGCAGAAAAACGCAAATTGAGTATTTAATTACGCAAATCACGATTTCTTTCGCCGGGGCTTTTCCTAATTTTGTAAGTGGACAATTCCATTACAACGATTATGAAAAACTTCTGGATCATTGCCCTGCTTCTTCCCTTCCTGGCGGCGTGCTCGGGAAAATCTGCCGAAAAGGAACCCGGGTTCATCGTACAGGTTTCGCTCGGCGGGTGGAATCATCCCCACTACCCGGCTGAGAAAATCATCGACAGGCTGGAAGATGTCGGAAACAAAATCAATATTGAAAAGGTCATCATAGGCTGGAGCCTCGATGATGCGACTTACCTCAAGCTCGGCGAGTATCTCCATGCCAAAGGCATCCAGATGCTGCTTTGGCTCCCGGTCTTTGCCGAAACCGAAGAAGTGTGCGACAACAAGCCGGCCCTGGACCTTTGGGGGAACGTACCCTCAGACTTCCATCTGGTCCAAGGCGAGGGCTTCCGGTTCACTTGCCCCACATCCCCGCAGAATGTAGCCCATATCATTTCCTTGTACGAAGACTATTTCAGCGACTGTGGTTTTGACGGCGTGTTCATGGACCGTATCCGGACGCAGTCCTTCGTCAGCGGGGTAAGCGGCGTGCTCAACTGCTGCTGCGACGACTGTGCCGCCCATTTCAAGGAGCTCGGCGTCGATCTCGATGAAGTGCGGGCTGCCTGGGAAGCCAAGGGAGACAAGTTCCTCTCAGTCACCTACTACACGCCGCTCGAAGGATTCACTTTCGAAGATCCCCTGGCAGCGGCCTTCTTCCAGGCAAAAGGCAGGATCGTGAGTGGTTCCGTCGCTTCCATCGCCGACTATTTCCGGGACAAGGGCCTTGTGGTGGGCATGGATCTTTACGCCCCGCTCATGGCGCAATTCGTCGGACAGGACTACTCCATTCTCGCGGCCCACACAGACTTCATCAAGCCCATGCTCTACCGCGTAACCGACGCGCCCGCGGGCATCGCCTTCGAGTATGAACTCTTGAAGAAGAGCATTCCCGAAGCGGAGGGGTATCCGGATTTCGAGATGGACGTGGCATTCCTCGACGGACAGCTCGATGCCATGGCCTCCCTTCCTTGCGACAAATACCCCGGCATAGAAATCAATTACAGCAAGTCCATCGTTCCCACTTCTCCCGAATATGTAGTAGAATCGCTGCGTACCGTACTCAAGCATCATTTCAATGGCGCGGTCCTCTCCTGGAACATCATGCAGGCGCCCGACTCCCATATTGAATGTCTGTCCGAATTCCAAAACAAATAGACGCATGAGGCTTGGTATAGATATAGGTGGAACCACCATCGGAATCGGACGGATTGACGATTCCGGCCTCCTGCTGGACTCTTCCTTCCATGGGTCCTTCCCCAAGGATGCCTCGCTGGAGAAGACTTTGGAAGTCCTCAAGAGCCTCATCGGTTCCTGCTTCTCCCAGGACGTGGCAGGCATCGGCTTGGGAATCCCCTCTGCCCTGGACAGGCAGACCGGCTTGGTCTATAACGCCATCAACATCCCTTCCTGGAAGAATGTGCCCCTGAAGACGATTCTCGAGGAACATTTCGGCGTGCCGGTCCGCATCAACAACGACTCCAACTGCTTCGCCCTCGGCGCCTATGCCCATTTCAAAGAGGAGAACCCCGCCTCCCTGGCCGGCATCACCCTCGGAACAGGGGTCGGCATGGGCCTGGTTATCAACGGTGAACTTTACAACGGAAACAACACGGGTGCGGGTGAAATCGGGTGCATAAGTTATCTGGACGCCGATCTCGAGACCTACTGCAGCAGTCATTTCTTCTCCGCACACGGCCTGACCTGCAAACAGGCGGCCGAGGCGATGGAAAGAGGAGACAGCGATGCCAAAAAATTGTTCGACGAATTCGGCATGCACCTGGCGCGCATGATGGCCGTCGTCCTCTACGCCTACGACCCTGAGATGATCGTCTTCGGCGGCGGCATCTCCCGGGCCTTCCCGTACTTCAAAGCGTCGATGATGGAGCATCTCCGGCAAGGCTTCATCTATCCCGCGTCCCTGGACAAATTGAAAATCCGCCAGCTGGTGTGTGACGACACCGCCCTGCTCGGCGCTGCAAACCTTGAAAGCTGATTGCAAACATAATGAAAGATTTTAGGTTATTAATGCGTGTTTTTTTCCTGGCCGCCGCTGCGATAGTTCCGGCCGCTTGCTCTGACAGTGTCCAGCCCGGCGACAAGCTTGCTTTCGCCGAAGGCTGGACCCTGCGTTGCAAGGGGGAAGCTGCCACGTACGAAGCGACAGTCCCTTCGACAGTGGCAGGCGTTCTTTACGACAACGGCGTTTACACGGAAGCAATCTTCAAAGATGACACCTATCGTTCGCTGGACCGCTCTCCCTTCGACAAAGAGTGGACTTACAGCAAACAGTTCCCTTATAAAGGCGCCAGGGGCAGCCATGCCTTCCTGCTGCTGGACGGCATCAATTTTTACGCAGATATCCTTCTGAACGGGCAGCCACTTCGCTCCCGCGATACAACTTTCGGTGTGTTCAACCGGTACTGCATCGATGTTACGGACTGCCTGAAAAGTTCGAACAACCTGAAAATCCGGCTCACAAGAGCCCAGCGGGGCGACTTGAACGTAGGCTATGTGGACTGGAACCCCCGTCCTCTCGACGAGAGCATGGGTGTCTGGCGGGATGTAACTCTTGCCATTACGGGAGACATCCGGATGAGCGACCCGTTTGTCAAACCGGTCGTTGCTGAGGATCTTTCCTCGGCCGACCTCTGCCTGTCAGCGACCTTGACAAACCTCTCGGACAAGCCCGTAGAAAGCCGGTTCAAGGGGTCTTTTGAAGACGGGACCTTCGAGATTCCCGTAACTCTCGCACCATACGAGTGCCGCGAAGTGACCGTCTCGCCCAAGGAAGCTCCGCAACTCCACCTTGACAATCCCCGCCTCTGGTGGTGCAGCGGTCTTGGCAATCCCGAGCTCTACCACCTTACCATCGAAGTCCTGACAAAAGACGGCAAGGTCTCCGATGCGGATAAGCTGACCTTCGGCGTCAGGAATATCACTTCCTACATCGATGCGCACGGCTACCGGCAGTTTGTACTCAACGGGAAAAAGGTGCTCCTGAAGGGCGCCGGCTGGACCGACGACATCTTCATGCGCGACACCCACGAAAGCATCGAACGCCAGGTTCAGTACGTCAAGGACATGAACCTCAACCTGATCCGCTTTGAAAACATCTGGGGCAAAGACCGCTATGTCTATGACATGTGCGACAAATACGGCATCCTGGCCCTTGTCGGATGGAGTTGCCAGTGGGAATGGGAAGACTATTGCGGCCTCCCCGAGACCGACCTCTTCGGCTGCATCGCCACCCCGGAGACCATGGACCTGGCCGCTTCTTATTTCGAAAACCAGGTCAAATGGCTGCGCAACAACGTGTCGGTCATCGGCTGGATGACCGGCAGCGACCGCCTGCCGCATCCCGACCTGGAGCCGCGCTACCTGGAGATGTACGAAAAGCTGGACTACCGTCCTTACATCGGTTCGGCCAAGAACCTGACCAGCGTCCTTTCGGGTCCGTCGGGCACCAAGATGGAAGGTCCTTACGAATATGTGGGTCCGGACTACTGGTATCTCGACACCGACCTCGGCGGAGCCTTTGGCTTCAATACCGAAACCGGCATCGGCGCCAATCTCCCGGTTGTTTCTTCGCTTCGCCGGATGGTCTCTGAAGACAAACTCTGGCCGCTGGGCAAGGCCCTGGGCGCCCACGCCACTTCCTCCGGCTCGGCCATGAACAACACCCGCTCCCTGGAAGAGACCATTGCGGGTCTGTATGGGGAGGCAAAGGACTTGGATGATTTCGTCCGAAAAGGCCATGCGGTCGATTATGATGGCACGCGGGCCATGTTCGAGGCTTTCCGTGTCAACCTGCCCGCCACGACGGGTATTGTCCAGTGGATGCTCAATTCCGCCTGGCCGTCCATATACTGGCAACTTTATGACTGGTACCTGGTTCCTACGGCAGGCTACTATGGAACCCGCAAAGCCTGCGCACCCGTCCAGCTGATTTATAATATCAAGGACGCGCGCGTATATGCCGTCAACGAGACGCCCGGGTCGGTCGAAGTGACAGCTTCATTCGACCTGTTGAATGCCGGCTCGAAGGGGGTTGCCTCAGGGAGCAAGACCCTAACCGTCAAGGAACGCGAACCGCTTCCCGTCTTCGACCTGTCCAAGTACAAAGGCAAAGAACTGTTCCTTTCCCTCCGCCTGACAGACGCGTCCGGAAAGGCACTGGCCGACAATTTCTATTGCTTGCCGGCCCGGTGGAACACCTACGCCTGGAAAAAGGCGAACTGGTACGTCACACCGATTACACGGTATGCCGACTTCCGCTTCGTGACCCAGCTTCCGCCTGCAAAGGTTCGCTGTGACGTCGCCGCAGACGGCGACACCTACACAGTCACCGTCACCAACGACAGCGATGTCGTCGCCTACCAGAACATCCTGACGCTCAAAGACACTTCCGGCAACCTGATTGTTCCGGCTTTCTGGAGCGACAACTACTTCTCCCTGCTTCCGCACGAGACGAAAGTCATCACCTGCCGTACAGAAACACCGGGACAGATTGAACTGACCAACTGGAACCACTGATCCGTCACTTATGAAACATCTGACCGTCCTGTTCACCTGCCTGCTGCTCGCATTCCCGCTGAATGCGCAGGACGTCCGCACCCTGCTCAAGGAGAATCCGGAGCGGTTGGCCAATATCCACCACAGTTACGAACCGCCTGCCGCAATTGTCGACACCCCGGCTCCGGAAGGATACGAACCCTTCTACCTAAGCCATTACGGCCGTCACGGCAGCCGCTACCATACTTCGATGCGTTCTGTCACGCGCGTCTCCATCCTGCTGGATACACTGGGCATGCTGGGCTGCCTTACCGAAGAGGGCAAAGCGCTCCGTGACGATTTGGACAGCCTGGCCCGGTTCCACGAAGGCCAGGCCGGAAACCTGACCACCCGGGGCGGACTGGAGCACCAGGGCATTTCCCAGCGGATGTATGACCGGTTCCCGTCCCTGTTCCATCAGCCGGTGCGCAACCGCGTCGTCGCCGTATCCAGCTCAAGCCAGCGCTGCATCCAGAGCCTCGCCAATTTCACGCTGATCCTTTCCGGCAACGCGCCGCAACTCCAATTCACGGTCTATGCGGGGGAGCGTTTCATGAAATACCTGGCCCCCGGCTCCAACATTCCGCTGAACGAATCGCACTACACCATCTTCGATGCCGTGATCGAGCAGCGGCTGGATCCCGCCCGGATCATGAACGCCTGGTTCACGGATCCCTGGTTCGCCGCCCAGCACATCGGGCGCTACAAAGTCCGCAATTTCATCTACGACATCTTCTACGCAGGCAATATCTGCCAGTGCCTGAAACTGGATTACGATGTGCCCGACATCTACCGGTACTTCACGGAAGACGAGCTCTACACGCTCTGGTATGTGGATGACATCGCCAATTACAACTACTTCGCCAACACCGTGGAGAACCTCAACCGCTATGACATCACCGGGCAGCGGGTCCTGGTCGATATCGTGGAAAAAGCCGATGCCGCCCTGGCCGGGGATGACGTTGTCGCCAACCTCCGCTTCGGACACGATTCCGGCCTGATGTCCTTGTGGACGTTCCTCCGGATGGAAGGCTGCGAGGTCCCGGGTCACATGGCGGAAGGTCCCGACTTGGGCTGGTACTGTTTCCAGCAGATGCCCATGGGTTCCAACATGCAGCTGGTCTTCTACAAGAACAAGGCAGGTGACGTGATCGTCAAAATCCTGCGCAACGAAGTCGAAACCGTCATTCCTTCCCTCAAGCCTTGGAAAGGGCCTTACTACAAGTGGAAAGACTTGCGGGCGCACTTCGGAAAACTGCTTGCTATCGACTATACTCTATAACTACAACCAATCAACAAACCTTTATGAAAAACAAATTATTCGTTTTCATCCTGGCTTTCCTCGTCGCCGCGTCTGCAGCCTTTGCGCAGACCGTGACGGTCACAGGCCGGGTGACAGATGCGCAAACCGGTGAACCGGTTTCCTTCGTAACGGTTATCCAGCAAGGCACGAGCAATGCCGTGTCTGCAGATGTTGACGGACATTATTCCATCAATGTCCCCTCCGATGCAACACTCCGTTTCTCCATCGTGGGCTATGAAGAAATGACCGTGGCCGTAGCCGGACGGCGGGTCGTGGATGTTGCGATGCAGATGGACGCCAACATCCTGCAGGAAGCCGTCGTTTCAGCACTCGGTATCACGCGTGCTGCAAGGTCCCTCACCTACGCCGCCCAGTCGATTTCCTCGGAAGAGATCGCTAGCAACCGGGCTGGCAACATGATTACTTCATTGGCCGGTAAGGCTTCCGGAGTGACGGTGACCCAGTCTTCTTCAGGTATGGGTGGTTCTGCCAAAATCTCCATCCGCGGCTTCCGTTCCGTGAGTGGTGGCAACGAGCCTCTGTACATCATCAACGGTGTCCCTATGGCCAACGATCCTACGGTCTCGGGCGATACCTACGGCTCTGGCGGTTCTTACTCCTACGACCGTGGTGACGGTATCGGAAACATCAACCCGGACGACATCGAGAGCATCAGCATCCTCAAGGGTGCTTCCGCTTCCGCCCTGTACGGAACCGAGGCTGCCAACGGTGTCATCCTGATCACAACGAAGAAAGGCAAGGCCGGAACGTTCTCAGTCTCTGTCAACAGCAGCACAACTTTCGACAAGGTCGCGTACGGACACAAACTCCAGAAAGACTACGGCCACCTCGACAACTGGTACAGCTGGGGCAGCAAGATTTCGAACGGCACCTCCGCTTACGACACTTTCTTCACAACGGCGCCTTCCTTCAACAACAGCATCTCGATCCAGGGAGGTTCCGAGCGGAACCAGACCTATCTCTCGTATGGTAACTCCTGGCAGGGAACCGTCCTCGACAATGACGGACATCTGAACCGTCACAACCTCACCCTGAGGAACACTACGTACTTCCGTCCGAACCTCTCGCTCGACGCTTCCATCCAGATGATCCGCCAGTATGTGAAGAACCGTCCTGCTACCGGTGGTTTGTACAACAACCCGCTGCTGGGTATCTACCATTTCCCGGCCGACATGGACATCGCCCCGTACAAGAAGGATTTCGAAATCTATGACATGGACCGCAACATCATGAAGCAGAACTGGATCAAGGTTCCGAACTCCAATATCGACCAGAACCCGTACTGGATCCTCAACCGGATGCCGTACGAGACCTGGAGACACCGTGCCATCGGATCGCTGACCCTCCGCTGGGACATCACCCCCAAGGTCTATGTCCAGGCCCGTGGCAGCGCCGACTTCACGGCCGACCGTTATGAACACAAGGTCTATGCGACCACCCCTCCGGACCAGATCAACTCCGCCAACGGTATGTACAAGTTCGGCCAGAGCAACGACCTGACGGCATACGGCGACTTCCTGGCCGGCTATAAGGACAAATGGGGCGACTTCGCCCTCAATGCCACAATCGGTACTTCGATCCGCTACGGCGAAAGCTACGGCGTCTCGCACGACTCGCGTGCCGGCGGCGGTGAGCTCTATTTCGCCAATATCTTCACCATGCACAACATGACCGCCCGTGCAGGCAGCCAGAGCTGGTACAGAAGCGAACTGATCGGTGTCTTCGGCACCGCGACCCTTTCCTTCAAGGACTGGCTCTTCCTCGATGTGACGGGACGTAATGACTGGTCGTCCACCCTCGCTTACTCCACGAGTTTCAAAACTGGTTTCTTCTATCCTTCCGTCGGTATTTCGGCCATCCTCAACGAGGCGTTCAACATGCCTTCCTGGATCGACCTCTTCAAGGTCCGTGCTTCCTACGCTGTCGTGGGTAACGACCTTCCCAGCCGCATCACCAACCCGCTCGGTTCGGTCAGTGAACAGGGAACGATCTCTTCGAACACCACCGCTCCTTTCGGCGAACTCAAGCCTGAGCTTTCCGCTTCGCTCGAAGCCGGTTTCGACCTGCGACTCTTCAACAGCCGCCTGACCCTCGACTTCGAATACTACAAGACCAACACCAGGAACCAGCTCTTCTCACTTGAGGCTCCTGCGGGATCCGGTTACACTTCCTACTATGTGAACTCCGGTAACATCCAGAACCAGGGTATCGAGGCCACCCTCGGCATCGTCCCGGTGGAAAACCGGAACTTCGTATGGAGAAGCAACTTCAACATCGGTCTCAACCGGAACAAGGTCATCTCCCTCAACGACGACATCACGACCTACTCCATCAACTCGGCCAGCAACCATGGTTATGAGATGCGACTGGTGGAAGGCGGTTCCTATGGTGATATCTACGGTCGTACCCTTGCCCGCGATGCGAACGGCAAGCTCCTCCTGGATGACGAAGGCCTTCCTTACCAGGGCTCCGCTACCTGGGAATATCTGGGCAACACCGAGGCGAAACTCACGGTCGGTTGGAACAACAACATCCAGATCGGCAACTTCAATCTCGGCTTCCTGATCGACGCACGGCTGGGCGGTATCTTCATCGATATGACCCAGGCCGACATCGACGGCTACGGCTCCGCGCTGGTCACGGCTACGGACCGTAACCGCGGCTACGCCGAATACGAGGGCATCAAGTTCAACAATGTCCAGAAGTTCTACGAACGTGTCGGTACTTACTACGGTATCACCGAGTACTACACCTACGACGGAACCAACATCCGTCTGCGTGAAGCTTCCCTCGGCTTCAGCCTTCCCAAGAAGTGGCTGGGCAATAACGGCTTCGTAAAGGACTGCTCGATTTCCGCTATCGGAAGGAACCTCTGCTTCTTCTACAAGAAGACCGCTGTCGACCCCGACGCGCTGCTTGATATCGACGGAGGATACCAGGGATTCAGCTTCTACAATATGCCTGCTACCAGATCTATCGGTTTCAATGTTAAAATCACCTTTTAATTAATTCAAGTACCATGAAGAATATATTCAAGGCATTGTTCCTGACGCTGGCTCTCGCCTTCGTATTCTCTTCCTGCGCAAAATGGGAAGACTACAATACGAATCCTTATGGTGTGACCGATGAGATGCTGGCTGCCGACTACAACAATATCGGTGCTTACTACCCTCAGATCATGCAGTCTGTCTACTACAACTACAGGAACTCCAACTGGATCTTCCAGCTGGTGCAGAACCTGACTGCCGATCTCTGGTGCGGTTATATGGCCAATGCCGCCGCTTTCAACGGCAACGCCAATACCGGCAACCTGAACATGTATGACTCCTGGATCGCGGAGGAATGGTCCGTAACCTACAAACGGGTCATGTCCCCGATCTTCAACTCCATCGCGCCGCAGGCGGACAACGATGAATACCGTCACTTCTATGCGCCGGCCCTGATCATGAAAGTGCTGGCCATGAGCCGCCTCACCGAGGCTTACGGCCCTTGCATCTACTCCAAGTACGGCCAGTCCGCTACCGGCGGCAACTTCGAATCACAGCAGGATACCTACAATGCCTTCTTCAACGACCTGGATGTAGCCGTTGACGCGCTGGACCATTTCATCAAATATACCGGTTCGAACATATCCGGCTCTTTCAAGAAATTCGACGACTGGTGCGACGGCGACTTTGCCAAGTGGATCCGCTTCGCGAATACGATCCGCCTGCGGCTCGCCATGCACCTCCAGAAAGTCGATGAAGGAAAGGCCAAAGCCGAGTTCGCCAAAGCCATGAACAACCCCTACGGCCTGCTCAACGGAAAGAGCGATGTCGTGACGATGCACGCTTCTACCTGGAACCACCCGCTCTACACGCTGGGACAGGGCTGGCAGAACTGCTACGTGGGTGCGGTCATGCAGACCTTCCTGGTGGGCTACGACGACCCGCGCCTGCCGAAGTACTTCCTCGAGGCGACCAACGAAAAATGCGTGGCCGAGGGTCAGAAATGGGCCGGTATGCGCATGGGTAACGACTCGCCCGACGGAACCTACTACCAGGGTTATTCCCTCGCGAACTTCAACAAGACCGATCCCGCCATCATCATGCAGCCGGCAGAGGTATCGTTCCTCAAAGCGGAAGCTGCGCTTCGCGGCTGGATTTCCGGAAGTGCTAAAGACTATTACGAGGAAGGCGTAAGGGCTTCCCTGGATTACTATGGTCTTGCCGGCGAAGCCGACAAATACCTGGCAAGTGACGCTATCCCGACCCGGTATACCAACCCTGTCAACCATGCCTGGGATATCGATGCCAACAACTTCCTTTCCCCGAAATGGAATGACGGAGACTCCAACGAGACCAAACTGGAAAGGATTATCGACCAGAAATACCTGGCGATCTTCCCGGACGGCTACGAAGCCTGGCTTGACCTGCGCCGCACCGGCTATCCGCACCAGTTCCCTGTCATCCTGAATGCCAGCTCCGGCGAGGCCAAGATGGCGGACGGCGACATCGTCAGACGTATGCCATATCCGCAGTCCGTCGCATCTTCCGATGCGGCCGGTTACCAGCAGGCGATCGGCTTCCTCGGCGGCAAGGATATTCCTTTGACCCGCACCTGGTGGGATGTCGACAAGCCCAACTTTTAAAGAAAACTGATTTTTGTTAACTTTGGGAGGCTGAATGAATCAGCCTCCCCTTTTTAAAAGCACCGTCATGTATCGAAAAGTCCTCCTCCTGGCCGCATGTCTCCTATGTGCCACTGCGGCTCCTGCCCAAGTCGATGAGGCTTTCCGCAAGGATATCATCGAATCGGGTTACGTACACAAACCGTTGCGGCTCCATGAAGACAAAGCCGTCGAAACCGTCGGCATCCAGAAGAAAGTCCTGCATTCCGAGCTGCTTTGCGATATGGAAAGCCTCGACGGATGGACCCACGATGGGATTGGAACCATTTCTGTTACAACAGACCGCGCTGTCGAAGGGACGCACAGCCTCCGGCTGGAAGCGCCTTCAATGCCGGAAAAGATGCTCGGCTGGGGTCTGGGACGCGGCACCTGTATGGCTTCCTTCGATCTGCACGGTGCGGACTGGCGCCCATACAACCGGCTGCGGTTCAGTATCTATCCCGATTGCGAAGGAGCCCGGACCGTCTATTTGAACCTCTATCTCGAAAACGACGGGGAAGTCAAGGTCCCGGACCGCTTCGGCCGCGAAGGTTATCATGAGATCAACCTCAAGAACCACCAGTGGAACGACTGCTACCTGGAATTCACCGGGCTGGAACGCGACAAGGTTTCCTACCTGAAATTCGCCATCGAGATCTTCGGACGTGAACTGACCATGGGCGACACGCTGCGCTTCGATGTGGACAATGTCCTGCTTGAGACCATCGAGGATCCGGAAGTGGTCAAGGGCTGGCAGCCCGCCGACGGCCGGATCATCTTTTCCACGACCGGTTATACCACCCGCATGGAGAAAACGGCGCTGGTGACCATCCCGGATGCGAAGAAATTCAAGATCGTCAACAACAAGACCGGGCGTACGGCCCTTCGCGGCAAAGTCAAGACCGTAGAGACAGCGCTGGACACGTACCGGATGATTGATTTCTCGAAACTCCGCAAGCCCGGCCAGTATGTCATCAAGGTCGGAAAGGTGACGACCTGGCCCTTCTACATCGATGACAACGTTTGGGATGACAGCGCCTGGCGCTTGGTAAACTTCATGTTCTGTGAACGGTGCGGCTACCCGGTGCCGGGACACCACGGGGAGTGCCATACCGACCTGCACGCCACATACAAGGGCAAGGTCTATCCGCTCAACGGCGGCTGGCACGATGCCGGGGATATGTCCCAGCAGACCGTCCAGAGCGCCGAGATTTCCTATGCTTTCTTCCAGGCGGCCCAAAACGCCCTGGCCAAAGGGAATACGGATCTTTACAACCGCTTGATGGAAGAAGGTCTCTGGGGCATGGACTATGTGCTTCGCTCCCGTCTCGGAGATGGCTACCGCGCGATGTCGTGGGGCACGAACCTTTGGACAGACGGCGTTTTGGACACGGAGGATGACGCCGGACGGCGGGAAATCCACGTCCATAACGGCGCGCTTGAGAACTTCCTGTTCGCCGGCATCGAAGCCTACACCTCCATGATCCTTCCCGACGATCCGGAAATGGCGGCCAACCTGGCGAAAGTCGCCTGCGAAGATTATGATTTCGCCCTGGCGCGTTTCAACGAGCTGGGCTTCGCCGAACTCCGACAGCAGAATCGCGGCGGCGGCCATACCCGGATGACCTCGGAGAGCCAGTATCACGCCAACATGTCCTGGGCGGCCAGCATGCTTTACAAACTGACTGGTGAAAAACGCTATGCCGACGAGGCGGCGGAATTCATCCGCTACACCCTGGACTGCCAGCGCACCGAACCGGTCGGCGGTGGCCTGAACGGCTTCTTCTACCGCGACCTGGACAAACGCTCAACCGTGCACTACAACCACCAGTCCCGCAGTTATGCCTACATGGAGGCACTGGAAGCCCTGATTACCTTGCAGCCTTCGCATCCCGACTGTGCCCGCTGGAAAGAATCCGTCCGCTTGTATGGAAACTACCTGAAGGACTTGATGTCCTACATCGGCCCCTATGGCATGATTCCCAGCGGGGTCTATCACAAGGACGAAGTCCGGGACAGCGCCAATTTCTATGCCTGGCAGGTGGGAATCCGCAGCGGTGCGGATGCCGACTATGCCGAGATGATGCAGAATGCCGTGAAACTCGACGAGGAGCACTACCTGCGCAAATTCCCCGTCTGGTTCAGTTTCAAGGGCAATACCGCCTGCAGCCTGTCAGACGGCAAATCGGCGGCCATCTGCGCCCGCCTGCTGGGCGACGAGACCCTCAAGCAGATTGCCGAGAAGCAGCTGGAATGGGTCGTGGGCTACAATCCGTTCGGCCAGTCGCTGGTCTATGGTGAGGGCAGCAACTGGTGCCAGCTCTACAATGCCCTTCCCGGCGAGACGGTCGGTGAAATCCCGGTCGGCATGCAGTCCTATTTCAACGAAGACCAGCCCTACTGGCCCCAGTTCAACACGGCCACCTACAAGGAGGTCTGGGGCGGCACGGCGGTCAAATGGTTGATGCTCATCGCAGAATTCTGATCCCATGGAAAAGACACCAGCACAAGGCCGCAATCTGGCCATCGACATGCTGCGGGCACTGACCATGACCCTCATGATCTTTGTCAACGACTTCTGGAAAGTCCATGATGTGCCGCAATGGATGGAACATGCCAAGCGGGGCGTGGATTTCATGGGCCTTTCGGATTTCGTGTATCCCGCTTTCCTGTTCTGCGTCGGTATGTCGGTGCCCTATGCCATCGAGAGCCGCTACCGCAAAGGCTACAGCGGGGAATCCACGGCCGGCCACATCCTGCTCCGGACGCTTTCCCTGCTCATCATGGGTGCGTTCCTGGGCAATTCAGAGGCCCGGCTGGCTCCCGATTTCACGCTCTATCGCATCGGCGTTTACTGGATTGTGGCCGTGGCGGCATTCTTCATGGTCTGGAACGTCTATCCGAAGAATCCGTCCCGCAGACAGTCCATCCTGTTTACCTGCCTGAAGATCCTGGGCGGCCTCCTGCTCCTCTTCCTGGCCCTGACCTACCGCAAACCGGAGGGCCGTGTCTTTGACACGTCGTTCAGCATCCTGGGAGGCATTGCCTGGACGTATCTGGTCTCCGCAACGGTTTATTACTTCTGCCGCGACAACCTCAAGAAATTGATCCCGCTCTGGGTGGCGGTCCTGGCGGTCTGTGTCCTGACGCAACGGCTGCGCCCTGAACTGGGGGGTGCCCCGATCCTTGATTTCCCCCGCCCGAACTTCCTGGAAGGAATGCTTCGCGTCCTGCACATCGGAAACGGCGGCGCGGTATTCTTGGCGCTCTCCGGCCTGCTGGTCTCGGTTGTTACCGAAAAACTGACGGTTTATCCGCAGTGGAAACGTTCCGCTGCCGGTGTCGCGGCCGCCGCTTTGGCTTTTCTGTTGGGAGTCCTCACCCACAAATTCTGGATTGCCGCCAAACTTGGCCTGACGCTCCCCTGCTGCCTGTTCGTCTCGGCAATCGCCATTGCCATCTACACGCTGCTGCGCTATCTCAATACCCGGAATCTGACCGGCTGGTTCGCCGTCATCCGCCCGGCCGGAACGGCGACGCTGACCACCTACATGATTCCCTATGTTTTCTACGGCTTTGCCGACATCACCGGCATCGTCCTGCCCGACTGGCTGACCCATGGTCCGATGGCTTTGGTCAACTGCTTCTGCTTCGCCCTGATCGTGGTGGCCATCGTCGGCATTCTCCAGAAATTGCATCTGAAACTCAAAGTTTGATATGAAATCCACCTTCCCCGCCCTTGTCCTTACCGTTCTGCTGGCCTTGTCAGCGACCACGCTGATGGGCAGCAACCCTCCGAAAATCAACGATTTGCCTATATCCAAGCAACTGTACAGCATCTCTACGGGCCCTGGAGACGACGCCGCAACCGCCATGTGCATCAGCTGGGCCTGCGACACTGTCATCAAGCACACCCGCGTCCTGCTGGCCGAAGCCGCAGACAAAGACTG
Source organism: Bacteroidales bacterium (assembly GCA_017509755.1). Classification (GTDB taxonomy): domain Bacteria; phylum Bacteroidota; class Bacteroidia; order Bacteroidales; family UBA932; genus Cacconaster. Next base: position 115,615 of record JAFWOY010000001.1, read on the forward strand.
GGCGTCGGTCCGTGAAATCAAGCCGACGCAGCACCACCACGTCGATGTCTTCAAAGGCGTCTATTCGACGGCCGCTGACGGCAGCGACATGTACGAAGACGTCGTCTTCACCAAATGCGGCGTGATGGTCACGGGACTCAAGCCGGATACCGACTACAAGTACGTGATCGTGGACAAAGACGGGGATCAACCGGTGGTCCGCAGTTCCGAACATTATTTCCGGACGGCCGGCGCCGAGAACTGGTCGGCCTGCATCATTTCCGACTTCCACAGCTATCCGCCGATTCCCACCCGGCTGGAAGCCGCCATGGGGATGATCGACACGATGCAGCGGATCGACCCTTCGCTCGATTTTATCTTCAGTCCTGGTGACGTCGTCGCCTGGGGCGGCAGCTACTCTTTCTGGCGGCGCCTCTTCGAAGAAGACAATTTCAATGAGTTTGTCTGGGCCCGCGTGAACGGCAACCACGACAACTGGACGCGCGAATCCCAGATCACCCACAACTTCGACATTCCGAACGATTATTTTATCAACACCTCCTTCTATCCGCAAAACGGCTATGCCGGTGAGGAGGGTGTCTGCTACCATTTCCGGTACGGCAACACCCTCTTTGTCATGCTCAATACGGAAGACATGAGCAAGCGCGGGGAATTCGAGGCAGCGGCGGCCTGGCTCCGGGACTGCGTCCATTTCGCGCGGGGCAGTGAGAATCCGCCGACCTTCGTGGTGGTGTGCATGCACTACGAATGGTTCATCGGCACCAACGGCCGCATCTCCGAATATACGCGCTGGCACAGTGTCTTCGACGAACTGGGTGTGGACCTCGCCGTGGCAGGCAACAACCATGTCTATGTCCGTACACCCGCTTTGTATGACGGCAAAGTCACCGACGGAACCTTCGGCACCGTCTATCTCCAGACCACGGCCTCCGACAATGACCGGGGGCGGTCCTTTGCCGACACGCCGATGCAGAATGCCGACAAGATTGCCGTCCGCTGGACAGAAGGGACCTATTCGGTGAGCGCCATCCACATGGACGTGAACCCGGAGCGGATCTCTCTCACCCTGCTTGACCGCAACGGCAACCGCATCGACAGCACGGTCGTACCGGCCAAACCGCGCACGGAAGCCCAGGATTACCATGTGACCTGCGGCCCGTGGGTCACCGACATGAGCGAGAATGCCTTCACAGTCCTGTGGACGACCGACATCGCTTGCCAGGGCTGGGTGCAGTTGGACAACGGACGCCGGATCTTCGAAGACTATGCGGGCCGGAAATTGTTCGGGACCTTCCATACGGTCCGGGTCGAAGGACTTTCCCGCGGCTCCCAGTACGGCTACCGCATCGGCAACCGGGTTGTCGATCCGACCAATCCGCGCAGGCCGGCATTCGGACGGGATGTTCTCTCCGACCGGTACAGCGTCAGGACCTTCGATCCCAACCGCAAGGAATGTCATTTCACGGTCTTCAACGATGTCCACATGCGGCTGGACCACTATGCCGCGCTTTTGGATGACATCGATGTCCCTGCCAATGATTTTATCTTCCTCAACGGAGACATCATCTCAGCCGGCAACTGGACGCTGGACAGCCTGGTCAAGTATGAGGTGTCGCCCTTAGGTGCGTATGGCGCCAACCTGCCCGTCCATTTCGCCCGCGGCAACCATGAAGGCCGGGGCAGCGGCGTCGCGCTGGTTGAGAAAGTGTTCCCGAAAGCCGAAGGTGCTCCGTACTTCTATACCTTCCGCGAAGGGCCGGTCGCGTTCATCGTGCTGGATGCCGGAGAGACCGGCGTGACCAACTCCCTCGCCCTGACCGGCGACAAGATCTACGAGGACTACCTCCGCGAGCAGATGGAATGGGCCGAAAAAGCCATGAAAGAGCCGGCGTTCCGCAAAGCGCCCGTCAAGATCTGCCTCATCCACGCACCCATGGTCGATCCTGGTATTCCGGACGACTATGTCCCGCACACCTGGATGAACCACCACTTCGTACCGCTGCTCAACAAGGCAGGCATCAACCTGATGATCGGTGCCGACCTGCACGAATACCAGTACCATCCCGCCGGCACCATGCACAACAATTTCCCAATCCTGGTCAATGACGCCGAGTCACGGCTTGACGTCCAAGTCCGCCGCGGGCACATCTACCTGACAATCTATGACGAAGATGGCAACGTCGTCGTCCCGACCCGAGACATCCCTGTAAAATAAGCTTCCTCATGAAAAAAACCGTATTCCTGCTCGTAGCCCTCGCAGTCCTGTTCAGCCTGTCCGCCTGCGGAGAAAAGAAAACCGAACCCCAGTATCCGCTCTTCTGGACATGGCTTGACCTGCGCTCGGATGAAGCGTTCGAAGCCGCCTGCCAGAAAATGAACGATGTAGGCATCGACGGCGTCATGCTCAATGCCTCCACGCCCGACGACTACCGGCGTGTCATTCCGATCGCCCATGCCCACGGCATCCAGGTGTTTGCCTGGCTCTGGACGATGAATCTCGAACACGACCGGGCCCAAGTCCTCGCAGAACATCCCGAATGGTTCAGCGTCAACCGGCTGGGCCGGAGCCTGGCCGATACCACGGCCTATGTGGACTACTATAAGTTCCTGTGTCCGGCCTTGCCGGAAGTCCGGGAATACCTCAACGACAAGGTACGCGCCTATTGCGAAGTGGAAGGACTCGACGGCATCGCCATCGACTACCACCGTTTCGTCGATGTGGTCCTGCCGACCTCCCTCTGGCCGCGTTACGGCATCGTCCAGGACCACGAATATCCCGAATGGGATTTCGGCTACCACCCGGAGATGATCCGCCTGTTCCAGGAAAAATACGGTTATGACCCGCGCGAACAGGAAGATCCCTCGCAGGATGTCCAGTGGCGGCAGTTCCGCTGCGACCAGATTTCCGAAGTGGCCAACCTGTTCGCCGAGACGGTCCATTCCTACGGCAAAGTGATGGCAGCCTCTCCGTTCCCCACGCCGAAGATGTCTTCGCGGATGGTGCGCCAGGACTGGGGCAAATGGAATCTGGATGTCGTCTTCCCGATGGTCTATCACACGTTCTATACGTTCGACCCTTCTTTCGCCTATGACTGCACGGCCGAGAACTATCACGACAAGAATCCGATGACCACACTCTATTGCGGCCTGATGTACAGCGACGACATCACGGACTGCATGGACGAGGCCTTCCGGGCCGGCGCCCAGGGCATTTCGATCTTCACTGTCCAGAGCATCCGGACTCCCGAACAGATTGCCCGCTTCCGGGCCTACACCGACAGCGTCCGCGCCGTCGTGGCAGCTAATGGCGGCCTGCCGAAAGTCAAGGCGCCCGGCCGGGCCGACACCGACCCGTTCCACCATCCCGGTGTACTTGCCCAGATCGAGAAACGCATGCAATATATCCTTGTCGGCTTCGACTGGAACCAGCGCCGCCGCAGGGGCGAGCCGGAAATCCAGGTTCCGGAGCTGGCCCCTTTGTCGCTGGGAGAATACAAAGCGGTTGGCGGGACGGAGGTTACACGCGTGTACGAAGTCACTGACCAGGTCAGCGGCACCACCTTCGTGGTCACGTTCTATCTCTACGGCGATGTCATCTCCGGCTGGAATGTTGAGAAGAAATTGGCCGAATAATCGTATCTTTGGAGAAAATTCCAAAGATGACCCGCACTGAAATAGCCCAAATCGGCAAGCAGGCTGCCCTCGGACGTCTTTTCGAGGGCAGCGGCTTTTTGAATGAACCCCTGGACGCCACGGCCCACAAAGTCTTGCTGGAAGGCTGCGACTTCGACCTGGTTTATACGCCATTGAAACATCTGGGATACAAAGCCGTGCTCTGTGTCCTCGGGGAGTTGTACGCCTCCCTGCGGCAGCCGGAATCCCTGTCGGTCAACCTGGGCCTTTCCCAACGCTTCTGCTACGAAGACGTCGCCGCGCTATGGGAAGGCGTCCTGGCCGCCTGCCGCGAACACGGCGTCAAACACCTGTCCCTCGACCTGGTCCCTTCGGTCAACGGCCTGTGCATCAGCCTGGCAGCTGGCGGCACCCAGGCACAAGAGGTTCTGGAGCAAGTGCCGGCGGCTAAAAACATGGACCTGATCTGCCTGAGCGGACACGTCGGAGCCGCCTATATGGGCCTCCACGTATTGGAACGCGAAAAGGTGGCCTTCACCGGCACGGGCGAGCAACCCGACCTGTCGCAGTACAAAGCCGTCCTGGCCAGCTACCTGAGTCCCGAGATCAAACCCGACATGCTTGCGCGCTTCCTTGAAGCGAAGGTCTTTCCGTCCCGCGGCTATTTCCTGACCCGTGGCCTCGGCGAAGCCGTCATCCGGCTCACCCACGATACGGGCCTGGGCGCCAAAATCTATCTGGAAAAGATTCCCATCTCGTCGCAGACCTTCGCCATGGCCGAAGAGATCGACATGGATGTCGTCACGGCGGCGATGAACGGCGGTGACGACTACAAATTCCTCTTCGTCATTCCCCTTGGCCAGCACGAAACTTTCCGCAAGGAATTCCACGATTTCGAAGTCATCGGCCACCTCGCCCAACCCGACGTCGGCCCCGTCCTCGTCACCCCCGAAGGCGCCGAACTCCCCATCCATGCGCAGGGCTATTGATTCTTTTCTTATCTTTGCGCTGCAATGAAAGAAAGCGAGAAAATCATAGAAGAGGTCACTTCGGGCGAGTACGAGCACGGGTTTGAGACGGTTGTGGAGCAGGACTTCATCCCGAAAGGCCTTAATGAAGATATTATCCGGCTGATTTCCAAAAAGAAAGAGGAGCCTCAGTGGCTGTTGGATTTCCGGTTGAAAGCGTTTCGGCAGTGGCAGAAGATGACGCTCCCGACCTGGGCGCATCTCGACATTCCGCCCATTGATTTCCAGGACATCGTGTACTACGCCGCCCCGAAGCGGCCGTCGGAGAAGAAGGAGATCGATCCGGAGATCGAAAAGACCTTCGACAAACTCGGCATTCCGCTCCACGAGCGGGGCGTCCTCAGCGGGACGGCCGTGGATGCCGTTTTCGACAGCGTGTCGGTCAAGACGACCTTCAGTGAGACGCTGGCCGAGAAAGGCATCATTTTCTGCTCTTTCTCCGAAGCCGTGAAGAACTATCCGCAACTCGTGCGGAAATACCTGGCCACCGTCGTCCCGTCCGCGGACAATTTCTACAGCGCGCTGAACAGCGCCGTCTTCAGCGACGGGTCGTTCTGCTATATCCCGAAAGGCGTCCGCTGTCCGATGGAGCTTTCGAGCTACTTCCGCATCAATGCCCGCGGCACGGGCCAGTTCGAACGGACGCTCATCGTCGCCGATGAAGGGTCGTATCTGAGTTATCTGGAAGGCTGCACGGCGCCGATGCGCGACGAGTCGCAACTCCATGCCGCCGTGGTCGAGATCATCGTGGAAAAAGACGCCGAGGTGAAATACTCCACAGTCCAGAACTGGTATCCGGGCGATGCCCAGGGCCGGGGCGGCATCTACAATTTCGTGACGAAGCGGGGCATCTGCAAAGGCAGTGGCAGCCGCCTTTTCTGGACACAAGTCGAAACGGGCAGCGCCATCACCTGGAAGTATCCGAGTACCATTCTCAAGGGAGACAATTCCCTGTCGGAATTCTACTCCGTGGCCGTGACGAACCATTTCCAGCAAGCCGATACCGGCACCAAGATGATCCACATCGGCCGCAATACCACCAGCCGCATCGTGAGCAAGGGCATCTCGGCCGGCCGCAGCCAGAACAGTTACCGCGGCATGGTGAAGGTCCTGCCCGGCGCGGAAGGCGCCCGGAACCATTCGCAGTGCGACTCGCTCCTGTTGGGTGACAAATGCGGTGCCCACACCTTCCCCGTCATCGAGTCGGATAACCAAAGCGCCACCATCGAGCACGAAGCCACCACGTCGAAGATCAGCGAAGACCAGCTCTTCTACTGCCGGCAGCGCGGCATCACCGAAGAAGACGCCGTCGGCCTGATCGTGAACGGCTATGCCAAAGAAGTCCTGAACAAGCTGCCGATGGAATTTGCCGTCGAAGCCCAAAAATTGCTGCAAGTCTCCTTGGAGGGGAGCATCGGATGACATTCAGTTGGATTGACCTCATCAGTTCGCTGCTGGGCCTGACCTGCGTATTCCTGGCGGGCCGGGGCAGCAAATACAATTTCTGGGTGGGCTATCTCTACACCGCCGCCCTCTTTTTCCTGTTCCTCCAGAAAAACCTGCTGGCCTCGCTGCTCCTGCAGCCAGTGTCGCTGGGCATCAATATCCTGGGCCACTACCGCTGGACCCATCCCAAGGCCGGCGAAGTGAGTTCGGAAAAGACGGGGGAATTGAAAGTCTCGATGCTCAACTGGTATGAGCGCGTCCTGACGGTCGCGATCGTGCTGGTGGTGGCCGCCCTCTGGGGCTGGCTGCTGCAGCGGCTTTTCCCGGCCGACCCACATCCCTATCTGGATTCCTGCGTCACCATCCTGATCCTCGTGGCCCAGTTCCTCAGCGCCCAGAAGAAATGGGACTGCTGGGTGGCCTGGATTATCGTCAATATCACCCAATTGATCCTGCACCTGTCGGTCGGCAACATCTTCATGCCGATTGTCAGCGCGCTTTACCTTGTCAACAGTATCATCTCCCTGTACAACTGGGAGAAAATGTATAGGAGAAAAGCCTGATGAATACGCTGCTTCAAATCGAAAACCTGCATGCTTCGGTCGGTGAAAAAGAGATTCTCCGGGGAATCAACCTGGAAATCAAGGCGGGCGAAGTCCACGCCATCATGGGCCCCAACGGCTCCGGCAAGAGTACCCTCTCCGCGGTGCTGGCGGGCCGCGACACGTTTACCGTGACAGAAGGGTCCGTCACTTATGACGGGCGCGACTTGCTGAGCCTCACCCCGGAAGCGCGTGCCTGGGCCGGCATTTTCCTGGGATTCCAATATCCCGTGGAGATTCCCGGCGTGAGCAATGTCAACTTCATGAAGGCCGCTGTCAACGAGCAGCGCAAGCAGCGGGGCCTCGAACCCCTGGGTGCCGCCCAGTTCCTGAAACTGATGCGCGAGAAGATGGCTTATGTGGAAATGGACAGCAGTTTCTCCGGCCGCGGCGTGAACGTGGGCTTCTCAGGGGGCGAGAAGAAACGCAATGAGATTTTCCAGATGGCGATGCTCGAACCGCGCCTGGCCATCCTCGACGAGACCGACTCCGGCCTCGACGTAGATGCCTTGCGTATCGTGGCTTCGGGGGTCAACAAGCTGAAACGCCCGGACAATGCCTTCATCGTCATCACGCACTACCAGCGCCTCCTCGACTACATCGTGCCTGACGTGATCCATGTCCTCTACAAAGGCCGCATCATCAAGACCGCCGGCAAAGAGTTGGCGCTCGAAATAGAAAAGAAAGGCTACGACTGGCTCATCCATGAAAGCGAATAACCTCATCTTCGCCCCCGCGCTCAAGCAGGAATTCCGCTGCCGCGTCCCGCTCAAGGATGCCCGGCAGGTATTCCTGGTCAACGGCACGGTGCAGGGCGCCGGCGCCCCGCTGGCTTTCCGGCTGGAAGAAGGCGAGCAACTGCCCCAGATGCTGCAGCTTATCGCCATCCGCAGTGCCGAAGGGCCGCAGGATCTTTCTTTCTCCGAGTCCTTCCATTTCAGTCGCGGAAGCGCAGGCCGGATCATCCTCTGCGCCCACACTTTCTCGCTCGACCCTTTCAAGACTGTGGAGCATACGAAGATTACGCTGGAAGAAGACGCCCACGCCGAATTCGTCGTCATGCAAAACGAACACAACCAGGCCGACCACGAAACGTTCTACGAGATTACGCTGGCAGCCGGTGCAACGCTCGACATGGTGTTCCTTTCGCTGCATGGCGGCATCATCCGCAACCACATCGAAGCCCGGCTTCAGGGAGAACACGCTTCCTGCAATCTCAGCGGCCTCTACCTGACCGATGGAGACCAGCGGATGGACTACGATATCCGGCTTACCCACGAAATTCCGGGTTGCCATAGCAACCAGATATTCAAAGGGATTCTCGACGACCGCGGCCTGGCGCATTTCGACGGCCTGATCCGGGTTGTCCCTGACGCGCAGAAGACGGAGGCCTACCAGGCCAACCACAACCTGCTGGTCAGCGACACGGCCAAGGCCTATACCCGGCCGCAACTGGAGATCTATGCCGATGATGTGAAATGCAGCCACGGCGCGACCATCGGACGGCTCAATCCGGACGAACTCTTCTACATGCGGACACGCGGCATCCCGGTAACCGAAGCCCGCGTCCTGCAGCAGATGGCTTTCTGCAACGAGGTCGTGGACAAGATTACATCCCCTGAACTGCGCGAACGGATGCAGGTTTTGGTGGAGAAACGCCTGCGTGGCGAGTTTTCTCGTTGTCAAAACTGCTCTAAAAATTGTTGTTAGGTCGAAAATCGGCCCCTACCCCGCAAAAAAACACTTTTTGCAACGCAACATTTGATCCCCGTCCCGCATCTATTAATCGGTTTAGGTTTTAGTATATTATCATTCGAAAGGGTGGTCTTCGGGAGAAAGGCCGCCCTTTTGTCTTGCTGACCTCCGGCCTCCAGCTCCGCCGAATGGACATACGGCAGCACTTACGTCTCCCTTTTTTCCGCCGCCGAATTGACGCACCTCCCCCGAATTGATGCTCCTCAGCACTTATATCTCCCTATCTCCGCTTGTCCACTAGTCCCTTTGCCTCCTCACATCCCCCGACGGCTTGTCCGTTTGTCCCTCAGTCTCTTCGCCATTCTCCATTCGCCCTTCGCCATCGTTTTCGCTCGCCCTCTTGTATCTTCGTCCGCTCGTCCGGCCGCCAAACTGGCGCACGCGGATCCCTGTTAGGCGCCGCTCAGGGGCCGGTTGCCGTGCGCCACAGCCCGATTTCGGCCCTTGGCGCACAGTCACCAGCCCCACACAGCCATCAGCGGCCGATTCCCGTGCGCCAGTTTGGCGAAATTTGCTTATTCGCCATAAAATATGCATCTTTGTTGCGGACAAATTATCCGAAGTCATCGCATCTGGTGGCGGGAGTGTGAGGCGTGAGAGTAAATGATGCGACAAGAATTCTTTCATATTTGCGCCAACGGCGCCGATGTCCGGAATTTCATCCTTACAAAAAAGGACTATTTTTGCTGCTTTCAACCTGATTGGCGTGTGTGCTGCCAACACGGGTGTTATTGCGGTGTGTATCTGGATCCTGACGGCGTTTTCGGACTCACCCCAGAACTTTTTTATCTTGAGATGTTGCTTCAACCACTTGAAGAACAGCTCAATCTGCCATCGGTTATGGTACAGTTCTGAAACCATCATTGGACTGATATCCAATGCGTTAGTAAAGAATATGAATTTCGCTGCTGCTCTTCGTCCCAGTAGGTGATCCCAGTAGGTGATGCGCCTGATCTTCTCTGGATACTTGAATCGGGTCTGCTCGCTGTTCATATACCCGATGGCATCTGAGAGTATGCCGGAACCAGGAGGGAAACGTCTCTTCCACTTCAATGGCTTGAAGTCATTGTTCTTCTTGCCTCTGACGATGAAGTAGGCTCCGATGACATTGATCCTGAACAAACGCTGGAAGTCATTGTAACCCCGGTCAAAGATGTAGAACGAGTCCTCTTCATATGGAATGACATCCATGGCATTCATGTCATTGACCCTCGCTTCCGTGATATGGAAGATTGTCGGAATCGAAGTCTCAAGGTCTTACAGCGTGTGTACTTTGACACCTCCTTTTCGTTGATTCTTCCGGAAGATGGCCCATTTGAAGGTCTCCAGGCATAGCTCGATAGTCGTTGAATCAAAGGCATATACGTCGCCTCCAAGTTTGAAGATGTCGGTTGCCCGACACTTACGTGCGGCTGCTACGATGTGATACGCAAACTGTTCAAAGATGTGGTAATCCCGCCTGTTATTCGCATCCGCGAGAGTGCTTCTGGACACAGACTTTCCGAAGCCGAGACGGTAAGCCTTATCTTCCAGAGCTTGTGTTGCAAACAGTACATCTCGTAGACTTTCGCGATTTGACAGTTGCCCATACATCAAGACAGCGAGCTGATTATGGCAGGTGAAGTTTTTGACATATTTATCGCCTTCGTACTTTCTTACCTGGTAGTTGAAGAGATTGCGGTCAAGGAAGTCTAAAAGCTGAGAGTAAACCAATTTTCCATTACCCATGTGCCATCCTACGTTAGTCTGGCAAAGATAATTTCTAATCGGTTGACTCCAAAAACCTTTGTAATTACCTAACTTTCAATATTTTCAAAGAACTATTTTGAGTTTTTACCGGACACTAGGGGGGATACATCACAGAAGTGGAATGGAAACCGAACCATAGGCCCAGAAAATTACTCGATTACCTGACCCCTTTGGAATATTTAAGAAATTGTATAACTTTGACTACGAAATCGTTGATTTTCCATTTAGAATTCAACTGAAATATAGTTTGTTCTTAAACGGTTTTCTATGAAAACTACATTTTATGGGGTAATTGCTTTGCTATTTATGCTCATCGCGAGTACAGCATGCTCAAACCTAACTAATCGTCTTGATGATCTTGAATCGCGAATATCAATTCTTGAGACACTTGCAGAAGCATCAAAAAACGGAGACATGATATCATCTGTAACCCCAATTATTCAAGGTGATACTATTATAGGATATGTTATTTCTTTTATGAAAGGGTCCCCAATTACTGTATATTGTGGGAAAGATGGGAAAGATGGGAAAGATGGGAAAGATGGTGACAGTTATTTTCAGAACATAATCATCTCTGAAAAAGATGTAACATTTATAACATCAGATAATCAATCATTTGTGATCAAGCGCCAATCAGAAATATCTATAACCATAGACAGCGCAGATAGAATAGTCGTTGCACCCAACAGTGATTTGAATTTACGTTACGCTGTAACAAGTTGTTTATCAGCAATAACTATTGAGGTATTTTCATCTGGAAATGTTAAAGGAAAAGTAATATCGGATGACGCAAGCAATAAGACAGGTGTCATTTCCATTAGAGTTGGAAGTGTCATCGATGAATATGATAAGCTTGTGGTGATTGCCTCAGATGGGATTGCTGTTACCATGAAACGAATTGAGTTTGAAGAAGAAATAATAGAAGTAATAGATAACACCGAGAAAGAGATTGGAAGTGAAGGGGGGAACATTGAGCTAGAGTTTCTTTCAAATATAAAATGTGAAGTGTCTATTCCAGAAAGTGCACAATCCTGGATAAGTGTTACACCAGAATCTAAAACTATAGAAAAACAGAGAATAGCTCTATTAATTCAGCCAAACACGGGGAAAAGCAGGAGTGCTAGTGTATCTATAAGTAATAAAGACGGTAGTATTGGTTATTCTTTTATTATAAAACAAAAGGCTACTTTAGACTATCAACTTTCGATTGAACGCGAGGCTCTTTTTGCTATCTATAACTCTTTTGGTGGGAAGAATTGGAAAAAAAATGATAGCTGGTTTACTGATAAGCCCTTAAGCCAGTGGTATGGTATTATTACCGATGAAGAAGGGTTTGTTACTGGTTTACATTTTTATAACGATTATTCTATAAAGGGTAGTTTACCTTTCGAGGTGTCTAAATTAAGTAAGTTAAAAACTATTAACTTTGCACAATGCGGTGTCTCGGGTACATTGCCTGATTGTTTTGAATACTTGAAAGAACTAAAAGAACTAAATTTTAGACGCTGTAATCTCTCTGGAAATATACCCTCTAGTATTGGTAGTTTAACAAAACTAACAAAATTGAATTTGTCAGGTAATAATTTGATTGGAACAGTTCCCAATAGTTTTAGTAATTTAAAACGTTTGGAGAATCTGGACTTATCGTACAATAAACTTGCTGGCTCTTTTCCAAGCGGCTTAATCTCATTGCCAAAATTGAGCTTTTGTAAAATATGCAATAACAACTTTACAGGTTCGCTACCACCCGCTATTACGAATTCGCTGTTTTGGGAGAAATCATGGGGTTATATTTTATGGTGTAATTTTTTCAGTATTGACGGATTAAAGATTGAAGCACCTTCTTTTACAGTTACAGATGTTTATGGTAAAGAGCTAGATTCCGAAACGGAGTACAAAAAACATAAATACACAGTAATGTGCATGTTTGATGTTAATTATTTCAAGAACTATCAAACTAATGAATACGCTGTCAATCATATAAAAAAAATAAATGAAGTTTGTGCGAAATATGAGGATGTTGGTTTTATTTTATGGTTTCCTGGAATTGTTATTAATAATACCGATAAAAGTGCTGCAGAAGTAATAAATAATAATTCTTTACAATGCAGATCTTTTGTCGCAACATTAGAAAACACCTTTGATATTTGTAAAGATCACGACTTTTATTATGGTGGATCTGGGGGTTCAGAGGGAGCTTTTTATCCTGCTGACGCCTTTTCAACTGATTTTATCGTTGACGAAAATGGCTTTATTGTGTGGATGGGGTCTGATTTTATTCACAGGAATTATCTTCATTTTGATGATTTTCTGTCACAAATGATTGACAATGTTCCAATTCCATCCCAGTATTATACCTCTACAGATTATTCTAAAGATGGGAGGGTTCATATGGTTCAGAAATCAGACGAAGGGAATGGCATAAGTATCGTTTTTATGGGCGATGGCTTCTCTGACCGCTTAATTGCGGATGGGACATATGAAAACCATATGAAAGACGCCGTTGATGCATTCTTTATGGAAGAACCTTTCAAAAGTTACAGGCATTTATTCAATGTATTTGTCATAGATGTTGTATCGGAGAATGAGATTATATGTGATTTAGAATATGATACATCCACGGCTTTGGGGGTTGGTTTTGGTGAAGGTACTTACATTAGTGGTTCAGATGGATTATGTTTTTCATATGCTCTTAATGCGGTAAGTGAAAAACAACTAGATAATACACTGATAATTGTTTTGGCAAATAGTAATAAATATGCAGGAACATGTTTTTTGTATCAAAACTATACGGGGAACTATGGTGTTGGTGCTGCCGTCGCGTATTTAACACTTGGCTCGGACAAGGATATCATGATGAGAACGTTACATCATGAAGCCTGTGGACATGGATTTGCCAAACTTGCAGATGAATACTATTATTCCGGCACGAGACCTAACGAGGATGATATATTTGGTTATCAAGGCGATCATCGTTTCGGATGGTACATGAATCTTGACTTTACGTTAGATAAAGATAAAATTATATGGTCAAATTTTATTCGCGATTCTCGATATTCAGATGAACGAATAGGTATTTATGAAGGAGCAATATTTGAATTCGGGGCGTATAAACCAACAAAAAATAGTATTATGTATAAGAATACTGGTGGTTTCAATGCTCCAAGTCGCTACGCCATCTGGTATCGTATCAACAAATTGGCATACGGAGAAGAATGGAATGGGGATTACGAAGACTTCGTGAAATATGATAAAGATCATCGAACTACTGTAACTGCAAATAGCTGCCCTAAAGCAATTACTTTTTCTTCTGAAGAAGAATTACCACCGTTTCCTTCTCCTATAGTCAAAAAACATTCATGGAAAAAAGAACTGAATCATGTGAATCGTCGTAAGGAAATAAAATAGTTATTTCCAAAAAAAAGTCTGATTCTTACCGGGTTAGCCTGCGGGTGAGCAGGGAGATGAGCCAGCCAATGAGAGCGACGCCCAGGACGATGAACACGATGTCCATGGGTTGGACCACCACGGGATAGGCATCCACCACGAAATTGCCGGGCATCTTTACCAGCCCGAAACGTTGCTGGAGCCAGCAAACCACCAGACCAAAGACGACACCCACGGCAATGCCCAGCAGCGAAATCATCCAGCCTTCGCGGGTGAAAATCTTGCCGACCAGTTCGTCGTCGGCACCCATGGCCTGGAGCGTGACGATGTCATCGCGTTTCTCGATGATGAGCATCGAGAGGGAGCCGTAGATATTGAATGAGACGATGAGCATCACGAATAGCAGAATCAGGTAGATGGCCACCTTCTCATATTTGAGCAGCTTGTAGAGCGTGCTGTTTTGCTGCTGTTTGTCCCGGACGACGAAATCGGAGCCCAGCGTGGTCCGCAGGGAGGACAAGACCTCACGCGACGCGATGCCATGCCGGTTGAGGCCCTCTGGAGTGAGATAAATCTCAATCCCTGAAACTTCGTCCTCGTATTCCAGCAATTCCCGTAAAGCCTTCAGGGGCATGAACATATATTTCTGGTCGAAATTCTGCTCCAGACTCACGATGCCGGCCGGATGCAAGCGCTCCTGCCGAAGCGACGCGAGCGGATTGAGCAGGTCCACTTGCTGGGTGCGGCTCGGGAACCAGGCGGTGAGGGGCTGGAGGAAGGCCGGGCGGGCGCCCAGTTCCAGCGCGACGGTCCGCCCGAGGACGACCTGGTTCAGATCCCCGAACGTCAGGGCGAACTCGCCTTCGGTGAGATGGTCCCGCAGGCGGGTAGTCTGCTCATAAAGTGAGTCCACGCCGCGGGCCACCACCACTTTGTTGCGGTCGCCATACTGGACGAACACGCTCTCCTCCAACACGCCGCATGCCGCTTCCACACGCGGGTCGTCGCGCAGGAAGTCAAACCGTTCGTCAAAGGAAAACACTTTGCCTTGGGCGGGCGTGACCAGCACGTCAGCCGTATAGGAATCGTTGAGGTCCCGGACAATGGAATCAAACCCGTTGTAGATCGACAGGATGATGACCAGGGCGGCGCATCCGACCGCGATACCGGCCGCCGATATGATCGAGATGATGTTGATCACATTGTGCGACTTCTTCGCGAAAAGATAGCGCCGCGCTATGAACCGGGACAGTTGCATCGCCGGGAAAAGCCTATTTCTTCAGCAGTTCGTCGATGTGCTCCACGTAATCGAGCGAATCGTCGAGGTAGAAGACCAGTTCAGGCACGATCCGGAGCTGTTTCGACACCCGGCGGCCGAGTTCGCCGCGCAGGCGGGAGGTCTCTTCCCCGAGCTGCTCCATCACGGCCGTGGCCTTGGTAGAGGGGAAAATGCTGACATAGACCTTGGCCAGGGCCAGGTCGGGCGTAATCTTCACGCCGCTGACGGTCAGCAAGGCTCCGTCGTAAGCGGCCATGCCGCGGGCGCGGATGATCTCGGCCAGGTCCTTCTGGATCTGGCGCGCCACTTTTTGCTGTCGGGTGGTTTCGCTTTCCATTACTCGAATCGCAGGATGTAATAGTTTTTCTTGCCCTTCTGGACGAGGATGTATTTCTCGTCGAGGAGATGGTCGGTCGTCAGTTGCAAGGCCGCGTCGGCGATTTTCTCCTTGTTGATGCTCAGGCCGCCGCCCTGGATCATCTTGCGGCTTTCGCCCTTGCTGGGGAAGATGTCCGTGCGGACCGCCAGCATTTCAAGAATATCGCAAGGGAGGCTGTCTTTTGGAAGCGTGTACTGCGGTACATTGTTGAAAACGGACAGGAACGTGCGTTCGTCCAGGGCCTTGAGGGCCTCTACGGTACCTTTGCCGAAGAGCATCTGCGAAGCGGCCACGGCATTGTCGTACTCTTTCTGCCCGTGGACCATCACCGTCACTTCGCGCGCCAGCAACTTCTGGAGTTCGCGGCGCTCCGGTGCCTGCCGATGGTCGGCAATGGCCGTCTCAATCGTCTCACGGTCGAGCATCGTGAAGATCTTTATATAGCGTTCGGCATCCTCGTCGGAGACATTGAGCCAGAATTGGTAGAATTCATAGGGAGAGGTGCGTTCCGCGTCGAGCCACACATTGCCTTTTTCGGTCTTGCCGAATTTGGTGCCGTCAGCCTTGCGGATGAGCGGGCAGGTGAGGGCGAAAGCCTCGCCGCCATCCATCCGGCGGATCAATTCGCTGCCGGTGGTGATGTTGCCCCATTGGTCGCTGCCGCCCAGCTGCAGGATGCAGCCTTTGTTCTTCCAGAGCCAGTAGAAGTCATAGCCCTGCATCAGCTGGTAGCTGAATTCGGTGAACGACATGCCTTCGCTGGAATCGCGGGAGAGGCGCTTCTTCACGGAATCCTTGGCCATCATATAGTTGACCGTGATATGCTTTCCGATGTCGCGGATGAAATTGATGAAGGTATAGTCCTTCATCCAGTCATAGTTGTTGACCAGTTCCGCCCGGTTGGGCGCGTCGGAATCAAAATCGAGGAAACGGGCCAGCTGGGCCTTGATGCAGGCGACATTGTGGTTGAGGGTCGCCTCGTCGAGCAGGTTGCGCTCCGCCGATTTCATCGACGGGTCGCCGATCATGCCGGTTGCGCCGCCCACCAGGGCGAAAGGCTTGTGCCCGCAGTTCTGGAAATGTTTGAGGATCATCACGCTGACCAGGTGACCGATATGCAGCGAATCAGCCGTAGGATCGATGCCGACATAGGCTGCCTGCGGCCCTTCCATGAGTTTCTCTTCGGTTCCGGGCATGATGTCCTGGATCATGCCGCGCCACTCAAGTTCCTTGACAAAATTCTTCATTGCTCGTTATCTCCTTATCTTTTTAACCGACAACCCATACCATCACATGGTTCTCAATGACCTCGTAGCTGAGTTCGAATTCCAGCTCCGTACCGTCCTTGTGGGTAAAAGTGGCATAGATCTCGCCTTCATCGCGGGGATTGAAGCGTTCGACTTCGATCTGCTCGGCAAAATCCACGCCCGAAAGGGACATCCGTTTGTAAATCGCTTCTTTGGCGCACCAGTAGATGGCCAGCTGAAGGTTCTTCTTGCGGTCGTCCAGGTCTTCGAGTTCGTCCTCGCTCAACGCCTTTTTCTCTACGGCAGAGAAATCGCGGTCCAGGCATTCGATATCGATGCCCAGGTCCTCGTCAGGATGGAGAAGAATGGCGACGAAACGGTTGGTGTGGGAAATACTGATCTCCATCGCCGTATTCTGCAGATACGGCTTGCCGTTGTCGTGGTGGCCCAGATAGAGCTTTTCCGGGAATATCTCGTTGAGAAGAGCGCGGGTCGCAAGTTTTTCCTTGCGCCGGGCTTCACTCCTGGTGTACGAGAGTTCCTCCAACTCATTGTCGGGAACAGCCGTCGTGGCCAGCAGCTCTTCCTCAGTTTCCGTGATTTCCCAGACGTAGATCCGGGCGTCGTCGTCGAGTTCTTTTTTCAGGTAAAGTGCCATAGTGGTTTGGAAAAACACCACCAGGCGAGGGGCTCGGATGATGAGCTCCCGTCACTATTGTTCAGACTACTCGGAGGTTCCACAGTGGTGTCTTCTTTGGTTATGGTTGAGATATCAGGATTCGAACCTGAACAGACAGAACCAAAATCTGTAGTGCTACCATTACACCATATCTCAGTATTGTCGGGGCTCTGCCCCGAACCCCGCGCCTCCCGGCCTTAGTACTTTTGCTACGCGAGCTTTCTGCGTATGCGAGCTTTTGCTGCAAAAGTACCGGCCTCCGGCGGTCGCCTCGTGGCGACTCTTTGCCTCCGCTAGCGGCTGATGCCGCTTGGGGCCAACGGTGGAGGATCGTCATTCCCGGCTTTGATCGGGAATCCGGAATTGCAAAGGTATAAATAATTTTTGATTCCCGTCGTTTTCGACCTGAGATTCCGTCGATTTCCTTCCGGCCGCCAAACTGGCGCACGGGAATCGGCGGCTGACGGCTGTGCAGGGCTGGTAGCCATGCGCCGAGGGCCGTAATCGGGCTGTGGCGCACCGCCGTTGGCCCTTGAGCGCCGTAAGGCAGGGATCAGTGTGCGCCAATTTGGCGGGCGGACAGGGTCGCCGGCAGCGCGGACGCCAAGCGCAGGCCGCGGGAGGCGCGGACGCAGCGGGAGGACAACCGCCCTCAGCGCTGCTGCTTGAAGAAATCTGTCATCAGGGCGGAGGTGTCAGCCGCGAGGACGCCGGCGGTAACTTCCGTGCGGGGGTGCAGGAGCGAAGGGGAGAAGAGCGTATAGCCCCGTTTGGGGTCGGCAGCACCATAGACCAGCCGGCCGAGCTGGGCCCAGGCGAGCGCGGCCGCGCACATCGGACAAGGTTCCACAGTCACATACAACGTACAATCGTTCAGATACTTGCCACCAAGATAGTCGGCGGCCATCCCGATCAGTTGCATTTCCGCGTGGGCGGTTACATCGGTCAGATGTTCCGTGAGATTATGGGCGCGGGCGATAATGCGGCCGCCGCAGACGATCACACCCCCGATGGGCACTTCGCGCTCGGCGCCTGCTTCGCGCGCCTCGCGCAGCGCTTCCCGCATATATTGTTCATCGTTCATACACAGATTTTTCAGGAAAATGCGCAGCAAAGGCCTCCAGCATCGCCGTGCGGAGGGTCTGGAAACGTGACTCGCTCATCTCCACATCATTGATGCAAACCAACTGCTGTCCGGGTGAAACAATCGCTTCGGCAAGTCCAGCCGGCGTCGCCGAAGCCAGTGAAAGATGCCGGTTGGCAATCCGGCGCGCACGAGCCTGTCCGCTCAGGTACAGATAATCGAGAAACAAATACTGATTGGGGTTCTGCGGCGCCCGCAGCGGCGTCAGGGAGGCAAGGATCTGCGATGCCACCTGGGCGAAGGCCTTTTCACAAGCGCTTCGGAGCATGGGCGAACAGGTATGTTGGGGTCGCAGGAAAAACAAGCCGGAGCGCAGCCCAAGCGCAGCCCGGGCCAAATGGTCTGACCGGCGGGTTTGCTGCTTGTAGAGGTTCCCTGCCAGCAGATGGCGGGAAAAACCGATGGTCGGGATGCCTTCGGGGAAAAAGTCGGCCGGCACAGCATCCTTCACCGGGAACATGTCATCATTGAAATAAAGATATTCTTCGGCAAGCCCCGGAATGCGATGGAGGAACATCTCGATGGTCGTGCTGTTGAACGTCGGAAGGAAGGCGGCCGGAATGATATCGGCATGCAAAACCACGTGCAGGCGTGTCCGGTCCACCCAGGCAGGAACCTGGCTCTCCCGGGCCACGACCAGGAAAACCCGTTCGATAAACGGCATATGCCGCTGGATGCCCCGCAGCAGGAAAGGCAGCGTCCCCCAGTCGCGATAGCGTTTGGACAAGGCCGGTTGGCGGGTCACCGTCCGGTAATCCTGCTGCCAAAGCGGATCGTTCCCATCCACATAAGTAATGACCGCATCCATGCCTTTGCCCTTAAAACAACAAAGATAACGCTTAGGAACGGAATTTGTTTTATATTTGCGGCTTTATGTGGCGAAAACTGACAATTTTGACGGGACTTTTCCTGCTGCTGGCCTGCCTGCCGGCAAAGGGACAATATGTCCTGACAGGAAATGCACCGTTCAGTACGCGCTGGAGCCAGCTCAAAGGGGAGCACTTCGACATCATCTACCCGTCGGAGATCGATTCCCTCGCCCGGGAATATCTGTACACTTTTGAAAAAACACGCAAAGCGACCCTGACCGGCCTGCACATCGAAACGCCGCACATGCCGATGATCCTGCAGCCATACGACCTGTACAGCAACGGCATGGTCTCCTGGGCACCCCGCCGCATTGAACTCTATACCACACCGCCCTCCACACCGCTCTACGCGCTCAACTGGGAAATGCAACTGGCAGTCCACGAAGGCCGCCACATCGGCCAGATGTCCCACTATACCAAAGGACTCTATCATTTCCTCAACATTCTGACCGGCGAACAAGGCAGCGCTGTAGGTATCGGCCTCTACCCCACCCGCGTGCTGCTGGAAGGCGATGCCGTCCAGAATGAAACTGACATGACTTTTGCCGGCCGGGGCCGGGATCCTGAATTCCTGAAGTTTTTCCGCGCTTCATTCGTGGAAGGCGATTTCCGGACCTGGGCCAACTGGCGCTATGGATCTTACCGCAAATATACCCCGGGCAAGTATCCGCTCGGCTACATGGTCGTCAGCACGATGCGTTACAATTCCCACAACTACACCGCGACCGGCGACATCATGGAGATCCAGGTCCGCGACTGGTGGCGTTTTTTCAGCGTGTCGCACCGGGCCTATATCCGCGCCACCGGCCTGACCGGCCGCAAGAACTGGCGCTCCGCCATTGCCCGTTACACGGAACAATGGAGTTGGGAAGACAAGTTGCGGGCCCCCTTCACTCCCGCCCAGCCCCTGCTGGCCACGCGGGAAAAAGTCTATACGGAGATTTCGAATCCCGTACAACTGGGCGAACAGACCTATGCCACGATGAACGGCATGCAGTTCGAACGCCGGCTCGTCAGCATCGACTCCCTCGGACAACGGCATTACCGCCATCCGCTGTCGGCCAACACAAGCACCCTTGTACCGGACAGCGACCACACCCTCCTCTTCTCGGAGATCGTCCCGGATCCTCGCTGGGAACACCGCAGCTGGTCCGTCATCCGGCGCTACGATGCCGAAAAGAACCGTTTTGAAACCCTGACCCGCCGCAGCCGGTACTTCAACCCTGTACCCTCGGCCGGCCGCGACTCGATCCTGGCAGCCGAATACCGCACCACAGGAGGTTCCGATCTCGTGATCCTCGACCGGAACGGCAACCTGCTCGACCGCATCGCCGCCCCCGAAAAAGGGCAAGTCACGGGTATCGCGCAAGTAAAGGACGCCCTCTATGCCTCCGTGGTGACGACGGAAGGCATGGGCCTCTTCTGCTACGATACGACCTGGAGCCGTGTCGTTAAGCCGCAGTCCCGGATGATCCGCGACTTGCAGGCTGCGGGCGACAGCCTGCTCTACTTCGTCTCCGACCTCGACGGCCTGAGCAACATCTATACGTACAATCCCCGGCAGAAAGAGTTGCGTCGGATCACCTCGATCCGTTTCAGCGGCGAAAAGCCTTCCATCGACGCCGAGGGCGTCCTGCGCTATGCGGACTACGACCGATTCGGCTACCAGCCCGTCGCCATCCCGTTCGACAGCCTGCGCCCCAGAAAGGCTTCTTTCCTGCTGCCACAAACCAATGAGATCGCTGAAATCAACAGCAAGCAAGCCCGGGAAGAAGCACCGTCCCTTTCCCCGATAGAAGAAGTCCGGCTGCGGGAACACATCGACAGCCTGGAAAGCCGGCGGTACAGCAAGCTGCTCCATGGTTTCCACATCCATTCCTGGGCGCCGTTCTATGCCAACATCGACCGGCTGATGAACGACCTGGGCGGCTTCGACACCCAGCATTTCAGCAACTGGTATGAATTCGTCGCCCCGGGCGCAACCCTGATCTCACAGAACAACCTCGGAACACTTGTCACCACGCTCGGCTATTCTTATCACGACAAGCACCATGGCGGTCACGCTTACATTGGTTATTCGGGCTTTTACCCCAAGATCGCCCTGGCTGTCGATTACAACCAACGGAACCGCACCTTCTCCGATGTCCGTTACCGGCTCGGCGGCGGTGCGCAGATGCAGCTCGACACGCTGGCAAAGCCTTCACTCAACATCAACCTGCAGGTCTCGCTCCCCCTCAACCTTTCGCGCGGTGGCTGGGTGACGTCGCTGACCCCGCAACTCAACTATGTCGTGACCAATGACGCTTTCCGGTACATGGAGTCCGGTTCGGATGTGGGAGTAAGCCAGGAATTCACGGAGATGCTGACCGGCTCTGTCCGCTTCACCACGTATCTGGCCAGACCCCAGGCCCGGGTCACACCGCGTCTGGGTTTCGGCATGCAACTGAGCGCCCAGATGAAACTGGGTCCTTCAATTGCACAACGGCACACGGCCGGCCTGACAGCCTGGACCTATTTGCCGGGCCTGGGAAAGGAAGACGGGTTCAAGATCACCTATGCCCGCCAGTTCCAGCCGGAAGGGGCTTTGTTCTACAGCCCCGAATACAACCTGGTGCGCCGCCCCAACGGCTATTCCAATGAGATCCTGATGAACTACCGGCGGGCGATGCTCGAATACGCCTTGCCCATCTACGCCGGCGACCTGGACGGCGGGTTCTTCTTCTACCTCAAACGGCTCATCCTGATCCCCTTTGTCGATTTCGCCTACGACAAGCACCACCCGACAATGGAAGACAACCGCATCGTCCGGATGGATCCCAAAACCTATTTCTCTTACGGCTCGGCGCTGCTGGTCAACACGCGCATCTTCCGCATCGGCACCGATTTCCAGCTCGGCATCCGCTATTCGCACCCCAACATACCGGGGAAATGGGGCCGTATCCAATTCATTTTCCAGACCGGCTTGTAGCATCCCATGGACAACGCACGCACCCTCAATCCCTTCGACTGGTTCCTGATCCTCGGCACCACGATTGTCAGTATCGCCTCCTCCCTGCTTGGTGAAGGCTGGGACACCCTGGGCTTCATCGTCGCCGTGACCGGCATCATCAACCTGGTGCTCTGTGCCAAAGGCAACATCTGGAACTACGCCTTCGGCATCGTTTACAACGCCATCTACGTCTATATCGCCTGGCACTCAAAGCTCTACGCCGACTCCGCCATCTATCTGCTCTACTACCTGCCCATGCAGTTCGTCGGCTGGATCACCTGGAAGAAAAACCAGAACCAGGACAGCGGCGCCGTCAACGCCGTCCATCTGTCGCGGCGGCAGGCTATCGCCCTGCTGGCCGCCGCAGCCATTTTAATCCCGTTCTTCGCCTGGCTCCTGGGCCGTCCGTTCATCGGTGACTCCCAGCCCTGGCTCGATGCGGTGACCACGGTTGTCTCCATCCTGGCCATGTACATGATGGTCAAGGCCATTGCCGAACAATGGTACATCTGGATCGTGCTCGATGCCGTGCAGGTTGTCAAGTGGACCATCGCGACCGTCCGGGGCGAGGCACATGCGGCGCTGATGCTGGTGATGTTCGCCTTCTTCCTGGCCAACGCCATCTACGGCCTCATTCAATGGAACCGATTAGCGCGGCAAGCTTCGGACCCACGACAGCCGTAAGTTCTTCCAACGAAGCTTCTTTCATCCGCTTGACGCTCTTGAAATGTTTCAGGAGCTTCTCCTCGGTTTTGGGACCGATGCCCGGAATGGAGCGCAGTTCGCTGACCGTCTGTGTCTGGCTGCGCCGGTTCCGGTGATGCGTGATGCCGAAGCGGTGCGCTTCGTCCCGGATCTGCATCAGCACGCGCAGGGACGAGGAATTCCGGTCGAGGAACAGAGGCAGCGGATCGCCCGGCACGATGACCTCTTCCAGCCGCTTGGCCAGTCCGACGATATAGACCTGATCCGCGATGCCCAGTTCCATGAGCGCTTCCAAGGCAAAGCCGAGCTGCCCCTTGCCTCCGTCAATGACAATGAGTTGCGGCAAATCTTCTCCTTCCGCCATCAGGCGGGAATAGCGGCGGTTGACCACTTCCTTCATAGAGGCATAGTCGTTGGCGCCGACCACCGTCTTGATATTGAAGTGCCGGTAGTCGCGTTTGCTCGGCAGGCCGTCCTTGAACACGACACAAGAAGCAACCGGGTTCGTTCCCTGGATATTGGAGTTGTCGAAACACTCGATGTGGCGCGGCGGAACCGTCATCCCCAGGTCTTTCTGCAACTGCGCGATGACTTTCTCGGACTTCTCGATACGTCGCGGCAGTGACTTCTCTTTCAAGAGTTTATAAGTTTCCATGTCGAGGATGCCATGGCCCACGGCTTTCTCGCGCTCGTGGTGGGCTTCCAACAGGGCAAGGCGCTCTTTCCACTCCTGCGCATCTTCAAAGCGGAGTTCCGCCGCAGCCGTCTGCATCTTCTCCCGGCAAGCCCCCATCACCTGCCGGGTGCGTCCGCTCAGGAGCTGCCGGATCTCATCGATCTGGGCGCTGTATTCCGCTTCGGAAAACAAGCCCTCGCAAGGGCCGGCACATTTGTCGAGATGGTAGTTCAAGCAGCAGCGCACCTTCCCTGCGGCAATCTGCTCGGGAGTCAGGGGATGGGCACAGATGCGCAGCTTATAGAGGCTTCCCATCAGGTCGAGCAGCCGGCGAGCATGCTGGACGGAGGCGTAAGGGCCATAGTATTGCGAACCGTCCTGGATATAACGGCGGGTAAGCATCACGCGGGGAAAAGGCTCTTTGCGGATACAGATCCAGGGATAGGTCTTGTCGTCCTTGAGCAGGATGTTATAGTGGGGCTGCAGCTGTTTGATGAGATTGTTCTCGAGCAGCAGTGCATCTTCCTCAGTCTCGACCACGGTGTAGTGCAGGTCGGCGATATGTTCCACCAGGGCACGAGTCTTCCTGTCGAGCTGCTCCGGCGGCCGGAAATACTGGGATACCCGTCGCTTGAGGTCCTTGGCCTTGCCGACGTAGATCACGGTGCCGCTGCTGTCGAGGTAGCGGTACACGCCCGGGTCGTGGGGCAAATAGCTTATTTTCTCTCTGAGATTCACCGAAAAATAGTATCTTTGTAAATTCGCGTATTACTATGAAAAAGAAGAAAACAAAGATAATCAATAAATCTGACATCATGCAGGTCATCCACATGCGGGGACCTGTCGGATGGTTGCTCGCCACCCTCGCCATGTGGATCTTCGGATTCAACAAAGTCAACAAGGCGAACGATCACTGCAAACAATACAAAGGACCCGAGTTCTCGACGAACATCCTCAAGACCGTCGGAGTCCGTTCAGACCTGAAGCCCTATCAATACAACTATATTCCGCAGGACGGCCCGTTCATCGTCATCGCCAACCACCCCATCGGTTCGGTTGACGGAATGCTCCTCAACGCGGTCATCGGCACGATGCGTACCGATTTCAAGATCATGACCAACTTCCTGCTGACTATGATCCCTTCGCTCAAGGATTCCTTCATCGCGGTCAATCCTTTTACAGACAGCGTGACGAACCGCAGCAGCCTGGGAGGCCTGCGGCTTGCCAAGGAACATCTGGCAGCAGGCGGCTCCCTCGGCCTGTTCCCGGCCGGCGAAGTCGCCACTTACCAGCGGCCGAAAAACCGCACTTCCCTCAAGCGGCACGTGGTGGAAGATGTCCCCTGGCCCATGTCGATGATTAAACTCATCCGCAACGCCAACGTACCGGTGATTCCCGTCTATTTCGAGGCTGAGAACTCCAAGTGGTTCCATTTCGTGGGCCGCCTCCATCCGATGCTGCGCACTCTCAACCTGCCCAACGAACTGTTCAACAAGAAGGGCAAGACCATTCCGATGCGCATCGGCAAGCCGATCATGCCCAATGAATTGGCCGAATACACGGAACTGAAGCACCTGGGCGACTACCTGCGCAGCCGCGTCTTTGCCATGGAGGCTGAATTCAAGAATCCCAACGAGGAATTGATGAAACCGCCGGAACTGGTGACGCCCATCTCCCTCCCGCGCGACAAGAAAGCCGTAGTCAAGGAGTTCGACCGCCTCAAGAACGGCGGCAAGAAGCTGTTCGATGTGGCCAACTACCAATGCTACCTGGCCGAATCCGATGAGATCCCCGTAGCCATGATCGAGTTGGGCCGCCGCCGGGAAGAAGCATTCCGGGCCACAGGAGAAGGCAGCAACCAGGCCATCGACGTGGACGATTACGACAAGTATTACAAACAGCTGATTCTCTGGGATGCCAAGCGCAAGCGCATCGCCGGCGGCTACCGGCTCGGCATCGGTACCGAGATTTTCGAGAAGCACGGCGGCGTGGAAGGATTCTACACAAGTTCACTCTTCACCTATTCCAAGGATTTCGAGCCGACGCTCCACCAGACCATCGAACTGGGCCGCTCGTTCGTCAGCCTCGAATACCAAAAAGAGGCTCTCCCGCTGATGCTCTTGCTGAAAGGGTTGATGCACAGCCTGATGCGCTACCCGGATGCCGAGTATTTCATCGGTCCGGTGAGCATCAGCAATTCGTATCCCAAGTTCTACCAGAGTTTGATGGTCTATTACCTGGAGAACATGCACAACGCCAAACTGCCGGAAAACGCCGCGGTGCCCACTACGCCTTTCGAACCCGACTACCTGCGGCTCAACCCGAAAGACCTGCTTCGCAAGAAGATGGACGGTTTCGAAAAATTCGACCGCTTCCTGATGCGTCTCTCCGACAACACCTACCGCGTCCCGACGCTGGTGAAGAAATACATGAAGGTCAATGCGCGTATCATGGCCTTCAATGTAGATCCGCTGTTCAACTACAGCCTCGACGGCCTGATCATTCTCCGTATCAAGGATTATCCGCGGGCTGAGATCCTGTCGATGACCAAAGACGTGGATAACCCCACGGAACGTGAGGCCATCATGAACCGTTTCGGTTATTCCCTGAAGAGTTAAGGGACCGGATCGTAGCCGGAACCGCCCCAGGGTGCGCAGCGGAGGATGCGGCGCACGGCCAGCCAGCTGCCCCGCAGCAGGCCGTGCTTGCGCAGGGCTTCCAGCGCATAGTTGGAGCAGGTGGGCGTATAGCGGCACTGCTTGCCCATGTACGGGGAGAGGAATATCTGGTAGAGACGGATCAGTTTAACGGGCAGCCAGATCGTCCAGGACCTGAGCGACGCTTTTGTCGATTCTTTCATAATCCTCCACCTCCTTTCCAATATAATAGATAAAGATGTCGTAGATGCGTCCGTTCAAGCGCCCGGCATTCAGCCGGTAAGCCTCACGGACCCGGCGCTTGAGAAGGTTGCGCCGCACCGCCCGCTTGAAATTGCGCTTGGGTACCGAAACGCCGAAATCGCCCCCGCCCTCCTGGAAGTGGACCTTCAACGGATAGTGGAATACCACTTGTCCCGTCTTCAGCAGCGCGAGAATCTGGCGTTCATTCATCCCTGCTTGTCGGAATCCAGATAATTGCTGAGCGCCTCGGCAATGGAAGGAGCCTGGGGCGTCGGTGCCTTGATGGCCACTTGCAGACCTGCCTCTTCAGCGGCACGGGCGGTCGAGGGACCATAGGTGGCGAACAGCAGCGACTCCTGCTTGAATTCCGGCCAGGCTTCCTGCAGCGACTTGATGTCGGCAGGGCTGTAAAAGGCCACAATCTGGTAGTTGTGCAAGTCGATATCGCGGATATCATTGCTGACCGTGCGGACGAACACCGCGCTGCCGTGCTTGAGTTTCTCCTTCGTGAAGAGTTTGTGCACATCGGGTTTCAACTGGTCGGTGCAGGCGATCAGGAAGTTCTCGCCCTTGTGTTTGGCGCCGATGGACTGGACCATCGAGGCGACCGTGCCCGATCCGAAGAAAATCTTGCGTTTCCGATAGACGATATATTTCTGGAGATAGACAGCGATAGCCTCGCTCTGGCAGAAATATTTCATGGTTTCCGGCACATTCACCCGCGTCTGCTCGCAGATGTGGAAGAAAGCGTCGATGGCCATCCGGGAAGTAAAGACGATGGCCGTATAGTCGAGAATGGTCACTCGCTGGGCGACGAAATCACGCACAGAGACCCCTTGCACCCGGAAAAAAGGCCGGAAATCGATGGTCAGGCCTTTCTTGGCGACCAGGTCGGAATACGGGGAAGCCCCTGTCGGTTCGGGCTGGGAGATGAGGATACGTTTAATTTCCATTGATCAATCGGTTAACTACCACACAAATCGGTAAAATTTCCAGGCCGCAAAGATACAAAACCCAGAAAAAAGATGAAAATTCTGTTTGCAAAAGAAGGGAACGGCCGCGGAGATAATAAATGAACAGTCCCGCAGCGGGCGGCAACGCCAGCAGGACCCAAAGCAGCCAGCGGGGCGCATCGGGCACCAGCCAGCCGACCAGCAGTGCCGGCACGGAGGCCAGCATGACAAGCACGGCAACTGTATAGCCGGTCCGTTCGACGGCCCGGAAGGCAGCCTGGCGAGATCCCAGCCAACCCATCAGGCTGATGACGATCTTGCGCAGCAGCAAAAAAGCGAACAGCGCAGCCAGCGTCCACCAATAGCCGGCCTGACTCACGCCGGCAACCACCAGGGTCAAGGCATAGAAAGGAACCAGCAGCAGCAGTTCAATCCGCACGGAATCGCAGATGTATTTGTTGCCCAGCATTTCCTGTGTCCCGTTGAGACCATGGATACACAAGGCACCGCCCCGGACGGCCGCCAGCAGCCGGTTGTAGAACAGCAGCAGCAGCACCCCGATTACCAGCAGGAAAGCCAGTACATACGGATCAGGCATTTCTCTCATCGATTCAGTTCCCCCGCTTGGCCTGATGGCCCATTTCTGTCAGCAATGAGACGATTTTATCACGCAGGTCCCCCTGGATGAGGATTTCGCCGTCCTTGACGGATCCGCCGACACCCAGGCGCGCCTTGAGTTGACGGCCCAGTTCTTCCAGCTGAGCGTCTTCTCCGGCAAAGCCCGTCACCAGTGTCACTTGCTTGCCGGCCCGGCGGCGGCGGTCGATCGACACAATCAACCGCTGCTTCTTTAGCGGAGCCTCCGGGGCTTCCACCTGCGGTTCTTCCGGCAGGGAAGCCAGTTCTTCCTCAAAGCGTCCCTTCAGTATCTCTTTCCAGTCTTGCGGCATCATCCATTCAAATTTTTCGCAAAGTTAGTGATAAAACCTTTATCTTTGTTGTTTACACGAAAAACCTCACGCTATGGATAGAAAACAGTTCAACCGGATCAACCGCCTCATCTCGCTTTGCGTAGCCGTGCTGGCTTCCCTGGTTTATCTCCTGACCATCGAACCCACGACGAGCTTCTGGGACTGCGGCGAATTCATCGCCTCCTCCTATAAGCTGGAAGTCGGTCATGCTCCGGGAAACATGGTCTTCAACCTGTTTGCGCGCATCTTCACGATTTTCTCCGGTGCCAAGTATGCCGCCATCGCAGTCAACGCGATGAGTGCCGTCTGCTCCGGCCTGACCATCTTCTTCCTCTATCTGACGATCGTCCATTTCGCCCGTCGGATGCAGGAGAAACGGGGCCGGACCCTGACCAAAGCCGGTGCCTTCGCCATCTTCGGTGCTGGGATCGTGGGGGCTTTCGCCTACTGTTTTTCCGATACGTTCTGGTTCTCGGCCGTAGAGGGTGAGGTCTATGCCATGTCCTCGCTCTTCACGGCGGTCGTGTTCTGGGCCGCCCTCAAATGGGAGGAGCAGGCCGACCAGCCATATGCCAACCGCTGGCTGATCCTCATCTGCTTCCTGATGGGCCTTTCCATCGGCGTCCACCTGCTGAACCTGCTGACCATCCCGGCCATCGTGTTCATGATCTATTACAAAAAGCACGAACAGCCTGTCAGTTTCTGGCGCGCAGTCCTTGTGCTCGTGGTTTCCGTGGCGATCCTGGGAGTCATCCTATTTGGCATCATCCCTTACCTGCCGCGCCTGGCCGCCGGCATGGACCGCTTATTCGTCAACGGCTTCGGCGCCAAATTCAATGTCGGCGCCACGGTCTTCATGGTCCTGTTCCTGGCCGCCTGCTTCTACCTCCTCTATTCCTTCCGGAAGCGGGACAAGGCGCTGGCCCACACCATCACCCTGATGGTAACCACCATCGTGCTCGGTTATTCGCTCTTCACCATCACGGTCATCCGCTCGAGTGCCGGCACCCCGATGAACGAGTACCAGCCCGATAACCCCTACACCTTGATCCGCTACCTGGGCCGCGAGCAATACGGCTCCTCGCCACTCCTGTATGGCCAGTCGTTCAACTCGCCCTATGAAATCCAGGAGAAGCCCTACTATACGCCGCTCGACGGGAAGTATTTCCACGCCATGAACGTCGATGCCGACTTCCCTTCATCCGCCAAGATGCTGTTCCCGCGTATGTGGAACGGGTTCAAGGAGCAGGAAAAGGACTTCTACAAATCGTACGTCACCCACTATAAGACCAAGCGGGCCAAGGTTTACGGCAAGAACGTGACCTTCCAGGAGCCGTCGATGCGCGACAATCTGGCTTTCTTCTTTGACTACCAGGTCAACTACATGTATGTCCGCTACTTCATGTGGAATTTCGTGGGTCGGCAGAACGACTTGCACGGCGACACGCCGGGCGACCTGACCCGCGGCAACTGGGAAAGCGGTATCAAGTTCCTGGACAACCTGCGGCTGGGAGACCAAAGCGTCGGCCCCGACTTCATCATCCACAACCGCGGCAAAAACCACTATTTCTTCCTGCCGCTACTCCTCGGCATGATCGGCTTCTTCTTCCAGTTGCGCCACGACCCGCGCAACAGCTGGGTGACCGGCCTGCTCTTCCTGCTCACCGGCCTGGCCATCGTGGTTTACCTCAACCAGAACCCGTTCCAGGTGCGCGAGCGCGACTACGCGTACGCGGGATCCTTTTATGTCTTTGCGCTTTGGATCGGCCTGGGCGTCCTGGCGCTCCAGCATTGGTTTGAGAAGTTGACGCGGAAACAGGACGGAATGCCGGCAGCTGTCCTGGCTGTGGCCCTTGGCCTCGTGATTCCCGTGCTGATGGGCTGCCAGAACTGGGACGACCATGACCGCAGCGGTCGCTACACGGCCATCGACATGGCCTGGAACCATCTCAATAGCTGCGATCCAAACGCTTTGTTGGTCACCCACGGCGACAATGACACCTTCCCGCTCTGGTACGCCCAGGAAGTGGAAGGCATCCGCACCGACGTCCGCATCGTCAACTCGTCGCTGCTGGGCACCGACTGGTACATCGACCAGATGAAATGCCGGTTCTACGATTCCGACCCGTTGCCCATCTCTATCCCGCGCAAACAATATCTCTACGGAACCAACGATTTCTGCCCCGTGATCGACGTGGTGGACCGCCCGATCCTTGCTTCCGAGGCCATCGACATCTTCAAAGATGAACGATACACCCGCGACGGACAGGATTTCATCCCGGGCCACAAACTGCTGGTGCCCGTCAACAAGGAGAATGCGATTGCCGCCGGCATCGTAAAGGAGGCGCAGCGCGACAGCATCCAGGATTACATCACCTTGACCATCAGCGGCAACAACCTCACCAAGTTTGACCTCATCATGCTCGATATCCTGGCCAACTACGACTGGTCACGGCCCATCTACCTTGTCTCGCGCATCGAACTGAGTTCGATCGGCCTGGATCCCTGGCTCCAGTTCGACGGTTTCGTGTACAAGCTGGTCCCTTTCCTCAACGACTACGCCAACCGGGAAGCGACGGTCGATGCAGATGCGCTCTACGACAAGATCATGAACGTCTATCGTTTCGAATCCATGGCCGACACCACCGTCCATTGGGATTACCAGAACATCTTCACGTTCAGTGCGGTCGTCCCCGCCCGCGAGATCTTCGCCACTACGGCGACCGCGCTTCTGGACCGGGGCGAGAACCAGAAAGCGGAAGACGTGCTTGACAAATGCATCGCTTCGATGCCAAACCGGAACTTCCCGTTCAACGTCTCTCTCTTCCGCAGCATCAACGAGTGGTCACTCATCTCCATCATCGAAGATTATTTCCGGCTGGACAAGCCGGAAAAGGCCATTGCCGTAGGCGACCAGCTGGCCGACGAGACGCTCAAGACCATCCTCTACTACACGACGCCCATAGGACCGGGTCCGGAAGATGTGCTCAACAAGAAACTGGCCGACGATGCAGCTACCATCTATTTTTATCTGATCCGGATCTACAACGCATTCGGGCAGAAAAAAGCCGCTGACCGGCTGGATGCAAAACTGAAAGACGCGTAAGCGGGTTATTTGACGATACGGACTTCCTCGGTGACGACAGTGACCGAGGATTCTTTTTTACGGGCCTTGGACAGCGCCAGCGGCTGGCCGCTGTCGAATGCGATGATGAAAGCCGTGGGGAACAACTTCTTGACGGCTGGCAGGGCCCGCTCGGCCTCAGCGTATGTCCGGAACAGGCCAGCGGCACAGAGTTTCTTGCCTGAGCGCTGCGCATGCACATAGACCGGGCTGATTCCCTTGATCTGGCGCAACGAAGGCTTGGAGCCCGAAACAAAGAGCTGGATCTGATAGACCAGCCCGGACGGCAGTTTGTTGTCTTCGGCAAAAGCGCCGGGACCCGTCGTCGAGAAAGCATAATCGAACACTTCCACGGGCTCCTCGAACAGAATCTTCGGGACCGTTCCGAACCCGTGTTTCTCAAACCGGTAGCCTTTATCTGGATCGGTGATGTCCAGGGAAGCCAGCCGGCCGGCCTCTTCGGCCCGGACCGGCGCAAAAACCGGCGTCTCCTGCCGCAGCACATAGATCACCATCGAATCCTGCCCGCAGGAACGATTGGAAGCCAGCAGGCTGTACCGGCCGTCCGGTGTGTCGCAGAACAGCAGGTCGTCCGCCTGGGAATTGAAAGGGAAGCCCAGGTTCTGCACCGGCCCCCAAGCCTGACGCTCGGGATTCCAGGTCGCCACATAGAGGTCATAGCCGCCCATGCCGAAAAGACCGTCAGAGGAGAAATATAGACGGCGGCCGTCGGGAGACAGCATAGGGAAAACCTCATTGCCGGGCGAGACGGCCTCCTCGCACACAGGTTCGGGCACGCTCCAAAGCGTGTCATCCACCGGCTCGCTGCGCACGATTTCATAGTCGCCCGCCGGGGTGCGCCGGGACAGGTACAGTTCTGTGGTTTCGGCCGGATACCAGTTCTGGTCACTGCCCCACCCCCGGTCTTCCAGATGACTGTACCAGAGAAAGAAATCCTGGCGAAGTACCCGTTTTTGCGCCACGACGACCGGGCGTGCGGCATATTGGGTGAGCACTTTGTAGTTGTCTGCCTCCATCTGGCGCTGCGAAAACGGGCTGCCGGTGTCTTGCGCCTGCAGCAAATGCGTCAGCATCAGGGCCGTCATCAGGGTTAAAAATGATCTTTTCATCCAGAACTGACAGTTTTTCGACAACAAATTTAGGCAAATCCTTCGGATATCGGGAAAAAAGTGTAATTTTGCAGGCTATTTGAAAATTGTAATTTAAACCATACTATTTATGCAAAGCAAAGGTGCCATTACATTTGTGGCCATTCTCATCGGCTTGGCCTGTGTGTTCCAGCTGTCTTTCACGGCTGCGACGGCCATACAGGAAAGCAAAGCTGCCAAAGCAGCCCAGAAGGTTGTCGATCAGGTGCAGCAGAGCCCTTCGTTTGCAGAGGTTTCCGAACTCGACAGAGCTTTTTACCTTGACTCTGTCCGGACGGGTGCCAACAAGGCTTATCTCGACTCGCTCGCAAACAAGAAGGTTTATTTCAACTACACGTACAAGAATGTCAAGGAGAAGGAACTGAACCTCGGTCTGGACCTCAAGGGCGGTATGAACATCGTCCTCCAGCTCAACCTCGCCGACCTCGTCCGCTCCTGCGCCCGTGAAAAGACGACGGAAGAATTCAACAAGGCCATGGCCCTCGCCCAGGAGCGTGCCGACCAGACCCACGAAGACTTCATCACCCTGTTCGCGGCCGCCTGGGAAGAAGTGGCTCCCGGCAAGCGCCTGGCATTCGACATCGACCTCGACAAACTCAGCGGCGATGTGAAGAACAAATCCCGGGCTACCAACGAGGAGATCATCTCCCTCCTCAAGGATGAGGCCAAAGGCGCCATCGACAACTCCTACCAGGTTGTCGAACGCCGTGTCAACCAGTTCGGTGTGGCACAGCCCAACATCCAGAAAGTCGCCGGTACCGGCCGTATCCTGGTCGAACTCCCGGGCGTAAAGGAACCTGAGCGCGTGCGTAAACTCCTCCAGGGTACCGCCTCCCTCGAATTCTGGGAGACCTATACCGCACAGGAACTCCAGCCGTACCTGCAGGAGCTCAATGAGACGCTCCGTCTGCAGGAAGAAGCGCTTGCTTCGGAAACCAAGGAAGAAACCGCTGTCGCCGAGAAGCCGGCCGAAGAGAAGTCCCTCGAGGCTGAACTGGCCGCCGCCAGCGACCAGCAGACGGATGCTGCCCAGGATGCCCTGATGAAAGCCAATCCGCTGTTCAGCCGTCTCCAGATGTTCGGCGGCAACTCCGCGCTGCTGGGCATCGCCCACTACCGCGATACCGCCCGGATCAACAGCTGGTTTGCAGCCAACCGCGGCCTTTTCCCGGGCGATTTCGTTCCGGCCTGGAGTTTCAAGGCTTTCAGCGATGCCAATGTGATTCCGGACACTTATTTCGAATTGGTCGCCCTCAAGAGCCACGTCGGCAAGGGTCCGGCCCTCGACGGCAAGTACATCTCCTCCGCCAACGTCAACTACAACCAGATGACCGGTGCCCCGGAAGTCAGCATGACAATGAACAGCAAAGGCGCCATCGAGTGGGAGAACATCACCGGTGAGAACGTCGGACGCCAGATTGCCATCGTGATGGACGGACAGGTCTATTCCTTCCCGAACGTCCAGAACAAGATCAGCGGCGGCAACTCCTCAATCTCCGGCGGCTTCACCCAGCAGGAAGCCGACGACTTGGCCAATGTGCTCAAAGCCGGTAAGCTTTCCACCCCCGCCCGCATCGTGCAGGAGCAGGTGGTCGGCCCGTCCCTGGGTAGCGCCTCCATCCGTTCCGGTATGATCTCGTTCATCATCGCCTTCATCCTGATCCTGATCTATATGGTCATCTTCTACCGCAAGGCCGGCGTCGCCGCCGACATCGCACTTCTCTGCAACGTGCTCTTCCTCTTCGGCGCTCTCGCCTCCTTCGGTACCGTGTTCACCCTCTCCGGTATTGCCGGTCTCGTGTTGACCATGGGTATGGCTGTGGACGCCAACGTGATCATCTACGAGCGTGTCAAGGAAGAACTCAACGCAGGCAAGGCGCTCCGCCTGGCCATCAGCGACGGTTACAAGAACGCCTACTCGGCCATCCTCGACGGCCAGATCACGACGATCCTCACCGGTATCATCCTCTACATCTTCGGCAGCGGTACCATCAAGGGCTTCGCCGCCGTGCTGGTCATCGGTATCATCACCTCGGTGCTGACCTCCATCTTCATCACCCGCCTGATCTTCGAATCGCAGCTCAAACGCGGCAAGGACATCAGCTTCTACTCCGACTGGTCAAAGAACTTCCTCAAGAACACGCATATCGACTTCCTCGGCAAGCGCAAGATGACCTACCTGATCTCCGGTG
The DNA here is from genome assembly GCA_017509755.1 of Bacteroidales bacterium. GTDB lineage: Bacteria > Bacteroidota > Bacteroidia > Bacteroidales > UBA932 > Cacconaster. The sequence goes on from JAFWOY010000001.1 coordinate 150,491, forward strand.
CCGTCTGCCTCATCTGCCTGGTGTTCATCTTCACCAAAGGCTTCTCCCTGGGCGTTGATTTCAGCGGCGGCCGTACCTATACCGTCCGTTTCGACCAGCAGGTCACGCCTGAGCAGGTGCGTGCTGCCCTCCTCGACGAATTCGGCGAATCCTCCGAAGTCAAGCAGTTCGGTGGCGCCTCCCAGATGCGTATCACCACCAAATATATGGTCGGTGACAAATCTTCCGAGACAGACCGCCTCATCGAAGCCAAGCTCTACAACGCCTTGAAGACGTTCTACGCCAACGACCTGACGCTCGACGGCTTCACCTCCACGCTGGAAAACCCGAACGGTATCGTATCGAGCGACCGCGTCGATGCCTCCATCGCGAGCGAGATGAAACGCGACGCCGTGATTGCCGTGATCATCGCCCTCTTCGTGATCTTCGGCTACATCGCTTTCCGCTTCAAGAACTGGACCTGGGGTCTGGGCGGTGTCAGCTCGCTGATCCACAACTCGATCATCGTCATCGGTTTCTACTCGATCTTCAGCGGTATCCTGCCGTTCACCCTCGACGTGGACCAGACCTTCATCGCAGCCGTCCTGACCATCATCGGTTACTCGATCAACGACAACGTGGTGATCTTCGACCGTATCCGTGAATACCGGACCCTGTATCCGAAGCGCCCGCTCGAGCAGAACATCAACGAGGCCTTGAACTCCACGCTGTCGCGTACGATCAACACCTCTGTCAGTACCCTGCTCGTGCTGATCGCCATCGCTATCTTCGGCGGCGAAAGCATCCGCGGCTTCTCGGTCTCCCTGGCTCTCGGTGTGATCGTCGGTACCTACGCCTCCATCTTCATCGGTACGCCGATCATGTACGACCTCAACCGCAAGAAGATTGCGAAGGCTGAAAAGGCCAAATAACGAAGTGTTTTCATAAAAAAGGCCCGGCAAAGCCGGGCTTTTTTTATTCCAGCAGATTCACCAGTTCCTGCTTGCGCTGCGCCAGCAGGTGCGCATAGACCTGCGTCACCTTGACGTCCTGATGGCCCAGCAACTCCTTGATCTCATAGATGGAGGCGCCCTTGGAGAGCAGCGTCGTCGCAAAGGTGTGCCGCCCAACATGGGTTGAAAGCGTCTTTCCGATGCCAGCGCGGGCAGCCAGCTTTTTCAGCTGGAGGTTGACCCGCGCCGTCGAATAGACCAGCGCCCTGGACGCGGAGAAAGCATCTGTTTCGCGACGGGCTTCCCGCAGCCAGGGAAAGATATAGTCCGTCTCTTTCGTGAAGACGTCCCGATAAGAGGCCAGCACATGCGCCACGGAAGCCGACACGGGCACCTCGATCTCGCGCTGCGTCTTCTGCATGCGTATAAAAAGGAATGAGTCCCGGTAATCCTGCCAGCGCAGCTGCAGCAGGTCGCTGATCCGCAGTCCGGTCCTGCATTCCACGAAAAAAATGTCGCGGGATGCCGCAATTTCGCTCCTATCCGGCAATCGGAGTGCCATGATCCGCTGCAGTTCTTCTTCCAGCAGATAATTCCGCCGGGACGGTTCCCGCGACAAAGTGATGTCCTTGCAAGGATTGTTCTGCAAACCGGCCTCGTCGAACAGTTCCGACAGAATCTTGAGATTTTCGACGACCGTATTGTGCCCGTTTCCCATCTGTTCTTCCAGGAACTTCTGGAATTGCCGGATCATCTCCGGGGTCACGTGATTCGCCGCAATCTGTTTCCCCTTCAGGAAAAGGGAAAACTTGCGAAGTGTCGCCCGCGTATTCCGATAACAGGAATAACGATTCTCCTTTTTTAACCTTTCCAGTTTTTTATCTCCCAACTCAAATATGTTTTCCCGATTTTTATTTCTAAACAAGTTTATAATATGCATCTATTCGTGATTTTCTTATTTATTTGCGAAGTAACAAATTATTATTGAAAAAGATTGCTGCCGGCAGTCTTTTCACTTCCTGTATCGAGCAGGTTGAGCCGGACGGCATCCTTGCCCTCCGCGAAGCCAAGGCTCGTTACTATGACGCTCTCGCTCAGCTGCGTGCGAAGGACGGTGTCTACCGCGAGGCAGA
>JAFWOY010000021.1 GCA_017509755.1 Bacteroidales bacterium
AACTATTACAAGGCAAATAAACCTGAAGAGATGGCCCATGTAATAGCAGAGTTGACAAACGGATGCAGGACATCCGCAACGTATTGAGATAATGAACTTAAAAATAGACTCAGAACTGTAAAGAAAAATCAGGACGGGTCATGTTGCAGGAATCTGTATCTTTATCCTGCAAATGTTAATATTTTTGCGTATGGAAATGAATTGGATCGATGGTTTTCGGATTGAGGTGGCTCTTCAGGGCGGTGCGGTTGTCGTGTCGGCCAATCGAGAAGGCCTTCTGTCTTTGGCGAATCATTTGCAGGCGCTGTGCGAGGAGCCGGCCCACGGGGCTCACTTTCATCTAGATGCCACTACCGCGCTTGAGGACGGCTCCCTCGAGTTGATTGTCGAACGGGTCGAATAGTCTCGCCGAGAAGGCCGTTTCAGGAAATATGCCTATCTTTGTGGGCGTATGACACGAATGGAAGATATCAAGGCCTTCGCGTTCGATGTGGACGGGGTCTTTACCGACGGTTTGGTGCTCGCGATGCCAGACGGTGATCTGCTGCGACAGTTCAACTCCAAAGACTGCTTTGCCGTACGGACGGCCGTGGACAACGGCTTCCCCTGCGCCATCATCACCGGTGGCGTTTCACAAAGCCTGTTGCACAGGGCCCGCTCCCTCGGGATTCCCGACGAGCAACTCTATATGATGTCGAAGAACAAAGTGACCGACCTCCTGCATTTCTGCCAGCGCATCGGCGTAGAGCCATCGCAGGTAGCTTTTGTTGGCGATGATATTCCGGACATTCCCGCCATCGAGGCTGCCGGTCTGGGTGTCTGCCCGTCCGATGCCGTTGCCGAAGTCCGATCGGCAGCCGACCTCGTATCGCAATACCCTGGCGGCCGCGGTTGCGTCCGCGACCTCGTCGAACATGTCCTCAAGTCCCAAAACCGTTGGATCTTCGACCCCGAGAACCCCTGGAAAGGCAACCACCCCGATCACATTACCCGCTTCGCCCAGTTCACCGGCAAAAACGTCGTATAATAAGCGAAGCGGAGCGGGTGGTATTTGCGCCTGAACCCATGCCACCCTCGGCACTGTAAGAGGGAGGGGCCCAAAGCGCCATCAGGCGCTAGCGGAGGCCATGAGGGTAAGCTGGTGCGATAGCAGGCCGTAGCGACGGGGTTCGGGGCAGAGCCCCGTAACCCCTTTGGGAGGGGTCGCGCGGAGCGCGACGGTTCAGGCGCAAATACCAGAGCGCAGCGGAGCGATGAACAGTGAGATGCCCGGATGGAGCCGGGTATGACGGAAAATGACGGACGAGATGCCCGGTCGGAACCGGGTAGGACAGATTGACTATGTTTGAACACTATATATTTACTTTAGCGTCGGCGTCGCCGCGCAGGCGGGAATTGCTGAAAGGGCTCGATATCGACTTTACCGTCGAGCCCGGAAAAGATGAAAAGGAAGCCTATTCCGAAGGAATGCCCCATACGGAGATTCCTGAATTCCTTGCCCGGCATAAATCCGAGAGCTTTCACCGGGAACTGGTACCTCACGAAGTCCTCATCACCGCAGATACCCTCGTCTTCCTCGACGAGAAGATCCTCGGCAAACCCCGCAGCTCCGAAGAAGCCCACCAGATGCTGCGAGCCCTCTCTGGCCGTACCCATACTGTCACGACCGGCATGGCCCTCCGGACACGAGAGCGCATTCACACCTTCAGCGATACGACCGAAGTCGATTTCAGGCCATTGGCCGACCCTGAAATAGACTATTACATCAAAACCTACCGGCCTTTCGACAAAGCCGGCGCTTATGGGATCCAGGAGTGGATCGGCTATACCGGAATCACCGCGATCCGCGGCTCCTATTTCAACGTGATGGGCCTCCCGGTCCAACGGCTTTACACCGAATTATGTAACTTCCTATGAAACGGTTGATCTTTGTCTTGGCGGCGTTGTGGACGATGGCCGCCTTCGCCCAAATGCCTGGCAGACAGTGGCAGGCACCGAGCGATCCTTCTTATGAGATGCGGGAAATCCCGTGCGTCAGTGATGGCAACCGCCTGTACGGCGAAGCCTTCATTCCGCGCACGCCGGGAAAGCATCCCGCCATCATCATGTCGCACGGCTATGGCGCGACACACGCTGGGTTCTATCCGATGATCGATACGCTGGCCAAAGCAGGTTACGTTTGCTATTGCTACGATTTTGCCGGAGGATCCCGCTTCAGCCGCAGTGAAGGCCGCACCGAAGAGATGTCCATCTTCACGGAACGGCAGAACCTGCTGGACGTGATCGACCTGGTCCGTAGTTGGGATTTCGTCGATCCCGAGAGCGTCTTCCTGCTGGGCGAGAGCCAGGGCGGATGCGTCTCTGCCATCACCGCGCCGTACGTTTCGGACAAGATCCAATCCATTGTACTCGTCTATCCCGCCTTATGCATCCCGGACGATGGATTCGCGCTCTATCCGACCATCGAGAGCGTCCCCGACACCGTCACTTTCATGGGCATGCGCATCGGCCGGCCCTATTATGAGCGCTTCTACGACGGTTTTGATATCTACAAGGAAATCGCCGGTTACCAGGGCGACGTGCTTATCATCCACGGAACAGAAGACGGCCTGGTCAAGCCGGAGTATTCGGCCAAAGCTTCCAACGTCTATGCAAACTGTGAGTTCCATCTGATTTTCGGAGCCGGTCATGGATTCCGGAAACCGGAACACAGCGCCCAGTATCACGCCTATGTGCTTGACTTCCTCAGTAAGCAAATGCGGCCCAAGCGGATGCAGGCCTTCCTTGCTGCAAGGCGTCCGGATCCGGCCACCCATACGCTCCGGCCCGACGCTGGAAAAGCCAAACGCAGCCCTTTTGCCGGAAGCAAGAACTTCGGCAAGCGCATCGCCGTGTTCGGCGGCTCACTCTCCGTAAATCCAGAGTCAGATGTCGCGAAACAGCTTTGGGCAGACCAACTCGGCGCTGAAGTCGTGACCTATGGCGTCGGTGGGGCAGGGTTCTCCATCGAGCAGGGTTACTCCCTCCAGAAACAGGTCGATACGGCTGGCATTTATGATGTCTATGTGCTCTGGGCCTCCACCAACGATTTCACCAACAACCGCCCGTGCGGCTCCTGGACAGACTATACCGCACTGGATGGGTATGATGAATCCAAGCTGAACACCCAGTGTGGCGGCATCAACTATTGCATCCGCCGGCTGCTCGAGAAGAATCCCGAAGCCGAAATCTATTTCTTCACGTCCTTGCGTTTCTTCGGCAACGACTCCGGACACAATCCGTTTTCGACGGTCACCAACAAGGCCGGAAACACTTTCGCCGACTACGTGGAAGCCCAGAAAGCTTGCTGCGCCTATTATGGTATTCCTGTTCTGGATCAGTTTAACATCCAGGGAATCAATGAATTCAATGTAAGAAACCACTACAAGGACGACCTTCTCCACATGACCGAGGAAGGCTACCGCCGCATCGGCCCTGTCCAGGCCGCTTTCCTGTCTAACGGCAGGTAAGGCCTGCGCTACGCCTTGCACAAAATGATGTGATTGCCCTTGCCCACCTGGAAGAAGCGGTCGAATTCGGCTTCTGAAGGGAAACGGAAACGGATCTGGGTGCGGCAGCGCTGGGGGATGTTGGTGTTCATGATGAGGTCGCCTTCCGTCTCATAGTATCGATCGAGCGCAGTACCGGAAATCTTGATGAGCTTGTAGCGGCCGCTGGGCACGCTGCCCGCGATGCCGATGCCGGACTGCGACTCGAAATGCGAGGGCAGCCGGTAACCGTGGACCATCGCCAGCGGAATCGTGCAGTGTGCAAAATCGATGGTACATTCTTTCCGGTTGGAGGAGGAGGGGTTCGCCATGAACGCCTCCTGTCCCAATGCATATTTGGCATACAACATGGTCCAGAGCGAAGGGATGTCTCCTTCGCATCCCGCGACAATTCCCTCGTCGTTGAGCAGGGCGAGCGCCAGACAGGCCGTGGTCCGGCAAGTGTTCAGGATACCGAAGCATTTCAAGGTCAACGCATTGATTTCGTGCTGGGTGCAGACGCGCCGCAGGGCGAGATACATCCGCGCTGCATCACGCAGGTCATCGGGTGTGCGGTCTTCGCTCAGGAAACGCTCCATCCGCAAGCAGATGCGGCCCACTTCCGGATCGTCGGCGGACACCGCGGCAAAACCGTCTTCCAATTCTTTCAAAGGAATGTCTTCGAAACGCGTCCCATAAGCCTTGGTGACAGCTTCCCGGTCGATGGCGGAGGAGATGAGCCAGCCGCTTGCGCCGCCGATCAGCCCGATCTTCGTCCGCTCGAACGCCCGCATCACACCCCTCGGGAATTTCGGAAGCGCCTGGGCAGGCAGCGTTGCGTCCGCCACGCCGGCGTTGCCAAACAGCTCCTTCTCCAGATCCTCGAAGAAAGCGGGACTGTAGTCGAGCGGGGCATTGAACAAAAGGCTTGGAATGCCTTGCTGGGCAAGCCAGGTCTTGATCTCGAACGAAGCCGCGAATGAATTGTGCAAGCCGTCGCTCAGCAGCAGGACAGGGCGGGGCAAGATAGCAACGAAATCCTTGAAAATCTCTTCCGTGCCGCCAGTCGCGATAAAGCAGACTGTTTTGGCAGCGGCGTCATCGGGCAGGCTGCTCCCGCACCCGCGGCCGCCGTCGAACAGCCCTTCCAGGGCCGTCCGACCGGCCACCAGCATCGAAGGATACACGATATCCAGTTCGGCGAAGCGGCGGATGCCTTCGAACAGTTCTTTCCGGGTGCCCATGACACTCGTTTTCGGGTGCAGGGAAGAAGAGAAAATGACGAGTTGGATCTTGTTGTTCATAGGGTAAGTTGGTTTTGGCGCATACAAAGATAAGATTAATTGAGGAAAATCATTATTTTTGTGGTTTAAAAGATGCCCGGCGGGGCCGGGCACGATGCATTGAGATATGGAAATTAGCGCAAAATACGATCCTTCCCAGACTGAGGACAAATGGTACGCCTGGTGGCTTGAACATAAATTCTTTCATTCCGAACCCGACGGGCGGGAGCCTTATACCATCGTCATCCCGCCGCCGAACGTGACGGGCGTGCTCCACATGGGGCACATGATGAACAACACCCTGCAGGATGTGCTCATCCGCCGCGCGCGGATGCTTGGCAAGAATGCTCTCTGGGTGCCCGGCACGGACCACGCTTCCATCGCGACGGAAGCCAAAGTCGTGGGCCGTCTCGCCGAGAAAGGCATCCGCAAACAGGACCTGACCCGCGACGAGTTCCTGGGCCATGCATGGGACTGGACCCGCGAGCACGGCGGCATCATCCTCAAGCAGCTGCGGCGCCTGGGCGCCAGCTGCGACTGGGACCGCACCGCCTTCACGATGGATGAGATCCGTTCCGAAAGTGTGCTGCGCGTGTTCTGCGACCTTTACGACAAGGGGCTTATCTACAGAGGCCTGCGCATGGTTAACTGGGATCCGAAAGCCCAGACGGCCATTTCCAACATCGAAGTCGTCTATAAGGAAGAGCATTCGAAACTCTTCTACCTGCGCTACTATGTAGCCGACCAGGAAAACGTGCAGCCCACCGGCGAAGAAGGCGAAGTGCTGCATCGCGATGAGGCCGGTCGCTACTATGCCGTGGTGGCGACGACGCGTCCCGAGACCATCATGGGTGATACCGCCATGTGTATCAATCCCAAGGACCCCAAGAACCAGTGGCTGCGCGGCCACAAGGTCATCGTGCCGCTCGTCGGACGCGTGATCCCTGTGATCGAAGACCGCTATGTGGATATCGAATTCGGTACGGGCTGTTTGAAAGTGACCCCCGCCCACGACGTGAACGACTACAATCTGGGCAAGACACACAATCTTGAATCCATCGATATCTTCAACCCGGACGGAACCATCAGCAACCAGTCGCCGCTCTATGTGGGGCTCGACCGCAATGTGGTCCGCAAGCAGATAACCAAGGATCTGGAGGCGGCCGGCCTGATGGAGAAGGTGGAGGAATACCTCAATAAAGTGGGCTATTCCGAGCGAAACCAGGACACCGCTGTGGAACCGCGCCTCTGCAAGCAGTGGTATGTGAAGATGCCGCACCTGGCGGAGATTGCCCTCAAGCCCGTGCTGGACGGTCAGATCAAGTTCTATCCCGAGAAATTCGTGGGTTCCTACCGCCAGTGGCTTGAGAACATCGACGACTGGTGCATCAGCCGCCAGCTCTGGTGGGGCCACCGCATTCCGGCTTACTATCTCCCGACCGCAGAAGGGGAGGAGGAGCATTTCGTCGTGGCCATGAACCGCGAAGAGGCACTCGCAAAGGCCCGCCGGATTCCCGGCTTCGAAAACGTGCAGGCGGAAGACCTCCGGCACGACGACGATGCCCTTGATACCTGGTTCTCCAGTTGGCTGTGGCCCATTTCGCTTTTCGATGGCATCCGGAACCCCGGCAATCCCGAGATCAACTATTACTATCCGACCTCCGACCTGGTCACTGCACCCGATATCATCTTCTTCTGGGTGGCCCGCATGATCATGGCCGGCGAGGAATACATGCACGACGTTCCTTACCACAACGTCTATTTCACCGGCATCGTGCGTGACAAACTCGGCCGCAAGATGAGCAAGCAGCTGGGCAACTCGCCCGACCCGCTTGGCTTGATCGACAAGTATGGAGCGGATGGCGTCCGCCTCGGCATCCTGCTCTGCACCTCCGCGGGCAATGACATCCTCTTTGACGAGACGCAGGTGGAGCAGGGCCGCAATTTCAGCAACAAGATCTGGAATGCGTTCCGTCTTGTAAAGGGCTGGACAGTGGCTGACGGGCCGCAGAGTGCGGAGAACCGTGTGGCTGTGGACTGGTTCCGCGCGAAGCTGGATCAGGTGGCTGCACAGGCTCATCGCGACTATGAGCATTTCCGCATCAACGACGCGGTCATGGCGACCTACCGGCTCTTCTGGGACGATTTCTGTGCCTGGTATTTGGAATTGGTCAAGCCAGCCTTCGTTGATGGCATCCAGCAGCCGCTGGACCGCGCAACCTACGCGGCTACCCTCGAATTCTTCGACGCGCTGCTCCGGATGCTGCATCCGGTCATGCCGTTCATTACCGAAGAACTCTGGCATGCACTGGCGGATCGGGGAGAAGCGGAGACCATCATGTTCCAGCAGATGCCGCTCGGCGGTACGTACGATGCGCAGTTGGTTGCGGATTTCGCCACGGCATGCGAGGTGGTGGTCAATGTGCGTGCGGTGCGTCAGGCCCGCGGCATAGCGCCGAAGGAGCCGTTGAAGCTGCAGGTGAAGGGCACCTTCCCGGAAGCCATGGCTCCGGTCGTCCGCAAGATGGCATTCGTGTCGGAGATTACCTCGGTTGAGGCGTTCTCCGGTTCCGGGGAAGTCTTCATGATCGGGACTACGGAATTCAGCATTCCGCTCGACGGCATGATTGACGTGGCGGCTGAAATCGCCAAGATTGAAGCCGAGATCCAGCGCTACGAGGGTTTCCTGCGCGGCGTGAACGCGAAGCTCTCCAATGAGAAATTCGTGGCGAATGCACCCGCCAAGGTGGTCGAGACCGAGCGCAAGAAACTGGCGGACGCAACGACCAAGATAGAGAATCTGCAGGCGCGTCTGGTCACTCTTAAGAAATAGTATAAACCATTAAAATACAAATGATATGACTGGTTTATTTGCAGTAATGCTTCCGATGGGTGTCATCGGTCCCTGGCAGTGGGTAATCATTGCTTTGGTGATTATCCTGCTCTTTGGCGGCAAGAAGATTCCGGAGTTGATGCACGGCTTGGGCAAGGGCGTCAAGAGTTTCAAGGCCGGCATGAAGGATGCGGAGAAAGACATCCAGGAGATCAAGGCCGAGATCGTCAAGGACGACGACGAGAAAAAAGACGCGAAAGAGAGCAAGTAACGCGTGGCTGAAGAGCAACTCGACGGATCCAAGGACATGAGCTTCTGGGATCACCTGGAAGCGTTGCGACAGGGGCTGTTCCGTGTGGTCCTCGCCCTGCTCGCCGCCTTCGTCGTGCTCTTTTTCTTCAAGAATTTCCTGTTCGATACCCTGATCCTGGCGCCCACGCGTTCCGATTTCTTCTTTTACCGCTGGTTCGGCATGGAGACGGGGCTCCAGTTGGTCAACATTGAATTATCGACGCAGTTTATGGTGCACATGCGCGTTACGTTCATGTGTGCCATCATTTTGTGCTGTCCTTATATCCTCTTCGAAATCTGGCGTTTCATCGCGCCGGCCCTCTATCAGAATGAGAAACGGGCCACCCGGCGGGCCTTCCTCTTCGCCTCTTTCCTGTTCTATCTGGGCATCGCCGTGGGTTACAGCATCATTCTCCCCTTGATGGTCAATTTCTTCGACGGCTACAAGGTGAGCGAGGAGGTGGTCAATACGATATCACTCAATTCTTATATCTCGACCGTCAATTCTACGGTCCTGCTTTTCGGCATCGTCTTCGAGATTCCGACGCTTGTGGCCGTGCTCTCGCAGATCGGCCTGCTCTCGCGGCAGACCCTGGTCAGCGGCTGGAAATGGGCGGTCCTGCTCATCGCTGTCCTGGCTGCCATCATTACCCCGGCCGATCCGTTCTCGATGCTGATAGCAGCCATTCCGTTGGCATTGCTTTATGGTATCAGTATTCTGGTATGCAAGCCGAAACGGGAAGAACCTGAAGAAGAACTTGAGGAAGATAAAGAAGCAAAAAAGGAGGCATCCGCATGATTTCTCTCGATGCCATTACTGTTTCCTACGGTGGTTTTACACTGCTTGATGAGATCAGCCTGCACATCGGCGACCGCGACCGGATCGGCCTGGTCGGCAAGAACGGGGCGGGGAAGAGCACGATGCTCAAATTGATCATGGACCTGCAGAGTCCCACTTCAGGCAAAATCACCCGTACAACCGACCAGCGCATCGGCTACCTGCCCCAGATTATGGAGCATCACAAGGGCCATACGGTCCTTGAAGAGGTGATGACGGTCTATGAAGATCTCGACCGGCTGAACCGGCGCCTGGATGAAATATCACTTGAGTTAGCTGACAGGACGGACTATGAATCAGATGCTTATCATCGGCTGATCGTCGAGCTCAATGAGGTCAACGACCAGTTGGTCCTTGCGCAGAGCGAGGCTCCGGAGGAGTCTGTCGAAAGGACCTTGATGGGGTTGGGCTTCAAGAAAGAGGAGTTCGGACGCAAGACCGAAACTTTCTCCCAAGGCTGGAACATGCGCATCGAATTGGCTAAAATCCTGCTCCGCCGGCCCGATGTACTGCTGCTCGACGAGCCTACCAACCATCTCGACATTGAATCGATCCAGTGGCTGGAAGATTACCTGAAAGGCTCTTTTACCGGTGCACTCGTCCTTATCTCGCACGACCGCCGTTTCCTGGACAATTGTACCACAAGGACTGTCGAGGTGATGCTCGGTCACTTGTACGACTACAAGGTCCCGTATTCCCAATATGTCGAGCTCCGCAAAGAGCGAATCGCCCAGCAGAAAGCGGCCTATGCCAACCAGCAGCGGATGATCGAGAAAACCGAGGAATTCATCGAGAAGTTCCGCTACAAGCCGACGAAAAGCAACCAGGTCCAGTCGCGCGTCAAGCAGTTGGAGAAGATTGAACGGATTGAAATTGATGACGAAGATCTCTCCGCGATCCACGTCAAATTCCCGCCGGCGCCCCGCAGCGGCGACGTGGCCTTCGAAGTCAAGGACGCCGTGATCGGTTACCCGCAGAAAACGGTGTTGAACGGCGCCAATCTTATTGTCAAACGCGGGGAGAAAGTGGCGTTTGTGGGTCGCAACGGGGAAGGCAAGACCACCATGATGCGCGTGCTGATGGGGGAACTTGAGCCTTTCTCGGGCGAGGCGAAGGTCGGATACAACGTCGATATCGGCTATTACGCCCAGAATCAGGAAGATGTACTTGACAAGAAGGCCACGGTCTATGACACGCTCGACCGCATTGCCGTAGGCGATATCCGCACCAAACTTCGCGACATCCTGGCGGCTTTCCTGTTCCGGGGCGAAGACATTGACAAGAAAGTGGCGGTGCTCAGCGGCGGCGAGCGTTCCCGCCTGGCGATGGCCCGCCTGATGCTCAAGGCGCACAATCTGCTGGCCCTTGACGAACCGACCAACCACATGGACATCCGTTCGAAGGATATCCTCAAGCAGGCCCTGCAGGCTTACGACGGCACCATCATCGTCGTCTCGCACGACCGCGACTTCCTCAACGGTCTGGTGGACAAGGTGTACGAATTCATTGACGGAAGTGTCAAGGAACATCTTGGCGGCGTCGATGATTTCCTCCGCCACAAGAAGGCCGAATCGTTCCGCGACATCGAGAAGGCTGCCCCGTCGCGGGCTGGCCTGGTGGAGCGGCAGGTTCTTTCCGGGTCAAGCGCCCCCGCTGAACCGGAAAAGGTTCTGCCGCGCGCTGGGGAGTCGGGGCAGTCTTCTCGAAGCTACCAGCAGCAAAAACAGCAGTCCCGCGAAGAAAAGCGGGCCAAAAACCGCCAGAACCAACTCGAAAAGCAGATTGCCGAGCTCGAGACCAAAATGGCCGCCATCGAAACAAAACTCGCCGCTCCGACACCGGCCGACGACATCATGGACCTGACCCGCCAATATCTCGAACTCAAACGCGACCTCGACGCCCGCATGGATGAGTGGGCCAGTTTGTAATAGTTTATGGAAAACAATCAACAATATTACCTCTACGGCATGCATCCCGTGATGGATGCCGTCCGGGAAGGGCGGAAGATCGACAAGATCCTGTTCCGGAAAGGGCTGGATGGCGAAGCATTCCGCGCCCTGCGCGATGAGGCCGCCCAGCGCGGCATTCCCTGCCAGTTCGTGCCGGCCGAAAAAATGAACCGGATTGTCAAAGGTGCCCACCAGGGCGTCATCGCATACCTGGCCCAGATCGACTATGTACCCTTCGAAGAAATGGTCGAAGCGGCCCTTTCCCGCAAAGCCCATCCAATTTTCCTGGTCCTGGATGGCATCAGCGACGTTCGGAATCTGGGTGCCATCGCCCGCAGCGCCGAGTGCGCCGGCATCGATGGCATCGTCGTGCCCGCCAAAGGCAGCGCGGCTATCAACGCTGATGCAGTCAAGGCCTCTGCAGGTGCCCTGCTCCGTGTTCCCACGGCCCGGGTTCCCAATCTCAAGCTCGCCCTCTACTACTTCCGCGACTCCGATTTCCAGATCGTCGCCGCCAGCGAGAAAGCCGAAGATACCCTCTACGATGTCAATTTCCGCAAAGCCACGGCCCTGGTCATGGGCTCCGAAGGCAGCGGCATCTCCGAACCCGTGCTCAGCCTCTGCACGGTCGGCGCCCGTATCCCGATGGTGGGGGAGACCGGATCCCTCAATGTGTCGGTGGCAGCCGCCATCCTGCTCTTCGAAGCCGTCCGGCAGAGAATGCCTTAATTTTTGCAGAAGTCAGAATTATTCCGTATTTTTACTATTTCAAGAATATCATTAAACAGAAAGCGATATGAAAAGAATCTGTGTCGTCCTCGCTGCGATTCTGCTGACCTTCCTGATGGCAGATGCGCGCACTGTCAAGAAAGTTTACGATTTCGATGATTTCACCGGAATCCGGGCCACCAACGCTTTTGAAGTCATCCTGGAGCACTCGAAAGAGTTCAGGGTGGAAATCGAGATTTCCGAAGAATTCCTGCCGTTCCTCCTGGTCAAGAACCGGGGCGGCATCCTCGAACTCAATTTCACGCGCCTCCCGTTCCGGCTCAAGCAGAAAAACCGCAACAAAGTGGTCCAGGCCGTCATCTCGATGCCGGAACTGACCTACATCGAGCTGACCGGCGCTTCGAAACTCTCTTGCAACGACCAGTTTTCCAATACGATGGAGAGATTTACCATCGACCTGCGCGGCGGCAGTTCCATCGACAATCTCAACCTGAAGGCCCCCGAAGTCGCCATCAAGCTGGCCGGGGCTTCCAAAGCTGTCATGAACCTGCGTTCCAGCGATGTGGATGCCGAACTGAGCGGCGCTTCGCGTCTGGATATCACCGGTGAATCGACCGAGTTCGATGTCAAGGCCGCCGGTGCCTCCCGCGTGCTGGCCTCCGACTTTGATGCAGAAGACGTACAAGTCATTGCCTCGGGCGCTTCCAACGTGGAAGTCCGTGCCACCCGCGTCTTGGGCGTCGAGTTGAGCGGCGCGTCCAAATGCCGTTACTATGGAGATGACGAGAATCTGAAGATCCGCGCCGACAAGATCAAGGGAGCCTCGTCCCTCAAGCACGAAAAGTAAGGGGGACCGGGCTATGCTTTTTCTCCTCGATTCCCACTGCGACGCACCGTTGATGCTGGCAAAGGGAGCCGATTTCGGCCGGCGGGTTGAACAAGGTTGCACCCCCGGCCGTTTCCCTATTACCCAGGTTGATTTCAAGCGCATGAAGAAGGGAGGCGTCAACGGCTCTTTCTTCGCGATTTACACCTCCAACGCCCTTTCGCCCGACCAGGCGACCCGCCGGGCGTTCGAACTGGTTTCCAAGGTCTATGACGCCGTGGAACAGAATGGCGACCAGGTTGCCTTGACCACGACGCCTGCCCAGGCGCGTCGCAATGCCCGCAGCGGCTTGATTTCCATCTTCATGGGCATGGAGAACGGGGCGCCGATCCAGCGCGACCTGTCCCTTCTGCGGATGTTCAACCGGTTGGGCGTCACCTATATGACCCTGACCCACGCCGGCAGCAACGAAATCTGCGATTCCTGCACCTCTCCCGCACCGCGCTGGGGTGGTCTCAGCCCCTTCGGTCGCGAAGTGGTCGCCGAGATGAACCGGCTCGGGATGCTGATTGACGTGTCGCACATTTCCGACGATTCGTTCTGGGATGTGCTCCAATACTCCAAGGCCCCCGTCGTGGCGACACACTCCTGCTGCCGCGCTTTGTGCGACCATCCCCGCAACATGACCGACAAGATGATCGTGGCCCTGGCAGAAAAGGGTGGCGTGATCCAGATCAATTTCTACCCGTCCTTCCTCGACAAATCTTATGCGTCCCAAGCTTCCCAACTTATTGACGAACAGGAAGAAGCTCAGGATGCCTGGCTGCAGGACCCGGCCGATCCGGCTTTGCAGCAGCGGATGCAGGCTGCCATGGATGCCCTCAATGCAGTTCCCCGGCCCTCCTACAAGCGGATCGTGGATCACATCGACCATGTGGTCCGGCTCGTGGGCTTCCGCCATGTGGGCCTGGGCAGCGATTTTGACGGCATTGAAGCCTGTCCCGAAGGCCTGGAAGACATCAGCAAGATGCAACGCATCATCATTGAGCTCCGCAAGCGGGGCTACACCGAATATGAGATCCGGCACATCGCGGGCGGCAATTTCCTGCGCGTGATGGAACAGGTTCAACACACAACACTATGAAACGACTTTTCGCCGCCTTGGCCCTGGTGTCCACATTGTTCTCCTGCAACCGGACACCCGACGGTCCGTTCCGTGTGACGGACCTGAATGTAGATTACATGACAACGCCCCTGGGCTTGGATGTCTCCCAGCCCCGCTTCAGCTGGAAGATGGAAAGTGAACGCTACGGACAGGCGCAGTCCGCTTACCGCCTTGTGGTGGAGGAGGCTGCGACCGGTAGGGTGGCCTGGGCGTCGGAACCTGTCCCGTCCGACCTTTCCGTAGGCGTGGTTTATCGCGGCGAGGCCCTGAAGCCCTGTACGCGCTACAACTGGACCGTGATGGTCTGGGATACGGCCCAGGATTCCGTGGCGGCTTCTTCCTGGTTTGAGACGGGTCTGATGGATAGCGGCTGGTCGGGCGCGCAGTGGATTTCCAGCGGCCGGCCTCATTTCTCGAAATACCGTTCGCAGTACGTGATCGAATACGACTTGCAACTGCCTGCCGACAGTCCTGAGGCGAATTTTCTCTTCGGCTGGCAGGACAGTACCACGTTTGTTCGTGCGCAGTTGTGCCGTGAAGGTGGTCAGCCCGTATTGGCCCTGCACCACAAGGCTTTTGGCGTGGATACCTGCGACTGGAAACATGTCCTCAAAGGCATCCTGCCTGCGGGCACCCATGCATGGAATCCTCATGTGACCCTGCGTATTGTGGCCCACGACTATGCGGCCGGCTACAAGATTTGGCCGGCAGTAGATGGTCATCTGCTTGTCAAAGAGCCTGTTGAGGTTTTTATCTATCCTGCCGCGGAACGCAGACCGCTGTGCCGCTTCAACCAGGTTGGTTTCTGCCAGCCCGAAGGAGCTGATGCCACTTTCTCGAATCTCCGCGTGACAGAGCGGGTATGGAATAGTACGCTCTACAATAATCCCGAAACGTATGCCGTCAAGGGCGGCGAGACAAAACTGCTGTCGCCCGCCGAAGAGAGTGGCGCTCCGATGCTCCGCAAATCGTTCAAGGTGAGCAAGCCGTTGGCAACGGCCCGGCTCTACACCACGGCCCGCGGCATCTATGAATACGAAGTCAACGGCGAGCGGATGGCCGACGACTGGTTCAATCCCGGTTCGACCGACTACCGCTTCCGCATCCTCTACAGTACCTATGATATCACGCCGCTGCTCAAGCGCGGTGACAATGCCATCGGCGCCCAACTTGGCGCTGGCTGGTACAGCGACTTCACCGGCTTCGCCACAGGCTGGCAGGACCAGTTCGGGACGGAGCTCTCGCTGCTGGCCAAAATTGTGTTGACCTATACGGATGGTACCCAGGAGACGATTGTCTCAGACGATTCCTGGCGAGTCTTCAATGCCGGGCCAATCCTGAGTGACAGTTTCCAGAATGGGGAAGACTATGATGCCCGTCGCGAAGTAAACGGCTGGAGCACGGCCCGTTTCGATGACAGTGCCTGGGCCGCCGCCACGGTTGTGGAAGCGCCGGCCGACAGTGTGGCCATCCAATACTACATCGGCTCGCCGGTCCAGACCCAGCAGGTGCTCCAGGCCGTCGCGGTTTCCGAACCGAAGCCGGGCGTCTTTGTGTACGACATGGGGCAGAATATGGTGGGCGTGCCGCGTATCCGCCTGCAAGGGGCGCGTGGCAAAGAGGTCACTTTCCACTATGGTGAGATGGTCTATCCCGAAGAAGTGCCGGAAGATCCGCTTCCGCCGCTGACCGCCGCTGTCTATGCCGAACGCAAGGGGCTGGCCTATACCGACAACTATCGGGGCGCCCTTTCGACCGACCACTATATCCTGAAAGGCGGCGGAGTGGAAACCTTCCAGCCGCATTTCACCTTCCACGGCTTCCGCTACATTGAGATCCATGGTCTGGACAAGGCGCTTCCGCTGGAAAGCGTGGAAGGCCTGGTACTCCATTCCGTGGGGCAGCAGTTGAGCGGTTTCGAGACCTCGGATGCCGATGTCAACCGCCTCTACCAGAACATCGTCTGGGGCCAGCGCGGCAACTTCCTCTCCATTCCGACCGACTGCCCGCAGCGGGACGAGCGGATGGGCTGGACGGGCGATGCCCAAGTATTCGTCCGGGCCGCCACCTACAACATGAATGTCGATCCTTTCTTCACGCGTTGGTTCCATTCGGTCCGCGACATCCAGGGCGAGGACGGCAGTTACTGTGATTTCATCCCCAAGGTGGGTAATCCGCCGTACGGTTCATCGAAGGGTGGGGGTGCGCTGGGCTGGATGGAAGCCGGCGTCATCATTCCCTGGCAATTGTATCTCCAATATGGGGACGTAAGGTTCCTCCGCGAGCACTACGATTCAATGGTTGCCTACATGGAATACCTGCAAAAGCGGGCCGTGGGCGACATCCAGCCCGGCAGCGGCTACGGCGACTGGGTGGCGGTGGAACACACCAATTCCCCGCTCACCAATACAGCCTACTATGCCTACGATGCCCTCCTGATGGCCAAGATGGCAGCCGCCCTCGGCCATCACGCCGACGAGGCGCGCTGGCAGGAACTGTATGCCCGCATCAAGAAGGCCTTCAACCGCGAATTCGTGGGGCCGGACGGCGTAACGAAAGAGTCACGCCATGTACCGCCGTATAACGAATGGATCGCCGGAGACGCCGATTCGTCCTTCAAGGCCAATACACAGACCTCCTATGTCGTGCCGCTTCAGGCCGATCTGTTTGACGAGTCCCATAAGGCGCTCGCCGTGCAGAATCTCGTGGGCAACGTGGCCGCCCATGGCTATACCCTCACTACGGGCTTCATCGGGACCCCGTACCTGAATCTGGTCCTGTCGAAAAATGGCTATGATGCCGTGGCCTACGAGTTGTTTGAACAGCGTGCGTATCCTTCCTGGCTCTATCCTGTGCTCCAAGGCGCGACCACGATGTGGGAACGCTGGAATTCCTACACCATCAAGCGGGGTTTCGGCCCGGTGGACATGAATTCGTTCAACCACTATTCCTTCGGCGCCATCGAGGAATGGATGTTCTCCTATATGCTGGGCATCCAGCCTGTGGAGGAAGATCCCGGCTACCATCATTTCGTACTGGCACCGCGCATCGGCGGTTCTTTCGAATTCGTACGCGGCCACTACGATTCCGTGTATGGTCGCATCGAGAGCGCCTGGGCACGGCAGGAGGACGGAAGAATGCAGTTTGACTTTACTGTGCCGGCCAATACGACCGCTTCCCTGACCCTCCCGTTGGAAGAGGATTCGACCGTAGAAGTGAGCGTAGGTTCGGAGCATGCCCGGGCTGTCGGCGAACAGCCGGGCCGTTGCTATGAGCTGCCTTCCGGCCGCTACCGTTTCCTGGTCCGTTTCTAAACGAGGGAGAGCGCCACTTCCATCATGTGGGTGAAGGTGGTGCGCCGCTCTTCGGCGCTGAGTTCTGCGCCCGTAATCAAGTGGTCCGAAATCGTACAGATTGTCAGCGCGCGCCGTCCGGCGCGTGCTGCGTTCATATAAAGGGCAGCCGCTTCCATCTCTACGGCCAGCACGCCCATTTTCCGCCAGGTGTCCACCTGGGCATCTTCCGCATAGAAGACATCGGAAGAGAGGATGTTGCCTACCTTGTACCGGATGCCGCGTTTCTCGCAGGCGTCAGCGGCTGCGCGCAGCAGGTCGAAATCGGCTATGGGGGCAAATGTACCCGGAAGGCCGAAGTGGGCCCCGTAGTTCGAATCGGTGCAAGCGCCCTGGGCGATGACGATGTCACCCAATTGGAGCTCCGGGTCATAGGCACCCGCCGACCCGACCCGGATGATGGTCCGGACATCGTAGAAATGGAACAATTCGTAGGAATAGATGCCGATGGACGGAATACCCATTCCGTGGCCCATTACGCTTACAGGCTTGCCGCCGAATGTGCCGGTGTAGCCCAGCATGCCGCGCACCTGGTTGAACTGGACGGGATTGTCAAGATAGTTGTCAGCGATGTATTTGGCGCGGAGCGGATCGCCGGCCATCAGTACGGTCCCGGCGATTTCACCGGCGATGGCCTCAATGTGGGGCGTAGGGGTATTTGTCATAGCTGAAGGGAATGTTACGGTTACAAAGATAGAAAAAATCGGGGAAACCGATTTTTTTTGTAACTTGCACCTTATTATGAAGAAAGCGTTTCTCCTCTGCCTGGCGCTGCTCTTGCTGCTGAACGCCCTGCCCCTCAGGGCGCAGGAGAATTTGAAGCCTTTCGTTTTCATGCCGCAATGGACCCCGCAAGCCCAGTTTGCCGGGTATTATGTGGCGCTGGAGAAAGGATTCTACCGCGAAGAGGGGCTGGATGTGCACATCAACCACCCTTCATCCACCAGCACCCCGATGGCCCGCATCAAGGACCATGAGTGTGATGCCATAACCCTGCAACTGGTCCAGGCCATGGAGATGCTCGACAATGGACTCTCCCTTGTCAATATCCTGCAGACGTCGATGAACAACGGCCTGGTCATCGTATCCCGCACGGAACAGAACCCTATGGAGATGAAAGGTGCCAAGGTGGTGACCTGGCGGGCCGGTTTCGGACAGATAGCCGAATGCATGTCGGTAGAGCTCAGTCTTGATTTCGATTGGATCCAGGCGGCTGAAAGCTTGAACCTCTACGTCGTAGGAGCTGTCGATGCCGCCTTGGCGATGTCTTACAATGAGTACTATCAGTTGCTCCAGACCAACCTCATTCCTTCGGAGAACAGTGTGTACCGTTTCTGCGACCACGGTTTCAACATTCCGGAGGACGGCATCTACATGAGCCGCGAAACCTATGCGAAAGATCCGGACAGGGCCCGGCGCTTTGCCATAGCGAGCCGCCGGGGTTGGGAGTGGGCGGCTGCTCATCCCGAAGAAACGCTCGACATCGTGATGTCTTACGTGCAGCGGTTCCGTGTCTCGACCAACCGCATTTTGCAGCGATTGATGCTCGACGAAGTGCTGCGCTTGCAGCGGAACAAGGAAAGCGGGGAACAGGAGTTCCGGCTTCTTCCGGAAATGGTCAAACAAGCGTCCGACCTGATGTACCGCAACGGCATGTTGAAACGTCAGATCGGTATTGAGGAACTTTTGCCATGAGCCGTTTCCGGAACTTCCACAATTATCTGCGGCGCAACCTGTATGCGCGCCTGAGCCTCTGGATCGTCCTGCTCTCCTCGTTGGTGTTTCTGGCGGCCCTCAATTATCTGTTTTTCCTGGCGCGCCAGACTGTCCGCCGCGAAGCGGAGCAGCGGGCTGTCCAGATTCTGGACAATACCGTCCTGCGCGTAAACGGTATCCTGGAGGATGTGGAGATTGCCGCCGACAACCTGGAATGGCTGGTGAAGCGGGGCATCGACGCACCAGACAAGATGGTGGATTATGCGCAGGAAATCGTACGCAACAATTCGGTGCTAAGCAGCGGTTCCATCTCTTTCGAGCCTTATTTCTATCCCGAAAAAGGACTCTATTATTCGATCTTTGCTTACCGGACCTATAGCGGAGATGTCCGTTGGCAGCAGGAAGGCGACGAAGACTACCAGTACTTCTATCTGGACTGGTACCTGTTCCCCAAACTGTTGCAGAAGCCTTGCTGGACGGAGCCGTATGACGACGTGGACGAGAGTGACGACAAGGATATGGACACGGGCATGATCGTTTCCTACTGCAAGCCTATTTTTAAGGAGGACAGTGTCTTGGTGGGCAGCATCTCCCTGGATGTCTCTCTTAAGTGGCTCTCCGAGACGGTTACGGCAGTCAAGCCGTATCCCAATTCCTACTGTATCCTGGTCGGCCGGGGCGGTACATATCTGGTTCATCCGGATCCGGATAAACTCTTTTACCAGACACTCTTTACGGAAGGATTGGTCCATGCTGACCCGGACCGCTATGCGCTGGGCCATTCCATGCAACAGCGGGAAGAGGGGATGCAGGTGATCAATCTCGACGGCCAGAAGAGCTTTGTCTTTTATAAGCCTTTGTCTACGACTGGCTGGAGCGTGGCCATCGTCTGTCCGGACAGCGACATCTTAGGCGGTTTTTACCGGATCAGCCGCATCGTCATGTATATCATCCTGGCCAGCATGATTCTCATCTTTTTCCTCTCGGCCTGGCTGACCCATCGCCAATTGACCCCCTTATCCACGCTGGCCGATGCTGCGGAGAACATCGCTTCCGGCAACCTGGACAGCACCTTGCCGGAAATCGACCGGATCGATGAGATCGGCGTCCTTAACCGGTCGTTCCGCAACATGCAATCCTCCTTGGTCAGCCACATCGACCAGTTGACCAAAGCGACGGCGGCGCGCGAAAGCCTGAATCGGGAACTCCAGATCGCCAGCAATATCCAGATGGCCATGGTGCCGCATGTCTTTCCGTCCCGGGAGGACGTGGATGTCTATGCCATGATGGCGCCGGCCCGTGAAGTGGGTGGCGACCTCTACGATTTCTTCATCCAGGACGAGAAGCTGTATTTCTGCATCGGCGATGTGAGCGGCAAAGGCATTCCGGCCAGCTTGATGATGTCGGTGGCCCGAGCCATGTTCCGCATCCTGGCCAAGCAGGGACTGTCGCCGGCTGAGATTGCCCGCCAGATCAACGACCTGGCTTCGGAAGACAATGAACAGATGATGTTCGTCACCATGTTCATGGCATCGCTCGACCTGCAGAGCGGCGTGCTCAACTATTGCAACTGCGGACACAACGCGCCGGTCCTGATTTCGGGACGGGGTAAAAAACCGCACTTCCTGGATTGCAAGCCGAATATGGCTATCGGCATCATGGGCGGATTTGCGTTTGAGGGCCAGACCGTCGCGAACTTCCGGGGCAAGTCATTGTTCGTCTATACCGACGGTCTCAATGAGGCGGAGAATGCCGAGCACGAGCAGTTCGGGGAAGACCGGATGCTCTTCCTGCTCGCCGAAGAGAACTTTACGAATGCGCAAACGACCATTGAAACAATGCATCAGGCCGTCACCGCGCATGTGAACGGAGCTGCGCAAAGTGACGACCTGACGATGCTTTGTATCAGTCTTTCCGCTTGATCAGCCGAGTAGTTCCTCGCTCCGCTTGATGAAGTCGGCGAGGGCTTTTCCTTTCAACATCCCGTTCGAGAGCAGGGCCAGGTCGGTTGCCTGCTTGAGCAGCGTGTTGTCGGCTGTCAGGGCCTTGACACCGGTTTCACCCATGATCTTGCGGATCACCGGGTTCTCGGCATTGACGGTGATGTTGAAACTGTCGGGCAATTCGCCGTAGAAATTCATCCCGCCGCCCAGCGCCGCCATGTCGCGGTACCGGCGCATGAACTCACTCTGGGTAATCAGGATCGGGGCATTCTCCTCGCCCAGGTTTTCCACTTTCACATCATACTTGTTTTCCTTGGGAAGGATTTCCTCGAAAACACCGGTCACATATTTGGCGTCGTCTTCCGAGATCTCAAATTTCTTTCGATCATCCTTTTCGACCAATCGGTCGATGGCTTCGGCATCCACGCGTTTGAAGGTCGCATCCTTCAACTTGCCTTCCAGCAGGTTCACGAAATGGGCATCGAGCGGGCAGTCAAATACCAGCACGTTGTACCCCTTGGCCTTGGCCGCTTCCACTTGTGGATACTGTGCCACCGGGTCGGTGCAGTAAAGATAGACCACCTTCTTGTCCTTGTTGGTCTGGGCTTCCTGGATCTTTTCGCGATACGCCTCGTAATTGTAGAACACGCCGTCGGTATCCTTCATCAACGCGAATTTCAGCGCGCGTTCGCAGAACTTCTCGTCCGTCAGCATACCGTACTCGATGAAGAGCTTCAGGTTGTCCCATTTCTGCTCGAATTCCTCTTTCTTGTTCTTGGCGATCTCCTCGAGGCGGTCTGCCACTTTGCGGGTGATATACGACGCAATCTTCTTCACATTGGCGTCTTCCTGCAGATAGCTGCGGGACACATTGAGCGGAATGTCCGGGGAATCGATGACGCCGTGCAGCAGGGTCAGGAACTCCGGCACGATGTTCTCGACGGAGTCAGTGACGAACATCTGGTTGCAGTAGAGCTGGATCTTGTTGCGCGTGACCTCGAGCCGGTCCTTGATCTTCGGGAAATAAAGGATACCCGTCAGGTTGAACGGATAGTCCACGTTGAGGTGGATGTGGAAGAGGGGATCTTCCTGCATCGGATAGAGTTTGTTGTAGAAGGTCAGGTAGTCCTCGTCCTTGAGTTCGTTGGGTTTGCGGGTCCACAGGGGCTCGGTGTCGTTGATGATGTTGTCCTTGTCGGTATCGACATATTTGCCGTCCTTCCACTCTTTCTGCTTGCCCATGCAAATGGGGACAGGCATGAATTTGCAGTATTTGCCCAGCAGCGCACCCACTTTCGCCTCTTCCGCAAATTCCTCGCTGTCCGCATCCAGGAAAAGGGTGATGGTCGTGCCGCGGTCGGTTTTCTTGCATTCGGTCATGGTGAAATCAGGCTCGCCCTGGCATTCCCACTTGACAGCTTTCGCGCCTTCCTGCCAGGAGAGTGTCTCGATGCGCACTTTCTGCGACACCATAAAGGCCGAGTAGAAGCCCAGGCCGAAGTGGCCGATGATGCTACCTGCCTTGTCCTTGTATTTTTCCAGGAATTCACCGGCCGAGGAGAAGGCAATCTGGTTGATATACTTGTCCACTTCTTCTTCGGTCATGCCGATGCCGCGGTCCGTGATTTTGATCGTCTTGGCCTTGTTGTCCACATCCACATGGATGGTCAGGTCGCCCAGTTCGCCTTTGAATTCACCGGTTCCGGCGAGCGCTTTCAGTTTCTGCGTTGCGTCCACCGCGTTGGCCACAAGCTCCCGCATGAAGATATCGTGGTCGGAATACAAGAATTTTTTGATGACCGGAAAGATATTTTCCGTAGTCACACCGATTTTTCCTTTCGTCATATGTCTGATTTTTAATATTTGTCGTTGCTGCGTCCCTGAAAATCAAAAAAGATACCAGCACCGGCAAGCCGACATTTTGTCAGTTTTTTGGAAAAAGGACGCAGCCGGGCCCGCGGAAGGCGTCCAATTCCGGATTTTCGCTGTTTTTTTCGAGAAGCTGAAAACTTCATCCAGCATTGTTCTCGGCATTTTTATCTGGGGGTAGGGGCATTGTAGTTTTGCAGCCGTAAAACTTTTGCGGCCTATGAAACATCGCATTGTCCTGGCACTCTGCCTGCTCCTTTCCACGACGCTTTCCGCGCAGGAATTCTCGCTTTCCACCAATCTGCTGGATTGGGCGAATCTCGGTACCGCCAACCTGCAGGCCGGCATCTCCCTGAGCCGGCATGTTTCCCTGCATGCGGGCGTCCGCTACAACAACTGGAATTTCGGTTCGGTAGAGAAGGGGAATCCTTTCCAGAACCGGGCCCGTACGGCTTCCCTGGGCTTCCGCTGGTGGCCCTGGAATGTCTGTTCGTCCTGGTGGTTCGGGGCGCGGGCCCAGGTGGAGGAATACAACCGGGGCGGTTTGCTGCGCCGGATGAAAACAGAAGAAGGCCTGGCGGTCGGCGCAGGCGTCGCTGGCGGCTACAGTTGGATGATCTCTGACCATTGGAACCTTGACTTGGGACTGGGATTCTGGGCGGGGCGTGCCTGGTACACGCAGTACCGCTGCCCGCGGTGCGGTCGTGTCCTCCAGTCGTCTGACGGCTTTCCCATCCGGAATGTCAAGAAATGGTTCATCCTTCCTTCCAACGAAGTGCAGGTTTCCATCGCTTATATTTTCTGATGCCATGAAAGCCCTTTCCTTGGTTGTGGCAGTTTGCCTGGTTTTGGGCTTGGCTGCTTCTTGCGCTTCCACGCGCAAGGCCGAACAGCTGCAGGCGCAGCAGTTGAGCGCTTCATTGGCGCTTCCCGCGGATTATGGTACTTCTTTCCGGGAGCTGGACATGCCGCGTCTGGAGCAGGATACGCTCACGGTCCATGATTTCCAGGGCCGGGAAGTCATCATCATGAATGCCGTGCGCGATGAAGCGAGCGGCGAGATGGTGGCCAACGAGACCCTGCAGGCTGCTCGCGTGACGGCCCGGTTCCGCAATGTGGCCGAACGGCACGGGCGCGTGGACCTGGCTTTCCAGGTCATCGTTCCGGCGGCGATGCAGGACAGCCGCTGGCAGGTGCGGTTCCATCCCCGGATGGAAATCCTCGACGAGACAGTGGACCTCGATGACATCCTGATTACAGGCAAAGATTACCGAAAAGCACAACTTCGTGGCTATCAGCAATATGAGCGTTTCCTGCGCTCCATTATCACCGACTCGACCCGTTTCATCGACCGGCATCAACTGGAAGTCTTCATCCAGCGCAACATCCCGGCCCTGTATGCCTTCCGGCGCGACACGTCCGTTGTCACGGATGGTGAGTTCGCCTCTGTTTATGGCGTGACGGAGCGCAATGCCATCGACTACTATACCTACGGTCTGCTGGTGCGCCGCAACGAGCGCAAGATCCGCGACAAGGACAAGATGTTCCGCAAATATGTGAAAGCCCCGTTCCAGAACGGGCATCTGCGGCTCGATACCCTGATTGTCAACGAGGCAGGGGAGTTCGTCTACAACTATGTGCAGACCATCGCCACGCGGCCGCGCCTGCGCAAGGTGGATATCCGGCTTGCCGGCGAGATCTGCGAGCAGGACAAACTTGTCTATACCATGCCGGAAAGCGATCCTTTGACCTTCTATATCAGTTCCCTGAGTGCTTTTGTGGATGGACGGGAACGTTATCTCGACCAAGTGGTGTCCCGGCGCGTGGATGTGCAGGATGAAGCCTTTCTCCTGTTTGAAGTGGGCGACGATGCCGTTCAGGAAGAATTGGGCGACAACCTGGAGGAGATCCGTCGGATCCGCCATACGCTGGCCTCGCTGCTTGCTGACGAGGTGTTCGATCTCGACAGCATCGTTGTCACGGCCAATGCTTCGCCCGAAGGGACCTGGAAAGCCAATGGCGAACTCTCTCAGCGGCGCAGCCGGAGCGTGGGCCGTTATTTCGAGACGTATATGAAACACTATACCGATTCGCTCGACCGTACGCAAGGCGTTCGCCTTACGCTCGACGGTACGCTGGCGGATCCCGAAAACCGGATGCATCCCGAGATCCGTTTCAGCAGTTATGCCGTGCCCGAGAACTGGGCATTGCTGGACCGTCTGGTCGCAGAAGACACATACCTGACAGACGAACAGAAAGCCCGCTACAAAGTCCTCCGTGAGGAACCTGATCCGGACTTGCGGGAGCACGCGATGCGCGCGGATGACTATTATCCCTATCTCTCCAAGGAACTGTATCCGCGCTTGCGCACCGTTGTCTTCGATTTCCGCCTGCACCGGCGCAACATGCTGCAGGATACCATCCATACGACGGTCCTTGATTCGGCTTATATGGCTGGTGTCCAGGCCATTCGGGACCGGGATTACCAGCAGGCCTGGACACTGCTGCGTCCCTATTCCGATTTCAATGCTGCCATTGCGGCCTGTTGCCTCGACTACAATGCCAGTGCCCAGGCCATCCTTACGCAGTTGGACCGGACCGCCGAGGTCAATTATATGCTGGCCTTGCTTTATGCCCGGCAGGGCGACGAACGCAGCGCTGTGGAATGCTATCTCCATGCCTGTGCCCAGAACGGATCCTTCGTGCACCGGGGCAATCTGGATCCCGAAATCAGTGCCATGATCCGCAAATACGACCTGAATCCTGAATCCTGACAAACCTTGCAATACCTCATGAAACGTTTTTTATTTGTGATCGGTGCGCTCCTTGTCGCAGCTACGGCCTGCGACAGGGGGCCCTGCGCCGATTGTCTGGAAGAAATGGCGCCCCATCACGTCAGCATGGAAGCGGACGAGGGCCGCAGTATCCTCTATGTATTCAGCCGGACGGGTGCGCTGGTGGATAGTTACAGTTCGACGGACGGTCTTTTCGACTTTTACCTGACGGATGAAATCTATGACTTCGTTGTTGTTTCCGGCAAGGAAGGCCTGCCCCGGAGCGGGGTGACCAAAAAGGGCCTGCTTTCCCTGCCCTCGCTGTTGGCAGACAATGCGGATGGCTGTTTCGTCATGGTAGGCGCCCTGCCGGACCATTTGATCGAGGCCGACGAGAAGATTACCGTCGAGGTCCGCCGGCTGGCCGCCAAGGTGAGCTGTACCATCCATACGGCGTTTACGGGCGCTTTGGCGCAGCTGCCATTCCAGGTGGAAGACCTTTATCTGACCAATGTCAACGGAAGTTGTACGTTGGCTGATACGGCCCCGTGTCCACCTTCCGAATCCCTGTGGTTCAACAAAATGGATTTGGAAGACCCGCCTCAGGCGGGATGCCCGTCCGTTTTGCTGCATAAGCCCCTCGGCCGCCGGATGGCAGCCTCCGACAGCATCGACTGCGGCGCCAGCCTCTATGCTTATCCCAACGCTTCGCCCGACAGCCATGACCGGAGCCGGTGGGGGAGCCGCAGCACGCGCGTTGTGGTGAAAGCCGTTTTGGGCGGCAGGACCACCTATTATCCGGTCACCCTCGATCCGGTCAAGCCCAACTATCATTACCGCGTGGATCTGACTATTTCCAATTATGGCGTGGAGCATCCGGAGGATCCGGTGTCGGCCTATAGCGGTGTGGATGCTTCAATCGCAGTGGAGGCGTGGAATGACGGAGGCTCGCTCCGGGGACTTTATTGATTAAACCCTACTTAATTATCCATAACAGTATGAAACGAATCCTTCTTTTCGCTGCGGCGGGCCTGATAGGCCTGGCCGCCTGCACCGAACTTGACAGCCCGAAAAACCGGGCGGAGGAAGGTGCGCTTATTATCACCGTCAACAACGGTGCTGCTATCCAGACAAAGGCCGCTGACGTGAGCCCGGTTGGAAAAGATGCGGACATCCATGACATCCAGTTGTTCCTTTTCGCCGCCGACGGTTCCCTTTACCGCCGGGAAGAACTCTCGTCCCAGGAGATGACCAAGTCACTGGACCGGGTCAAAACAGGCACTTACGACATTGTGGCCGTGGCTAATGCGCCAGCGCTGGCGGATATCCGCACCAAAACGGCATTGGAGCAGACCACGATCAATTTGGGACTCAACCAGGTGGACGCCGGTTTCCTGATGTATGGCCAGACGGCTTCGCCCGTGTCTGTAACCAGCGGTGCCACGACGGCAGCCCGTGCGGAGATTACCGTTCGGCGCCATGTCGGCCGTGTCCGGCTGACGACGGTGCAGAATGGAATCCCAGTTGCCTACGGGGCCCTGAAAGTGTCGTATGCGTTCCTGGAAAACGGCCTGGGTACCTGGAACTTGGCAGGAAGTGGCGATCCCACGGATTATGTCAACTATGCGGGCCGCAAGAAGGGAAAGAATGCTTCTGCCAGCGCTGCGGACTTTGTGGCAGCGGCAGCTGATGCTGATTATGCGGCATTGACGTTCCAAGCCCTGAACCGCACCCTTACGGGCGGTTCGACAGAGACGTTTAACGTGCCCTTCTATACGTTCCCCAACAAGCATACGGCCGCTGACGACCATTTTGACGGTGCCACATCCGGGACGGTCTGTGCCCGTCTGGTCCTCAAGGCCTCTTATGGGGAAGGTGATGCCCAGAGTTGGTATTATCCGGTAACGATCGAGAATCTGGAACGCAACAAGACCTACGACGTGTCGTTCATCATCCGGGGTCCCGGCGCGGACGACCCGAACAAGAAAGTGGAGAGTGGCAATCTGGAAGTCGTCATCCAGGTGGATCCCTGGGGGGATGGCGGTGAAATCAAGGGAGATTTCTAAGATGAGACGGATGTTGTTCTGCTTGGGTCTGGCAGTAGCGACCCTATTGGTTCCGGCGTGTGCCAGCCAGGAATACACGGCCACGGAGGGCTCTCTTTCCATCGTCATTGCCGATGGCGAAGGTGTAGTGACCAAGGCTTCCAATGTAACGGAACTTGCCTACGAGAAGGCAATCAGCAACCTGCAGGTCTTCATTTTCGAAGGCGAAACCCTGTTTAAATATGAAAAGATCACGTCTGGCATCGGGTCGTTGCCCTGGAGCAAGACCTATGAGGCGTTGAAAGCGGGCGTGTACACGGTGCGCGTTGTGGCCAATGCGGCGGATTTGAGTGCGGTTACGACCGAAGCGCAGTTGAACGAGCAAGTCATTCATTTGTCGGACTGCAGCCTGGATGCGAGTCAGGGCTTTGTGATGGCAGGGGTCGGGACAGCTGTCGTAGGAGGCAGCAGTCCGGCTACGGCCACAGTGCCCTTGACGCGATTTGCCGCTCGCGTCCGGCTGGTTTCCATCGACAATCAGGTCCCTTCGACGTATGCCTCGTCCGGTGCTGTCACAGTCAAGAGTATCTTCTTGATCAATGCACTGGGTACTTGGAACTTGGGCGGTAGCGGTGCGGCCTCTGAGTGGGTGAACCTGGGCGGACGTGCGGCTGGGAAGCAGGCTTCCACGACGCCGGCCGATTATATTGTACGCCAAAGCCAGGTCAATCCGGCGGCCTATCAATCACAGGTTTTCCGGGCCGATGACAATTCCATCGCCCGGGGCGTGCGGAAAGATTACACCGACTGTTGTTTCTACAGTTTTCCGAATGATTTGACGGCCGATCATACCGGGCCGACCGCAACGACATCGACCGGTGCATTGACCCGTCTGGTCATCCTGGCGACGGTCAACGGCACGGACTGGTGGTATCCTGTCACCTTGTTCAAAGACGGTAAGGGACTTGAGCGGAATACGTCGTACGATGTGCGACTGATCTTGCGAGCTACCGGATCCACCGATCCGAACGAACCCGTCGGAAAGGGCGACCTGACAGCCGTCGTAACGGTCAACACCTGGGCAGCGGGCGCGGAATACACCGAAACGATATGAAACAATGTTTTTTTTGCGCAGTCCTGCTGCTAGTCTTTCCCAGCTGTACGGTTCTGGAAGACCGGGTCCCGTGTCCCTGTTATCTGGACATCGACTATCGGGAAGTCCTGCAGTCTCCCTGGCCGGACGGCTGGGGAGGCTGTGTGGACGTAACGCTCTTTGCGCCCCCGCCTGTTTGGACAGAGAACCGTCGGATGGAAGCTTGTCCCGAGGTAGAGGAGGTTGCAGTAGAGAAAGCACAACTCCGCGTCGTGGGACTGGTCCATAACCGTCCCATGCGTTATTTCCTGGCCGGCGGGACACAGATCCGCTATGAGGCAGGGAACCAGATCGATTCCTTGTATGTCCACACGGAGGCTGTCGATTGTACGGGCGAGGAAGCCCGCAGCGTCCTGCGGCCGCACAAACAGTTCTCGACGCTCTTTTTTACGGATGAGGCCGACGGGGAATGGTGCCGCCGTTATAATCTCGTGATCCGTGGAACGACCTGCGGACTGGACACGGAAGATTTTTCCGCGCTGGACGGTGAGTATCTCTACACTATTCAGGAAGATGACGGGGCCGGACGCATCAGCGTCCGGATCCCCCGCCAGAAGCAGGCCGACCTTCTCTTGGAATTCTGGGACAAGGACGACCATTTGAAACGCTTTTCCACCCCCATCGGACTGTATCTCTTTGCGGCCGGCTATGACCCGGACGCGTTGGATCTGCCCGATTATGAAATCCACATTGATTTCCGGCAGGCACTGCTTTACCTGCGGGTAGCGGACTGGACGGAAACCCGTGTGTTTGCGCTTTATGATATGAAAAAGCCATGAAATACAGAATCTTATTCTTGCTGCTGCTTCTTTTGCCCGGATGCAGGAGCGAATTTTCCGAGGTAGTCCTGACCGATCCGGTGCGCCGCAGTGGGCGGCGCATCGGCGCGGTCTTATCCGTTGTACCCCCGTCAGATCCAAGCCGGACCAAGAGTGCTTTTGCCGGTGACCCGGGGAAGGTCGCGGATTGGTGTCTTTTCCAGTTCGATGCGGAGGACGGTATTTTGGCAGCCCGCTATTACCAGTCTTCCAGCGCGGACATCACCCGTATCAGTGTCGTAACCGACCATCGTTATGACTGGTATGCCGTGGCGAATGTCGGGGATATGACGGATGCTTTTACGCCGGGCATTTCGACCGAGGCCCAAGTTGAGGCCTGGCTGGCTACGGGGTTGGATGCGGAGCGCTTGGCGGGTGCCGGCGGCCTTCCTATGTCCTGGCGTGGATCGGGTATCGGCTTTTCCGCGCAGGAGCTTCGCGACGGCGCGCATTTGTCAGTCCAGATGGTCCGCTTGGTGTCCCGCTACGACTTGACATTGGACCGGTCAGGATTGGATTCCTATGTCTTCAACGCTACAGGTCTGACGATTGAAGGCCCTTGTTCCGTACAGCCGTTCGTGGCTTCGAACCGGGCACTTTCGGCCCCGTACTCTGCCGACCAGGCCACAAGCACTGACGTGGCGGCTTTCAATGCGGGCCATGCTGTCTCTTTTTATGCCTTGGAAAATCGCTATGGCAATTTGCTGGAAGGCAATACGGACTGTTGGCGCAAGAAACCGGCGAATCTCCCGAGTGGGGTATTCCCGACTTTTGTTGAGGTAAAGGGCAACGTGCGCGACCGGGCTGATGAATCTGCGCCATGGATTCCAGTGACATACCGCTTCTATTTGGGCGGGGACGCGTTGCAGAACTTCGACGTGGTACGCAATACGGCGAATACGGTCACGCTTTTGCTCTCCGACGCTGCCGTGGAAGCCGCTGTCGCAGAACTGGAGGCCGGAGCTGGGGGAGACCCGATCTGGAAAGTCGAAGCCGGCTCCTACAGTGATGAGCGGTCCTTGGCATTTACCCATGAGACCATAGCTTTGCCGACTGATGGCACGCCGCTGCTGGAAGAGCTTGTAAAGACGCCGCTGGATCTGCCATTTGTCCTGAAAATGGACCAGGCGCTGATTACCGCCGGCATGAAGGTGTTTACCGATGCTGCGATGACTGACGATGTGACGCCGGCTTCCGGTACGGCCTCGAAGAGTCTCCCTGGATCCGTTTCAGGTTTGTATTTCTTCTATCCGGCCAGCGGCGATCCCGTGGCGGGTACCGTGCGTATCGAGACACTCGACGGGAAGAAATATGATGAACTGAGTATCACATCGGGCCGCGCACTGGTGCGATTGGAAATGTTGGTCGGGACATATACCACTTCAAGTACCTATCTTCCGAAGGCATACGATTTCTCCTGGGCGGACCCCTCGACAAACAATGCGGGACGCGGCACACGTTACAGCGCGGCCGCCCCGATGGATACTGTCTTGGCCAACATGACGAACCGCAGTGCCGTGCCCTTGCGATTTGCCGCGCAGTTCTATGCCGTGTACTCCGATGGGTCGGAGAAGTTGCTGAAGAACAGCGAATACACCATCGGGAATGTGTCCGTCACGAATCAAGGTTCGCAGACTGTGACGGCCGCAGCGTCTTATCACACGGTCGCCGCAATGTTCAATCTATTGGAACCTCTTGACGGGAGTCACGATAAGCAGGCGTTCTGCTTCGAGAAGACTGCAACGGCGACCGCTTCGATAAGCTATACGGAAGGAATGACGACGGTGTCTTTGCCGATGACCGTCACGGTTTGGCGCGGCGCCTTCGACGTTGAGCCGCATACGCGGCAGACGGCGACAGGTGGGGTAGGCAGGGCGGTGCTCAATTATGGTGAATCCCTGGACGTGCAGTATTTCTATCATGCCGAGAACGGCCAGTCGCTCAATGTGTCGCAGCAGGTGTTCGATGTGGCCCGTCCACGAAATGACGGCAACACGGCGAATTCGACCCGGCTCGCTTCGCGGGTGTATGACAGTGCGAACGACAAGATCGTCCTGACGGCTATCAGTTCCACTTCTGACCAAGGTCCTTTCAAACTGAGGTACATGGTCCCGAACAGTTCGTTGAACATGCGCGACATCTTCGGTACGAAGTGCCGTCCGGCATCGGTACCCAGCACGGAAATCGACCCGTCCAACACGGGCATAACGTCGTATTTCTCGAATGTGTGGATCACAGTGAAGGATCCGCGGGTACTGGACCATATCGCTTTCGAACCGGACTACCTGTATGTCGGCAATACGTACAATGAAGCGGTCGCTTCTCCGGCTCCCGACGATGCGGCAAATGCGATCTGGCATTATCGACTGTATGCCTATTATACAAATGGCACCAAAGAAAATATTTCTTCGCTGACAACGGACCAGGGTCTGTCGTGGGCAGATCATGGCGTGTCGGAGAGTCTCAGCTCGATCTGGCGGTTTCATACCTCCGGAGCGCCGGAAGCTTATGATGGCTACCGGGCTGGCTGGCGCTTCTTCGATTACAATCAAGGAGAAGACTATCTGATTGTAAAACGCTTGGAGGCTTCCGGCAGCGGGGAAGGGGCTTATGCCCGCGCGCTATTTGCACATTTCGATGAAAGTGGCGTGGAGGAAGAAGACCTTTCCCTTTCCGGTATTACCCGCCTGCCTCAGGATCTGTGGACGGCCAGCTATACATTCAACGGCGTGACGAAGTCGGCGGCCGTCCGGGCCATTGTTTTAAGTGACCTGGTTCCCGTGTCGCTCGAAGTCGATCCTTCTTCTTTGACGCTTCATCCCTATGGCACAGCCACAGCCTCCGTGACGGTTGTGTATAGCGATGGCACCCGAATCCCTGCTTCGTCTGCTCCGGGCTCCTTTACGGTGGAAGCCCATTATGGGAGCGCATCAACGGGCCGCTATCACGGTACCGCTCACAACTGGGGGAACGACTGGGCGAGTTATTGCATTGATCCTTCCATGACAACTGGCGGTGTCGCCGTACTTGCCAAAGGATTTACGGGAAGCGATTCGTTCTCTGTCAAGTATGAGCAGGGTTCGACGACCCTCTGGGCGGACGTGGATGTCACGGTAGCGCCGGAACCGGCTTCGATGTATCCTGTTTCTTTGACACTTACGCCCAAACGCCGGGAGAACGTGGATGTCAGCGGCGACAATTCCTTCGTGGCCCGTGCCCGCATGTCCGACGGCTCAACCCGCAACGTGTCCACCGTCTGTGACTGGTCCTTTGAGAATTCGACCGTGGCCGGAAGTGGCTTCGCCTGGTATGCATCCATGAATGGCCGGTATGATTTTGCAGAGAGCAACTCTGTAGGTATCTGGGGCGGTGGAGGAGGGGCCCATACCGATATTGTCGCCTCCTATACGCTCAACGGGCATACCGTCTCTGACAGGGGCTACATCAGTTTGAAAGCTTCTGCTCCCATTGATCATGGTTCCGTCGTAGGCGTCGAATTGCAGTGGAAATTGCACAGCGCTTCTGCTTATTCTGCCGAGGACGGCACGATCGGCGTTGGAGACGATGTCGACATTCGCCTCTGTTCCGTGTACCAGGATGGGTATCGGGAAGCGCGGAGTTGGTCGTCCGGTGGTCTTTCGGTTAATGGAGAAAACTTGATTTCATGGACAGGATCGAACTACGACCGGTTTACGGCTGACGCCACGGGGACGGTGACGTTTACTTATATGGACGGTGCGATGTCTTCGACCTTGTCTTTGGAGATTTCCGCTGCGCCGACGCCGCCGGGCCCGAGCCACAGGTTGGTTGTCGAGACGAGCACAGGTGTGTTGGACAATGCCATCCGGGACGGTGAGTCGGTCTATTACAAAGCGTATTACGAGACACTCAACGATGATACCTGGGTCCGCGAGGGCGATGTTACGGCTGCTTGTACTTGGTCTGTGAGCGATGAGATAGCCGCCTATGTGACGGCTGTCAAATCCGGTTCCGGGTCCGCTGCACGTTACACAGTGATGTCGAAGGGCACGAACTCATCCCAGATTACGGGCTTCATCAATGCTCGCTACGCGGACGGCTCCGGTTATACGAGTATCGATCCGCTCCGCCTCACGCTGCTTCCGACGCATTACCTTACTGTGGAACCTTCTATTTTGGAGTGGGATTGGATGGATGGCGCTGCCGTACCGAAAAACATTCAAGTGACGTCGAACGTCTCTTGGAATGTGGAATGGGTCAGTGGCAGCGACAAGTTCGCCAAGAACAAGGATTCCGGCAATAACAACGAACTCATCATTGTTCATCCTGCAGCCGCTGGAACCGGCGACGTAACGAATAATGGACGTCTCCGCGTGTACAACAGCGAATATGGCCTCGAGGCATTCATCGACTTGCGGCAGTATGACTGGCAGCACGGTCCGGGTGGACTGGAACGTGAGATTGTCACGTTCTATATCGACCCTGCCGATGCAACAGTCAACTTCGGGTCAGCGCAGGAATACCGGGTGATGGTTCACTGGCGAGTCCGTCGCAACGGCGGCAGCTGGACGGATCACTATAGTACCGTTTACGGACACAATAGCACAGGTGTCGCCTGGTCTGTTTCTGGCGGTGGAATGTTCTCTGTTGCAAGCAACGGGATCGGAACACTGACGAACACCAATACTGGCTCTTCGCCAGTCAGCGCGACAGTCACTGCCACACTGGGCTCGAGCAGCACCATCTATATCACCGAAGACGGTTTCCCGGTGTTGTATGGGGTCGGTCAGTTGGCCAATGCTGGCGTCACCGTGACCACGGGCGTCATACTTCAGCCACAGGATCTTGTGATTTCGTATGGCGATTTTACCGTCACTTTGGATGACAGCCAGATTGATTGTTACGGGATAACGCATGCGAAAGCCTCGGTCAAGAAGTATGTCAATGGTACTTTTGATAGCAATGTCGATGTAACCGGCGATGTGACATTCTCCGTGACAAGTGGACCGGCGACAATCACCGGCAATACAGTTACAGGTACCAACGACACCTATTCGGATGCTGGCGCTACGGTTCGAGGCGTTTATAGCGGATCGCTGACACTTTCCGGCGCCACGACCGGAACGGCATCCCTGGTTGTGAAAGGTAAGCCTGACCCGGTTACGACCTATGAATACAAGCTGGTTACAATGGCTTCTCCTACATCGATCCAGGTGTCCGGCCCGTTCAATCCTTCCGGCTCTGTTGCGACATCCTCGTTGTCTGCCAAACTGTACAAGAGAACAATGGTTGATGGCGTGCAGACTGTCGGCTGGACGGAAGAAGCGGATGTGACATCCAGTGGCTTCTCTGTTACTTCGGGCAGCGGTTGCGTATCGGTCAGTGGTTCGTCGGCCAAGGCATTGGGCGCCGGAACGGCTACGATTCGCAGCCATTACGACGGACAGTCCTTCTCCGAATATGAAGACGCCGAGATCATTGTGGCAGAGGCGCGCCTGCCGGTCAGTCTGTCATTCGACCAGACGCATTATGACCTGGTGCGCGTGTCGGGTGGGGTAGTGCTTCTGTCCCACTCGTTCACCTTGACAGCACAGTTCAATGACGGCAGCTCGCAGGACGTTACATCCTCGGCCACCTACAACGATGAAGGTTCTGTCGAAGTGGATGCTGCTTCAGGGGCGTTGGTCGCAACCGCTGCTTGCAACAGCAAGACCGTGACCGGATCCTTCGGTGGATTGACGGCTGCGGCGACTTATTCGGCAACCGATCTGGAAGTGCCCGCCGACTTGAAGATGAAGCACTTTGAAAGCCAGGAGGACCAGAATCGGGAATTCCTCATCACCGACTTCGAAGCGACCCTCCGCAAAGTGCTTTCCGGGACGACGCGCAAGGACACGGTCACTGCCGATGTGCAGGTCGAGGTAATCGAGGGTGACATCGTCCGGGATACGACGGGGCTGTTCACGTTCCATTTCACGGCGGCAGGAAGCGGCTCCATCCGTTTCTCCTACACCCTGAATGGCGTCTCGCTTGTCCGTACCCTCTCGGTTACCTGTGCCAACAACCATCACATCACCTACACCTGGAATTAACCAGGTCAACCCTCAACGAAGAAAGTCGCGATACCCTCGCGACTTTCTTTTTTGTTCACACTCACCTTGGCTCCTACCAAACAAACCGCTTTTAGATTGCCTCCAGTCCTGCTCGAAAAATTGAAAGTAGCAGCAAGCCAGGCGCATATCAGCATGAATGAATACCTTAGGAAAACGCTGGAAGAAGCCACTCGCGACGTAGAGACAGCAGCAGAACGTGCTGCCCGCTTCCGCAAAACCGAAGCCTTCCTTGCATCAGTCTATGGCCAGTGGGTATCTTCGAAAGACGATGGGGATTTGGCTGAAACGCTATCCCAAGGAAGAACCGCCAATACCCCTGTTGATCTATGACGCAATATCTACTGGATACCAATGTGGTCATCGATCTGATCCGTGGCAAGGACAACAATGTCCGCCAACATATCCTGGAGGTGGGTGTCGACCGATGTGCCATTTGTGATCTCACTGCTTTTGAGTTGCTTTACGGCGCCTATAAAAGCCAGAATCGGGAACAGAACCTGCGGCTCGTCCACACACTCATCGATCAGATTGCTGTCCTACCTTCATCATCCGCCTATGAACTGGCCGCCCGTGAAAAGGTCCGCCTTCAACAAGCCGGCCATCCGATCGAAGACTTCGACCTGCTCATCGGCTGCACCGCCATCATTAACCACCGCACCCTGGTATCCAACAACCTCCGCCACCTCTCTAGCCTCACCGACCTCACCCTCACCGACTGGCAATAGCTCGCCAGCGCCCCAATTCCTATTCTGACCTCCCTGCGATCCGGCCGACCCCCTTCGCGAGTCGGCCGACTCCCCCTGCGAGCCGGCTGACTCCTCGCTGTGCTGCCCTCTACTGCCATCCCCTCCGGCTCATCACCGTCGTAGCTCGCCGCGAGCCGGCCGACCCCTCGATGTGCTACCCTCTACCGTCATCCCCTCCGGCTCGCCCCCGTCATAACCCTCCGCGAGCCGGCCGACCCCTCGCTGTGCTGCCCTCTACCGCCATCCCCTCCGGCTCGCCCCCGTCATAACCCTCCGCGAGCCGGCCGACCCCTCGCTGTGCTGCCCTCTACCGCCATCCCCTCCGGCTCGCTTCCTTGTTTATGGGGGCTTCTGCGCAGATATGCCAGGCAATTGCTCCCGCCCAGCAGGCAGTGTTCAACCAATGCCAGACCCCGCCCCAAGGTGGCGTCGCGTGTACTTGACTACCTCCCGCGGGCACCATTTCGCGCTCCGCCTTCCTAGGCGGTCTGGCCGGCCAGCCCACCTAGGGCATTTCTCGACCTTGCAATCCTCTGTCCCAGCACCGCGACTGTACGGCATTTACAGCGATGGTATATTTGATAAAAAAACAACCATAAAACACTTGACAAATCCCTCTCCGGGTTGTATCTTTGAATGTCGAATCAACTAGAGTCATCGCGTTGGTGGCGGAAGATTGAGGCGTAAGAAACTGTGATGTATAAACTTGTTTTTTTCCATTTGACCTGTGACGGTTCGCGCACACCCAAATTCATCTTGTTACCGTCAGACTACCCAGCGGCTTTCAATTTAATAGCCGTCTGTGCTGCGTATTGCAAGGTACGCGTAGTTGCGTTTTCTATCGAAGATACGCATCTCCACCTACTTCTCGAGGGAAGATATGAAGATTGTGAGGCCTTCAAAATCATGTTCGAGCGGAGCTACCTCCGCCATGTGAGCAAAACACGTGGAAATATAAAAGATGCCAAGATCGATTTGGAGATCATTCCCATCGATGACGAAGATCATGTATTGGACATCGGAACCTATGTATTGGCTCAACCGACTAAGGATGGAAAACCCGTGTTGCCTCATGATTATCGCTGGGGGACCGCTTCGATGTATTTTCGGAGCCAGCCCCATATTTCCATTTGGCGTTATGACAAGGAAGGAAACCTGCATGATCCTGTCCGAGTCGATTCTCTCAGCTATTCAGTCGTACGCTCAATTGCCTGCTCCAAAAGGCGGATTCCTGGCAATTGGCTGATTTGCAATGGCCTGATTCTTCCAGAAAACTATGTCGACGTCGCCCTCTTTGAAAGAATCTACAAGACCCATAACCGATACCGGGTATTCATGGCCTCAAGCAAACAAAAGGATATGGAGATCAAGCGCAGGGAAGCCGATTATCTTGGTGTGACGCTGGATGATACAGAGGCAAAGAAATACTGTTCCCAAGTCTGCCGGAACCTGTTCAATGAAGAAGTTGTATTGAACTTAGACGCAGGACAACGTATACAATTGGCGCAAACACTTCGTACGCGTTACAAGTTGTCGTTCCGACAACTGGCCAAATTGGCAGAACTCCCTTTGTCGGAGATTCGTAAATATGTATAAACTCTTGCCCACGCTAGTGTGCCGGAAGGTGGAAATCGATCTGTGCGTGGCTTCTCGAGACAGTAAATTGCCTAGGTGGGCTGGCTTGGCCAGACCGCCTAGGAAGGCGGAGCGCGTATCAGTGCTTGCAGACGGTAGTCAAGCATTCGCGACGCCACCTTGGGGCGGGAGCCTGGCCCTTGCTAATCGCTGTCCGCTTTTCGGACGTATAACCACTGCATGCTTGCGTTGCCCTTAGCATACGAACCCGAACTGCGAGCCGGACGACTCCTTGCCGGAGTGTCCTCTGGCGTCATTCCCTCCGGCTCGTCCCCGGCGCAGCCCCCTGCGAGCCGGCTGACTCCTCGCTGTGCAGTCCTTTGGCGTCATTCCCTCCGGCTCGTCCCCGGCGCAGCCTCCTGCGAGCCGGCTGACTCCTCGCTGTGCAGTCCTCTAGCGTC
>JAFWOY010000022.1 GCA_017509755.1 Bacteroidales bacterium
TCTGCCTCGCGGTAGACACCGTCCTTCGCACGCAGCTGAGCGAGAGCGTCATAGTAACGAGCCTTGGCTTCGCGGAGGGCAAGGATGCCGTCCGGCTCAACCTGCTCGATACAGGAAGTGAAAAGACTGCCGGCAGCAATCATAATCACCAGTGAATAAATAATCTTTTTCATAAAAAAATTTTGTTAAGTGTGTTTATTATTTTTGGTTAAACATTAAAAATATGTACACAGTTTATCGCCTCAAAATTAGACAATAATTTTTGATTGTCCAAATTTTTGGGGTTTTTTTCAACCAATTGTTGAAAAAATGTTAAAAAAATCTTGCCCTATTATCTTTAATCTCTGCTTCATTGGCAATTACGTTTTGCAAGACGCTATTGTGGTACTGCGCTTTCCGCGACAGTTGGGTAGCAGCGTCCGCATCGGAGAAGAACTGCCCGGTCTTCCGATCCATCACCTGGAAGACATAGACACCGATGGTGCCGCCGACCGACTGGATCGTCCCTTCGGGAGCAGCAGCTACGGCGCCGAGGAAGGCCGGATCATTCTGCCCATACTGCACTGAACCGAAAGAAAGGCCGGGTGCATGGCTGACCGTGGTACCGAGGGTCTCGGCTATCTGCTCCATGGAATTCATGCCGGCAATCTTCGTCCGGACATCAGCCAACTGCTTGTCCACATTCTTGCGGGCAGCCAGGACAGTGCGGATCTGCGGGGAAACTTCATTCAGGTCGGCATAGCCTTCCTTGCGGGTCTTGGTTACAGCTGTAACAAAATAGTATTTGTTGTCAACAATCTTCAGGTCGGAAACATCCCCGGCTTTCGTCTTCTTGTCGAAAACCCAGGATACGACTTCACGCGCATTGTCGGCCGGCCCGATGCGACGGGTGGCCTGGACCATATTATTAATAGGTATGACGGGCAGATCCTGCTCCTGGGCCAGTTTCTGGAAATTGGCCAGTTTGCCGTCGCAGGCATCAGCGAACTCGACTGCCTTCATCTGGAAGTCGCGGTAGGTCTCATCGGAAGGAAGCACATTCTTGACCAGCGTGGCAAGTTGGACCTTCTTGACAGGACGTGTGCGTTCCGGCATATAGAGGACCAGGTGCATCTGGTTGTTCGGACCCTTGATTTTGATGAGTTTCTGCTGCGCGTCAAACACCGGCGAGAATTCCGGCCAGTTGTTGGACATCATGTCTTCCTGGGTAAACCAGCCCATCTCGGTAAACTGGGACGGGTCGGCCTTGCGGGACTGTTCGGCCAGGAAAGCGTCAGCGTCAGCTTCCTGCGAATACGGGAACACCTTCACATAGAGATGGACAGAATCGGACATCATGCGGACATCCGCCACGCGCATGGCTGCATAGGAGCTCTCTTCCGTAAGGACAGGACTTACCGTACCGACCGGTTCATGGAAAGCGGTATGCTGGAACTCCGGCGTGACGGAAAGCTGGTCTTCCGAGAAGTAATAGATATTCCATTTGCTGTCGGAATGGAGCGTGACGAAGGACTTGAGGTTATCTGCCGTGGTGAATTCCGCCAGCAGGGCGTCGAATTCTTCTTTCGTGTCGGCGAAATCCTGGGCGGACGGAACGACTTCCCACATCACATATTCGATGTCACGGTTGGCCGGCTGCTTGAACTGCTCTTTGCGTTCGTTATAGTAATTCCGGATTTCCTCGGGAGAGACGACGACGGTGCTGTCGGGGACATAGGACATCGGGGAGAAAACGAAATCCACATCCGCAGTGACATTGCTTTCCGCCAGCAGACGGCTCTTTTCGAGATCCGTCAGGTAATCGCTCTTCTCGATGAGCGAAGCATATTTGGAAAAGAGACGTTCGCGATAGACATTCTCTTCGAGGAACGACCAGAGGGCCGCATACTGACCCGTCTCATCCGCATCAATGGTCTGCACGAAACTGACCAGGGCTTCCCGGCTGAAAGCGCCGGTGGCAGGGTCGTTGAAAATGCCCTGCTGCAGGAGGATCGGGGAGATGTTGCCACCCTGCGTGAGGTCGAGCATTTCTTCTTCACCCACGGAAAGTCCGGCATCCCCGGCTTTCGGGATGAAAACTTCATTTTCGAAGATTGACTGCCAGGCCGCATCGCGGATCTGGGCCTGCTGCTCTTCCGAAGAAGGATTCTGGCCCATCATCTTGGCAATCTCGGTGTAGGCATTGAGCTGCTCGTAGTACTCTTTGTATGACACGGACTTGCCGTTCATGGAACCTACTTTGTTGTCTGAGGAGAACCGGTCTGCGGCTGAACGGAGTGTCTGAGGATCAAGGATGAACGACAACAGAGCCAGCGCGACGAGAACCGTAATCAAAATTCCGAATTTGACGCGAATTTTCTCTAATACCGCCATTTTACGTTTAGTTTTAGTTATTAATTTTCATGTACTTTTCCAACAGGCCCTTTCGGGCACGAGGTGCAAAAGTACACAAAAATCACTTACTAGATGCAAAAAGGGGGTAAAACGTTGCGTTCAGAATTGTAAAAAAATCAATTTTTTTTACGATGCGGCCCCATTACATTGACGGTGTCGATGAATTGATAGGTGGAATCCCGTTCCACGGCATACCAGTCGAACGGACGGAGGATGACGGAATTGCGCGCCCGCTCGTCGGAAGTCATCCCGAAACCCTGCAACAGGCCGCTGTCGGAAGTAAGTTTCACATAGCAATCCGTGTAGATCTGCTGCTCCTCCTTGTTCCAGTAGATGGTGTCCGTCTCCATCCGCTCTCCCTTGATATGATTGGTCACGACGACGTGACCGAAAGCGCTCCAGGACTCCTGGCCCTGCGTAGTCACATGGCGCGCCTGGTCGGCGATGATGGTGGTTTCGAGCTCGCCGTTTTCGGTATAGGCATCCACGAAGAAACCTTCGGTGTAGAGTTCGTAGGCGTGGAGCGTGGAATCTTTCTCGTATTCAAACCGCTTCATCAGCGGAGCGTGCATCCGCATCTCGGCGGAACCTTTGTCAGTCTGCAGGATCTGCATGTCGTGCACGATCTGGACCGGCGTCTGCTCGAAATCGAAGGTCACCTCCTCCTCGGGCTTGCAGGAAGAAAAAAGCAGGATGGCCGCCGCAAGGGCGACAGCCATCCTGAAAGGGATATGAAGGATCTGCTTCAATTACTTGTTGGTACGGACGGTCGTGCGCTCGGTCATGCCGCCACAGCTGACCGTATAGCCACTGCCTTCGGTGATATCCAGGAAGAAGGCATCTTCCGTCTTCGGGAAATAGCGGCGGTACTGGGCTGCCAGCGAATTGGCATCTTCGGTCACGGACGGGTCGGCGGCAGCGGCACGCTGCAGGTAGTCAACGGCCACCCAGAAGTTGGCGCGGCTGCTTACCTCGTCGCCACCACATTTCTGGCCTCCCCAGATGGTTCCGATCAGCAGATAGGCTTTGCCTTTGTAATCTTCGCTGAGTTCAGCTGCTTCCTTGGCCTTGGCAACAGCGGAAGCGGCGCGGCCGCATTTCTTGAAATAATATGTTGCCAATTCGAAAGTGTAATCAGCCTTGGTAGCTACATCGTCCGGATTGAGCAGGCTGATGGCGCGTTCCAGGGCTTCCGCGGCCTTCGTGTTCTCATCCCGGGAAGAGTAGAGACGATACAGACCGTACACGGAGCTGGCGGTCGGGTTGATCTCGTTGAGCGCGACGATCGACTGGAGGAAGAGCTCGGTGTTCATGCACTCGCTCTTGGAAAGCATCTTGACCATGTTGGTCAGGAGCGCCTCGTCGTTCGGGTTGGCCTGGAAACGCGGCGTGTAAAGGGCCACCAGATTGTCGCACGAAGCCACACCGCTGTCAATCAGCAGGCTTTCGACATCCTGTTTGGCGCTGCGGTACTGCGGATCGTTGCTGGAATCAATCTTGTCATCCAAGTAGCCGGAAATCTTGGTGTAATTGTTCATCACACCTTCGGCATCCATCTTTTCATTGCGGTACATCTCCACGGCCGATTTCATCTGGGTGACAAAGGCGGCCGGACCGGCTTCGCCCTTGATCTGGTCGAGGACTTCCGTCAGGATCTTGTACTGCGTCTCGTAGTCAGCCCCCAGGTAGTTGACCACGTCGATGGCTTTGTTGTCCAAACTCTTGACCGCATATTTCGGATAGTTCTGGGCACGGACGTCGCTCAGCAGGAGCAGCGTATCGACCAGTTCCCGATAGCGGACCGGGTCTTTCCGGTTCTTGTTGATCTCATAACGGATGATGGTCTGCCCGTTAATGAGCATGTTCTGGCTCGCGGTGGGCGGGCACAAACTGAATGCCTTCCTCCAGAACGGGGCAGCCTCCTCATAGTTCTTCTGTTTGCAAAGCTCCTGGTAGTAGGAGAGATACTTCGTGCATTCGGCGCTGTCTTTACCGAAGCGTCCCTGTGCGAATGCCGGTACGGCAAGCACGAGAGTCATTAGGATGATGGCAATCTTTTTCATCGTTATTCAGTTTGAAGGCAA
Source organism: Bacteroidales bacterium (assembly GCA_017509755.1). Classification (GTDB taxonomy): domain Bacteria; phylum Bacteroidota; class Bacteroidia; order Bacteroidales; family UBA932; genus Cacconaster. Next base: position 4,479 of record JAFWOY010000022.1, read on the forward strand.
ATTTAGCAAAATTTAATTGTACAAGGTAGGGATGAACCAAATATCGTGCAAATTGAATGAAAGCGTGAACAAAAAATAACGTTCCCGCACCAGATTGTTGTCCAAAGCGCCCCGCTGGCCCAGCTCCACGCCCAGATTGATACTGTTGTAGTAGCGGAAAACGGGGATACCGACTCCCATCGTGACACCGGTCGCGGCGATCTGGCTTCCATTGAGGAAAATGTGGGACATTTCCCTGTATGCGCCCGCCCGCCAGGTAAGCCTCCGGAGAAAATGGCCGAAACCCTTGCGCACATCATAGCGGTTGGGCGTCACTTCAAAGCCGGCCCGGAAATTCTGGGCGACACCGGTCTGGAAATTGACACCCGGATACTCGCCGAGAGAGAGGCCTGTCCAGTCCTGACGCGTGTAATCGAAACCGACCATCCATGTTTCGCCATACCGGAACGAAACGCCCGCTCCGATCTCTGCCGGCATGCTGTAGTTGGCGAGCGACGACTTACGGTTTGCAATCGTATCGGTTGAAGAAGAGGTCTTTCCGTAAGCATATCGCACTTCCCCGCCCCGAAGCCGGGTAGGAAGTGCATACGTTGCACCGACAGTGAGGTTCATCCCGCCACCCAGCGGCTGCTGGTACTGCAGGCCGAAACGGCCGCCGAAACAACTCACATTGTCCCGCCAGCCCGAGGAAAGGGAACGGTAGGAGGAACTGTTGCGGAAAGTGGCCGTGCTGTTGCGGTCGATCTTGCCGAAATAATAATCGAGGTCGGCACCCAGGCTCAAGCGGTCCCACAAAATGACACCGGCACCCAGAAAAGCTTGGTAAACACCGCCTGTGCCTTCTTTGGTATAACGGATATCCCCTGCTTCGGCAATCAAGGCGTCGGAAGTCTCGTCTGCCTGGAACTTATATGAAACCGTGCTATATGGCACGATGCCGAGCTTGAAGGCCCCGTGCCGGGCGATGGGAAGCGTCGCGACAATGTTGTGCATGTTGAACGTGTTGTTCGCGGACTTGAGCACGCCCTGCGCCGTTTCGCTAAGCGACGTGGCGGCATTGCCCTGGTAGAGCACATTGCGGTTCTCCAGCCCGAAATCCATCATGAAAGACTTGGCTTCCCGCGCCGTGACGGCGGCCGGATTGAGCAGATTGATATACCGGACATTGCGGTCACCGATGCCGAAACCGCCCATCGAAAGATTGTAGCCCGTCCCCTGGCGCACCAGGTCCCCGAAGCCGAAAAGGGAATAAGGCGAATAGCCGTTCCCTGCAAGCGGATCCTGCGCGGAAGCAGGCTGCCACAGCGCTGACAGCAGGAGGACCGAGGCGGCGACAAGCAGAATCTTTGTCTTCTTCACCATACTTTTTCTTGTGCGTACGAAATGCAAAGTTAGTAAAAAATCAAAGATTATACCAAAAAGGAGGTCAGAACCTTGGCTGCCGCCTGCACGGAAGGGATATTCTCCACTTTGAAATGCAGTTTCCCGCCTGTTTCCTGCAATTTGACACCCGCTTTGCGCTGGGCCAGCTGCTGGAGGATTGCGCCGAAACGGTCGGACTGGAAGAACGGGTGGTTGCGGTCGGCAATGAACCAGGCAATCATCACGCTGTTCTTGAGCACGATCCGTTCGATGCCCAGCTTGCCGGCCATCATGCGCAGCCGCACGACATCGATGAGTTCAAGTACCGGCGTCGGAATCGGCGCCCCGAAACGGTCGGCCAGATTGGCCGTGAAGCGCTTGAGCAGGTCTTCCGATTTGATGCCGTCGAGTTCCTTGTAGAGACGGATCTTTTCGGACGGCACATTGACATAGGTATCCGGAATCATCAGCTCAAGATCCGTATCCACCTGTGTATCGAGTTCATAGCTGATACGCTGCAGCGGTTCTTCCACCTCGCCGGTCCGGGAAAGCGCCAGTTCGTTCATGGCTTCCTTGAGGATCCGCATATACGTTTCGAAACCCATCTCGGCCATGAAACCCGATTGTTCCGCACCCAGCAGATTGCCGGCACCGCGGATATCCAGGTCCTGCATGGCGATATTGAAACCGCTGCCCAGGTCGCTGAAAGCTTCCAGCGCCCGGATGCGGCGGCGCGCATCGTCCGTCAGCGTCTCTTCTTCCGGCACGATGAGATAGCAGTAGGCTTTGACATTGCTGCGACCCACCCTGCCCCGGAGTTGGTGCAGGTCGCTCAGGCCGAAACGGTGCGCGCGGTCCACAATCATCGTATTGGCATTCGGAATGTCTATGCCATTCTCGATGATGGTCGTGGAAAGCAGGATATCATAATCACCGGCAATGAATTGCAGGATCTTGCTTTCCAGCTCGCGCGCTTCCATCTGGCCGTGCGCCACGCAGATTTCCGCTTGCGGGCAGATGGCGTGGATCTTGTCCCGCATGGCAAATATATCGTCCACCCGGTTGTGCACGAAATAGACCTGCCCGCCCCTTTCGAGTTCCCGGTTGAGAATATCGGCCAGATATTCTTCATCAAAACGGATGACTTCCGTGGTAACGGGGATGCGGTTGGGCGGCGGCGTGTTGATGATGGAAAGGTCGCGGGCACCCAGCAGGGAGAACTGCAAGGTGCGGGGAATCGGCGTAGCTGTCAATGTCAGCGTATCAACCGATGTTTTCATCTGGCGGATCCGTTCTTTGGCCGAAACACCGAATTTTTGTTCCTCGTCGATGATGAGCAGGCCCAGATCCTTGAATTGCAGGCTGCTGTTGAGGATACGGTGGGTCCCGATCAGGATATCGGTTTTACCCGAAGCGATATTTTCGCCGATCTGCTTGATTTCCTTAGCCGTCCGCAGCCGGCTGATGTAATCGACATGGACCGGGAAATCCTTGAGGCGCTCCTTGAATGTCTGGTAATGCTGCAGGGCGAGGATCGTGGTCGGAACCAATACCGCGACTTGCTTGCTGTCACACACGGCTTTGAAAGCGGCGCGGATGGCCACTTCGGTTTTGCCGAAGCCCACATCGCCGCACACCAGCCGGTCCATCGGATGCAGGCTTTCCATATCAGCTTTCACAGCCTCCGTAGCCGTTGCCTGGTCGGGGGTATCTTCAAACAGGAAGGAAGATTCCAATTCCTGTTGCAGGTAAGAATCCGGGGAGAAGGCGAAACCGCGCGCCTGCTGCCGCTCCGAGTACAGTTTGATGAGATCTTCGGCGATATCCTTGACCTTGGATTTGGTACTTCGCTTGAGATTTTCCCACGCCTTGCTGCCCAACCGGTAAATCTTCGGCGCCTCACCGTCCCGGGATTTGAACTTGGAAATGCGGTGCAGCGAATGGATTGAAACGAACACCACGTCGCCGCCTGCATAGATCAGTTTGACCGCTTCCTGGGTACGTCCGTTGATATTGGTCTTGACCAATCCTCCGTACTGTCCAACGCCATGATCGATATGGACCACGTAATCCCCGATCCGCATGGCATTCAGATCGTTGATCGTCATCCGTTCGGAACGCTCCACCTGCCGGCGGATGTTCAGTTTGTGATAGCGCTCGAAAATCTGATGGTCGGTATAGTAGCAATGCTTGGAATGTTTGTCGATATATCCTTCATGAAGGGAAAGGGACAAGAATTCCGGCTTCACGCCACGCAGGATTTCTTTCAGGCGCCGCGTCTGGCTTTCATTGGGAGAAAGGATCGTAACCTGGTAGCCCTGGATCTGGTGATGGACGATGTCATCGGAAAGCAGTTCGAAATTCTTGGCAAAGGGCGGCTGCGGCAGGATTCCGTCGTCTTCTTTCTCCAGGATATTGTCCCGTAAGTCCCAAATCGTCGTTCCTTCGGGCAGGATATCCTGAAAATCAGCATGTTCGTTCTCCTGTCCGATTTCATCAAGATTGGGGTAGATGGCCACTTCCCGCAGCGGGCTTCCGATCGACAGTTGGTTGTCCGGATTGAAATGCCGGATCGATTCGATCTCATCCCCGAAAAAGTCGATGCGGATCGGTTGCTCATCGGCAAAGGAGAAGATATCCACCAAAGAGCCGCGCAGCGCAAATTCACCCGGTTCCGTCACAAAATCCGCTTTGCGGAATCCTTCTCCAAACAGGACTTCACTGATCGACTCATGGGACAAAGATTCTCCTTTGCGCAACAGCAGGATTGAAGAACGGATGGTTTTCGGACGAAGTACCCTTTCTTCGATCGCTTCCTTGTAAGTTACAATGACCGTGGAGGAAATCGGTTTCTTTTGCAGTAATTCCGGGGTTATCACATACGATCCTTCCCGGGAAACAACCGGGCTTTTTTCCCAACCTGCTATAGCCGAAAGGGCTGCGGTACGCTGCAACAGGGCCGTACTTTTCTTATATTCCGATTTTTCGGAGGAGGAAGGAAAATAAAACAGGTTCTCTTCGCAGAGAAAATTGTCCAGGTCAGAAGCAATATAATAGGCCTGCTTCTTGGTATCGGCAATCACAACGTGAAGCGCACCTTCCGGGGCGCGCTTCACGGCATGAGCAATATAGACAGCTTTCGGGGAACAGATCATAGTTGCGGTTCCTCCGACAGGATCCTGTCGTAGAGACTGATCACCGCGCTCCGGTCGATTTTCCCGGCCGCATACTGTTTTTCCATCATCTTTTCCGTTTCCTGGAAATTCGTGTCTTCCAGCCGGAACAGATTGTGCATAAAGAACTGGGCCAGCCCGATGTCAAAATAATTCTTGCCGTTCCCCCGCTTGAGCGGGAAAATCCTGGCGCGGCGGGCAAGCGCCTGGTCACACATCAGGGCATGGTCGCTGTCTTTCGACTTGCACATGTATGCCGGTTGATTGGCACCTGCCGCTACGAAGAGCGGAACAGCGATGCCGCACGGTGGATAACCCAGAATGGTCCACATGATCGTAAGATCCGGATTCTCACCTTTTTTCACCCCCTTGACCACAATTGAAGCACTGGTGCTGCGACGCGGAATGAAATCCTGGTCGATGTACCAGCCTTCCGGAGCCAGTTCCGGATTCTTGTTGAGGTCGATGCCCAGCAGCGAGTGATAGTAGCTGCGTGAAAGGTTGTTGAAAATCCACTGCGGCGTCACGTCGATGCCCTGGATCCAAGCCTTATGGAAGATTTCATTGGCTGTATTGTAGCGGATATATCCCATTCCGTCGTCTTTGCGACCCGTATAGGAGTGATTCGTATAGACCAGGAAACCTTCAGGGGCGATCTTGGGGTCGTTGACATCGATTTTCGTCCACGCCGTATTGTTCACTTCATAATAGGCGGCTCCCCCCTCTGCGTCAATCACGCCGAAATTGCCTTCGACGCCCCGCGGTTTCTTCATCTTGTCGAGGAAACGCTCGAAATCCTGCAAGGTCCTGCAACTGCCGAGAGCCTGGTACATCAGCACACCTTCCTGATCTTCGATATCCGCACTTTCTACCTGCAGGTTATAAGAAGCCGTATTCATGATGGAGAATCCGGCTTCATTGGTACCAGTCCATACTTCACCGTCCTGTACGTCACTGTTGACCAGACCGATAAAGCTGTATTTACGACCGTTTCCGGCAGGGAAGAACTCAATGCGGTTGTCGAGTTCACCCGTGTCACGGTGCTTCCAAAGCAACGGCCTTCCGTCAGGTGTGGCCTTTCCGGTAAAGATAGCTGAAGTGCACGCATCGGAAGGGACAACGGAAAGAAGCGCTGTCACCAAAAGCACGCTAAGAGAAAAGATCTTTTTCATAACGGGTATTGAATTTTCCTAAATGTTTATAAGCAAGTTCTGTCACGACACGGCCCCGCGGGGTGCGGGTGAGGAAGCCTTCTTTGATCAGGAACGGTTCATAGACTTCTTCCAGGGTCCCTACATCCTCGCTGATCGCTGTCGCAATCGTACCGGCACCCACCGGTCCCCCGCCGAATTTATCAATGATCGTCGTCAAAATCTTGTTGTCGATGGCATCCAGGCCCCGCGTGTCGATATTGAGGGCATTGAGCGCAAAGCGGGCGATTTCCAAGTCAATCGTGCCGTTGCCGCGCACTTGTGCGAAATCCCGCACCCGGCGCAACAGGGAATTGGCGATACGCGGCGTACCGCGGCTGCGCAAAGCAATCTCTTTCGCAGCCTCATCTTCAATTTCAATAGCCAGGATACCGGCACTTCGCTTGATGATGTTGAAAAGGACGGACGCATCATAATACTCCAGATGGCACTGGATGCCGAAACGTGCCCGGAGCGGAGAAGTCAGCAGGCCGCTGCGCGTCGTAGCACCGATCAGGGTAAACGGATTAAGGGATATCTGCACACTGCGGGCGCCGGGCCCTTTGTCAATCATGATATCGATACGATAGTCCTCCATGGCTGAATACAAGTATTCCTCCACAATGGGACTGAGCCGGTGGATTTCATCGATAAACAACACGTCCCCGTTTTCCAGGGAAGTCAACAGACCGGCGAGATCACCCGGCTTGTCGAGGATTGGGCCTGATGTAATTTTCAGATTGACACCGAGTTCCTGTGCAACAATATGGGCCAGTGTGGTTTTGCCCAAACCAGGCGGCCCATGAAACAGGACATGGTCGAGCGCCTCTCCCCGAAGCATGGCCGCTTTGACGAAAATCTTGAGATTCTCGAGCACTTTGTCCTGACCGGCGAACTGGTCAAAACTTTGCGGACGGATCACTTTGTCGAATTCGTTTTCTTTATAGGTAATCTCCGCACGGGGATTGAAATCTTCAGCCATGTCTCCCAAACGTTGTCAACAGTACAAAATTAATAAATATAAAATTCAAAATCTATTTTCCGGATATTTCTTAGCCTGTTGAAAGTGTTGATAATTTTCGTTCCGCAAGTTATCCGCCACGTTTTCCACAGAAAATAAACACCCGTTTCAGGGATTTTGTGAAACGGGTGTCGGTTTTGTGGATAAACCTTGTCAGATGGATTGTGGATAACAGGCTTGTTGAGAAGCTTGGAATAAGACCGGGATAAACCGGCTCTTTTCAACACAGCCCAAAGCTGTCAACAATCGCATCGGTTTATCAACTAGTCTTTGAACTTCGCCTTGAGGAATTCCCGGTTCAGGCGGGCAATGTGGCTGACCGTAATGTGCTTCGGGCATTCCATCTCGCAGGCGCGGGTGTTGGTGCAGGCACCGAAGCCCAGTTCGTCCATTTTGGCCACCATCGCTTTGGCACGGCGGGCTCCTTCAATCTTGCCTTGCGGCAGGAGCGCCAGCGAGCTGACGCGGGCTGCGACGAACAGCATGGCAGAGCCGTTCTTGCAAGTGGCGGCACAGGCACCGCAACCCACACAGGAAGCCGCATCCATGCTTTCATCCGCATTCTTCTTGGGAATCGGAATGGCATTGGCATCGGGTACACCGCCGGTATTGACGCTGATAAAGCCGCCTGCCTGCAGGATCTTGTCATAGGCACCCCGGTCAACGACCAGGTCTTTGATCACCGGGAAGCCGCGGCTGCGCCAGGGCTCGATGGTGATGGTGCTGCCATCCTTGAATTTGCGCATATAAAGCTGGCAGGTGGTCACGCCGCTTTCCGGACCGTGGGCACGGCCGTTGATATACAGCGAGCAGGCACCGCAAATACCCTCCCGGCAGTCGTGGTCGAACGACACGGGGCCGCTCTGCTTGCCATGGCAACCGGCATCGAAAGCGACCGGGTCGATCTTTTCCCCGATCAGCTGTTCGTTGAGGATGTCCATCATCTCCAGGAAAGAAGTGCCTTCCGAGATGTCCTTCACTTGATAGGTCTCAAAGTGTCCTTTGCTTTTCGCGTCTCTCTGACGCCAAACTTTCAACGTAAAATTCATATCACTTCTTTCTTAAAGATTAGTCTTTGTAGTTACGGGTTGCGACATGGGCGAATTCGAATTTGAGCGGTTCCTTGTGGAGTTCCGGGGTCTTGTCCTCACCCTTGTATTCCCAGGCAGCTACATACATGTAATTGACGTCGTCACGCTTGGTTTCACCTTCTTCGGTCTGCATTTCCTCGCGGAAGTGGCCGCCGCAGGATTCATTGCGGTTGAGGGCGTCACGGGCCATGAGTTCGCCAATTTCAAGGAAGTCGGCGACGCGGAGGGCTTTTTCAAGTTCCTGGTTGAAGACACCCGTCTCACCGGCGACATAGACGTTGGACCAGAATTCTTTCTTGAGGTCCTGGATCAGCGTGATGGCTTTCTTCAGGCCGGCTTCGTTGCGGGCCATGCCCACATACTCCCACATGATATGGCCGAGTTCCTTGTGGATGGAGTCCACCGTACGTTTGCCCTTGATGTTCATCAGGCGGTCGATCTTGTCCTGGACAGCCTTTTCAGCGGCGGCGAATTCCGGTGCGTTGGTGTCGGTCTTCGGCTCCTTGAACTTGCTGGCGAGGTAGTCGCCGATGGTGTACGGCAGGATGAAATAACCGTCGGCCAGACCCTGCATCAGGGCCGAAGCACCGAGGCGGTTGCCGCCGTGGTCTGAGAAGTTGGCTTCGCCGATGGCATAGAGGCCCGGGATGGTGGTCATCAGGTTGTAGTCAACCCAGAGACCGCCCATCGTATAGTGGATGGCCGGATAGATCATCATCGGCTCTTCGTGCGGATCCACATCGGTGATCTCCTTGTACATGTCAAAGAGGTTGCCGTAACGGGCATCCACCACTTCGCGTCCGAGACGTTTGATGGCATCTTTGAAATCCAGGAATACGGCCTTGCCCGTGTTGTTCACACCATAGCCGGCGTCGCAGCGCTCCTTGGCGGCGCGGGAAGCCACGTCGCGCGGGACGAGGTTTCCGAAAGCCGGATAACGGCGTTCCAGATAGTAGTCGCGGTCTTCTTCCGGAATCTGCGATCCCTTGATCTTGCCTTCCTGGAGTTTCTTGGCGTCTTCCAGTTTCTTGGGAACCCAGATGCGGCCGTCGTTACGGAGCGACTCGGACATCAGGGTCAGTTTGGACTGCTGGTCTCCGTGGATCGGAATGCAGGTCGGGTGAATCTGCGCAAAGCAGGGGTTGGCGAAGAATGCACCTTTCTTGTAGCACTGCCAGGCGGCCGAACCATTGGAGTTCATGGCGTTGGTGCTCAGGAAGTAGGTGTTGCCATAACCGCCGGAAGCCAGGACCACGGCGTGGGCGCCGAAACGCTCGATCTTGCCATTGGTCAGGTTGCGTGCAATGATACCCTTGGCTTCTCCGTTGATGATCACCAGGTCGAGCATCTCGTGGCGCGGATAGGATTTAACCTGGCCTTTGGAAACGGCGCGGTTGAGGGCTGCATAGGCACCGAGCAGCAGCTGCTGGCCGGTCTGGCCGCGGGCATAGAACGTACGGGATACCTGCGCACCGCCGAACGAACGGTTGTCCAGCAGTCCACCGTAGTCGCGGGCGAACGGAACACCCTGTGCGACACACTGGTCGATGATGTTGTTGCTCACTTCGGCCAACCGATAGACGTTGGCTTCGCGGCTGCGGTAGTCACCGCCCTTGATGGTGTCGTAGAACAAACGGTAGATGGAGTCGTTGTCGTTCTGGTAGTTTTTGGCGGCATTGATACCGCCTTGGGCGGCGATGGAATGCGCGCGGCGCGGGGAATCGCTGATGCAGAACACCTTGACATTGTAGCCCAGTTCACCGAGGGAAGCGGCTGCAGACGCTCCGCCCAGACCGGTACCGATCACGATGATCTCCATCTTGCGTTTATTGGCAGGACTCACGACTTTGATGTCGGCTTTATGCTTCGACCATTTCAGTTCGAGCGGTCCTTCCGGAACCTTTGAAATCAATTCAGTCATATATGATTGTATTTAAGTGTTTCAAAAACATACAAATTTCGGAAAAATCAAAGATATTTGCAATTATTTGTATCTTTACTGAACAATTTTTAGACACATGGCCATGAGATTCTTGAAGAACATCCTGATTTGCCTTGTCGTATGCCCTGTTCTTTTTTCCTGCGGCATTTACCGCCAGACCGCGGAAGAGCGGCTGGCACTGATCGAGGCCATTGAACAGCCTGATGTCATTCTGGACATTACGCAGATCCTTCCTTTCGGCTATCCTTCGCGTTCCTCAACGGGAGAATATGCTTTGCGAATCCAAGGAAACAAGGTGAATACCCGTCTTCCTTTCATCGGTGACAGCCGGGTGGCGGTTTTTTCCACGGATGAGATATCCATTGTCTTCGAGGATGAGGAGGTGGAACTCCAGCATGACTTTTCCGGCGCAGACCATGGAGAATATCAATTCTTGTTCAAAGGCGGAAAAGGCCAGGACAAATGGAAGGTTTACCTGCAGTTGTTCGACAGCGGAAATGCCTATATCCGGTGTACGAGCACTTCCGGCCGTAAAATGAGTTATGTTGCCAATATCGTGATTCCTGAGCATGGAAAGAAGAAATAGAATCCTCTTGTTGACCCTTCTTGTGTCTATGTTGACGACAGTCCTGCAGGCGCAGCAAGCGTTTGATTTCGTCCCTGCGCCCGCACAGGTGCAGTATCCGGACGGAGGTGCGTCTCATTTTGTTTTTGACAAGAATGTAAGGATCGTCGGCGGAGACGATTTCAATGTCCGCTATCTCCGGGAGCACCTGGCCCGGGTATTCAATCCGCTCGGAGACAGCTGGGCGGGCGACCCGACGCGCAGCATCGAATTCGTCCGGGTGAAATCTTTCCCGGAAGAGGGGTATTCCCTTGAAGTGACGCCTTCCCGGATCCTGGTCACGGCTTCCACCCGGGCGGGTGAATTTTATGCCATCCAGACGCTGTTGCAGATGCTTCCGCCGCAGGTGTACCGGCGCGCAGAAGGTCCGGATGCCATGCTGCTCCGGCAGTGGGAAGTCCCTTGTGTAGAGATTGTGGACCAGCCTCGTTTCAGCTGGCGCGGCAGTATGTTCGATGTCTCGCGTACCTTCTTCGACAAAGCCTACATCCTGCGCCATCTCGACTGGCTGGCTTACCACAAGATCAACAAGTTCCACTGGCACCTGACCGACGACAACGGCTGGCGGGTGGAGATCAAGAAATATCCCAAGCTCACCCAGGTTGGAGCCTGGCGTGGCCGCAACGAAGCGCTGGATCCGGCCTATAATTCAGGAGAAGAACGTTTTGGCGGTTTCTATACGCAGGAAGATATCCGCGAGATCGTGGCTTATGCAGCCGACCGGAATATCGAGATCATTCCTGAAATCGATCTGCCGGGCCATTCCAAAGCGCTGGCAGTCTCCTACCCCGAGATTCTCTGCCGGCACAATGAAGAACTCCTGAGTGTGCAGGGAGAGACGCGCAATGTCATCTGCGTAGGCCGCGAGAACACCTACAAGATGCTGGACAACATTATCAAGGAAATCGCCCAGCTCTTCCCTTCGAAATATATCCATATCGGTGTGGAAGAAGTAGTTACGGAGTCGTGGAAGTATTGCCCTGACTGCCAGGAGCTGATGAAGGAAAAGGGTTATACCGAAGAACGCCAGCTGCTCGGTTACTTTGGCGAACGGATGGAAAAGATCCTGGCTAAGTACGGCAAGAAGGTGGAGGCCTGGGAGGACGTCGTTGAGGCCAAAACCATTTCCCGGGACAACCTGGTGCTGGTGTGGCACGACCAAAAAGTCCTGCAGAAAGCGCTCGATGCCGGTTATCCGGCCGTCACGCAGAACTGTTATTACCTGTATATGGACATGAAGTACACGCCAGCCGAGCGCGGCCATACCTGGGCTTCGATCATTGATGTGGAGAAAGTGTATTCCTTTGATCCGCTGCAGGGTCTCGATTTGTCGGGTGACAAGCAGAAGCTGGTCCGCGGCCTGCAGGGCGGTCTCTGGACGGAACTCCTGTTCTATCCGCCGCATTTTTCAGAGTATCAGCTGTTCCCGCGCATGTGTGCGGTTGCGGAGGTGGGTTGGACGCCGCAGGAACTGCGCAACTATGCTGATTTTGACGCACGCCTGGCACGGACGCATTTCGAAAGGATGTGGAATATGGGTATCCGTTTCCGGATTCCGGCCCCGGATGTGGATGCGCAGGGAAATGTCCGCTGCCCCTACCCCAACATGGTGATCCGCTATACCTTTGACGGAACGGAGCCGACGGTCAGTTCGCCGGTAGTGACCGGGCGCATCGTGACCGACCATCCGGAGAACCTGCGTTTTGCGACATTCTATGCGGATGTCAAGAGTATTACCGTAGAGGTGCCGGGTACCCGCACGTATTTAAAGCCGGCCGTGAAGGTGTCCTCTTCCATGGAAACAGTCAAGCGACAGCCTGTTGAAAACCTTGCGTTATATGAAAAGAGCAAATCCATGCGGACGGCCAATCCGCCGAAAGAAGGAGATTATGTGCTCTTTACATTTGAAGAACCCGTGTCATGCCGTACGATTACGGTCCAGACCAATGATCCGGTCAACAACTTTTTCGGCATCACACAGGGCTTTGTGGAGGTCCTCTATGAGGGTGACAGCCAATTTACACCCAGCGACCGGTTCAATATGCTGAACCGGGTTGTGCTCCGGCCCGACCGCCCCGTGAAAGCCGTCAAAATCGTCATTACCGGCTCTTGCGAAGGCAAAGCCGTCAGCATCCAGCCGCTCATCATCGAATAAGTATGGAATTTTTTACCACAGCAGCCGGCATAAGTGTCCACGTCTGGGATACGAAAGACGAAAAAGACGTCCATGCGGAACCGGGCGGGACCGAGCCTGACAAACCCTGCCTTGTCCTCTTGCACGGTTACCTGGAGACTTTGTATATCTTTACGGAACTGGTAGAAGCCCTTAAGGACCATTATCGCCTGATTGTCATCGATATGCCGGGTCACGGACTGACTGATTCAGCCCCGGCCGACGCTGAAGGCCGCCGCGTCAACAGCCTGGCCTTCCAAGCCCAGGTCGTAGCCGGTGTACTCGACAAGTGCGGTGTGGACCGCGCCATTATTGCCGGTCATTCCATGGGCGGCTATGTGACGTTGCAATTCCTGCGCGACTTCCCGCAACGGGCCGAAGCCGCCTTCCTGCTCCACTCCAACCCCTACTCCGATGCGCCTGAAAAAAGTGCGGACCGGCAGCGGGAACAGCAGTTGATCCGTGATGGCAAGCTGCAGTCTCTGGCCGCTTTGGCAATGCCGAGGATGTATTACGAAGAAAACCTGCGGGCCTGCGACGAAAAGATCCGGGAGACGGTCGAGCTCTGCGAAATGCATGATCCGGAAGGAATTATCGCTTCCCTCGAAGGGCTGCGGACGCGTCCCGATTTACAGGAAGTCATGGCACATCCGCCTGTCCCGCTGACGCTGGTCTATGGCGATCACGACAATTTCCTGTCCCTGGAACGGGTAGCGCAAATGCAGGCAAGTTTCCCCGCTGTCCGCTATGTCCTCATCCCTGACACCGGGCACAATTCGTTCATCGAGCGCCCTGAAAGCGTAATAAATGTTTTAGATCCCCGGTCAATCTAGACGGGGGGCTCTGTTCTGTTCGTCATGCCCGGGGTGACGCCTTTCGTCATTTTCGGGGTGACGCTTTTCGTCATGCGCGGCCGCGCCGGGCATCTCGTTCGCTTTCACCGAACACTCCGCTGCGCTCTGGGTTTTTGTTCCAGGCGCAGAAAAATGCGCCTGGCCCGAAAACCCACCCGCTCCGCTCCGCTTTAGGCAATCGTGAGGCGGCAAATAAAAGGATTTTCGCCGCGAATTTTGGCTCAGCGGAAAAAGTGAGTGGGGCAAAGGGCTCAGCGGAAATACCGGGAGGGTCTTGTCTCATTGGCTTTTCGTTACCATCAAAAGTCTTCTCGCCAAACTGGCGCATCGGCAGCCATCGTATTGTATTGATAATCAGCGATAGATTTCTTGAAACTGTGCGCCATAGGCCGATTTCGGGGTTTGGCGCACGGGCACCTTCCTCATAACCACGCAGAAGGCGTATTGCCGTGCGCCAGTTTGGCGAAAAAGATTGCGCAGCATGTATACTCGTCGTGTCCAATCCTTCTGTCCCATCCCTCTTTCTGTTCCGACGGGGACAGAAAGAATGAGGCAATTCATTTATAATCACTATGTTAGGTAACTGTTTTTGGAGCCATATTGGATTGTGACGGACCGAGCTATGGCCCTTCGGCCGTCCAGAATTCGCTGGTATGCCGATTTTTATTCTGCCGGGCAAAATGCGGCGGAACGAGTGATGGTCGCTCAGCTGTGTTAAAATGAGGCGGCCGAGCGCCACAAAATTTCACACGGAATCGCGGCCGCGACAGGACTCTAAAGGACCGTTAGATCCTGTCGCGGTACGATTCAGGCCATATTTGCCACGTTTTCATCCGCGACAGGATTGCAGCGGCTTGTTCCATCCTGTCGTGGCCGTGTTTTCGGTGAATTGTCCGTGCTTTCAGCCGCGACAGGATTGCAGCGGCCTGTTCCGTCCTGTCGCGGCCGTGTTTCCAGCGAAATGTCCGTGCTTTCAGCCGCGACAGGATTGCAGCGGCTTGTTCCGTCCTGTCGCAACCGTCTTTCCGGCAAAATGTCCGTGCTTTCAGCCGCGACAGGATTGCAGCGGCCTGTTCCGTCCTGTCGCGGCCGTGTTTTCGGCGAAATGTCCGGGCTTCCTGCCGCGACAGGATTGCAGCGGTTTGTTCCGTCCTGTCGCGGCCGTGTTTTCGGTGAATTGTCCGTGCTTTCAGCCGCGACAGGATTGTAGCGGCCTGTTCCGTCCTGTCGTGGCCGTGTTTCCGGTGAATTGTCCGTGCTTTCATCCGCGACAGGATTGCAGCGGCCTGTTCCGTCCTGTCGCGTCCGTGTTTTCGGCGAAATGTCCGTGCTTTCAGCCGCGACAGGATTGCAGCAGCCTGTTCCGTCCTGTCGCGGCCGTGTTTTCGGTGAATTGTCCGTGCTTTCTGCCGCGACAGGATTGCAGCGGCCTGTTCCATCCTGTCGTGGCCGTGTTTCCGGCGAATTGTCCGTGCTTTCAGCCGCGACAGGATTCCATAGCGTCAGAGCATCCTGTCGTGACCTAAATACGGCAAACCACGGCTGGAAAGATAGGTTCTCGGGAAACTTGAAAGTCTCCCTCCACACGAACCCTTGTTATAAGCTGCCAGCCGTCTCTTAGTGTGGATGAGCATACCGTATCGGAGACATCTTTCCACAGACAAAGGCTTTTCACGGCTCGTGATGGATCGGCATATGGAAGATGATTATCGAGTTAACGGGAAGCTGTTAGCGAGATGTTGTTTTCGCCCAGCCTTTCTCAGGCCAGGACGTAAACGAAACTTTTCCCTTGTTTGTGTAACCATCAAGTTTCCCCCCCTTGTTTTCTAACCATCGCGCGGCTGCTCTTTAGGTAAATACTTGATTCTCAGCTTGTAGTTTATGAGCAAGGCGATCGGTCCCCCGTCCAGGCATCATACTGCGCGGAAGATCGAGGAGGTATGTATTGATTATTAGCGACTTATAAGACACCCAGCTGCGCGATGGTTGCAAAACAGCAACGAGAATCCAAAGTCATATCTAGACAACGACCTTCTGGTTTCTCCGTTGGTCCCTAAACAGCCCACCCTGTTTAGGCGCTGATCCGAATTTACCGTTTTGCCCTGACCACAGGATGCGTTACGAGCCGTATGCATCCATTCTGTGGCTACAAATCAGGTCATATCGTCAACCACATAGCCACAGAATGCGCCTTTTGCCGTTCAGATTCATTCTGTGGCCAAACCCAATCGCGATAGTCCTCGATCAGTTAGCCTGATTGACAACAATGGTCGCTTTACTCTCAACGGCACGTCCATAGCTGTCTTTCCGAGAATAGTCTGTAATTGTTATGACGATACTGTAGAGTTTTCCCAATACATTGGGCTCGATCTTCAAGTGATAGGCTGTCTTGAAATCATTGATCTTCTCGCGATTGACAACCACTTGTCCAGAAGGGATGTCCCAATCGCTCATCATGACCATATACTTGTCGTTTAAAGGAACACCGCCTTCCTCAGGATAATATGCGAAAACCGTGGCTTCTCCGCCTTCTTTGTCGACATTGACGATGGACATAGAATACTCTTGTTGGATGCCATCCCGGACCAGCGGCGTTTCCGGCGAAAGCATGATCTGTGCCCCAAACGCAGAAGTGGCGTCCATATCATCCAAATGATTACAACCACAAAGAGTAAACAGGCAACATGACAATAAAACAAACAAACGTTTCATAACCCATTGAATTAGAACTTACAATATATAGATGCAAAACGATGCGAATTGTTGCGTATCATCGCCACAAAAAAGACACATTAACGCATGCTGCTGCCTCACAATAAAGCGCACTAAATGGTATGATCACAGGTCCTCTGATAATAGGTTTTCCGTCATCCCCAGGTTCATTATATTCTAGAGGAATGGGTTCACCCTCTAATTCGTCTGCTTTTCCAAACAAACAGGTATTAATAGTGATTAACAATCATGAATAAACGGAAAGCGCTTGTTCTCATTGTTCTTTTTTTTTTCAAAATTACAGAAAAGACAAGTAGCTCCGTCACTTACAAATCTTACAGAGTTTAATCTGAGCCTCCGTAAACCATTTATTTACAAGACTTTGCACAATGTAAGAAAAAAGCGGTCTTACAGATCGCTTAATACCTATCAAATCCTGACTTCATTCTACTGAATTTCAGGAACTTAAATAATCCTCACGAAAAATGCTCTTTTCGCCTCCCGTAAAATGGGCTGTATTCGTGTAGAGGAGTCTCTACGCGCTCAAATAGTGTAAATACTGCTCTTTGTAGGGCGAATCCATCGTCCGAATCCGATCTTTTAACCGGGAACGCCGCGTATAGACATTGGCCATGGATATTCCGAGCAAAACAGAAAGCGTATTCGCATCAAATCCGGCAATTGAAAAACAAATAAACCGAGCGTCAAGTGCAGAAATTGTATATTTTTTGGCCAGATCTGCTTTAAGATGATCCAACACATTGTTGAAATAGCGATTAACCTCCGTTTCGAAAAGCGCAAAATTTTCGTCGTCTTTATTGATTTCATCAACAATTCTTTCTACTCTGCGATAAACAGCTTCTTGTTTTCCAAGGTCAGTCCTACCTTTATTTTTTGTATAGACTTCACAAAGGGAACCTATTCTCTCCAATTGATTCTTATAAAAATGGACAAAAGACGATTGCATACGGCTCATATCCGTCTCTAAGGAATCCTTGGCTTGACGAAGCATCTTGTTGACCTCTTCTGCTGCACGAATCGTTTTTTCTGCCGCCTCCCTTTCCCGCTCTCTTTTTTTGCCTCATCCAAAGAACAAAAACCATGAGAAGAACTAGCAATAGAAACGAAATGGTAATTCCGTTCATTCTTTGCTCGGTTAATCTCCTTTGTTTTTCAACAGATTCCTTTTCATAATAATCTTGTAACGTTTGCGAAACGGAATGCCCAAGGATTTCGTAAACGAGGGTGTCCTGCCGTGTATAAATCTTTTTAAGCAATGACAGTGCCTGCGCATAATCTTTACGATATTCCGCAATGCGATATTCCATGTATTCAGCTTGGTTCGGGTGATGAGAATGATTTCGAGACAACATGGAGAGTATCTGGTTGCATCTGTCATCATCGCCTGACAAAGCAGAAGCATAGGCGTAAACACCGTAATCTCTTGCATTCAAGGACCCTTTCCCGGAATACTTTCTGCGCAACAAAGAAATGGCGCCAGAAGGATCTGGATCAGGCTGGACAACTTTCATCGCGGCATATTGGGAGAGATAAATCCATAAATAGGTCGAGTCAGCTATATTATCGATGGTCTTTATGAATAAGGAATCTGCTTTTTGCCATTCCTGTTGTTCTTGAAAAATCATGGCTAATCTTCCCTCTGTCTGAGAAAGGCGACTGGTATCTTTTGCCTTCATGAAGTGTCCCATAGCCGACTCTATATAGGATAATGCTTTGTCGAGCGAATGAGCATCACAGTAAATATCCGCGATAGCCATCGAGAGTAAGCCTTTCGACAATTCATCTGTTGAATGAGGCGTTTCCCGTTCCGCTTTCATGTAGGAAATAATAGCCGAGTCCGGACGGTTATTGAAATATTGAATTCTCCCCAAATACAATAAAGACTTCAATTTCTGATCTGCTGTTCCGTGTTTTTCGTAGTACTCAACCGCCGGCATTACCACACTGACATCTGTTGTATCAATCCAGTTTTTATCAAGAGCCATGGCATGTAGCAAAGCGTAGTGCGCCTTCAGTTTGCGCGTTTTCAACGTTGTCGTATCCAATGTCCGAAGGACTGTCAAGGCGCTGTCTGGATGCGACTGGATATAGGATTCTATCTCATCAAGAGTTGTTGCGATATGGCGGCTTTGGCAAGAAACAAAAACTATCAGAGAGAAAAACAGGAGGACAGAAAAGAAAACACGTCTCATTGTGCAGGTTTTTACAAATATACAAAAAAATAGCGAGGAACCGGCCCGATTCTTCGCTTCGCAGAATGACAGGAACGTGCTTGACCAGAGTGTGCTAAATAACAGTGTATCCTAAGAAAAGAGAGAGGCCCATCACAATGACTGACCGGGCCTCTCGTTACCACAGGAAATTGTTGAACGGGTAGCGTCCTGCATGAATCTCCGCAACCATCTTGTACAGGTCGTTGCGGAGTTTTTCTATCCCTGTGCGCTCCAGCGCCGACAGGAAGATGCAGGGCGTATGTTCCCGGGAAATCCAGGTATGCTTGAGTTCATCGAGTGTATAGTTTTCCGGGCGCTTCTCCTGGAGCGAGAATTCGTCGTAGGGTTCATACTTGTACGCATCGATCTTGTTGAAGACCATATAGACTGGCTTGTCCTGCGCCCCGATGTCCTTGAGCGTCTGGCTGACGACCCGGATCTGGTCCTCGAAGTTGGGGTGGGAAATATCCACCACGTGCATCAGGATATCTGCTTCCCGCACCTCGTCGAGCGTACTCTTGAAGGATTCGACCAGTTGTGTCGGCAGCTTGCGGATGAAACCTACCGTGTCGCTCAGCAGGAACGGCACATTCTCAATCACTACTTTGCGGACCGTGGTGTCCAGCGTGGCGAACAGCTTGTTTTCAGCAAACACGTCGCTTTTGGCCAGCAGGTTCATGATCGTGCTTTTGCCCACATTGGTATAACCCACCAGCGAGATGCGGACCATCTGCCCGCGGTTCGAGCGCTGGGAAGCCATCTGGCGGTCGATCTTCTTGAGTTGTTCTTTCAGCCGCGAGATCTTGTCGAGTACGATGCGCCTATCGGTCTCCAGCTGACTTTCACCCGGGCCGCGCATGTTGAGGCCGCCCTTGCCGCCACGCTGCCGCTCCAGGTGGGTCCACATACCGGTCAGGCGGGGATACAAATACTGATATTGGGCCAGTTCCACTTGTGTCTTGGCGTACGCAGTCTGGGCCCGGTCGGCAAAGATGTCGAGAATCAGGCCGGTCCGGTCCACGACGCTGCAGTGGTGGTCGGGCCATTTCTCGTTGATTTCGCGCTCGACATTGCGCATCTGCGACGGGGTCAGTTCGTCGTCGAAGAGCACGTAATCAATCTCGTTGGCGCGTACGTATTCCTTGATTTCCTGTAATTTACCGGTTCCGATATAGGTGCGGGGGCTGGGATGGTCGAGTCGCTGGGTGAAACGCTTCTCCCCCACGACCCCGGCTGTCAGGGCCAGGAATTGCAGTTCGTCCAGATACTCTTGCACCTGTGCCTCGTCCTGCTGCTGGGTGATGATGGCCACGAATACGGCCGTCACGATACTATTGTTAACTGTCTCGTACATTCCGCGTCACTCCCGGCTTGACCGGGAGTCTCATTTTGCAAAAATACGATTATATTTGTAAAAATAATGAGCCGTATGAAGAGATTTGCTTTTATCCTTGCGCTGGTCGCGCTCTCTTTCTCTGCTTTAGCGCAGCCCGCCGGTCGCGGACGTATCCGCGATTTCGGCATTGAACCCGGTATTTTCAAACCAGGAACCTATAATGCGATTACCGATGTGCCGGGCGTCAAAGTCGGGCAGGTTACCTTGATCGAAGGCGACAACATCCGAACGGGCGTGACGGCCATTGTGCCGCACGACGGCAATGTGTTCCGTAAGAAATGCCCTGCCGCCATCTATGTGGGCAACGGTTTCGGCAAGCTGGCGGGTGTGACCCAAGTGCGCGAATTGGGCAATATTGAAACGCCTATTGTGCTGACCAATACGCTTTCCGTGGCTCAGGGCATCGAAGGCGTGCTGTCTTATACGCTGTCACAAGTCGGCAATGAAAACGTCCGCAGCGTCAATGCCGTTGTCGGTGAAACCAACGACGGCGGACTCAACGATATCCGCGGGCGGCATGTCAAGGCGGATGATGTAGTGAAGGCAATTGTAAGTGCCAAGAGTGGTCCTGTGGAAGAAGGATGCGTGGGTGCCGGTACAGGTACGGTCTGTTTTGGCTGGAAAGGAGGTATCGGCACGTCCTCCCGTGTCCTGCCGGCCGATTTGGGGGGTTATACGGTGGGTGTCCTGGTCCAGAGCAACTATGGTGGTATTCTGGAGATCGACGGTGTTCCTGTCGGACAGCGCCTGGGCCAGTATAGTTTTAAAAAGAGTGTGGAAAACCCGGATTACCTGATGAGTCCCGACGGATCCTGCATGATGGTCGTCTTCACGGATGCGCCGCTGGATGCCCGTAACCTCGAGCGTTTGGCCAAGCGTGCCATCATGGGCCTTGCGAAGACCGGCGGCATCGCCTCCAACGGCAGCGGCGACTATGTGATTGCTGTCAGTGTGAATTCCGAAAACCTGATTGACGAGTCCACGGCCCGCTACTACCCTACCCTGCTGCACAACGACGACATGAGTCCGCTCTTTGAAGCGACGATCGAGGCGACCACTGAAGCCCTTTGGAACTCCCTCTTCATGGCTACCGACATGAAGGGCCGTGACGGTGCTTTCGTCCCTGCCCTCCCCATTGAATCGGTCCTTCAGGCGATGAAGCAGCCGATCCTTTCGAATTAGACCCCCGGCCTGGTCGGTGGTGATGGAGCTATAAAAAATGGCTGCCTCTTGCGGGGCAGCCATTCGTGTGTAAAAAAGCCTGTCTTAGCGGAGCTGGAACACAACCGGGAAGTTGTAAACCACTTTCACCGGACGCTCTCTTTGTTTGCCCGGCGTCCACTTCGGAGACATCGAGACGATACGGACAGCCTCTTTGTCGAGCGAGGAGTCCACGCCACGCAGCACTTTCACGTCGCTCACGGAGCCGTCGGTGTTGACCGTGAACTGAAGCGTCACACGGCCCTGCACACCATTTTCCTTGGCGATCTCAGGATACTGGAGGTTCTTGTTGACCCAAGCGGAGAACGTGTTGGCGTCACCACCCTGGAACTTCGGTTTCTCCTCCACGAGTGCGAACGGAATGGCTTCCTCCTCCACGACTTCTTCCTCGACAGCGGCATGGTAGTCCATGATTTCCACACCGAGGTTGGCGTTGTCTTCCATATCGATGAAGAGGTCGTCGTTTACCTGGATGTCATCGTCCACAATGTCGATGATGTCGGAAAGTACCGGAACCTTCGGAACCTCCGGGGGAACTTCCTGTTGTTCCTGGGTGTTGATGATCTCTTCTTCTTCGATGGTCTGGGCTTGTGCCGTCAGGTCCATCGTTTCGACCTTGTCAGAAGAGGACCACTCGAATGCGAGAAGGCAGATGGCAAGCGCTGCGATCAGGCCGATCTCGAGGAACATCAAGTTCTTCTTCTGAAGATCTGCTTTGGGAGTAATTTTGCTTTCCATATCGTTACGTTTTTTATTGCTTCATTTCAACTTTCGCGCCGTAATCGACACTACAGTACCCAAAATTAAGAAGAAAAAATCATTTAATCCAATTTTTCTTCAAAAAAATTGTTGACAACTTTTCGCTAAATCAAGCTAAAGTGTTGAGGGTTAGCGAGATAAAATCTTGCTCTCGTAAAGGACGTTATTAACATTCTTCACAGCGGCAGCGCTCTTTGCGAAAGCCGCCTGCTCTTCAGCGGTCAGATCGTATTTGAGGATCTTCTCGCAGCCGCGCTTACCGATCACAGCGGGAACGCCGATGCAGAGGTCTTCCTGGCCATACTCGCCTTCCAGGTAGCAGCAGCAAGGGAATACTTTCTTCTCGTCGAGGAGGATCGATTTGACCATGGCAGCGCAGGAAGCACCCGGAGCATACCAGGCGGAGGTGCCGAGGAGTTTGGTCAGGGTAGCGCCGCCAACCATCGTGGATGCAACAACTTTCTGGCCGGCCGCCTTGGTGAGGAGCTTCGTCACAGGCATGCTCTTGCAGGTCGCCTTGCTCAGGAGCGGAATCATCGTCGTGTCGCCGTGGCCACCGATTACGATGCCCTCCACGTCGCTCGGAGCGGCTTTCAGGGCCTGGCTCAGATAGTAGCAGAAGCGGTTGCTGTCGAGCTGTCCGCCCATGCCGATCACGCGGTTCTTCGGCAGGCCGGTGGCTTTGAGGGTCAGGTACGTCATCGTGTCCATCGGGTTGGAGATGATGATGAAGATCGCTTTCGGAGAATATTTGAGGGCGTTGGAAACCACGCCATTGACGATACCGGCGTTCACACCGATAAGTTCCTCGCGGGTCATGCCGGGTTTGCGCGGGATGCCCGAGGTAATGACGACCACGTCGGAATTACGGGTGGCCGCATAGTCGTTGGTGACGCCTTTGATGCGGGTATTGAAGCCGTACATCTTGGCGGTCTGCATCATATCGATAGCCTTACCTTCGGAGAGACCTTCCTTGATGTCGAGAAGAACGAGATCCGAGCAAATCTTCAGATGTGCAATGGCGTTTGCACAGGTAGCGCCCACATTGCCGGCGCCGATGACTGTAACTTTAGACATAATGATTATTTGTTTGAGTAGTTTTTGATTTTATGTAAATTTGTCTGTTTAATCCGCAAAGTTATAAATTTTTATGATTCGGTATTTCACGGAAGACACGTCTTTCTCACTTAAAGGTAAGCGACTGATTAGTAAATGGTTGCGTCAAGTTGCCCGGGAAAATGGCCATACGGTGGGCGAGCTCAACTACATTTTCTGCTCCGATCCGTACCTGCTGGCCATCAACCAGCAATTTCTGGACCACGACTATTATACGGACATCATCACGTTCGACAATTCCGACGACTACTTCCAGGAGACCGGTAAGTTGGGTGTAAGTGCTGATATCTATATCAGTATCGATACGGTCCGGGCAAACGGAGATGTCTATGGCGAAGGCTTTGACCGCGAATTGGACCGGGTGATCGTGCACGGTTTGCTGCATCTGGTCGGCTACGATGACGTGACGGAATGGAAGCGGCGCCGGATGCGGGCGGTGGAGAACCGCGCCTTGAAATTATTGGATGCCATTCGGGCAGGGGAGTAGTCAGCCATGATAGCCACGTACGACATCATTGTAGTTGGAGCCGGCCATGCGGGCTGCGAAGCGGCCGTGGCGGCGGCCCGGCTGGGTTCGCGTGTCCTGCTCGTTACGCAGGACATGAACAAGATCGCGCAGATGTCGTGCAACCCGGCGATGGGAGGGATTGCCAAAGGGCAACTTGTCCGGGAGATCGATGCCTTGGGCGGCTGTTCGGGGATTGTTACCGATGCCTCGACCATCCAGTTCAGGATGCTCAACCGGTCGAAGGGCCCGGCGATGTGGAGTCCACGCGCCCAGTGTGATAAACGCAACTTTTCGCTGAACTGGCGTTATGTGCTCGAAAATACCTGTGGCTTAGACATTTGGCAAGATTCTGTGGTCGAAATAACCTTCCGAGAATCGCATATTTCCGGGGTTCGTCTGGGCATGGGTGCTGAATTTGGTGCCAAAGCGGTGATTCTGACTGCCGGTACTTTCCTTGACGGGCGACTGTTTGTCGGAACCGAGATGGCTGAAGGAGGCAGGCTAGGGGAGTTGCCTTCAAAAGGCTTGTCTGCCATTTTGGCGGCGCACGGTCTTTCTGTCGGGCGGATGAAAACAGGCACCCCTCCGCGCATCGATGTCCGTTCGCTCGATCTTTCCCGTCTCGAACGACAGGATGGCGACGAGACGCCCGAACGCTTTTCCTATCTTCCGATCCCGACCGCCATCCAGCAGGGGAAACCTCAGAAGTGCTGCTATCAAGTGCACACCAATCCACGTGTGCACGAAATCCTTCGGACCGGCTTCGACCGGTCGCCACTTTTCACCGGAAAGATTCAAGGGGTCGGTCCACGTTATTGTCCTTCCATCGAAGACAAGCTACGGACCTTTGCCGGCAAGGATTCGCATCTGCTTTTCCTCGAACCGGAAGGCTGGGATACCTATGAATACTATCTGCAAGGCTTCTCTTCCTCGCTGCCGCTCGAAACACAGATTGAAGCCTTGCATGCGATCGAAGGATTGGAAGAGGTGCGGATATTCCGCCCCGCTTATGCCGTGGAATATGATTATTTCGATCCGACCCAGTTGCAGGCAACACTTGAGTCGAAAGTAATACCAGGTCTGTATCTGGCCGGGCAAGTCAATGGCACGACGGGTTACGAAGAAGCGGCTGCGCAGGGCTTGATGGCCGGCATCAATGCGCATCTCAAATTGACTGCACAAGAACCGCTGATCCTGAAACGCGATGAAGCCTATATCGGCGTTTTGATCGATGATTTGATTACCAAAGGAGTGGACGAACCGTACCGCATGTTTACATCCCGGGCCGAGTTCCGGATTCTGCTCCGACAGGATGATACAGACCGGCGTCTTACACCGATCGGCCGTCGAATCGGTCTAGTGGATGATTTCCGCTGGGAAGTCTTACAAAAGAAATGGGAAGCGGTGGATCGATGGATCGCGTATCTCGAAGAAACGCCCCTAAAACCGGAGGTCGTCAACGGCTATCTTGAAAGCGTCGATTCTGCTCCTATCGACAAGACAAAACGCGCTGCGGAAATCCTCGTCCGCCCGAATGTTTCCCTTTCCGGTTTGATGGAGTACCTTCCCGATGTTCTACGTAGAACATGTGTTGACTGGGGCGCTGCCCCAAACCCCGCCGCTTCGGCCTGCTATCCCACAGGGCTCCCGCAACGGCCTCCGCTAGCGCCTGATGGCGCATGCGACGAGGCTTGTTCTATGGCGCGGGTGGTTGATTGCTCCAGAGCCCATGCCACCCTCGGCACTGTAAGAGGGAGGGGCCCATGCGAAGCATGGGAGGGGTCGAGCGGAGCGAGACGGTTCTGGAGCAACAACCAGAGCGCAGAACAAGCCTCATCAACTACGAAAACCGCTTTGGCATCCTCTTGGTCTGGTCGAGAAAAGCCGGCTGAATTTTCCTTTGATGGCGCTTGTGTTAAGATCCCCGATCCGGTTGGAGATGGCGCCGTTCGTAATGCCCAGCTTAATGCGCAGGACTGTTCTGAACTGTTGCCGTTGCGTATACCGTGGTCGGGAAGGAAAGCGCCTGCCATCGTTCGTTTTGATGAGAAAGAGATTCTCGATGCCGCAGCGATCCAGATCAAGTATGCCGGTTATATTGACCGGGAGCGGCGGCTCGCTGAAAAGATACAACGTCTCGAAGATTTGACGATCCCCGAAAACTTTGACTTTCAAAAACTGACGGCCCTTTCTATGGAGTGCCGAATCAAACTGGAGCGTTACCGGCCGCACACCATCGCCCAGGCCTCGCGCATTTCCGGAGTCTCGCCTGCAGATATCTCTGTTCTCCTCGTCTATTTCGGTCGCTGACAATCCTTTCAAGTTGTTCCACGTGGAACATATTTTATTATATTTGTGAAAATTTGATAAACTATGGAAATCCTGCGCACCTTCGACTTGCTCGAAAATCTCAAGACGTATCCTCCTAAAGAGGATATCCTGGCCCGTCGTACACGGGGAAAATGGATCAAGTACAGTATTGATCAGTATTACGATATTTCCCACACCGTGGCCTATGGTCTGCTTGCGCTGGGTTACAAACCAGGCACCAAAGTCATCACCATCACCAACAACCGTCCCGAGTGGAATTTCATGGATATGGGTATCAACCTGGCCCACATGATCCATATCCCGGTCTATAGTACCTTGAGTAAAGACGACTATCTCCACATCTTCCAGCATTCCGATGTGGAGTTGATTGTCGTCGGAACGCCCACGCTCTATAAGAAAGTAGCTCCGATTGCGGCAGAAGTGGATCGTGAAATCAAGTTTCTGATGATGGATGACGACGACGAAGTGATGTCGCTGTCCAAACTTTATGAACTGGGCCGCGAGAATAAAGAACGCTTCGCTCCGGTCGTGGAGGAAAACAAGAAAACCATCAGTCCCGACGAATGCGCCAGTATCGTTTATACGTCGGGCACGACCGGTTTGCCGAAAGGCGTCATGCTTTCGCACCGCAACATGATGTTCAATTCGCATGGACATGCCCTCCGGCAAACCAAGAACTACAACCACAAGATGGTGAGTTTCCTGCCGCTTTGCCACATGTACGAGCGTACCATGAACTATGAATATCAGGAACTTGCCATCAGTACCTATTATGCCGAAAGTCTGGCTACCATCGCATCCGACCTGAAGGATTGTCATTCGGACGGATTCTGCGCGGTCCCTCGCGTGCTTGAGATGATGTACGGTAAACTCGAAGAGGCAGGCAAGAAGCTGACGGGTTTCAAACGCAAGATCTACGAGGCTGCCTGGCGTTACGCCAATACGTTTGACAACGAAAACACCAGCTGGTTCTATCTCCAGAAGCAGAAACTCTTCGACAAGCTGGTCTATAGCAAATGGCGCGAGAACCTGGGTGGTCACGAGATGCTCGTAGTGAGCGGTGGCTCTTCCATTCAGGCCAAGATCGTGCGCTGCTTCAATGCGGCGAAACTCTATATCTTTGAGGGTTACGGACTTACCGAAACATCTCCCGTCATCGCCGTCAACTCTCCGGCCGACAAGTACAATGTCATCGGCACCGTGGGCAAAGCGATGGATGGTACCGAGCTGTCCTTCGCCGAAGACGGCGAGATTCTTACCCGCGGGCCGCACGTCATGCTGGGCTATTACAAGAATCCGGAGGCGACGAAAGAGATGATTGACGCGGACGGCTGGCTTCACACGGGCGACATCGGTTACCTGCAGGATGGCAAATACCTCAAGATTACCGACCGCAAGAAAGAGATCTTCAAGCTTTCATCCGGCAAGTACATTGCACCGCAGGTGCTCGAGACCCTGCTGCGTGAAAGCGAGTACATTGACAACGCCTTTGTTTTCGGCGCCAATGAGAAGTTCGCTTCTGCCATCATCCTTCCGGCCTATGCCAAGCTGAAAGCCTATGCCGAGGAACAGGGTATTGCTGTTGAGAATAAGGAGCAACTTCTTGAGAACGAAAAGATTATGGGTCTCTTGAACCGAGAGGTGGCTGCCGTCAACAAGAAAGTTGCCGACCACGAAAACATCAAGAAGCCCCATTTCGCTTTCGATGAATGGTCGCCCGACAACGGGATGCTCTCCCAGACCCTAAAGCCCAAACGCCGCAACCTCAATAAGCGCTACGCCGAGGTGATAGCAAGCACTTATAAAACACCTGCATAAACCTACACAAGTCATGAAACAGATTCAAACCGCCCTCTTTTTCGTGTGTGCGTTGCTGGTCGCCCTTCCCGCGGTCGCCCAGCAAGGCAAGGTACTGAACCCATCAGCTGCGGCGATTGCCGCTGATCCGGGCGCATCCGACCAGACGGTCAGGGACGGCTATAGCAAACCGACATCCCATATTCGCGCCATGTACGAGCGGCTGGATCCGGCACTTTTCATCTATAAGCCGTACTATCAGGGAGATAACCGTTATTTCTATTATGTCGAAGCCGATCCGAATGCCAAAAATTCTCCCAAAGAATTCAATGACCAGTGCTACAAGTGGTTTATGTACAAGGCGCAGGATGAATACGGCGTTGGCTGGACTCGGATAGGCACTTTCTTCGGCGGCACGCCGGGCCATGACGGGCAATATGTCCTGTATGGGGAGCACGCGATGCATGCCGGTTTTGCCGAAGTCATCGCCGATCCGGGATCGAGCAATCCGTTCAACCATTTCCTTCACGCCTGTACGATCCTGGATATTTCTTCCGAGTCGGCGGTGTCTTATGGCGGTCCTTACAACGCGACGGAAAAGGTGATCCGATACAACGACGGAAAAGTCTATCCGATGATCGAAACCGTCGGTGACCAGCTCGACCGAAACCGGCGGATGAAAGCCCTTGCCGAATCCGTTATTGTGAAAGAGTCTCCCTTTGACCTCCTGGTCTTCATGGCCGACTGGATATGGTCGAGGTATCAGGACCGGCAGAAGGCCGGCAAGTTCTTCTATATCGACGCCGTCGAGTATATGGAAACGTGTGCCCTGATGGCCGCCCACTCAGCCCTGTCAAGTGGTGACGCGAAGGAGCAGGAGCGCTGCCAGGCCCTGGCAAAGAAGCACATGTCCCAGAATGAAGAGATTCAGGCCAAGAAGATGGATTTTTATATTGCCAACGGCGCTGCCGCCAAGGATAAGGCCTCGCAGATAACCATGGCACAGATGCCCAAAGCAGCGATGCGTGACGCCAATATGGAGGCAGCCATGATGAAGATTGCCAAGCAGCTTCTTCCAGGCTCCGATGTCAAACAGATCCTCATCAAGGATGTCGGCTGGAACTATGACAAAAATGCCCTGGGCCAGGTCATTGCCCGTTACAAGAACGCCTGGGTCGTCCGTACCACTTCGGAAGGAAGGACCGTCATGTCGACCTACAGTTTCAAGCAGGACGCTACGGGCGGCGGCTCTTTCGGCAGCTGGCAGTACCGTGGTACTGGGACCGACGCAATGACGATTGTTGACTGGAAATAACGAGGACACCCAAAGCGAATACCACGATGAAACAGATTTATTTTGCACTGCTTCTCCTGTGCGCGATGCTGGTGGCGGTTCCCGCCCAGGCGCAACAGGAGCCCCCGGTTCCCAAAATTATGGCATTGCCTGCTTTTCAGTCCGGAAATGAATTGGACGAATACACGGAAAAGGTCTTCTGGGGCTTGCGCGATGCCACACCTGAAGAAACCCAAGTCCTGGCAGACCAGCTTACTGCCCGGCTGAAATGGATTGACAAGCAGTCGGACGATATGGAGAAAGGGATCCGGACGATGGACAAGAAGCTGTATGACCAATATATGAAGGAAACGCAGAACTGGATCTATTTCTATCTGAAAGTCGGCGAACGTTTTCACCAGAATTTTTGCCGGATCAACCTCAAACACAACGACAAGGGGCAATGGTATATCGAGGAGGCCTTTCCCGAAATCACTACGGGACATTGGGTTGCCGGCGTTCCTGAAAGCCAGGTCGGCGTCAATGGCCATTCGTTGGAAAACAAGGGAACCCTGATTTCTTTGAACAATGGCAAGAGACCCTTCCGATTCGGCTATATTCTGAGTAATGACCCTGCTCCGTCCGAGCTGATACCCATCATCGTCACCGGAGAAGAGCTGGAGGTCGCCAAGCGGGACCGTAATCTGGCCTGGAACGTAGCGGTGCTCTTTGCAGGATATCCGGTCCAGGTCTTTACCCCCGGTTCGGATTATTATGAAAGATTCCGTCTTTATCAGCAGTTGTCCTTTTTCTATCTGCAAGCTTTCGATGAGGCCATGGCCAACAATACGCCCGATAAAATGACATTCAAGCCGATGCCGAAAGCCGGAGGAATGCACGCTTCGATGAAGGCCAAAGTACTTGCCGTCGAAAAGAGCGTTTCCAAGGATGTGGTGGACGTAGTCATTACCAGTGATTCCTGGCAGATCGATCGCAACGCGGCCGGGCAGCCGGTCCGCCGCGTCATTTTCGGCTATTCCATCGTCAATACCCCTAACGGCAAGATGGCCACCCGTGTCTCCTGGGCCGAAGATCATCAGGGCGGCGGCCAATACGGAGCCCTCCACGCCTATGGCAATGGAATGGCATCGTTCTATGTGAAATAAAAAAAATGTTGCAATTGAAAAAAAATTAAGTTATATTTGCGCGAAATAAGTTTTATTAGCAATATTATGAATACCCCTGCTGAACTTAAATACACGAAAGATCACGAATGGATCCGCGTCGAAGGTGACGTGGCCGTTGTCGGTATTACAGATTTCGCCCAGAGCGAACTGGGCGACATTGTCTTCGTCGACATCCAAACCGAGGGCGAGA
This sequence comes from Bacteroidales bacterium, assembly GCA_017509755.1. Classification (GTDB taxonomy): domain Bacteria; phylum Bacteroidota; class Bacteroidia; order Bacteroidales; family UBA932; genus Cacconaster. The sequence continues at coordinate 34,634 of JAFWOY010000022.1, forward strand.
CGCTTGCCAAAGAGGAAGTGTTCGGTACCATCGAGGCGGTCAAGACGGTGGCTGACGCGTTCATGCCGGTTTCCGGCGAGGTGGCTGAGGTGAATCCCGCCCTGGAGGGTGCGCCTGAGCTCGTCAACTCCGATCCTTACGGCGAAGGCTGGATGATCAAGATCAAATTTTCCGACCCGTCGGAATTTGATACGCTCCTGTCTGCTGCGCAGTATGAGCAAATAATCTGATTTGTAAAAAATCAAAAATGTGATGTGTTCAAGGGGAGTCCCAGACGGGATTCCCCTTGGTTAATGTATAGACCCCCGGTCGGGCCGGGGGTGACGAGGGTCACATCATCTTGAGAGCCTTCTTGATGAGTTCTTCGACGGTGCAGTCGGGTTGCTCCTTGAGGATTTTGTCGAGGACTTTTTCGATGGCGGGTTTGGCAAAACCGAGCATCACGAGTGCGCCCTGGGCCTCTTCGCGGACCGGGGAAGAGGCGATTGCCGTTTCGAAAGAGAATTCACTGCCGCCCTTGCCGATCTTGTCCTTGAGATCGATAATCAGGCGTTGGGCGGTCTTCAATCCGATGCCCTTGACAGCTTTGAAGCGGTTGACATCCCCTTTGAGGACAGCCTCTTTGACTTCATCGGCCGTCATGGCCGAGAGAATCATCCGGGCAGAGCCGGGACCTACGCCGCTGACCGAGATCAAGTGGACGAAAACGCTGCGCTCGGCCTTGTCGGCAAAACCGAACAACGCTTCGTCGTCTTCCCGGACCAGATGGTACGTAAAGAGTTTGACGGTTTTCCCCTGCGCGCCTTGCAATTTGGAAAATGTGCTCAGGGAGATGAACAGATCGTAGCCCACACCGCAGGCTTCCACGATGGCGTCGGTGGGGGTGATTTCTACCAGCGAGCCGGTGATATATTCGTACATAGGGGACGGGTTTTCGCAAATTTTCTGTAAAAATAGTTATTTTTGCAGGATTGTATGGATGTAAGACGCATTTTTCCGGCTTTGGACCGGCAGATTTACGGCAAACCGTTGATCTATTTCGACAACGCGGCGACCGCCCAACGGCCGCAAGCCGTGCTGGATCTCCAGCAACGGCTCTGCGTGGAGGCCTGCGGCAATGTCCACAGGGCTGTCCATAAGCTGGGTGCCGATGCGACTGACTATTATGAAGCCGGCCGTGAAGCCGCCCGCAGCTATCTGCATGCCCCGGCCCGTGAAAACATCGTCATCACCAGCGGGACAACCGCTTCCATCAACCTGGCAGCGACCTGTTTCTGCCAGCGATTCGTCCGGAAGGGCGATCGCATCCTGATCTCGGAGGCTGAGCACCACAGCAACATCGTGCCCTGGCAACTGGCTTGTGAGCGTCACGGGGCGACCCTGGAGGTTCTCCCGGTCGATGAACTGGGCGAAATAGCTGTCGAATCATTGGACCAGCGGCTGCGCAAGGCCGAGGGCCGCATCAAGTTGGTTGCGATAACCCATATTTCCAACGTGTTGGGTGTTGTCAATCCTGTGGAAGAGGTGATTGCTGTTGCACACAAGTATGATGTGCCTGTCCTGCTGGATGGGGCCCAGGGCATCGTTCACGAGCAAGTGGATGTTCAGGCGCTCGATTGCGATTTCTACGCATTCTCGGGCCACAAGGTCTATGCGCCCACGGGCGTCGGCATCCTGTACGGCAAGAAGCGCTGGCTGGAGGCGATGCCGCCCTATATGGGGGGCGGCGAGATGATTGAAAGCGTCTCTTTTGAGAAGACCACGTATGCGCCCCTGCCGCTCAAATTCGAGGCCGGCACGCCCAATTTCGTGGCGGCTGCCTGCCTGGCGCCAGCCCTGGAAACCGCGCGCCTGCTGGCAGAAGATCCCGCTTTGCAGGAGAATCAGCGCACGATGCGCGACTATCTGTTGGAAGAACTGCCCCGGATCGAGGGGCTGCGCATCTATGGTCTGCCCCGTGACCCGGCGCGGAAGATTCCGCTCATTTCCTTCGCGGTGGAAGGCGCTTTCCCGTCCGATCTGGCCCAGATTCTCGACAAGATGGGCATTGCGGTCCGTACGGGGCACATGTGCGCCGAGCCATTGCTGCACCGCTACGGCCAGACCTCCCTGCTGCGCGCCTCGCTGGCTCCGTACAACACGCTTGCGGAATGTGAATCCTTTGTGACGGCGCTCCACCGGGCCGTCCAGATGCTTCGATAAACCATGAAAACGATACAGGAAATACAAGCTGATATTGTTGAAGAGTTCGCCGTCTTCACCGACTGGATGGATAAATACGAGTATCTCATCGAATTGGGCAAAAGCATGCCGCTCATCGAGGAGAAGGACAAGACCGAAAGCAACCTGATCCGCGGCTGCCAGTCACGGGTATGGCTTTCCTGCCGGGAAGAGGACGGACACCTTTATTTTGCCGCCGACAGCGATGCCATCATCACCAAGGGCATCATTTCACTGCTGCTGAAAGTCTATGACGGGCAGACGCCCGAAGCGATCCTGGCAGCGGATGAAGGGTTCATCGAACAGATCGGTCTCAAGGAAAATCTCTCGCCGACGCGGGCCAACGGGTTGGTGTCGATGATCCAGACGATCAAGGGATATGCGGCGGCGTGGCGGGTCGGCGCGAAGGCGCCGGGCCAGCCGTCCGCCGAGGGCGAACAAGCGGCGGCGAAGAATGAACTGGAAGCAGATATCGTTGTCGCCTTGCGGCAGGTGTATGATCCGGAGATTCCGGTCAACATCTACGATCTGGGTCTGATCTACGACATCCAAGCCGATGCCGACGGACAAGTGTTTATCAAGATGACGCTCACGGCTCCGAACTGTCCCATCGCCGACGATGTGGTGGCACAAGTGCGCGAGGCCGTGCAAGACGTTCCTGGTGTGAAGGATGTGCAGGTAGAGTTGGTCTTTGAACCGGAATGGACGACCGACCGGATGAGCGAGGAAGCCAAACTGGAACTGGGTATGCTATGATTTATTTGGTGCTGGGATCGAATCTGGGTGACCGGGAATGGAACCTTGAGCAGGCAAAGGCCCTGCTGGCGGAGGCCCTCAAGGTTGATATGCTTTGTTCCCAGGTGCTGGAGACGGATGCTGTCGGTTTCAACGGACCGGCCTTCCTGAACCAGGCACTGTGCTTTGAGAGCGACATTTCACCTGAAGCGCTGCTCGATCTCTGCCAGTCCATCGAAGAGAAGCTCGGCCGCCCCCGGCATCAGGCCGAATACGATGCGGAAGGCCGTCGCATCTTCCACGACCGCACGATGGACATCGACATCTTGACCTTCAACGGCCAGGAGATCCACACCGACCGCCTCGACATTCCCCATCCCCAGCTTTGGGAACGGCCGTATGTACAAGAATTATTAAATGATATAACGATATGACACAGGAAGAAGTATTCAAGACGCTCGTGGCGCATGCCAAAGAGTATGGTTTCATTTTTCAGTCCAGCGAGATCTACGATGGTCTGAGCGCCGTGTATGACTACGGCCAGATGGGCGTCGAGATGAAGAATAACATCAAGCGTTACTGGTGGGAAGCGATGGTGCACCTCAACGACAACATCGTGGGCATCGACTCCGCCATTTTCATGCACCCCCGTATCTGGGAAGCCTCGGGCCACGTGGGTGCTTTCAACGACCCGCTCATCGACAACAAGGATTCCAAGAAACGCTACCGCGCCGACGTGCTCATCGAAGAGTATCTGGCCAAGCTCGAGGAAAAGATGAACAAGGAGGTGGAGAAGGGCCGCCGCAAGTTCGGCGAAGCCTTCAACGAGGAGCAGTTCCGCGCCACCAACCCCAATGTACTGCGCAGCAAGACCAAATATGACGAAGTCCATGCCCGGATGACCAAGGCCTTGAACGACAACGACCTCAAGGAACTCCGCCAGATTATTGTCGACTGCGAGATCGCTTGTCCGATTTCCGGTACCAAGAACTGGACCGACGTGCGCCAGTTCAACCTGATGTTCAGCACCCAGCTCGGCAATGTGGACGGCGGTGTGGGCACCATCTATCTCCGTCCCGAAACCGCGCAAGGTATCTTCGTCAATTTCCTCAATGTGCAGAAGACCGGCCGCATGAAGGTTCCTTTCGGTATTGCCCAGATCGGCAAGGCGTTCCGCAACGAGATCGTGGCCCGTCAGTTCATTTTCCGCATGCGCGAGTTCGAGCAGATGGAGATGCAGTTCTTCGTCCGTCCCGGCGAGGAGATGAAATGGTTCAAGCAGTGGAAAGAGACGCGTCTGGCCTGGCACAAGGCACTGGGTTTGGGGGACGAAAAATACCGCTTCCACGACCACGAAAAACTGGCGCATTACGCCAATGCCGCTACGGATATCGAATTCGAATTCCCCTTCGGTTTCAAGGAACTCGAAGGTATCCACAGCCGTACAGACTTCGACTTGTCGCAGCACCAGAAATTCAGCGGCCGCAAGATCCAGTATTTCGATCCCGAGACCAATGAAAGCTACACCCCGTATGTCATCGAAACCTCGATCGGTCTGGACCGTACGTTCCTGGCCGTGCTTTCATCCGCTTATACGGAAGAGAAACTGGAGAATGGGGAAGAGCGCGTAGTCTTGAAATTGCCTGCGTGCCTGGCGCCGGTCAAGCTGGCTGTGCTCCCGCTCGTCAAGAAAGACGGCCTGCCTGAAAAGGCACGTGAGATCCTCGACGACCTGCGCTTCGATTTCAACTGCCAGTATGACGAAAAAGACTCCATCGGCAAACGTTACCGCCGGCAGGATGCCATCGGAACGCCCTACTGCATCACGATTGACCACGACACGCTGGAAGACGGCTGCGTGACGCTGCGCGACCGCGACACGATGCTTCAGGAACGCATCCCGATCGGCCGGCTCCGCGAGATCGTGGAAAGCCGCGTCAGCATGAAGCCGCTGTTCAGGCAGATCCACAAGATTTAGACTGCTTGCCCAGCGGGCTTCTGCTCTGCAGGGTGGCGTTCTCCTATAGGTCGTCGAAAGGATTCCTTCCTGACGGCGTATTCAAGGATTTCGCTGAAGCGTTTGCGTAGGTCAGGATTACGTGCCAGGCCGAACGCGTTGATACGTCGGCATCAAGGGTGATGGTCCCGTTGGGAAGGTTATAGACCGCCAGGTTGTTGTCTGTCGAAGTCTTCGGCTCGATGCTGTATTTTTGGGTTAGAGCCTCCTTGAGCGAATCATAAGCCTTCTCCAGTTCGTCCCAATCCGATATGACCGGGAAGTCCACGCGGACTTCCTGGACAGGATTGTTTCCGGAGGGCGTAATCTTACATCCGCTATACCCTGAAAAATCCCCGGTATAGGTCCCGTCTCCGTTTCTCTTGAAGCCGGCTTTGACCAGTTCCGTCCCAAAAGAAGAAAGCGTTCCGGTCATGGGGATTCCTTTGAAGGAAAGCGGGGTAGAGGAGGAAGAAGAGGCCGTAGGGGTCGTGGTGGTTTTGTTTGTTGACGAACTGGCTGGTTTGCCTGTGCCGATGCCAAGCTCTCTTTCCAGCTCCTTGATCTCTTCACTTGAATAGGGTTTGTCCAAGGACTTTTCCTCGGTCTTTTCTTTCGGACGGAACCAACCGCCGTTTTCATCGTCATTTCCGCCAGTCGAACTTCCGGGGAAAGAGATGACGCTACCCAAACGGTCGGAGCAGAACTTAACGGCCAGCACCACGACCGCCAGGACCAGGATGATTCTGATGAGTTTTTTCATGGCAAGGAGAAAAATATCGAACGTTACACAAATATACGGATCCTGTCCCAGAAAACCAAGAAAGGCACGATGTCTCCGGTCTTTCTGTTCCGACGGGGACAGAAAGACTTTGGCCACAGAAGGAACCTGCTCGGCGTAAGGTGCATTCTGTGGCCGACCAAGGGCCTTCAGTGCTCTGGCCAATCTTGCCGCGACAGGACTCTACTCCGGCCAGGAATCCTGTCGCGGCAAGACTATTGAGGATCAGCGGAAATACCATGGATGGCGATTAAGCGGAAAATGGTTATCTTTGTCTTATTCGCACCATTTATTCAATCCATGCCCATGTCCAGCCATTCCGATAGTCCGAAAATCAGAAAACCGGCCGTTGCCGGATCGTTTTATCCTTCTTCAGCGGAGGAAATCCAGGCTATGACAGCAGCGTGGCTGCATCCGACGCAGGGCGCTCCGGCTCCGCAGGCGCTGATTGTGCCGCATGCGGGGTATGTGTTCAGTGGCGAAGTGGCGGCGGCAGGATTTAGCCACATTCCCCAAGCGCACAATTATAAGCGGATTATCCTGATCGGGCCGAGCCACCGGGTCGGATTTGCCGGGGCGAGTGTGGATACGCTTTACGATTATGCCGGAACGCCGCTGGGCGATGTCAAGATCGATATTGCCACGGGGCAGGAGCTCGTCCGTAAGGGAGAGGGCGTGTTCACTTGCCGGCACGATGCGCACGACCGCGAGCATTGTCTGGAAGTGCAGTTGCCTTTCCTGCAGATGGTTTTCGGGGATGTTCCGCCCATTGTGCCTATTATCATCGGGACCCAGCGCCTGGGCGTCCTGCAGCAGATAGCCGAGGTTCTGGAGCCCTATTTCAACGAGGAGAATCTCTTCATCATCAGTTCGGATTTCTCGCACTATCCTTCGTATGAAGATGCCAGAACCTCCGATCTTTTCCTGGCCGAAGCCATTACCTCCGGGGGGCTGGTGGAATTCCTCAACGCGCTTTCGGACCTTGACAAGAAGGGCTTCCCGGGAGAGGATACGGCGGCCTGCGGAGCCAGCGCCATCGCAGTCCTGCTCTCCATAATGGATACGCAAGGTCGAGGGTTCTTCGCCGTCGAACACGTGATGTACCGGAATTCCGGGGACTCGCCGTATGGTGACAAGGACAGCGTCGTGGGATACAATGCCATCGTTGTGACGCGGGAGGACGAGCATCTCTTCCATTTCACGGAAGAGGAGAAGGCGCGGATGATTGCCACGGTCCGAGCGGCGATCTATGCCAAGCTCGGTCTCGCTTTCGAGGGTGACGCCGTCCCCATCGGAATCCTGAAAGAAAAAGGCTACGGCGTGTTCGTGACACTCTATCTTGACGGGCGCCTCCGCGGCTGCATCGGGCGCTTCACTTCATCGTCCAGCCTCCAGGCTACGATTCGGGAGATGGCGCTGAGCGCTGCGTTCGACGACCCGCGTTTCCCCGCCTTGTCCAGAAAAGAGGCGCCCCGAATCGAAATCGAGGTTTCCGTACTCTCGCCGCTCAAGCGGATTCAGTCGCCCGATGAATTCAAGTTGGGCCGCGACGGCATCTATATGATCAAGGGCTATAACCACGGCACCTTCCTGCCCCAGGTCGCTACGGAAACGGGCTGGACCATGGAAGAGTTCCTGGGCCATTGCGCTCGCGACAAGGCCGGCATCGGCTGGTTTGGCTGGAAAGACGCCGAGCTCTACACCTATCAAGCCGAAGTGGTAAAGGAGTCGGATCTGGCGGGGAAATGATGAAGGAAGCAAGGTTTTATACCGCGACGGAAGAGGGCGTGCAGTGCCTGCTCTGCCCGCATCATTGTCGGATCAAGGAAGGAAGCCGGGGTATTTGCCGCAGCCGAGAGTGCCGTGGCGGCAAACTGTACGCCCTTTCCTACGGAATCCCCTGCGCCTGCGCCATCGACCCCGTCGAGAAAAAACCCCTGAACCGGTTCCTGCCCGGAACGTACTGCCTCTCGCTGAGCTGCACCGGCTGCAACCTGTCGTGCCGCTGGTGCCAGAACAGCGACATCTCCCAGGTCGTCCCGGAAGAGGCCGAATGCACGCACCTGTCCCCCGCCGACGCGGTGGACCTCTGCCTCCGCCGCGGACTCCCCGCACTCGCCTATACCTATACCGAGCCCTTCACTTGGTGGGAGTATATGTACGACATGGCGGTCCTCGCCCACGCAAATGGCTTGAAAAACATCCTGGTCTCCGCCGGCTATGTGGAAAAAGAGCCGCTCTGCGAAATCCTCCCATATCTCGACGCCGTCAATATCGACATCAAAGCCCTGGACGACCCTTTTTACCGTAAGTATTGCGGCGCCACTCTCGCACCTGTGCTGGAAAACATCCTGGCCATGAAAGAGGCTGGCGTCCATGTCGAAATCACGAACCTTCTGGTCACCGGACTCAATGACTCCCACGAATCTGTGGTCCGGCTCTGCCAATGGATGGCAGACGCAGGCCTCCAGGACGTCCCCCTCCACTTTAGCCGATACTTCCCAAGGTATCGGATGAAAGAGCCGGGACCCACGCCGGCCGCGACGCTCTTCACGGCCAGGGAAACGGCGCTGTCATTGGGAATCAAGGATGTGTTTTTGGGGAATATATGACGGCCGCGACCAGATTATGTGACTTCTTTTCAATCCGATGATTGCGTTTCCCATTTTATAAAAATTATTTGTATATATTTGTAATCGATTTATTTATCATCCAATGAATACACGATATTTCCAGCATTTGCGGGAGAACCGTCCATGGGACCACTTTGACAAATGACCCTTTCCGGCTTCAGCTCGAATATCGCTAGACCGGGGGTCTCATAAAACCTTTTTTGTGACTGCTCCATCTTCGTTTGCATAGACTGATCAACTAGCTAAGAGTTAACGCCTTGTTTCAAGTTTTGATTATAGCGAAGAAATTATCAATTTTTTTATAAATACACGATAATGACCCTATAATCGTAGTTGGCCACAGAATGCGCTCTTACGAGAGCAATCTCTCGACCGACGAAACGGCTACAAATAACCGTAAATATATTAGAGTTAGAGTCTTGATTCGTTTTGTATTATAACGGACAATGCGTATCTTTAGACCGGCTAATCTGAATTATCTATCTGAGGACGAAAGGCAACCCAATGAATACTCGGTACAAACTGTTGATTGAAATGGCAAACCTGATCGTTGAAAAGGTGAAACAATACCTCTCCGAGTTCAACTCTTTGGACGAAGAGACGTTCGTTTGGGTTGATTGGGACGCCCGCTGCGTGTATATCGGCAAAGCCGATGAAGAGCATGAAGGAGACAAAATCCCCCTATGCGATTTTATTTACGAAGAGGGCGATACGCTTATGCCGGACTACGATCTGATAGACACCTATGCCGCTTCCGAATGGCCCAGCCACAGGGAACAGGGTTCGTCAAATCGTAATTTGTAGAGCCCTCCTATCCCTCCCGGCTGGGTCTCCTCGCTACTGGCAGGGCTGGTTGCTGATGGGCTATTTTTTCGTGTCGATGTTCGTGGCCAGGCTTTTGGGGAATCACCGCCAAAACCGGGTGGGCGGTATAGGAACCTGCGTTGAAACCAGGAGGTAGCTGCATAGATAGGGCTAGGGATTCTCGTTGTTGCTTTGCAACCATCGCGCGGCTGGTGATTTTGTAAGTCGCTGATAATCAGTGTAGAAATCCTTAGCCATCCGCGCAATATGCTGCCTGGACAGCGGACCGGGCGCCTCGTGCATAAACGATCCACTGAGAATCAGGTGTTTACCCGAAGAGTTGCCGCGCGATGGTTACGCTAACAAGGGAAACGAGAAGGTTACACAAACAAGGGAAAAAAAGTTCGTTTACGTCCTGGCCTGAGAAAGGCTGGGCGAAAACGACTTCCCGCTAACAGTTTCCCGTTTACCCGAAAATCATCTTCCACTTGCTGATCCAACACGTGCCGTGAGAAGCCTTTGCCCGTGGAAGACGCCCCTGATCCGGTATGACCTTCCACACTAAAACACGGCTGGCGGCTTATAACAAAGGTTCGTGTGGAAGGTGATTGTTAGGTTGCCCCAAAAGCTTGTCTTTCCAGCCGGGTTTGCCGTATTTGGGTCGCGACAGGACGCTCATACACTATGGAGTCCTGTCGCGGCAGGAAAAACGGTCAATTCACCGAAATCGCGGCCACGACAGGACTGAACAGGCTGCTACAATCCTGTCGCGGCAAACATTGCCTGGTCCGCTGATTTTGCCCCGGTAGAAGAACAACCGTTATACCGCCGAATTCTGAAACGGCCGGAAAGCACCTAGCAACACGCTGATTATAAATGACTTGGCATATTCTTTCTGTTCCCGTCGGAATAGAAAGAAGGATGTGACACGACGAGTATACATGCCGCGCAATCCTTTTCGCCAAACTGGCGCACGACAACATTCAATCTGTGTGCCTATGAGGAAGGTCTCCGTGCGCCAAACCCCGAAATCGGCCTATGGCGCACAATTTCAAGAAATCCATCGCTGATTATCAATACAATACGATGGCCGATGGTGCGCCATATTGGCGAAAAGACTTTTGATGGTAACTAAAGGCCCAGGAGACAAGGCTCCACCCGGTATTTCCGCTGATCCATTGGGGGCACATCTGGGATACAAAAACAGCCTCTCAGTTTTTCTAAAAGGCTGTTAATTGGGAATTTGGCGGTGAGGGGGGGATTCGAACCCCCGGTACGGTTGCCCGTACGTCAGTTTAGCAAACTGGTGGTTTAAGCCACTCACCCACCTCACCTTGTTTACGTTTACTGGGGCCAAGGCCCCAGACCCCTCGCTCCGGCCAGCTGTCGCACGGGCTGACCCGGCTTGGCCTTCGCTAGCGGCTGGTGCCGCTTTGGGGATTGTTCTGCTGGGTTTTGCCCCAGACCCCTCGCTCCGGCCAGCTGTCGCACGGGCTGACCCGGCTTGGCCTTCGCTAGCGGCTGGTGCCGCTTGTTGCCATCGATGGGGGACCATCTTCATGGCGACAGGGAATGCAAAGATAGAGGGTTTTCTGAAATATGCCAAATTTTTTTCATACCTTTGTGATTCACGGGATGTGGCGCAGTTGGTAGCGCACTTGGTTTGGGACCAAGGAGTCGCACGTTCGAGTCGTGTCATCCCGACATGGATCTGGATAAAAACAGATGGAAAGAGCCCGGATTCGGGAGGATCGTGCTCGGTGCCCTGGCGCTGGGATGTGCGATCATGGTGGGTTTTGTGCTGGGTCTCCGTTCGGGTGACCGGCATCAGAAACAACCGCCTGTACCCGTCATGCTTTCTTTTTCCATGCCGTTGCCGGAAGAAATGATGTCCCGGACAGATTCGGCGGCTCTTGAACCTGAGGCAGCGACCGGGACTCAGATGGACGCCGAGGCCGGAACCGGAACCGAAACCGAAACCGAAGCCGAAGCCGAAACGGTTTCAGCCGAAGAGCCGTCCGTTCCGCAGCGCGCCGCTTTTTCGCCGTCCCAGATCGCACAGGGTGTCGAGTACCTGGCTACTCACAATCAATGGAACCGCGACGAGATGGAGAAAATCCCGGCGCTCCAGGGGCTTTGGGATGCCGTCAATACCTATCAGCTCGATCTGATCCGCTCTTTCAACGATCAGTTGGCTTCTACGCCGCTGACAGCTATCCTCGAAGGGTTGGAGCGGACGCCCAAAACGGGCTACTATGCCGCCAAGGCGGACCACGTCATCACGCTCTCTACTTACATCAAGCGCCTTCGTTAATCAGCAGTAGGGGTACAATTTTTCATAGATTATCGTTTTTTTGCGGTAATTATTATGAAAAAACCCTATTACACTCCTGCAATTGAAGAATATGCCTGAATATGGGAGTTGTGCTCAGTGCAAGTGGCGAAGTTTCCAGTACCTATACCATCAATGGCTGGAAAGAAGGTGAAACCACGAATGATGCGGTTGTCTTTTAACGCGTAAGCCTGTATGAAAATGAAGAAGATCATTTACTACGTGACACTGGCCGCTCTTGTCCTGACGGCTTGCAATGAACTGCAGAAACCGACCGAAGAACGCGTTCCCGTTGCCTTAGCCTACCGTACGGTCCAGGCCGTCGAAACCAAGGCCTCCCAGAACCTGAATGAAGGCTCTTTCACCCGTGGAGAATCCATCAAGGTCCGGATTGACATCGCAGCCTGCTATCCTGCGACGGCAGGAACTTCCTTCAGTGTGCTGGATGACCAGACAGATGACGCCAACTACAAGGCCAGTGACCTTATGTTCGCTTCCGTTACAGGCCAGGCAAAGCAGGCTGCCCCCGTCAACCTCCTGGCCGTAGGTGCCAGCTGTATCTACCCATAAACATTTACGGAGTCTTCCGCACGAGGATGGGACTTATAATGAACAAAGTGTACTGAAATCATTCGCAGCAAAAGCCGCGATGAACTACCCCTTGGCGGCTCCGGCCGGCACCAGCGGCTTGTTCCTCGGCTCCATAGGACAGTGGGATCTGTTTATCCGTGAGTTTTGTGAAATAACTGAAGAGGCACAAGAGATTCACGAGACAGATCCTCAAAATATGGATTTTGCTGCATCTCTTCCAGTTTCCGGCGGTATCCGTTCTTTAGGAACATATTTTGTTTCAGCGGGTTATGATGATCCTTTTGCGGATCCTTATGACGATTATGGCTTTTGGACCAGTACCGAGGTAAACACGCTTTTTGCTTGGGGCATATTCTATTAATACGGGAGAGGATGAAGATTCGGATGGGGATGAGGAGTGTTGCAGGTTAATAGAATTTCCGGATGAAGGCGTTGTAGTCTTTTGTCTTCTGGTTCTCGAAGTCCTTGCGGGCACGGAAAACCTCGCGCTGCTCGACAGACGGGTCATGGGTGATGTCCCAGCCTTCAAAGTATTTCCAATAGAAATGATCCGGGTAGTTCTTGCGTTTGTCCTTGGCGTCGGTCATGTGCTTCTTTTCAGCTTCCTTCCAGGTCTTGAAGCGGCCCAGGCCGGCCGGTGCTTCCGTGATGCCGGCATACCAGGGGACAAAGACCTGGCAGCAGGGGTGGCCCATCGCATTCCACATCACACAACCGGCATCGAAGTCGGACCACGGGCGAAGCTGGAAGATGGAGGCAAGGACGGTGTTCTCGTTGCAGATGCAGTTGACCAGATGGCCTTCGGCATCGGGGACATTGTGGATCGAGAGGACGTTCATCATGTCGCGGAGCGAGACTTTCTTGCGCGGGATGGAAGCGAATTCGCCGGGGCGGTCCATACCGAAGAAGTAGTCCCAGGCCTGATGGTGGCGTGCCTGGTTGTTGATGGAAGCCAATGATTTTTCGGAGGAATAGGCTTTGGCAAAGGAGAAGGCCCCGTCCTTGGCCGGATCGTACCAGCCGCGGGAGATGGCGTAATCCACGATGTCGTCGCTTCCGGCAAAATTCTCTTCGTCATCCAGGTTGATCTCACCGATGACGTAATAGTTCGGAATGGTCATCACCTTGTCGTCGGGAACGCGCTGGGCGACCCAATGCTTGCCTTTGACGACAGAAACCACCCAGCCTTCCGAGGGATCGGCCACGATGTAGGAGCGGCCGCTGCCCTTGTAACCGAAGGTCTCGACCATCGTGCCGATGATTACCACGGCTTCGCGGGCCGTACGGGCATAGCGGGCCACGGACTGGCGGATCTCATAGAGTACGCCGTTGCCGGTTAGGACTCCCTTGTCTTCGCGGGACGGACATCCGTTCGAAGCTACCGAGACGCCAAATTGGTTCATATAGACGTCGGACACTTCCATGCCGGGAAATTCGCACCAGATGTAACGGAGGCTCTTGTCGGTGGCGGGGACGACGTAGATGTTGAGCATCTGCTCGCCATGGTCGTCTTCGTTGTGGGCCATCAGGACGGAACCGTCCACGGTCGCGGCGCGGCCGGCGATGACGGAAAAACAGTTTTCGTCCTGTGCAGCGGCGACGCCCAGGCAGCAAAGCAGGACAGCAAAGGAGGTGAAGATCTTTTTCATAAAGCCAAAGATAGTAAAAAAATCAATTATTTGCTATCTTTGCGGGTTATAAATTAAAAAGGAAAAAATGGCTTTGAAATGCGGAATCGTAGGTTTGCCGAATGTCGGGAAATCAACCTTGTTCAACTGCATCAGCTCCTCGAAGGCGCAGGCGGCGAATTTCCCGTTCTGCACCATTGAGCCGAACGTCGGTTCGACCACCGTGCCGGACAAGCGCCTGAACGTGCTGACGGACATCTGCCATCCGAAACGGACCATCCCCGCCACGGTGGAAATCGTGGATATCGCGGGCCTTGTGAAGGGAGCGAGCCGGGGTGAAGGCCTGGGCAACCAGTTCCTGGCCAATATCCGGGAAACCGATGCCATCCTCCATGTGCTCCGCTGCTTCGACGATCCGAACGTCACCCATGTGGACGGCAGCGTCGATCCGGTGCGCGACAAGGAAATCATCGATGTCGAACTGCAGATCAAGGACTTGGAAACCGTGGACAACCGGCTCTCCAAGCTGCAGAAACAGGCCCAGACGGGTGGCGACAAGCAGGCCAAAAAAGCGGTGGACGTGTTGCTTCGCTACAAGTCGGTGCTCGAACAGGGCCGCAATGCACGCGAAGTGGAGCTCGACAATGCGGAGGAACGCCGCATCGCCCGGGAATTCTGCCTGCTGACCAACAAGCCGGTGCTGTATGTCTGCAATGTGGACGAGGATTCCGCGGCCACCGGAAACGCCTATGTAGAGGCGGTGCGTGCAGCGGTGGCGGGCGAGAATGCGCAGTTGCTCGTGATTTCGGCCAAGATCGAGTCGGAGATAGCAGAGTTGGAGGATCCCGAGGAGCGCGCCATGTTCCTGGGAGAGATCGGTCTCGAAGAGTCCGGTGTGGTGCGGTTGATCCAGTCGGCGTATGCCCTGCTCAACCTGCAGACTTTCTTCACGGCCGGTGCCGACGAATGCCGGGCCTGGACAATCCACAAGGGCGACAAGGCTCCGCAGGCGGCGGGCGTCATCCATACGGACTTCGAGAAGGGCTTTATCCGGGCCGAGGTCATCAAATACGACGATTTCGTCACGCTCCGCAGTGAAGCGGCCTGCCGTGCTGCCGGCAAGCTGGCCAGCGAAGGCAAAGAGTATGTAGTGCAGGATGGCGACATCATGCACTTCCTTTTCAACGTATAATATACATGTAAAATAATGAAACGAATCCTTTTCATCGCAGCAACAGCGGCCGTCCTGGTTGCTTGCTGCTCCGGGTGCACGAAACAGCAGCACCCCGTCACGAAACCGGCGTGGTTTACCAATCCCACTTATTTTGAGGAGAAGAATGGCATGTACGCTGAGATGCCTGTCTTCCCGAAGAATATCGTCATGGTCGGCGATGACTACATCGACCGGGGACTCTGGAATGAATTCTTCGCAGACACCACCCTCAAGAACCGTGGCATCACGTACGACGCCACGGAGCATGTGCTCTATCGCATCGACCGGATCGCGGCCGGCAAGCCTGCCAAGATTTTCGTCAGCGCGGGCTGGAACGACATTCTCCACGGTACGCCCGAAGCGGAGATTGTCGCCAACATCGGACAGATTTTCAAGCAGATCAAAAAGGCTTCGCCCAAGACCGAAGGTTACTGGCTCAATATAGTGTGCACGCCGGCCTTGACGGAAGAGCAGGCGCACGCATGTGAGGCTGTCAATGCACAGGTAGCCAACCTGGCGGAAAAAGGCGGCTTCGAGGTCATCGACATCAATGCGGTCCTCAGCAAAGGTATCCAGGAAGGAACCTATTCCTGGGATGAGGGCAAGCTCCTCAACGGAGCTGGCTACGAGGCTCTCGCCCAGGCTATTGAATCTCAGATCGGCAAGCCGCATCTCAACAAGGCGAACGACCGGGAATATCCGCTTGAAGTGTCGGATTATTACAGGCACCGCGTGTCGATCTTCCGTTCGCTGCCCGAGACCGAGCACAAGATCGTCATGCTGGGCAACAGCCTCAACAACAATGCGCTCTGGACGGAACTCTTCCCGATGGGCTATGTCATCAACCGCGGCATCAGCGGGGACGTGATTGACGGTGTGTGCCAGCGTGTCGATGAACTCGTGGGCGACAAGCCCGACAAGATCTTCCTGATCACCGGAACCAACGACTTGATCAATGAACCGGAACTGACGCCGCTGGCCGCTTTCGACCGTTTTGAGCGCCTGATCAAGACCATCCGGGAGCAGCTTCCCCAGACCGAGCTGTATGTGCAGAGCATGCTTCCGCTCAACCCGAAGACCAAGTACTATGAAGGTTTCAATGACCGCGCTTCCGAGATCAACAAGCTCCTGGCTGCCGGATCCGGTCGGTACGGCTATTTCTACATCGACATCGCATCGCTCCTCTCCGACGAGAAGGGCAACCTGCGGGATGATTGTACGACCGACGGTATCCATCTCTCGGCCAATGGCTATTTCTTCTGGGCAGCTGAGCTGGCGCGCGGCAACCGGATGATGCAATCGATCAGGTATTATAACAAATAAGAGTCATGTATCGCACACATACTTGTGGAGAATTGAGAATCAGCCATGTCGGTCAGACCGTGACCCTGGCGGGCTGGGTACAGAAAAGTCGCCGGATGGGCGGCATGAGTTTCGTCGATATCCGCGACCGCTACGGCATCACCCAGCTGCGCGTGGATGAAACGACGGCGCCGGCGGTCAGCGAAACCGCTGCTCGCCTGGGCCGTGAGTTCGTGATTCAGGCGACGGGTGTCGTCGAAGAGCGGCAGAGCAAGAATGCCAAGCTCCCGACCGGTGACATCGAGATCCGCCTGACCGACCTGAAAGTGCTGAATGCGTCGCAGACCCCGCCTTTCACCATCGAAGACGAATCGGATGGCGGCGAAGACATCCGGGCCAAGTACCGGTATCTCGACCTTCGGCGCGGGCCGCTGAAGCGCGCATTGATGCTCCGTCACCGCATGGCGCATGAGGTGCGCAATTATCTGGACAACAAGGGCTTCCTGGAGATTGAGACGCCGTTCCTCATCAAATCGACGCCGGAAGGGGCCCGCGATTTCGTGGTGCCCAGCCGCATGAACCCGGGCGAGTTCTATGCCCTGCCGCAGAGCCCGCAGACCTTCAAGCAGCTGCTGATGGTGGCCGGCTATGACCGGTATTTCCAGATCGTGCGTTGCTTCCGCGACGAAGACCTGCGCGCCGACCGTCAGCCGGAATTCACGCAGATCGACTGCGAGATGAGTTTCGTGGAACAGGAAGACGTACTCGACGTGTTCGAAGGCATGATGCGCCACCTGTTCAAGGAAGTAATCGATGTGACCATCGCCCCGAAGATCCCGCGCATGAGCTGGTACGATGCCATGGACAACTACGGCAGTGACAAACCGGACATCCGTTTCGGCATGAAACTCCATGAGATTACCCCGCTGGTTCAAGGCCATGGCTTCAGCGTCTTCGACAGCGTCCCCTATGTGGGTGCGATTGCCGTGCCGGGAGCCGCCGGGTACACCCGTAAGCAGACCGATGAACTCACCGAGTGGGTGAAGCGGCCGCAGGTCGGTGCCAAAGGGCTGGTCTATATCAAGATGAACGAAGACGGCTCCATCAAGTCGTCGGTCGACAAGTTCTATACGCCGGAGGAACTCCAGGCGGTTGCCGCTGCCGTTGAGGCGCAGAAAGGCGACCTCGTGCTGGTGCTTTGCGGCGAGAAACGCAAGGCGCAGACGATGCTGGGTGTGCTCCGCATCGAGATGGGCAACCGCCTCGGCCTGCGCAATCCGCACGAATACGCACCGCTTTGGGTGGTCGATTTCCCGCTGCTCGAATGGGATGACGAGACGCAGCGTTTCTATGCGATGCACCATCCGTTCACGGCGCCGAAACCGGAACATCTGGACTGGTTCTACAGCAATAAGAAGGAAGATCTGGAACGTGTCTGCGCCAACGCTTACGATTTCGTGCTCAACGGCGTGGAACTTGGCGGCGGATCGATCCGTATCCACGAAGCCGATGTCCAGCAGCGGATGTTCGAGGTGCTCGGCATCTCGAAAGAAGATGCGGACTACAAGTTCGGTTTCATCATCAATGCCTTCAAGTTCGGTGCTCCGCCGCACGGGGGCCTCGCTTTCGGTTTCGACCGTGTCTGCGCGCTCTTCGGCGGCCAGGAGACCATCCGCGACTACATCGCTTTCCCGAAGAACAACATGGGTCGCGATGTCATGCTCGACGCCCCTTCGCGCATCGACGATGTCCAGATGGACGAGCTCTTCCTGCGTTCTGTCGCACCCGAAAAATAGGCGCTGGAGATAAAAATCCTGATAATTAGGATACTACATAATATCGCCCCCTCCTGACCAGAGGGGGCGATATTGCGTAAATAACTGTATGTCAGTTGGTTATTTTCCAGCGGCGAGAATGGCCTCGGCAGCCGCACGGAGGGCGTCGAAAACGGGACCGTCGGAAAGGGCCGCGGGAGTACCGTCGTCGCCGCCTTCGCGGACACTTTGTACGAGCGGAATCTGGCCCAGGAGCGGAATGCCGTATTTGTCGGCCATATCCTGCCCGCCGTCACGGCCGAAGATGTAGTAGCGGTTTTCAGGCAGCTCGGCAGGAGTAAACCACGACATATTTTCGACGATGCCCAGGATCGGTTTGTCCACTTGCGGGTTGCGGAACATGTTGACGCTCTTCTCGACATCGGCGAGGGCGACGGCCTGCGGGGTGGTGACGATGATGGCGCCGCTGAGCGGAATGTCGTGTACCAGCGAGATGTGGATGTCGCCGGTTCCTGGCGGCAGGTCGATCAGGAGGTAGTCGAGTTTGCCCCACTTGACCTGCAGGAGCATCTGTTTGAGGGCGTTGCAAGCCATCGGGCCGCGCCAGATGAGAGCCTGTTCCGGCCGGGCGAAATAGCCGATGCTCATCCATTTGACGCCGTATTTCTCGATCGGGACGATGATCTCCTTGCAGGAGTCGTCGATCTCGGCGTCGATCGGGAGCGGATTGCCCATCTCGTCATAGACTTCCACTTCGGGGATGTCTTTCTCGGTACCGGTCATCTTCGGGACGGAAGGACCGTACACATCGGCATCAGCCAGGCCGACTTTGTAGCCGAGCCGGGCGAGCGTGATGGCCAGGTTGACGGCGACGGTGGATTTGCCGACACCACCTTTGCCTGAAGCGACGGCAATGATGTGGCCGACGTCAAGGAGTTGTTCCATGCCGAGTTCGAGCGGGCGTTTCTTCGGCTGGGTTTTCGGGGGATTCGGGTTATAGGGCCCCTTGATTTCGTAGGGATTCATGGATTATTTCGTATTTTTGTGAAGATAGCGTCGTTTTATGACAAAGATACGGAATATTCTGATAGTTCCCGATAAATTCAAGGGTTCTGTGGGTGCAGCCGGCGTTGCAGATGCTCTGGAAGTCGCCGTCCGGCGGCATCTGGTCGGCGGGGCGGATGCGCAGATTGTCAAATTGCCGATGGCGGACGGCGGGGATGGGTCGATGGAAGTTGTCGAGACGGCCCTGGCCGGCAGCTGTCACCGGGTGCTTGTCGATACTTTCGATGCGTTGATGCGGCCGATCCAGGCGCCGCTGCTTTTGTTCGACGGCAACCGGCAGGCTTTCATCGAGATGGCGAAGGTCTGCGGCCTGGCCATGCTCCGGCCGGAAGAGCGCAATCCGGAGAAGACGACGACTTACGGGTTGGGGGTCTTGCTGGCGGCCGCAATCCGGCGCGGCTGCCGCCGCATCGTCGTCGGCATCGGCGGCAGTGCCACCAACGACGGGGGCGAAGGGTTGTTCGATGCGCTCGGGCTCGAAAGAACCAGCCGCTCCACCAGGTCTGCACTCATTCAATGTGACAGCGAGCGCGTACAGATCACCGTCGCCTGTGATGTGGATAACCCTTTGTTGGGGCCCAATGGGGCGACCATGGTCTATGGCCCGCAGAAAGGGGCTGATGCGCCGATGCTGGAGCGGTTGGAGCGGCGGATGGAACGCTTTGCGGCGGAGGCCGGGCTCGACACCGCCCTGCCGGGCGGCGGCGCAGCGGGCGGCGTAGGCGCCGCCCTCCACAAGCTCGGGGCCGAGCTTGTGCCCGGCTGGCAACTCTTCGGCGAAATGACCGGCCTGGAACAGAAGATCGCCCAAGCGGATGCCATCCTCACCGGCGAAGGCCGTTTTGATGCCCAGAGCCTCGACGGGAAACTCATCAGCGGGATTCTCGCGCTCAGTAAGAAATACAAAAAGAAACCGGTCGTCGTCTGCGGACAGAATCGGCTTCCTGCGTCCGTGTGGAAGAAAGCCGGGATCGCCGACGTCTATTCCCTGCTGGAGGTCGAACCCGATTTCGGCCGCTGTATGACTGAAACCAAGGCGTTGCTCGCCGGCAGCCGCACCCTCGTCGCCGGCTGCGACGAGGCGGGTCGCGGCTGCCTCGCCGGCCCCGTCTTCGCCGCGGCCGTCATCCTGCCCGAAGGGTTCAATCATCCGCTGCTGAACGACTCGAAACAGTTGACCGAAGCCCAGCGTGATGAACTCCGGCCTGTCATCGAACGGGAAGCGCTGGCCTGGGCCGTTACGGCCGTGGATGCAGAAGAAATCGACCGGATCAATATCCTGAACGCTTCGATCGAAGGCATGAAACGGTCGCTCGACAAACTGTCGTTGAAGCCCGACCTCGTCCTTGTGGACGGCAACCGTTTTTCCACATGGCCCGGCGCGCCCGCCCACACCGTTGTCAAGGGCGACGCCACTGTGCAGGCCATCGCCGCCGCCAGCGTCCTGGCCAAGACCCACCGCGACGCCTATATGCGGACCCTTGCCCGGGAATTCCCGCAATACGGCTGGGACCGCAACATGGCTTACCCCACGGAAGAGCATCGTCAGGCAATCCGTCAGTACGGGATCACGCCTTACCATCGGCGCAGCTTCAATCTGCTTGGAAATGAAACCGCCACGTTATTGTTTTAATGAAAAAGAATGTCTAAATTTGCGGGCTATTCGTACGAAGAAACAAAATAATATAAACGTTTATATCTCATGAAGAACTACACCACTGAACAAATCCGCAACGTCGTCCTGCTTGGCGGCACGCGGTCGGGCAAGACCACCCTTTCCGAAGCGATGCTTTTCGAGGGCAAGGTGATTGACCGCCGCGGTACCGTTGAAGGCAAGAACACCGTTTCTGACAACGCCGAAGTCGAACAGATCTTCCAGCGTTCCATCTATTCCACGCCGCTCTATGCAGAGTACAAAGACCACAAGATCAATGTGATCGACGCTCCGGGCGCCGACGACTTCGTCGAAGGTGTCATTCTGGGCCTCAACGTCTGCGAGTCGGCTGTGATGCTGGTCAACGCCGGACAGGGCGTCGAAGTCGGCACCGAGATCCACGGCCGCTACGCCGAGCAGTACAAGAAACCGGTGATCATCGCCGTCAACCAGCTCGATACTGAGAAATCCAACTGGGACAACACCCTCGACAGCCTGCACCAGGCCTTCGGCGGCAAACCGGTGGTGATCCAGTTCCCGGTCAACGCCGGCGTGAACTTCGACAGCATCGTGGACGTGCTCAAGATGAAGATGTACAAGTTCAAGGACGATAACGGCAACTTCGAAGAGTGCGAGATCCCGGGCGACCTCAAGGGCAAGGCCGAGGATATGCGCGCCGAGCTGATGGAAAAAGCAGCCGAAGGCGACGAGGAGCTGATGATGAAGTTCTTCGACGAAGGTGAACTCAATGAGGAAGAGATGCACCAGGGCCTCCGCGTCGGATTCGACAAGGGTGAAACCTATCCTGTGTTCTGCCTCTGCGCGAAGAAAGACATGGGTGTCCGCCGCCTCATGGAATTCATCACCGAGTTCTGCCCGGCTCCCGAGATGGATGTCAAGGGCCAGACCTCGCTCTTCGTTTACAAGACGGCCCTCGAGCAGCATCTGGGCGATGTTACCTATTTCAAGGTGATGTCGGGCAAGATCGCGGAAGGTCAGGATGTGATCAACATGGGCAGCGAGACGAAGGAGCGCATCACCACGCTCTACGCCGTGGCCGGCAAGAAGAAGGAGCGCGTCACCGAGCTGGTGGCCGGCGACATGGGTTGCACCGTGAAGCTGAAGTCCGTCAAGACGAACCAGACGCTCAACGCCCCGGGTTACGACAAAGTGGTCGATCCCATCACCTTCCCGCCGTTCAAGTACCGCTGCGCCATCAAGGCCGTGGACGAGAAGGACGAAGAGAAGCTGGGCGAAGCCCTCAACCGTGCCAGCGCTGAAGACCCGACCCTCCGCGTCGAGTATTCCCGCGAACTGAAGCAGACCATCATCAACGGTATGGGCGAGCAGCAGATCAACATCCTCAAGTGGAACCTCAACAACAACTACAAGATCGACGTCGAGTTCCTCGCGCCGAAGATCCCGTACCGTGAGACCATCACCAAGGTCGCCAACGCCATGTACCGTCACAAGAAACAGTCCGGTGGCGCCGGTCAGTTCGGTGAGGTGCACCTCGTGGTCGAGCCGATCGTCGAAGGTGTGGATACTACCGCGAAGTTCAAGATTGACGGCAAAGAGACCCAGCTCAACATCAAGGGCCGGGAAGAATTCGAACTGCCTTGGGGCGGTAAATGGGAATTCGTGAACTGCGTGGTCGGTGGTGCCATCGACGCCAGCTTCATGCCCGCCATCAAGAAAGGTATCACGCAGCGTCTGGAAGAGGGCCCGCTGACCGGTTCTTATGCCCGCGACATCCGCGTCTTCGTCTATGACGGCAAGATGCACCCGGTGGACTCCAAGGAAATCGCCTTCATCATCGCCGGCCGCAACGCCTTCCGCGAGGCCTTCAAGAATGCCGCGCCGAAGATCCTCGAGCCGATCTACATGGTGGAAGTGATGGTCCCCGCCGACTGCATGGGCGACGTGATGAGTGACATCCAGAACCGCCGCGGCATGATCGAGGGCATGAACTCCGAGAAGGGCTTCCAGATCCTTCGTGCCCGCGTTCCGCTCGCAGAACTCTACAAGTATTCCACGACCCTGAGCTCCCTGACCTCCGGTCGCGCCACCTTCACCCAGGAATTCATCGAATACCAGCAGGTGCCGGCCGACGTCCAGGACAAGCTGCTCAAGGCTTACGAGGCAGAGCAGCAGGAAGAGGACTAATCTCCTTCCTGATGATTCAGGCTTCCCACATCGACAAATCCTTCGGGACCCTCCGGGTCCTGAAGGATGTTTGTTTTTCGGCCGCCCCTGCCGAAGTCGTGAGCATCGTGGGCGCTTCCGGCGCAGGAAAAAGTACCTTGCTCCAGATCCTCGGTTCGCTGTCCCGTCCCGACCAGGGGCAGGTCCTGATAGACGGGACCGATATTTTCACCTTGTCCGACAAAGCGCTTGCCGCCTTCCGCAACCGGAAGATCGGCTTCGTGTTCCAGTTCCATCACCTGCTGCCCGAATTCACGGCCGTGGAGAACGTGATGATTCCGGCGCTGATCGCCCGGACGCCGCGTACCGACGCCCGCAAAAAGGCCGAAGAACTGCTGACGCTGCTCGGCCTGGGTGAACGCTTCACTCACAAGCCTTCCCAGCTCAGCGGCGGCGAGCAGCAGCGCGTAGCCATTGCCCGCGCACTGGTCAACAATCCCAAGGTCCTTTTTGCCGACGAACCCTCCGGCAATCTGGACAGCAAGACCAAAGCTGAAGTGCATCAGCTTTTCTTCGACCTGCGCGACCGTTTCGGCATCACCATCGTCATCGTCACCCACGACAAGGATCTGGCCGCCATGAGCGACCGCACCGTCGAGATCCGCGATGGACAAATCCTTTGACTTTAGCACATAAAGCATTGCAAACCATCCCAAAGCAATACGGTCATTTCGATGACCAGCGCCGGGAGTATGTCATTACCGACCCCGCAACGCCCTGGCCCTGGATCA
>JAFWOY010000023.1 GCA_017509755.1 Bacteroidales bacterium
CTTACAGACACGACGCCTCTTGAAGACCTCTTCAACAAATCTAACCTCAATATTGACAAAGAACTTGATGGGTTCTATGAACCCACGTTGTTTGATTATTAACTTTTAACTACGTCCACAACTTTTAGTGGACAGCAATGTCTTTGATAGATAAATAAACTTTGCGATGAAACCGTTGAAAGAGCTTCTTCATCCAGTTGTAACCTGGAAGTTCTGGAAAGAACTGATCATCATGACCCTGGGTATGGCCGTCGGCGCCGCAGCCGTCTATTATTTCCTGATGCCGAGCAAACTGATTATCGGCAGTATCTCAGGTCTCTCCATCGTCCTGGCAGAAATCTTCGGCGGTAAGATCAAGGTATCCATCATCGTCACTGTGATCAATGCGGTCCTCCTGCTGCTGGCCTGGCTCCTGATCGGCGCCGAGTTCGGCGCCAAGACCGTTTATACGGCCTTGATCCTGGGTCCGCTGCTCGACTTTTGGGAAAAAGTGATGCCCTATGAGAGTCTGATGGAAGCCGGTGCCACTTCCGT
Source organism: Bacteroidales bacterium (assembly GCA_017509755.1). Classification (GTDB taxonomy): domain Bacteria; phylum Bacteroidota; class Bacteroidia; order Bacteroidales; family UBA932; genus Cacconaster. The sequence continues at coordinate 535 of JAFWOY010000023.1, forward strand.
GATGAACGATCCCTGGTTCGACCTGCTCTGTTTCGTGCTCCTGCTGAGCATTTCCCAATCGATCCTGTTCCAGATCAACGCCTCCACGGGTGGCCTGGACATCCTGGCCAAGATCGTCAACAAATACCTCCACTTCGACATAGGCATGTCCGTCACGATCGCCGGTGCGATGATCTGCTGTTCGGCCTTCGCCATCAATCCGTTCCGGATGGTTGTCATCGGCCTGATCGGCACCTGGATCAACGGCGTGGTCGTGGACTACTTCACCGATGCCCTGAACAGGAAGAAAAAGGTCTGCATCATCAGCAAGGACCACGAAGCCATCCGGGAATTCATTACCCATGAACTGCAGCGGGGCTGCAGCCTTTATCATCTGGAAGGCGGCTTCACGGGAGACGAACGGATCGAAGTCGTCGCCCTTCTGACCAAACATGAGTACTCCGACCTCTTCACTTTCATGAAGGAACACAAGTATGAGGGGTTTGTCACCGCTTCGAACGTAAGCGAAGTCTATGGCCGGTGGAACCTGCACAAAACCAAGAAAGCCTGAAAACGACCACTTAACACTATGAAACGCGACCTGAAGTATCTGAAACTGCTGGCCAAGAGTTTCCCCACGGAACAGACCGCCTGCACGGAAATCATCAATCTGGAAGCCATCCTCAATCTGCCCAAAGGCACCGAACACTTCATCACAGACCTGCACGGCGAGAACGAAGCTTTCGAACACGTATTGCGCAACGGCTCCGGTGTCATCCGGCAAAAAGTCGAGATGATTTTCGGCGCTACGCTCACCGAGACGGAGATCCGCGAACTCTGCACCCTCATCTATTATCCGGAAGACAAGATCCGGGCTGTACGCAGCACGCTCCGCACCCGCGTGAAGATGCAGGAATGGTACCGTGTGATGTTGATGCGCATCATCCAGGTCATGGCCGTCTGCTCGTCCAAATACACGCGCTCGAAAGTGCGCAAATCCCTCCCCAAGGAGTATTCCTATATCATTGAAGAACTGCTCCACGAATGGATTGAGGATAACCAGAACAAGCGTCGCTATATGATGGCGATCGTCGACACGATCATCGCGACGGGCCGGGCGGACCACTTCATCGCTACGATCTGCAACGTCATCCATACCCTGGTCATCGACTCGCTGCATATCCTCGGCGACATCTATGACCGCGGACCGGGTGCCCACCTGATCATGGAGACGCTGTGCAATTACCACAACTACGACATCCAGTGGGGCAACCACGATATCGTTTGGATGGGCGCTGCTGCCGGCAGCCGTGCCTGTGTCGCCAATGTGCTCCGTATGTGCTTCCGTTATGCCAACCTCTCGACCCTGGAAGACGGGTACGGCATCAATCTGCTGCCTCTGACCACCTTTGCCATGGAGACCTACGCAGATGACCCTTGCACACTTTTCCGGCCGAAGAAAAACGAATATGAAGAGCTGCCCGAGTCGCAGCTGGCCCTGATTGCCAAACTGCACAAAGCCATCGCTGTCATCCAGTTCAAACAAGAGAAGCTTGTAATCGACCGCAACCCTGAATTCGGCATGGACGACCGCAATGTACTCCACCTGATCGATTTCAAGAAAGGAACCATCCATCTGGACGGGAAAGACTACCCCTTGAAGGACACCAACTTCCCTACCATCAATCCAGATGACCCCTATGCCTTCACGCCGGCTGAGCAGGAGATTCTCGAAGGGGTTACGCGCAGTTTCGAGACCAGTGAGAAACTCCGCCGCCACATCCGCTGCTTCCTCGACCACGGCTCCCTCTATCTGGTCCGCAACAGCAACCTGTTGTTCCACGGTTCCGTGCCCATGAACCCAGACGGGACCTTCAAGGAAATGATTATCCAGGGCAAGCCCTACAGCGGCAAGAAACTCTTCGACAAAGTGGACCAGATGGTACGCAATGCCTATTATACCCGGGAAGAGACGCCACGCCGCCAGGCCGGCCAGGATTTCATCTGGTATCTCTGGTGCGGTCCCATCGCGCCGACTTTCGACAAAGACAAGATGGCTACCTTCGAACGCTATTTCATCGCCGACAAGGAGGCGCATAAGGAAAAAAACGGGGCTTACAAGGAACTGAAGAACCGGGCGGACATCTGCGAAATGATCCTGCGGGAATTCGGCGTGACTGAAATGAAACACGCCCACATCATCAACGGGCACATTCCAGTCAAGACCATTAAGGGCGAAAGCCCCATCAAGGCCGACGGCAAGCTGCTGGTCATCGACGGCGGCTATTCCAAGGCCTATCAGCCGGAAACCGGTATTGCGGGTTACACGTTGATCTACAATTCCCAAAGTCTCAAATTAGTCCAGCACGCTCCTTTCACGACCCGTGAGAAAGCCGTCAAGTTCGGTCTCGACATCTTGTCGGAAACCAAGGTCCTCGAGTTCGAAGAGAGTCGGCGGTATGTCCGCGACACCGACCAGGGCGCCGAGATCAAAGAGCAGATCGACGATCTTTACCAGCTGTTGGAAGCCTACCGAAACGGTTCTATCCACAATTAACTGGTTTTCCTGAATTTCTTGTATCTTTGCGCCTCTTATGGGACGCAAGGATATCCTTTTGGCACGGCTCCGCAATGGGGATCCGCTCTCGAGCGGGCAGCAACTCCGGCTGACCCTTGCCTTGGCTGTACCAGCCATCTTGGCCCAGCTTTCTTCGGTGCTGATGCAGTATATCGACTCGGCCATGGTCGGCCGGCTCGGCGCCAATCCTTCTGCCTCCATCGGCCTGATTTCAACCAGCACCTGGATCTTCAGCGGCTTCTCGATGGCAGTGATTACCGGTTTCTCCGTCCAGGTAGCCCATGCCTGTGGTGCCGGTGATTTCGCACGGGCCCGTTCGGCCATGCGCCAGGGCTTATTCACAGTGCTGGCTTTCAGTCTGGTATTAGGCCTGACCGGTATCTTGATCAGCGGTCCCCTTCCACGCTGGCTGGGTGGCGCAGAGATCATCCGGCCTGATGCCTCTGCCTATTTCCGCATCTATTCCGCCTTCCTGCCCATCGCCATGACGGGCTATGCAGCCAGTGCCATGCTGCAGGCCAGTGGCAACATGAAAGTACCGAGCATTGCCTATATCTGCATGTGCGTCCTCGACATGCTGTTCAATTATGTCTTTATCTATGGGCTCGGACTTGGGGTAGTCGGCGCGGCCTGGGGCACAGGGCTTGCCGAATTGCTTACAACTGTCTTTGCATTATGGTATGTTTCCGTCCGTTCCCCGGAATTGAGAATCATCCATGAGCGTGGTTCTTTCATCCCCCGCCGGACCACGCTGAAGACCGCCTTTGGCATCACGGGACCGATGTGGTTGCAGAACATCGTCATGCGCGGCGCCCATGTGATGAGTACGGTGATCGTAGCCCCGCTGGGGCCCATTTCCATAGCGGCCAACGCCTTTGCCATCACGGCGGAGAGCTTCTGCTACATGCCGGGCTACGGCATGGAGGAAGCAGCCACGACGTTGGTCGGTCAGAGTTTGGGAGCGCGGCGCAAGGATGTTGCCAAGCGCCTGGCATGGACCTCCATCTGGATGGCTGTCGCGATGATGTCGCTGCTGGCCATCCTCATGTTTTTCTTCGCGCCCCAGTTGATGCGGATCCTGAGCAACGATCCGGATGTCGTGGCATTGGGCGCCCGTGTCCTGAGGATTGAAGCCTTTGCCGAAGCCATGTATGCCATTTCGATTGCCGGCTTTGGGGTCTGCGCCGGTGCCGGCAGCACGTTGGTCCCTACCCTGCTCAATTTCGGAAGCATGTGGCTGGTGCGCATCGTACTCGCCCTCTTCCTGACGCCGAAATACGGTTTGACGGGCTACTGGATTGCCATGTGCATCGAATTGAACGTCCGTGGTCTGCTCTACCTTTTCTACGTCCGAAGCGGCCATTGGATGCGAAAAGGCAGCATCCTGAAGGAGAATCCTGCCAAAATATGACAGTTTGTCACGATTTTCGGCTCTGGTCGGCAATTTGATAGTTCTCTTATCGCCGACCGCGTGAAACCACGGGGCCGACAATAATAAGAAACTAAGTCAAACGTATAAAATGGAGGATTCTATTATGTATTCCGTTGAAAGAAGAAATTCCTGGCTGCCGAGCATTTTCAGCAACCTGTTCGATGACGATTTTACTGTGATGCCTGCCCGTCAGTTTGCATCGCCGGCCGTCAACATCAAGGAAAGCGAAAAGGATTTCCAGATCGAGATCGCCGCACCGGGTATGAACAAGGAAGACTTCTCCGTCCGCGTTGACAACGACGAAGAACTGGTCATTGCCTTGGAGAAGAAGAACAAGAAAGAAGAGAAAGACGAAAAGGGTACCACCTATCTCCGTCGGGAATTCTCTTACACTTCGTACCACCAGAGCTTCACGCTCCCGGAGAACATCAACCTGGACGGCATCCAGGCCGAGATAGTCAATGGCGTGCTGCATATCACCCTGCCGAAGTTGCAGGAAGTCAAGCAAGTCCCTGCATCCCGCCACATTGAAGTGAAATAGTGGAAAACCCGTTCACACGGACGATTCTCAATTGGTATTCCGAGTTCGGTCGCGACCTTCCGTGGCGCCGGACTCGGAATCCTTATGCAATCTGGCTGAGCGAGATTATCCTTCAGCAAACCCGGATCGCTCAGGGGCAAGCCTATTGGGAGCGTTTTATGGCGCGCTTCCCGGATGTTCATTCCCTCGCAGCTGCCAGTGAAGACGAGGTCCTGCGGCTCTGGGAAGGTCTGGGCTATTACAGCCGTGGTCGGAATCTGCTGGCTGCAGCCCGTCAAATTGACGCCCGCGGTTCATTTCCTGCAACTTTCGAAGCAATCCGCGCCTTGAAAGGCGTCGGCGATTATACGGCAGCCGCCATCGGCTCCATCGCCTTCGATCTCCCGCTCGCTGTCGTAGACGGCAACGTGTATCGTGTTCTCAGCCGCTATTTCGGCATCGAAACACCTGTCGGTTCGACGGCAGCCAAAAAAGAATTCACAGCGCTGGCCCAATCCCTGCTCCCGGCCGACAAACCGGGCGATTTCAACCAGGCCATGATGGATTTCGGGGCCATGCAATGCACCCCGCAAGCGCCAGCCTGCCTCACCTGCCCGCTCGCTGCCGACTGCGTAGCGCTGCGTACCGGTCGTACAACATCGCTACCCGTCCGTAAAAGTCCGGTCAAAGTACGGGAACGACATTATCATTACATCTATATCCGCTGTGCGGACGAAACGGCCATTCGGCGCCGTGGCCCGGGAGACATCTGGCAAGGCCTTTGGGAGCCTTACCAAGAAGAAGGCGAACTGCGCGGTTTCCCCGGTATGCGCCTGCTGAAAGAAGGTGTCCGTCACCAACTGACACACCAGACCCTGACGGCCGATTTCTACCTGTTGGAATGCACCGAGAAACCCACCCTCCCCGAAGGCTATGTCTGGATCCCTGAGTCCAGTCTGTCCCAATACGCCAAACCGCGCCTCGTCAATCTTCTCTTACAGAACTTATAACCGTCCATCCATTACTGATGGTTCGATGCCCCGCCTTTGGGAAGACATGTTCTCTTTGGCGAACGTGGCCGCCCGCGGCCCTATGAGCGGGAGGGGCCCAAGCTTGCTTGGGAGGGACGAGCAGCGTTAGCTGCGAAGGTGAGAAAAAGAGAACATGTCTTCCCAAAGGCGGGGCAAACAGGTCAAATCAGCGCATCGGTATTCTCTTTGTCAATGTCGGGAATCAGACGGCGGACGGTCTTCCGATTCGAAAAGAAACGGATTGCAATGACACGGATCACGGTGTAGGCCGGAATACCGACCAGAAGACCGACAGTGCCACCGATGCGGCCGGCAATAAGCAGGACAATGAAGATTTCCAGCGGTGTCGCCTTGATGCTCGTAGAATAAATGACCGGCTGATAGATAAAGTTATCAATCAATTGCGCAGCCAGCATGATGGCCAGAACGATCAACGCGAATGCCCAGATCGGAACGGCCAGGCCTACACCTACTCCATACTTGAGCACGACACAGAGAATCACACCGATCACCTCGCCCAGCAGGGGTCCAACATACGGAATGACATTCAAGATGCCAGCGATGAAGGCAATGCCGATCGCATAGTCCGCTCCGATCCGCGCTATCAGCCAGAGGCCCAGGAAATCAACCAGAATCACCCCCAGTACCTCGATGATCAACCCGCTGAAATAGCGGGACAGCAGATGCGTGATGTCACTGATCGTCGAATTGACGGAACCTTCGATCTTGTCGGGCACAAGCGCACAGATAATCTTTCCGAACAGCTGTTCATCCTTGATAAAAAAGAAGGAGATGAACACCACCGAGAACAACCCGACCGCAATGCTGGCAACCACTGAAGCGACCGATCCGATGACTGACGACACATTAGAAAAATTCACCAACTCCTTCAATTTCTCGAGCAGAACCGTCAACACATCGAAGTCCGTACCCAGCGAGGGGAACAAGCCGACCAGCCAATCATTGAATTGATCAATCAGGTTGTTATAAGGCATTTCCGATGCATTCACCGCAGAGGCGTCCCGGATAATCCCGGACACAATCGGAACCAACTGCGTGATAAAGAGCGCAAAACCCGCCAGAATCAAGAGGATGCTGATCACGGCCAACAGCCCGTCCGGCGCCGACTTGCCCCTGATCCGGATGCGGCGAAGCAGCCGCATCAGCGGCTGTCCGATCAGCGATACGACAAAAGCTATGATGATATAGACCAGCACACTGCGGAAATACCAGCAGAGCCATGCCACAGCGGCAAAAGCCCCCAGCCGAAGCAGCCAGCCGGCCAGACGGTCCACATTACGTTCTTCTTCCATATTCCAAAAATACGAAAAAAAAGAGGAAGTACTTGTAGAAATAAAAAAAATAGCTACCTTTGCATTCGCTTTTGGGGCATTAGCTCAGTTGGTAGAGCGTTTGAATGGCATTCAAAAGGTCAGGAGTCCGATTCTCCTATGCTCCACAAAAATCCCTCTCAGAATGGTCTGAGGGGGATTTTTCGTATAGAGTAGCCCCAAAATGTCCTATTTTGGGGATCAACGCCAACCGGGTTGGCAGTTTAGAGACCAGCGTAGAAACCAGGAGGTAGCCGCATAGATATGACTATCGATTCTCGTTGTTCTTTTGCAACCATCGCGCGGAAGGAGATTTCATAAGTCGCTGATAATCAATACATACAGCCTCTTTTGTCCGCGCAATAAGCCGCCTGGACGGCGGATTGAGCGCCTCGTACATAAACTATCCACTGAGAATCAGCTACTTACCTAAAGAACTGCCGCGCGATTATGGCCACGACAGGACGCTCATACGCGATGGAGTCCTGTCGTGGCAGGAAAAACAGACGATTCACCGAAAACACGGCCGCGACAGGATTGAACAGCCCTCGGCAATCCTGTCGCGGCAGAGATTCCGTGGGGATATTTTGTGTTGCACTGCCTGGAAATGATTGATAAGGACGGACTATGGATGCAGGTACATCACGTGGCGGAGCTGCGGGGAGGCATGGATTTGCTGGGGATTGGTGCCAGGCAGGCCTTGCGGGACAGATTCGCCTAGCAGGGCGAAGAGACGCGTCCAGTAGGCGGGCATCTCCCCTTCCGCATTCTTGAAATTCATCGGCACGCAATCGAACACGTGCGAACCGTCTTCCCGGACATACAGGTCGTAGACCAGTTCCGTGCAATAATGCCGGCCATTGCCTGCGAGGAAATACAGGTCGTAATCCTCACCCAGCAGGGCCCGGGACTGCTCGACATAACGGCGGGCTTCCCGGTTATCTTCCAGCCGCATCACTTCAAAAGTGGCCGTTCCACCGCGATGCAGGGTAAAATCGGCGAACAATGTGTCCAATGGATGCCGGTCCACGCCATGGGCGATGGTAGCATCGATGACCCAAACAGTGCCGAGGCTATCGACTTCCAACATCGCAGTGTGGATGAAATTAACCGTATCTCCGCTTGAGGTAGCATCAGCAATCGCCTGTGCCATACTATCTTCTCCGTAATTCATCGGAATACCGACAAACAAAAGGTCCCCCGTTTGGATCTGGGGATCCGGTTCGGAAACTGGTTTGTTTTCGCGACAGCTGAACAGCCCGAACGACACGAAGATCAACGATAAAAGAATTGCAAAACGTCTCATTGTTTTTCTGGTTTCAAGGTTTCCGTCAGGGAATCCAGGGTTTGGAACAAATCCCCGACATTGTCTCGCGTAATGGCACTGCATGCATAATTCGCACCCATCTCCGCCGGAATGTCCCGCGCGGACTCTTCCAGTTTCAGGCCTTTCTCAGTCAGGCAGACAATTACCTGGCGGGAATCCCGTTCGCCCTGGTGCCTGGTTACGAGTCCCTCCTGCTCCATCCTTTTGAGCAGGGGCGTCACCGTATTGGTCTCCAGACAGAGATGCTTGGCGATATCATTGACCGGCTGTCCATCCTTTTCCCAGAGCACCAGCAGCACAAGATACTGCGGATAGGTCACGCCAAGCCGGCTGAGCAGCGGGCGGTAAGCCTGCGTGATCAACCGGCTGATGGTATAGAATCGAAAGCAGAGCTGGTTCTCCAGCTTCAACTGCTCATACATACGGCAGCGGTATTATTCGGCCAGCAGGGCAGCCACCTTTTCGTCGAGCGACTCCGGTGTCGCGGTCGGCGCAAAACGCTGGATATGGGTACCGTCGCGATTGATGAGGAATTTGGTAAAGTTCCACTTGATGGCACTGCCCAGCACGCCTTTGGCTTCGCCTTTCAAATACTTGTAGATCGGATGCGCCCCGTCACCGTTCACCTCGATTTTCTTCATCAGCGGGAATGTGACACCGAAATTGATCTCGCAGAACTGTGCGATAGCGGCATCATCACCCGGTTCCTGATGGGCGAACTGGTCGCAAGGGAAACCGAAAATGACCAGACCCTGATCCTTGTACTTCTGATAAAGGGCCTCCAGTCCCTTGTACTGCGGCGTGAAACCGCATTTACTGGCGGTATTGACAATCATCAACACTTTGCCTTTGTAGTCCGCAAAGTCAAGCTCTTCCCCATTGTTGCGAAGCGCCTTGAAATCGTAAATCGATGCCATTGCCGGATCCTCCGAAAATTACAACTGTTTGACAAGCCAGTTCTGAAGACCGATCTTCTCGATCAGGTCGAGCTGCTGCTCCATCCAGAACATATCGTCCTCCTCATCGAGGGCATAGGCCTTCATGATATCATAGGTCTTGAAATCATCGTCCAGCGTCGCAGTCAGTGCGATGAGAGCAGGCACTTCCCTGTGGGAGATAGCAAGATCGGCTTTGATGAATTCGACGGGATCCGTGAAAACAGGCTGGGCAGGCGTAGCTGCCACCTGTGGAATGGCTCCCAAGTCAAGGATGCGCTCGTTGAACTTGTCAACCCAGCCCATTTCCTCTGCGGCATGACTGGCATATTTCTCAGCAAGTTTCATGAAGCCCTGATCCTCAAAGATTTTACTTTGAACACGATGACCGTAAGACTGAGCAGCGAGGCCGGTTGCATAGGCCTGCAGGATTTCGATAGATTTGTTCTTGTCCATGATGTTGTATCTTTTATGTTTATCTATTTATATCGTTCACGATACAAATGTACGGACTATTCTTGAATCCGGCAAACTTTTTCAAATAAAATTATCGCGCGCGATATATTTTTTTTAATCATAACACCACGCGCAGGGTCATTTCTTCCCCTACATTGCGGAAGAATAATTCATATTCCTCCCCGGCGGGCAATTGGAAGGAATGATCCACGCGCTGGGACGGATTCTCCCTATACAGCGGGCTGTAGGTATAAATGGTGTCATCCGACACCTGGCCCCAATAGTTGGCCATCGTGATACTTGTCATCAAGACGCGGCCGTCGCGCACACGGCGGACTTCCCAATACAGATCTTTATAGGCACGGAAGAAGAGCGCCGGACGATCGGCCGTATTGATTTCCCACGAATACCCATAGGTATGACCGATGGAAACCAATGCGGACAACGGATGGGTTGTATCAAATTGCGTCCGATACATCCGACCGGCGGAGATGGGAATCCATTGGTACCGTTCATCCGGGCGGGAAAGCTGGATGATATCCCCATCTGCAATCTGGGAAGGTGCCCGACAGACAACGGCAGGAAAAGTACTGTTTCCGTTGCTGCTGTCAAATGTAACAATTTCAGACAGAACCTCTTTGAGTTGTCCTGCCTTGTCATAGAGGCAATAGCACAGATCCGTCGGCCCATTCCCGGTGGAAGCATATTCCTGCGCCGTGATCGTCATCTCCGGCTTGATGAAAGTCTCTGACCGGTAATCCCAGGTGAACGGTTCATAACTGGATACGTCCAGATAGACATACGGTGTTCCGCCCTGGTTCGGCATGATCCAGCAGACCATATCCTGCCATTTGCTGAACTCCGTCAAATCACTTTCATACCCATCGACAGGACTCAGGGTATAAAAGGCATTGCCAGCCCCACCCCATCCATAATTGATCCGGAAAAAGCGCCCGTTGTAACCATCGATGACAAAAGCATGGCCGCCGTCGCTGGACGAACCACAATGGAAAACCGGTCGCTTCCTGTCGATCTCGTCCCGGATGAGTTCTTCCCAACGTTCAGCCGTATAGTCTTCGCGGTCATAGTAGCGCATCTGTTTGTCATAATCAAAATACTGCGCCAAAGCGATCGGCGAGAGGCTGGATGCACCGGATCCGGCCGGATCATAATCCATCTGGCACATGACACCCAGATCCCGCATCAATTGGGCCACTTGACTTCGGCCTTCCTGGGAGAAAGAGCCCTCTTCCGACATGGCATCCCAATTATAAGTGTGACCGAGCGTCAACTCTTCTATGTGATAGAGGTAGCCGCCCCCATCCCAACCATAATCATAAGCCGGAAGCGTACCTGTCCCCTTCGCCGGCCACTTGTGATACCGCATGATGATGCCGATGGCCGTAGCGACGCAGCCGCAAGGGACTTCCTGTCCGTTGACTTTGGGACACAGATCGTTATAGGGAGACCACTGGTTCCATTTGGCGGTCTGGAGCACAACCATCGAGCCCTCTGTCCCGGCTTTTGTAGGGAGATTCCAGGCATCTTGGATTTCAGGGGATGGTTTCCAGCCCAACACACGGGCCCGATAAAGGACTGCGGAATAAAAATCCAGCATGTCACGCATATTGACCGGCATCTGATCCAGTGCCGGGAAACGCTCCGACAAGGAGTATGCCAGCACGGGCCGGCCCGCATCTTCGCCGGATACCAGCACAAAGCCGCCGGCCTCGTGTTCAAATACAAAAATGGTAGGCTCCGTCGCGGCTACTTTGGTTTTGACCTCGGGAAAAGTGGCGACCAGCCGCATTGCACCGGAAAGCGCGGATTTGGTTCCCCCGGTCATCTCCCGAAAGAAAGAAGAGGCAACCTGTTCAGCCCGCGACTGCGGAACAACGGCGCCCACACAAGTGACAGCGCCAGCCAGCAAGCAGAGAATGAAAGTAAACAACTGTTTCATCAGCGGACTCAAGGCAGGTTCAAGTGGGAAAAATCATAGCGCATACCATCCTGGGGCGCAGGAAGGAGCAAGAAAAGGAACGAATGTCCTTCAAACCGGATGGTATGCGGGCCGGCACTTTCATAGCGATGCTGCAGGTCCTGCGTATACCGCTCATAACTACCGTCACCCCAAAAAACGAGGTAAGGGATCTCCCCCTCATCCAGCTTGGGAACAACTACTTCCTGCTCTGTTGTCACATAAGAGAAAGAAGGATATGGGCCATATTGTCGGACTTGAAACACATCCGGTTCCGCAAACCCGGGAATGGAAACGGACACAGGCACGGCCCGCATCTTCTGCTCAGGATTCGGCCCGACCCGGAAAGAAAAACGATTCCCGTCCGGATCACTTTCCATTCCTGCCGGTTCGAACCAGGTTGCATCGTAGTGGAACTGATCAAATGACTGGACCGCAGCCGAAGTGGCGAGCGTCACCACATCACCGGTGCTGGGAATATACACGTCCTGCACTTCTTTCAAAATAGGCACCTGTCCTTGTTCGACCTGCACCGAATCGACTTTCTTGAATGCTTCGTTCCGGAAAACGAGATAACAGGTACGCGCTGTCCTGGCCTGATTCCGGTCGTAAGCAAACTGATAGGTGTGCGTCGAAATGGTTTTCGTCTGGATCTCCCGGAGCCAGTCGCAATCTTCCGGCACCTGGAGCGTCGCATCGACGTTACTGGCCACTTCGACTTTGAAAACGCCTTCTTCAGCCGTCAAGGAAACCGTGTCCTCGCTGATGACGATGGTCGGTGTCTCCCCTTTCTGATAGACCGTGACCGTTTCCTGGCTGGTCGGACCGGCGAACGTCACGGTGCCGATCCGTTTATCCAGCGACTCATTCTGATCCACCTGGAAGGTCAGGACCGATTTTTCCAAACCTTTGGTAGAGAGCGTCCGAATCCAGGACTGGCCGTTGGCTTCGATCTGATGCGAAAAGTCGATATTCGACAGAACCTCGACCGTGAATGAGCCTCCATCTGCACTCATTTCCACACGTCCGCTGGAGAGCAGCAGGGCATCCCGTTGTTTCTGGGTCACGACGATGGTCCGTTTCAGATCCTTGCAGGTAAACACGACCGCCGCGGATCGCTCGTCATACTCGCCGTTGGATTGGACCGAAAAAGTTAAAGTAGCGACGCCTCGTTTTCCCTCCATGGCAGAGAGCGTGCACCAGTAAGCACGACCGTTCACAAATTCGGCTGTCCAGCTCCCTGAAGCATTCAAATCGATGGTGGCCACACCAGACTCCGCATCAAAGAGTACAGTATAGTTCTCACCGCTCCCGGAAAAAGAAGCCTGGCTGTTCTGGTGAAAGTCAAAATCCAACTCCGGCCGACAGGCCGTCAGACAGGCGGACAGGCAGAAGAACAAACCGATGCGCGCAAGCAGACCCGTGGTTTTCATTCGAAAAGACACTTGTCCAACTCTTCTTTGAGATAGTCCTTGTCCAGATGCTGGCCGATGAAAACCAGTTTCTGCATCCGGTCGCCGTATTCGCGGTCCCAGTCTCGCAGCAAATCCGGCTGTTCGTGAAACCGTTGGATCAACTCTTCCTCCGGCATCGTAGCGAACCACAGTCCGACATTCTTGAGGACGAACTGGCGCCCGGCCTGCTCGAACAGGTAGCAGGTATCGAACTCTTCACTGAAATAACAGATGCCTTTGGCCCGGATCACATTCTTCGGCCATTTCTTGGCCACAAAATTGTCGAACGTATTGAGGTCGAACGGCCGGCGCGCCTGATAGACGTACGTGCCGATACCGTATTCCTCCGCTTCCCCTTCTCCTTCGTGGTGATGATGATGGTGGTGGCCGTGTTCTTCATGATCGTGGTCATGTTCGTGATCGTGATCATGCTCATCATCATCGTCGTCATCGTCATCTTCGTCGTGATGCTCCACTTCCTGGATCCAAGTGGCAGAGGCAGCCACATCATCGAACTGGAACATACCCGTATCGAGAATCTCGTCGAGATCGAACTGGCCATAATCACACTCGATGATCTTCGCCTTCGGCTGGAGTGTCCGGATAATGGCCCGGATGCGGCCCAACTCGTCCGGCGTAACCTCGGACACCTTGTTCAACACGATGATGTTGCAGAATTCGATCTGCTGGATGACCAGGCTTTCGATGTCTTCTTCGTCGAGGTGGGGTTTCTTCAAATCCTCGCCGCAGGCGAATTCGCTCTGCATCCGCATGGCATCGACCACCGTCGCCACACAATCGAGCACCGGAATGCCATTCTTCACGTATTCAAAGCCAAGGGCCGGGATTGAGCAGATGGTCTGGGCAATCGGCTCCGGTTCACAGATGCCGCTGGCTTCGATCACAATATAGTCAAAAGCCTGGCGGCTCGTAATCTCGCAAAGTTGCTGGATCAGGTCGTTTTTCAGGGTGCAGCAGATACAGCCGTTCTGAAGGGCGACCAGACTTTCATCTTTCTTGCCCACAATGCCACCTTTCTGGATCAGGTCGGCATCGATGTTCACTTCTCCGAGGTCGTTCACAATCACCGCAAAGCGGATGCCCTGACGATTGTTCAGGATCCGGTTGACCAAGGTGGTCTTTCCGCTGCCGAGATAACCGGTCAGCAGCAGGACCGGGATTTCTTTCAAATCATCCATATCGGTATCTTTCTGTTATTTCTTTTCAAAATGCTGGTAATCCTTGACCGAGTTCCAGGCACCGCCCCACTGGAATCCGCGGGCGCGGAACAGCTTGCAGCACAAATCGTCGGCCGTAATCTTGTGTTCAAAGTCGACCGTCCGGTCGGCGTATGCCTGGGCTGATTCCGGTTCCACAATGTCACCTTTGACATAAGGATTCTGAAGTGGATTGATATCCACCGCCATGCCGCGCGCATGGGCGGACAGTTTGGTCTCGGAATTGGTAGCCGTCCGGTAGTTGAAGCAGGAGGTATTGTTGGCTTCCATCGAACGACGGTCATCGCCATCGAAATCGTCGATCAGGCGGATACTGGCGATAGGGTATTTTGCCTTGTAGAGTTCTTTGAAAATGGCCAGCAGATCGTCAGCGATCGCCTGGTTGCAAACCATCTCCCCTTTCCGGACGCGTCCGTTGAAATCGTAATAAAGCAATTTGAGGTAACGCAGTTCGGAAAACTCGATCTGCGCGCCTTCTTCCGGATAGGACTTGCCGGTCATCCGCAGCCGGACTGCTTCCGTGATCGTATCCTTGCTGAAGGCCGACAGGCCCGGATCCGTCGGATTGAGGAATTTGCGGTAGCGGCTGTACGTGTAGTTCACGCAAGTATTGGTGATGTTGTTGGCGAAGAGGATGTCGGTGATGCGGTTGTCGTCCACATAGCTGACCACATCTTTCGTAAAGTAACGGAAATCAGCAACATGGATCTCTTCGAATGAATGGAAGAGATAGCCCGGCACGGCATTGCCGAAACTGTCCTTGAAGACCAGCAGCCGGCGTCCGTTGTGTACGGAGGTCTCCACCTTGGTCAATTTGATGTCGCCGCCCATGAAAGTCGTATAGGCCGCCCCGCTCCCATCCTTGAAAGAGAAGAAATACTTGCTCTTGTAGGGCCGGGATTCGCCCGTGACATGGAATTCCTCATCGAGCGTGTAATTCACATAGGTCGTCGTATACTCGACGCCGGTCGGGATATAATAGACAAAATCTTCCGGGGCCTTTTTCACCGCCACGTTCTGGGAATAGCCATACATACTGCCCACGAAACGGTGGACCACATGCTCCTCATAAGTGGACAGATCCTCGAAAGGAACACCAGCCACCTGGGCAAACTTCTGAGCTGCATAATAGGCACCCAGCGGAGCCCAGTGGTGGTCGGTCCGAAGGTAGATGGGCTCGTCCGTATGCTCTGCCAGTACGGAATAGATGTCCACCGGCTTGACGCCGTTGGTCAGGTTGGTGAAAATGCTGTTGAAGACCGGCCACTGTTTCTTCGTGAACTTGGCCGCCTCCTCGGGACAATAATATTCCGTGGAGGTCGGGATCGGCATGCACCAGACCCGTACCGACTTGCCCAGTACCGCCCCGTACTGGCTCACAACCTCCGCATATTTGGCACCGCCGCGCTCCGTGCCGAAGAAGCCCATCAGGGCGCGCACGTTTTCGCCGCTGCCGATCAGGATGATGCCGGATGAAGCCACTTTGGCCACATCTTCGGCACTTCCTTCTGTCTCACCCGGCACAAAGGCCTTGACTGTCTTGACGGTATCAGGATCGGCTTCCGGCACGGGGTCAGGTTCTTCCCCGGCGGTCTCGATCGCATTGTCCTGCTCTTGTGACACGAACTGGATGTTCTGTTCTCCGAAACGGACACCGAGCAGGTCCCGGAACTGCATGCTGAAGAACATCAATGTGTCCCGATACGGTTCCGTATCGCTGTACCAGGCAGATATGGCCTCTGCATAGGAACCGTCGGCCAGCGAATCGAGTGTAAAGCTCGGAAAACGCTTCAGTTCCCGTTTCTCCAACTCGGACCATGTGCTGCGGGGCAACAAGTTGAAACCGGCTGTGAAAGCCAGGTAAACCAGCGCGATGAGCAACACGGAAAGGACGCCTCTTTTCATATCAGAACCGGGTATAAATGAAAGGATTGTTGGTCGCACCCACCAGCAAGGCGACACTCACCGCCAGCAGGGCCACCGCCACGACAATGCGCAAAACAGCCAGCACGCTCCTGCCCAGGAAATGCTTCTCGCCGATAAGACCCTGAATCCACCGTCCCAACGGGAGACAGCAGAGGATAGCAGCAACCCATAGCCAGAAGCGGGAAGTCAAGGCACTGCGGACCGTGAAATCAGTAAAGGATTCGGCCTGTCCGAAAAGGACCGGGAAGAACGTCGTCATCCGGCTGAAATCGACGTAGTAGAAGATGCCCCAACCCAGGATGACCAGGATCAGGCTGTAGAGATGCAGTACAAAAGCCGGCACCTTCCAGCGCAGGATCGTGTATTTCTCCAGCGCCACGATCAGGCCGAAATACAGGCCCCACAGGATGAAATTCCAGCTGGCACCATGCCACATGCCGGTCAGGAACCACACCACCAGGATATTGAAGAACTGATGGCGCCGGTTGCCGCCCATGGGGATATAGAGGTAATCCCGGAAGAAACTTCCCAGGGAAATATGCCAGCGCCGCCAGAAATCCGTGATGGAGTTGCAGCAGTACGGATGGTCGAAATTCTCCTTGAAATGGAAGCCCAGACACCGGCCGATTCCAATCGCCATGTCGGAGTAACCGGAGAAATCGAAGTAAATCTGCAAGGTGAAGGCCAGCAGGCCGACCCAGACACCCGCTGTAGTCAGCGAAGCCAGATCGCCAGCCAGGAACTGGTCGGAGACCTCTGAAAGCTGGTTGGCCAGGATCACTTTCTTGCCGAGACCGACCATGAAACGGAAACTGCCGTCCGCTACGTCCTGCCAAGAGACATGCCGGTTGTGGATTTCGTTGGCAATGGTGCCATAGCGCACAATCGGGCCCGCAATCAACTGCGGGAACATCGAGATATAGAGCAGCAGGTCGCCAAAGCGTCGCTGCGCCTTGCTTTCCTTCCGGTACACATCCACCAGATAGGAAATGGACTGGAAGGTATAGAAACTGATGCCGATAGGAAGTGCCAGTTCAGGCACCTGGACCGACAAGCCAAAACGGCCCAGCAGGTCGGCGAAAAATCCCAGATACTTGAAAGTACCCAGAATGGCCAGGTTGCAGACGAGGCCAAGGGCCAATACCAGACCTCTCCCCTTCTTAGCCTTGTCGAGCCAGCGGCCGAACAGCCAGTTAAGCAACGCACAGGCTATCAGAAGGAAGACATAGACGGGTTCTCCCCACGCATAGAAGAGCAGGGAGAAAGCGACCAGCACCCCATTCTTCACTCTATTGCCTTTCGCCAGGGACGCGAGCAAATAGCAGATCGCGAAAGCCGGCAGAAAGGCAAAGAGGAAGAAAAGATCGGCAAAAACCATTCAGCTTAGCGGGCGAGCTCCTTTTTCAGGCGCTCAGTAAGCAGTGGAACGACCTTGTTGAGGTCGCAGACGATACCCAGGTCCGCCACGCTGAAGATCGGGGCGAACTTGTCTTTGTTGACAGCAATGATGGTCTCGGACTCCTCCATGCCAGCCAAGTGCTGGATGGCGCCGGAGATACCCATGGCGAAATACACGGCCGGACGTACGGTCTTGCCGGTCTGTCCCACCTGCCGGTCATGCGGCATGACGCCGGCATCGACCATGGCACGGGACGACGACACTTCGCCGCCAAGGACCGTTGCCAGTTCCTGCAGCATGTCGAAACCTTCCTTGCAACCGACGCCGCGGCCACCGGACACCAGGATCTTGGCGTCAGAAATATCGACAGCGGTCTTCTGGGCCTTGACGGTCTTGACGAGCTTGACAATGAACTTGCTCTCATCAAACTGGGGCTTGAAGGCCACGATCTCGCCCTTGCGGTCGAAATCGGGCGCCGCCTTGGGCATCACGCCCGGGCGGACAGTCGACATCTGCGGACGGTGCTCCGGGCATTTGATGGTCGCCATCAGGTTGCCGCCAAAGGCCGGACGGGTCATCTCGAATTCGTGCGTCTCCTCGTTGATCGTCAGCTTGGTGCAGTCGGCCGTCAGGCCGGTGCCCAGGCGGGCGGCGATACGCGGTGCAAGGTCACGTCCGATAGTCGTGGCACCGTACATCAAAATCGAGGGCTTGAACGCATTGACGGCCTGGAAAACGGCCTGCGTGTATTGCTCGGTCACATAGTCTTTGAGGAGGACATCGTCGATTACGACCACTTTGTCAGCGCCGTAGGCCACAAGGGTCTGCGCCTTGTCGGCGATCTGGTAGCCAGCCAGGATGGCGACGACTTTTTCATCGGTCACCTGGGCCAGTTCCTTCGCCTTTCCGATCAGTTCAAGGGCGACAGGCTGGATCACACCGTCCCGCTGCTCGGCAAATACATAGATATCTTTATAGGCAGAAAAATCCATAGCGATACAGTTTTTAGACGGTTAGATGATATGTTTTTCCTTGAGTTTCGCCACGATCAGCTCGACAGCCGCCTCGGCATCCACTTCGTGGATCTGGCCGGGAGCTTTCAGCTCCTTGGTGAACGATTTGACCACTTTGGTCGGAGAGCCCTTGAGGCCGAGTTCGGTCTCGGGCACGTCGATCTTGTCGGCACCCCAGACCTCTACTTCCTTGCCATAGGCATCCACGATGCCGCCGACGCTCATATAGCGCGGCTTGACCGCCGATGCGAGGCAGGTCAGCAGGGCTTTGCCCTGGAATTCCAGGATCTGGCAGCCGTCTTCCGTCTCTTTGGTCACCGTAAACTTCTTGGACGCTTCATCGTATTCAAGACCGGCGACATAAGAAATCTGCGGAATGCCCAGGTGCTCGGAAATCTCAGGACCGACCTGTGCTGTATCACCGTCGATGGCCTGACGGCCAGCGATGATCAGGTCCCAATCCAGTTTACGGGCCACACCAGCCAGCGCCTTTGAAGTCGCCAGCGTATCGGCACCACCCAACTTGCGGTCGGTAAGCAGGATCGCACGGTCGGCACCCATGGCGAAAGCTTCGCGGAGGATAATCTCGGCGGCAGGGATACCCATCGTGACGACGGTTACCTCGGCGCCGAACTTGTCCTTGAGCTGCAGGGCGAATTCAAGGCCGCCCTTGTCGTCCGGATTCATGATGGCGGGAACGCCTTCGCGGACCAGGGTCTTGGTTACCGGATCGATCTTGATCTCGGTCGTATCCGGAACTTGCTTGACACATACTAAAATTTTCATCGAACGCTCCTCCTATTTGATTTTACCGAACAACTTGCCTGCGATGACCATCCGCTGGACTTCGGACGTGCCTTCGTAGATCTCCGTGATCTTGGCGTCGCGCATCATCCGTTCCACCGGATACTCGCGGGTGTAACCGTAGCCTCCGTGGAACTGCACGCATTTGGTCGTGACTTCCATCGCGACTTCAGCAGCATAGAGCTTGGCCATGGCCGCATCGGCCGAGAAATTGATCTTCGGGTTGGCCGTGTGCTCATCTTCCTTGAAAGCGGCGCTGCGGACCAGCAGGCGGGCAGCCTCGATCTTGGTCTTGAGGTCGGCCATCTGGAACTGGGTGTTCTGGAACTTGGCGATGGCTTTGCCGAACTGTTTGCGTTCCTTGGTGTACTTGACCGTCTCGTCGAGGGCGCCCTGGGCAATGCCAAGCGCCTGCGAGGCGATACCGATACGGCCGCCGTCAAGCGTCATCATCGCGATCTTGAAGCCTTCCCCTACCTTGCCGAGCAGGTTTTCTTTCGGAATGCGGCAGTTGTTGAAGATCAACTCAGCCGTGGCGCTGCCGCGGATACCCATCTTCAACTCTTTCTTGCCCACGGAGAAACCAGGGGTCGTGGCTTCCATGATAAAGGCGGAGATGCCCTTCGTTCCCAACGACTTGTCGGTCATCGCAATCACGATGTAAACATTGGCATGACCGGCATTGGTGATGAAAATCTTGTTGCCGTTGATCACCCACTCGTCCCCGTCCAGGACAGCCGTGGTCTGCTGGCCGGCGGCATCCGTACCGGCGTTGGGCTCGGTCAAGCCAAAAGCTCCGATCCACTCGCCGGAAGCGAGTTTGGGGACATATTTCATTTTCTGCTCCTCGGTGCCGAACTTGAGGATCGGCGCCATGCAGAGCGACGTGTGGGCGGAAACAACCACACCGGTCGTGGCGCAGCAACGCGAAAGTTCTTCGACGGCGATGGAATACATGAGGTTGTCACCGCCGGCACCACCGTACTGTTTCGGCACGGGAATACCGAAGATGCCCAGTTTGGCCATCTTCTCGACCGTCTCCTGCGGGAAGCGTTCCTGCTCGTCGATCTCGGCTGCCAGCGGCTTCACCTCTTTCTCGGCGAATTCCCGGATCATCTGGCGGAACAGTTCCTGGGTCTTGTTGAGATTGAAATTCATAGTATAAGAATCTAGTATCTGCTGTTAATATTTGTAGAAACCTTCTCCGGTCTTGCGGCCCAGCAGGCCGGCGCGGACCAT
The DNA here is from genome assembly GCA_017509755.1 of Bacteroidales bacterium. GTDB lineage: Bacteria > Bacteroidota > Bacteroidia > Bacteroidales > UBA932 > Cacconaster. The sequence goes on from JAFWOY010000023.1 coordinate 21,175, forward strand.
CTTGCGGAGCAGCGGGTGCGGACGGTACTTGGGATCGCCGAATTCCTTGTACAACACTTCCATGATAGCCAGGTTGACATCGTTGCCGATCAGGTCGGCCAGTGCCAGCGGGCCCATCGGATGGTTGGCGCCGAGCATCATGCATTTGTCGATATCTTCGGCCGTGGCGATGCCGTCGGCCAGGATGCCGACCGCTTCGTTGATCATCGGGATGAGGATGCGGTTGACCACGAAGCCGGGCGCTTCCTTCACTTCAACAGGCTGTTTGCCGATGGAAGTGGCCAGATCCACGACGCACTTGCAAACTTCATCGCTGGTCAACTGGCCGCGGATCACCTCTACGAGGGCCATGCGGTCGGCGGGATTGAAGAAGTGCATGCCGATGAACTGGGCCGGGCGCTTGGTGCAGGCGGCAATCTCGGTGATGCTCAGCGAGCTGCTGTTGGTAGCAAAGATCGTTTCAGGCTTGCAGATGCCGTCCAGCTCGGTGAAGACACCTTTCTTCAGCTGCATATCCTCGACAGCAGCCTCGATGACGAGGTCGGCATCGGCGAAAGTGGAGTACTCCGTGGTAGTCGAGATGTTCGCCATCATGGCGTCCATCGTATCCTGGGCGATCTTGCCCTTTTCGACGAGCTTGCTGTAGCCCTTCGAAATGGAAGCCATGGCCTTGTCAAGGCTGGCTTGTGTACGGCTTTTCATGACGACGGGCATCTTGGCGGCAAACGCCTTGACGATTCCCTTGGCCATCGTACCGGTTCCAATAACACAAATTTTCATAAGGCTGTATGATAATTAATTAATATGACTCCATTGATGACGATATCTTCCACGGCATATCTGTTCAGGGGCGTCGCGCTCCGCGCGACCCCTCCCAAAACCGGCATTCCGGTTTCGGGCCCCTCCCTCTTATGAGCCGAGGGTGGCTACATCCCCTGAACAGATATGCCGTTCCAGTTATCGTCTTACCCGTCATCATTCGTTTATAAACACGGCCGGACGTTTGTTCAGGAAAGCGTCCATGCCTTCTTTTTGGTCGGTTGTGGCGAAACACTTCGCGAAATACTGATTCTCGAGCGCGAGGGATTCATCGATGTCGAGATCGTAGTTCTCGTTGATGCACGTCTTGGCGTAGCCGACAGCAATCGGCGCATTCTTCAAGATCTGCGTGATGAGCGCATCCACGGCATTCATCAGTTCTTCCGGAACCACCACGCTGTTCACCAAGCCGATGCGCAGCGCCTCGTCGGCACCGATCATCTTGCCCGTATAGATGAGTTCCTTCGCAATCCCCTGCCCGACCAGTTTCGGCAGCCGGTAGGTACCGGAGAAACCCGGGATGATGCCCAAGCCGACTTCCGGCTGGCCGAAACGTGCTTTCGCCGAAGCGATGCGGATGTCGCAGGCCATGGCCAGTTCGCAGCCACCGCCCAAGGCGAAGCCGTTGACCGCCGCAATCACCGGGAACGGAAGATCTTCAATCTTCTTGAAAACCCGCGCTCCCCGCTTACCGAATGCCAGACCTTCGGACTCGGAGAGATGCGCCATCTCGGAAATGTCGGCACCAGCCACAAAAGCCTTGCCCTCTCCCGTGATCACCAGCACACGCGTCACAGCCGGATCCAGTGCATCCACGAAGGCTTCCAATTCTTCGAGAATCGTCGAATTGAGCGCATTGAGCGTGGCCGGCGAGGAGATCGTCAGGACGACGACCCCCTTCCGTTCACACGAACATTTCAGAAAACGATAGTCCATCGTAGCCTGTCGCTTACTGAGCCATCGGCTTGAGGTCCTTCGCGATAATCAGTTTGGCCTGCGTCGCCTCCTGGACCTGTTCCACCGTAAACTCCGGATTGATCTCCTTCAGCACAAGGCCTTCCGGCGTCACATCCATTACACCCATTTCAGTGATGATCATGTTGACCTGATGCGCAGCCGTCAGCGGGAGCGTGCATTCCTTCATGATCTTGTGGTTGCCCTTCTGGGTGTGTTCCATCGCGACGATCACGCGCTTGGCACCGACCACGAGGTCCATGGCACCACCCATACCCGGCGTGAGTTTGCCAGGAATCATCCAGTTGGCCAGATTGCCCTTTTCATCCACCTGCATGGCACCCAGGAACGTGCAGTCCACGTGGCCACCACGGATGATCAGGAACGAATCAGCCGAAGAGCAGGCATAAGCACCCGGATACGCCGTGATGTAGGCGCCACCGGCGTTGACATAGTCCTTGTCCTCTTTGCCGGGCTCCGGCGCCGGACCCATGCCGACCAGGCCGTTCTCGGACTGGAGCGTCACGTTCACACCTTCAGGAAGGTAATTCGGAATGGCGGTCGGAAGACCGATACCGAGGTTCACCACGTCGCCGTCCTTGAGTTCCAGCGCGGCACGGCGTGCAATCGTTTCTCTGATTTGAGCTTTGTCCATAATAGAAAGTTTTGATATTGTTATTTCTTGGTATTCATTCTCTTGACAAATTCCTGCGCCACGAACGAAGCCACATCGTCGGCATACGTGCCGGCGCCGAAACCGGCATCGAAGCCCAGTTCCTTGGCCAACTCGTGCGAGATACGCGGACCACCGCACACGACGATCATCCGGTCGCGGAGTCCTTCCGCTTCCAGCAGTTCGATGAGCTCCGTGAGGTTCTTGATATGCACGTCCTTCTGCGTCACCGTCTGCGACACCAGGAGCGCGTCGGCGTTGAGTTCGAGCGCCTTGGCAATGAATTCCTCGTTCGGAACCTGGCTGCCCAGGTTATATGCCTCGAACATATCGTACCGTTCGATGCCATAGTGACCGGCATAGCCTTTCATATTCATGATGGCGTCGATGCCGACGGTATGAGCGTCTGTTCCGGTGGACGCGCCCACGACGACTAGTTTACGGCCGATGTTCTGCCGGATATACTCGTCCGTCTCCTTCATTTCCATGACCGAGGATTCGACCTTCGGTACATAGATGGAAGTGAAGTCCACCGTGTAGATGGTGCTCCCGTAGCAGTTGAAGAATGTGTAACCCGGAGTCAGTTCCTGATAGAACACCACCAGCGGGTTGTTGAAGCCCATTTCCTTGAGCAGTTGCTTGGCGGCTTCCACCGCCTCAGGGCCGCAGGGAACCGGCAGCGTGAAACTCAGCTGCACCTTCCCGTCGTTCATCGTATCTCCGTAGGGTTTTACTTTGGTCAGATCCAAGGTCTTGTCGAAATCCTTGGCATCCATCGAATAGAGTCCGCCGCTCATGGTTATCTCCTCCCTTTCATCAAGTCAATAAACGGATTGGAATAATGTTCGCCCTTGGGGACCACGCCATCAAGGCCTTTGCCGCCGTCCTTCGGACGTTTCACATCGCCGAACTTGCCTTTCTCCAAGGCATTGAAGAGACCTTCCTTCACCAGTTCTTCAAGCAGTTGGACTGCATTGTCAAGAACAAGTGCCGCACGCTGGCGGATGATGCCACCCTCCTTGAACTCCACTTCCTCGCCGATATCCCGCATATTGTTGAAGATGTAACGGGCATTCTCGATGGAAAGATAGCGGTCGCTCATGAAAGGCGTGTGGATAGCCTCGGTCGGCATACCCAGCAACTGGATGCCCTGGTGGGTCCAGATGCCGATGATGTTGAACAGGGCGTCCTGGATATGGCCGCGGAAGATATTGCCGGTCATGAACTTGGTCGGCGGCATATACTTCAGGGTAGCCTTCGGGAAGATTTCACGGGTCATCTGCGCCTGCGCCAACTCATACAGAAAACCGTTGGTGAGCATCGGATCCATCTCGAAAGCATGTCCCAGACCCATCTGCTCCTCAGGCAAGCCGGCCAGCAGCGCCAGTTGCTCGTTGATGATGTCGGAAGCCAGCACTGTGTGGGCAGCTTCCACGGCATCGGCGGTAGTCAGGTAGTTGTCCTCTCCCGTATTGATGATCACGCCGGCAAAGCCGTTGATCACACGCGAGAAGAACTGGTCCACCAGCGTACGCTGCATGTTGATGTCGCGGAACAGGATGCCGTAGAGCGCGTCGTTGAGCATCACGTCGAGGCCCTCGAAGGCACCCATGATGGCGATCTCCGGCATACACAGGCCCGAGCAGTAGTTGCAAAGGCGTATGTAACGTCCCACCTCCTCCCCGACTTTGTCGAGCGCAGTGCGCATGATGCGGAAATTCTCCTGCGTAGCAAAAGTGCCGCCGAAACCTTCGGTCGTAGCGCCGTAAGGCACGTAGTCGAGCAGCGACTGACCCGTGGTTCGAATCACCGCAATGACGTCGGCACCCTGACGGGCTCCCGCCTCGGCCTGGACCACATCTTCGTAGATGTTGCCCGTAGCGACGATAATATAAAGGTAAGGCTTGGGACCTTCTCCTAATGTTTTCAGATACATTTCACGCCGGTTGCGGCGGGCCCGTATCCGTTCGATCGAACCGTTGATGACAGGTTGCAGGGCGGCATCCACCTTCTTTTTGTCCGCGATGCCGACCCGGGTCAAATCCAGCGAGCCTTCTGCCACCGCTTCCGCAATTTCCTGCGGAGTCTTGCCCGTGGCGACCATGGCGTTGCCGATATAGAACATCACGCCCTGCCCCAGCACGCCGGCTCCCTTGAGGGAGTCCACGACCACGTTCGGCAGCGGGACCTGGTTCTCATCGACGCCGTCGATGCCCAGCAGACGGCAGATGGTACGCTCCACGGCTACGGTCGTATAACCGTCGGCAAAAGACTGCACGTCCTCGGCAATCTGCCGCGCCAGGTACCTCGCCCTGTCGACCTTCCGCTGGTCCAATCCAAGTTTGCTTTTATTCATAGTGTCGTTTCATTATAGTGTCAGCCAATTCAATCCAGCGCGGATCGATGCCGAGTTCCCGCGCGATGTTGAGTGCCTCGTGCGGCACTTCGTGACTCGTTGTCTTCACGAGCCGGTAATCCATGGTCCGGCCTTTCGTACCGGGGAGCAGTCCCTGCACCCGCCAGCACTGGCCACCGTGTTCTACGGTATAGTGCGTGGTCATGACAAGAGCCAGATTGGGCCGGTCCGCCAGCAACTCCAGCAGTGCGGCCACAAGCGCCGTACCTTCCACGGGATTGGTCGTCCGGGCCGGTTCATCCACCAGCAGCAAGACCCGTCCTCCCTGCTCTACGACAGCCACAGCCTGATCGATCCGCTGCATCTCCGCCGCGAAGGAAGAGAGGCCCGTCTTTTCGCTCTGCTCGTCCCCGATGCAGAACCGGATGGCATCGAAAGGCGTCATCACCGCCGATTCGACCGGCAGGGCGAACCCGAATTGATAAAGATACTGGAGCATGCACAAGGTCTTCAGTGCTACGGTCTTGCCACCCATATTGGCGCCAATGACAGTGGCCGGCTCGCCGCGCCGGAAAGAGAAGTCCACGGGTTGGAAGGAACGTCCTTTCGCTTTCAGGATCGCCCGGACACCCGGATGGAACATGCCGACAATCGTCGTCTCCGTTCCGGACGTGGGAATGGCAAGCCCCTCCGCATGCATCTGGACAGCCATGGCTAGGGAAATATCCAGTTCAGCCATGTCCTGAAGCGTCTGCAGAAGACCCCGGGCAAACGGCCGCAACTTGTCACTGATGACTTTCTTCAGCCGGTCCTCTTCGTTGGCCAGTTGTTCCTGCAGCACGCTGTCGTCAGGATCCATTTCCACGGCGGCCCGCAGGTTCCGCAGTTCCACCGAATAGGAATCGTACAGGTAGAACGTGCCGATCTTCAGGCCGTCCGGATCTAGTATCCCGATCACGGTATCCAACTCCTTCCCCATCGCCAGCGATTCGGCCAGCATGGCCATATGTTTGATTTCAAAGAATTCAATCTCATCGAGGACCGCCCCCTCCGCCAGGGAGGTGAGCGTTCCGGAGATATCGCGGAGTCCCTGCAGGCGGAAACGCATGTCTTCCACGCGACGGCGGTCCGTCAGGACCAGGTCGTAGAATCCGCGCAAGGTGGCATACGCGGCATCGATCCGGTCGGCATCGGTCATCATTTCCCAATCCAGCAAGACCTTCCGCGCATATCCGCTCTGCAGGCCCAGTTCGTCGAACAGATAACGGATGCCACAAGGGCTCTCAACGATTTCTCTAAATTTCATATTCGTTCTTCACAATATCATATACAGGCAGACCGATCCGCTGTGACAGTTCCCGGCAAAGGATGTCCGAATCCAGGACGATGCCATTGGGTGCCACAGGGTTGACGCACACAGCCAGCAACTCGCTCTTCATCCGGACGGAAACCCGTCCGCCGCGCCGGACAAAGGCGCGGTACAGTTCCTGCGAGCAGAATACCTTGGTGAAGTCGCCAACCACCAGTTCCACTTCCTCCTCGCCCATTCCCTGGCGGACCTTCTGCAGCAGCCGGTCCGTCAATGCGCCTTCCACCTCGATGACAAGGTTTCCTTTCAAGTCTCCCACCTCCACGGCGGAGAAGGACGACACCCGGATTCCTGGGTCAGGACCCAGATACAGCGGGAGCCGGATCAATTCCACCACGAAGGCTGTCTTGTTCACCAGTTCGCGGATATTCGCCGAATAGGCAGCTCCGGTTGACAGCACCATTGCCTCGCTCACGGCGGGCGACGCCGTGCTCAAGCGCGAAAGCGCCCCGTCAATCAGGATCAGGTCTATCCCAAAATCAGTCAATGAACGCATCCATCGTTTCAGGGCCGAAGCGCTGGAAGGGCCGCTCAGCAACACTTTCCCTTCCTGCAGGGCTTTGGCCGTCACCACGCGCCCGAGGGCCGTGTCCTCATCGCTCACCGCATACAGTTCGGAAAGGGGACGTTTCTGCCGGAAATGCTTTTCGCTCGTCGCAAAGAACATCCCCTCCCGCACTGTGATCTCGGGCTTGGCGGTACCGGTCACCTGGTCGGTCGTTTCACCGTCAATCCCGATGGAGGTCACCGCCACGTTGAAATAGTCGAGCGGCAACCGTTTGATGATGTAGTTGAGACACTCCGTCTTGCCGGCATTCTTGGCGAGACCGACGATCGACACGCTCCGATGCTTGAGTATCTCCCCTACGAAAGGCATTACCCGTTGCGCTTTTTGCTGCGTTCCTTCCGTTCGAGGACGGCCGGTTCGATGGCCATGGCCTGTCCTTCCAACAATCCGGCCACACCCTCAAGTTTCTTCTGGCACTCAGGGCAATGGCATTCCTGATGGTATTCGGACGGTTCGGTATAGGTCGTGATCACGCCCTCGAAGTTGCGCAGGACCACCTTGCCCGGCGCTTGGGAAATCACGTATTGAGGCATGACCGGCGTCTTGCCGCCGCCACCCGGTGCATCCACCACGAAGGTCGGCACGGCATACCCGGAAGTATGGCCGCGCAGCGCCTCGATAATCTCGATGCCCTTGGAAACGGGTGTACGGAAATGCTCCAGACCCATCGACAGGTCGCACTGGTAGATGTAGTACGGGCGCACACGCATCTTCACAAGTTCGTGGACCAGTTTCTTCATCACGTGGACACAGTCATTCACGCCGCGCAGCAGCACGGACTGGTTGCCCAACGGGACACCTGCGTCAGCCAGCCTTGCGCAAGCCGCTGCAGACTCTTCCGTCACTTCGTTCGGATGGTTGAAGTGCGTGTTGAGCCAGATGGGATGGTACTTCTTGAGCATATTGCACAGTTCCGGCGTGATGCGCTGCGGGCACACGACCGGCGTGCGGGTACCGATGCGGACGATCTCCACGTGGGGGATCTCGCGCAGCCGACGGATGATGTCCTCCAGCCAGGCATCGCTCACCATCAGCGCATCACCGCCCGACAAGAGCACGTCGCGCACCTGCGGGGTATTGCGGATGTATTCGATGGCTTTGTCGATGCGTTCGCGCGGGCTCTCGTCATCTTTCTGGCCGGCGAAGCGGCGGCGCGTGCAGTGGCGGCAGTACATCGAGCACATGTCGGTGATGAGCAGCAGCACACGGTCCGGATAGCGGTGCGTCAGGCCCGGCGTCGGGCTGTCGGTATCCTCATGGAGCGGATCGAGCAGGTCTGCAGCGGCCTGGTGCGTCTCAGCGGCTGTAGGGATGCACTGGCGGCGCACGGGATCGTACGGATCATCCGGATTGATGAGCGAGATATAGTAAGGTGTGATGGCCATCCGGAGGGTGGTGAGGCATTTCTTGACGCCCTCCTCCTCTTCCGGAGTCAGCTTGACATACTGCTTGAGTTCGTCCAGGGTCTCGATCCGGTTCTTGACTTGCCATTTCCAGTCGTTCCACTGGGCATCGGTCACTTCCGGGAAGAGCTCTTTCCTTCTGGAAACGTTCATAGGGCCTTATGCGTAAAGTTCTTCGAAAATCTTGCGGAGTTTGGGGCTCTCACGGAGTTCCTGGAGCGTGAATTCGGCGTGACCCTTGGTGTAGCCGTTGCCCATGATCATGTTGACATCGCTGCCGATGCCTTCTGCACCCAGGCTGGCCTTGGTGAAACTGGTCGCCATGCTGAAGAAATACACGATACCATCGTCCTTCGTGCAAAGAACGGCCGTCATTTCCTGGTCGGGTACGTTGACGCAGTTGATGGTCACGTCGGCCATCTTGCCGTTGGTCAGGCGTTCCACCATCTCATAGACCTGGACGGGCGTCATGCCGGCCGCGCTTTCCACGACGTCGCAGAAGCCGAGATCCTTGATGCGCTGCGTGCTGCGCGGGCTGTTGGCGATACCGATGACCTTGCCGGTGACACCGACGCGTTTCTTGGCCTCATAGCAGCAAAGCATACCGCTCTTGCCACCTGCGCCGAGGATCACGACAGTCTGGCCATACTGGCAGAGTTTAGCCGTCTGGGCCGGTGCGCCAGCCACGTCGAGGGCGCTGAGAGCAAGTTTCTCCGGCATATCGGTCGGAATCTTCGCGTAGATACCGCTCTCGAACAGGATGGCTTTACCTTTGATATCCACCTGGTCCACATCGGGACGGATAGCGAGGATCTCGTCGATGCGAAGCGGAGTCAGCGAGAGGCTGACAAGCGTCGCGATGCGGTCGCCTTCCTGCAGGTCGATCTTGCCCTTGAGGGCATCGCCGATCTTCTCGACTTTGCCGAGCAACATACCGCCCGAACCGGTGCGGCGGTTGCGGTGCTTGCCCTGCAGTTCTACATTGAGGAACATCTCTTTCTTGACCTCTTCCATGACCTTTTCTTCACTGGCTCCCTCTCCCGCCTGCTGTTTGGCGTAGTTGTGGATGTCGGTGAACGAAGCGGAGTCGATGTTGAGGGTCTGGACGTCGATCAGGATCTCGTTGTCCCAGATCTCGTCCATGTTGTTATCGAGTTTGTTTGCGGGCTGCGGAAGGACACCCTTGGGTTCAATCACGCGGTGCGTTCCGTACTTGTTTCCGTGTTTCTGTGCCATGTTTATGTTTGGATTTTAAATGAATTATCTTGCTTTCAGTCCCAGGATCTCGCGCGCCTCGGCGCTGGTGGCGACGGGGCGGCCAAGCTCATTCGCGAGGCGGACCACCTTGGCCACGAGTTCCCCGTTGGACTTGGCCAGCACGCCTTTCGAAAGATAGAGGTTGTCCTCGAAGCCTACGCGGACATTGCCGCCCATCGCGATCGCAGCAGCTGCCATCGGGAATGCGTTGCGTCCCACACCGGTAACGGTCCAGGTGGAGCCGGCAGGAATTCCGTTGACAAGCCAGCAGAGGTTGGCGACGGTGGCAGGGGTGCAACCCGGAACGCCAAGCACGAAGTTGAACTGCATGGGGGCGCCAGGGACCTGTCCCTTCCGGGCCATTGTAAGGATGGTGTCGAGATGACCCATCTCGAAGCACTCGTATTCAGGCTTGATGCCACGTTCCATCATGCGTTTGCCGAAGGCACGCATGGTCGGCATCGTATTGTCGAAGATCTCGTCGCCGAAATTGCAGGTACCGCAGTCGAGGGTCGCCATCTCGGGCAGCGGCGTGGTATCCGTGGACTGGAGACGCTCATCGGGCGTCATACCCACTGCCCCGCCGGTGGAGGGGATCAGAATAACATCCGGACAGACCTTCAGGATCCCCTCTTCGCATTCCTGGAAACGCCCCCTGTCCTGGGTCGGGGTACCGTCGTCCCAGCGGACATGCAGATGTACGATAGCTGCACCGGCATCCACGGCCGATTTGGCTTCACGGACGATTTCTTCTACCGTATAGGGAACATTCGGGTTCTGCTCCTTGGTGACTTCCGCGCCGCAAATGGCGGCGGTAATGATCAGTTTATCCATTATTTGCGCTGGCATTTCTTGGGGGTTACACAAGTTCCGCTGGCGCGGCAGACCACGATCGGCTCTGCGAGCAGGTCGGCGGCGGAATCGGAAATATCCGGACGCGGGGCGATTACCTTGCGAGCCTCGAAGACCATCTTGCGGGACGTATTGCCTTCCGAGACGATCTCGCCCGTGGCTTCAATAAAGTCGCCGGCATACACCGGGGCGATGAATTCCACCATATCATAGGCTTTGAAAAGCCCTTCATCCCCGTCACGGAGGATCAGAAGTTCGGTCGCCACGTCACCGAAAAGATGCAGCATGTGCGCTCCGTCCACCAGATTGCCGCCGTAATGCGCGTCTTTGGCGCTCATGCGGACACGGATCATCGATTTGTATTCTGCCATGGTCAGTCCTGTCAATTATTGTTCTACATAGATATAGTCCACAAACAAAGCCGGCGTGTGAACGGCTTCCGGCTCGATCTCCCCTACCTTCACCAGCTTCTCGGCTTCCACGATGACCGTGTCGGCCGCCTGGGCCATCATCGGATTGAAGTTCTTGGTAGTGCCGCGATAGAAGACATTGCCCGACTCGTCCACGATGCTGCCGCCCAGCAGGGCGAAATCGGCACCGAGCGGTTTCTCAAGCAGATACTCTTTGCCGTCCACGGTAATCACTTCCTTGCCTTCCTGGACAACCGTGCCCAGACCGGTCGGCGTCAGGATGCCCCCCAGGCCGGCGCCTTTCGCGCGGATGCGCTCGGCGAGCGTTCCCTGCGGCACCAGATTCATCTTGAGGTCGCCGTTGTTCATCTGCTCGATGGAAGCTTTGCTGCCGCCGATATAGGAGGCATAGATCTCTTTAACCTGATGGTTTTCAATCAGCTTGCTCCAACCTTTACCATCAAAGACCGTGTCATTGCAGATAATGGTCAGGTTCTTGACGCCACTCTCTGCCAAAGCATCGACAATCTGTTTGGGGGCGCCCGTTCCCAGGAAACCTCCGATCATAATCGTGGAGCCGTCCTTAATCATAGCGACAGCTTCTTTCAGCGTGATGTTCTTTTTCATATCGTTAGAAATTGTTGTATGTCCTAGGGTACTAAATGCAGTTACCTTAATCCGCAAATTTAATCATTTTTACGGACAAAAAAAAGACAAATCGGGCCTCCTGACCCGATTTACGAACAATTTACGAACCGCTGATGGAGAAGGTGCTTAAAGACCCCTGCGCAAGACTGGTGTGGCGTAGATCCGGATCAGGATGTCGCGGATAATGCGGCGGTCCACCATGTGTTTGGGAAGTGTGTTCAATTCTTCTTTCAGATACTGTTCAAACTGGGCGCTGACATACTTATCGGAAGGCGTACGGCCTGTCAGCATCTCGGCAGCCGCCAGATTGCTGGGCCAGATCCGGTAGGCGTTCAGGATCCGTTCATCGACGAGAGCTGCCAGTTTCCGGAAACGCTGGTTTTTGTCCAGAATCGCACAGGACTGGATATCCTCCGCATCGATCGGCTTGCAGAAGGCCACATGAACACGTCCCTTCTGCTGCATGATGCCCAACACGATGCTCTCGAGGTCTTCGCCGGGACGCTTGATATACGTACCCATCATTTGCTTGATATAAACCTCGTAAGCCTTTTTGATTCCGCAACTTTCAATCTCATAGGACACGCATACCGGCATCAGTTTCAAGCCCGCCATGTTCTCGGCGAAATCCCGGCTTCCGCTCATAGAAAGCATCTTGAGAAGACCCTGCTCCGTGGTGTCATTGCCATCCTTTGTACGGCCGTTCCGGTGCGAAATCCAGACAGAAGCCGGCATCTCATCGTTCAGCCGCATGCGGATATAGGAAGACAGTTCGCGCGAAGTTTCCAAAAGCTCCCGCGGGCTGACACTGCGCGACACCTTGATCATGCGGTTGGAGCGCATCAGGTCTTCCACGAACTGGTTATAGATCAGATTATCCCCTACTGCAATCTCGGAAAGAGGCAGGCCATTGTCCTTGAAGATATACTGGATAAAAGCCGAGTCCAGCACGATATCCCGGTGCGAAGAGAGCATTGTATAGCATTTCCCGCCGTCAAACCATTCCAATCCCTCATAAGTCAAGCCCTTGGTCGTTTTGCCGAGAATACTGCGCACAGCCGGATACATCACCCGCGTCTGGAAATCATCGACACCCTGGATCGTATTGAGCGTATTGCGCAGGATATCCGTATCTTTTCCCGGGAAGAGAAAAGCGGAAATCTGCTCCATCAAGCGGTTGTTGGATGCCCGCTTGAGGGCAGCCGCCGTTTCGGCATCGTTATAGGGACGGATATCCTCGTACATGGGCAAAAAGGATCAATGTTTGATGAAGGCCAGGGCTCCCAGCGGCAGGATTGCCGAAAGGTAGAGCGGAATCATCGCCAGGACCGGCATATAGGCAAATTGCGTGTAAGCAAGGACATGCTGAATCATCAAAACCGCATAGACCAGCACGATGGCACAGCCAAGCAGATACCAGATCCGCCAGTGGGTCAGGTAGAAAAGAAGCAGTGCCAGCACCACGGTACACATCGGCACCAGCAGGTGGAACAAACTGTCCCCTCCCACAGCCCGCATCGCGCAGACCACGGAAGAAACCAGCATCCCGGCAAAAAGCAGGGCATAGCAGTATTTGGCAGCCCCGCTGCCAGCCGCACTGCGCCGGATCGCCGTCGCGGAAACCTTGTCGGCCGCCTGTTTTTTCCGTTTCCGGAAATAGAAGAAATACAGCACGATAACGACAACAGCCGCGATGCACCAGACCAGCGCCGGCTGGGAAGGAGACCACAAAGCCTTCTTTTCGCCGAAGGGCCAGTACGTGAACAGGCTTATGCCCAGCAGGCCAAAGTACCAGAGTGCAGTCCAGCCCGTTTCAATGAACATCGCACGGCCTTTTACCCGTCCGCCCCGCACTGCCAGGATGAAACACAGGCAAAGCAGCGCGAACAGCACGGCGCCAATCAGCACCCACAAGCCGTTCGAAAAGCCCAACGACTGGGCAATGAAACCATTGATATCGAAAATACTCTTCATTTCTTTGCTTTGAAATACAAATATATCAAACTTTTTGCAATAATGACGAATCGCCGTAGCTCAAGAAGCGGAAATCATGGGCCAGGGCGAAATCGTAGACAGCCCGCCAGGCATCCCCCACCAAAGCGCTGATCAACAGGAGCAACGTGCTCTTGGGCTGGTGGAAGTTGGTCACGAGATAGTCGATGACCCGGAAACGGTAGCCGGGGACAATGATAATGCGCGTACGGGAAGAAAGCTCATCCAGTCCGTTCTTGTCCAGATACGCCACAAGTGCTTGAATAGCAACGGATAAAGGATAATCATACCCCTCTGGACGATAGGGCTCCCATTGTTCGACGATACCCGGTTCACCGACCTCCAGGCAGTGAACCCCCAGGAAATAGAGGGATTCCAGACAACGCGTGGAGGTCGTGCCTACCGCCGTCAAAGGGCGTTCTCCCTTGGCGGCCAAAGCTTTCAGAAAAACCTTGGAAACCGAGAACGGTTCACTGTGCATAGTGTGGTCGCCAATGGTCTCGCTCTTCACAGGAAGGAACGTACCCGCCCCTACGTGCAGGCAGAGGTGAAGGCGCGTAATGCCTTTTGCATCAATCGCATCCAATTCCCGTTGCGTGAAATGCAGACCCGCGGTCGGCGCCGCCACAGAGCCTTCATATTTGGCATACCAGGTTTGGTAACGCTCCAGATCGATTGCCTCGGTATCCCGCTTCAAATAGGGAGGAATCGGAATGCGTCCGGCATGCTCCATGACTTGGGAGAAAGAGTAACCGCCCTTCCAATAAAAGGCGACAATCGCTGCCTGGCCTCGCTCGATAAGCTCCGCTTCCAACGACATTTCCTGTAACAGCGGTGCATCTGCGTGATCCGGTGCGATATAGAGATGCAGGCGTCCGCCCTTCCAGCGCTTGACATTGCCGATAATAGCTTTCCAGCGGCAGGAAGCAGTCGTCGCAAAACACAATTGATAATCTTGTGGATCAGCTGGTTCCAGACAGAATACCTCAATCAGGGCACCGGTATCCTTTTGAAAGAACAAACGGGCCGGCACTACCTTCGTGTTATTGAACACCATCAGCGAATTTTCCGGGAGACAGTCAGCCAGGTCGCGGAATTTTCGATTCTCAGGCACTCTTCCGCTGCCATCCGTAAAGACAAGAAGCTTTGAATCATCACGTTGCGCAAGGGGATACCGTGCGATGCGCTCTTCGGGAAGTGGATAATTGTAATCTTCTATGCGAATATCCTGTACCATCGGTCGATTTTTGGCAGTGCAAAAATACGCTTTTGTAAACAGAAATACAAAGAATATGTTTTCGGCCCAGGTTGTTTACAGACAGCAACACGAGATGCTCGTTTACAAAATAGTGCATCCTTGCGCCGTTCCCTTTGACAAGAAAACGGGACGCGCCGCAGGTTGCCGACAAAAATAAACTGCTTCTCATCGAAATACTATTTTATTCACCTAATACCCAATATTTTATATGTATAATCTAAACTATTACTTAGTTAACAAACCTAAACAATTGGCAAAAACAACGTAAATGGACTTGAATTTTCGAATTAGTCCAATTATTCCCAACAATTTAGCCAATTTTACCTCCCATGGAAGTCCAATTATTTAGAAGTATCCATTTGTAGCTAACGTGTTGACCTTGAAATGTTACAATCGTAAATGTTGAAAATCGTAGAATTACCCTTTCTTTTCTTTGGCACTTTCATGATTTGTTTTTACATTTGTATATCCTAAAAAATGGCCTTTATGAACGAGCGACTGAAGCAATTTCTTGCCATGGAGAATCTCTCCCCTGCCCGCTTTGCCGAAGTGATGGGCATCCAACGCTCCGGCATCTCGCATCTCCTCGCCGGACGCAACAAACCGAGTTTCGAGTTCCTGCAGAAAATGATGACCGCCTACCCCGACATCAACTACGAATGGTTGATTCTCGGAAAAGGCCGGCCGTACAAAAGTGACCGGCCGATGGCAGAAATCGACGCCAAAAAGGACATTTTTACAGATTATCCTGAAGAAACGACACCGGATGATTCGGGATTAGATTCTGACGATCAGTCAGTTATCGACGATTTCCCGGCAGAACAACCCGCTGAGAATCGCGTATTCGGAGATATGCCTGCCCCCGCCCAGCCGAAAACGGGGCGAAAAATCGCCCGCATCATTGTCTTTTTCAACGACGGAACCTACGAAGAGAAATAAATCGTACCTTTGTATATTAAAATACAATGGCGATAACTCTTACCAAACAGATTCCCTTTTTGCGCTTACTCAAGTATGCGCGTTTTCTGCATCCGCTCGTCCGCTTCTTCTACCATCGCAAGACAACCGGCCAGCAGAAACTGCTGATGGGAATCCAGTTCGCCCATCCTGTCGGCGTGTCGGCCGGCGTGGACAAGCGTGGTGAGTTTACCGATGCCATTTCCTGCTTCTCCCCCGCTTTCATCGAGATCGGCCCGCTGCGCGATGTCCGCTATTCCATCCATCACTTGCAGAATCGGACGGCAAATACGGTCATCCTGGGCAATCTGAGCAATTCGACCGACCTGGTCGAATCCTTCACGCTCATCTATGACTTTGTCGACGGCATCATCCTCAATGTATCACAAGGCAGTTCCGTCGCCAAGGTCATCGACCACCTGCTCGAGCTGAGACGCTACAACGATACTTATAAACCAATCATTTTCAAACTGTTCCCCGACCTGACCTCGGAAGACCTCGACAAAGTGGTCTCCTATGCCCTGGGGAGCGGAATCGACGGCATGATGGTCGGCGCGGAATTCGTCGACAAGATCCGGGAGAAGACGCTCGGCCTGATTCCGGTCATTGCTACAGCGGAGATTGCCGCGCCCGAGCGCGCAGCACAAATCCTTGATACCGGGGCTGATCTGCTAGCCGTTACCAACTCACCGTTCCACTACGGCCCCAGACTCGTCTATAGAATCGTCAAATATCTGGAAAAGAGATGAAAACTGCTTCTATCTGTACCATCGGCGATGAGATTCTCATCGGTCAGATTGTAGATACGAACTCCTCTTATATAGCCCGTGAACTCAACCTCCTCGGTATCCAGGTCCGCTACATGACCTCCATCGGAGACGACCGGGAGCGAATCCTTACCGAACTCGGCAACTGTCTGGACCACACGGACATCGTCATTGTCACAGGTGGACTTGGACCTACCAAGGATGATATCACGAAAGATGCGCTCCGCGAACTGGCTGGCGCCAAAGGCTACAAAGTCTCGACCGAGCAGATGGCGCACATCGAACGGATTCTCGGAGCGCGCGGCATTCCGCTCATCGACACCAACAGGGCCCAAGCCCTAGTTCCGGATACATGTACCGTGATTCCCAACAAATTGGGTACTGCCCCCTGCATGGCCTTTTATGGAATGGGTGCCCAGGGAACTTCGGCGCTTTATTCCCTACCCGGTGTGCCTTTCGAAGCCATTGGTTTACTTCCCGATGTCATGGCCGATATTCGTCGACACTTTGAATTGGAGGAGATTACGCACCATACCATCGTGACTTTCGGCATTCCCGAATCTACGCTGGCCAAGCAAATCGAGACTTGGGAAGATGCGCTTCCTTCCAATATCCACCTTGCCTACCTGCCCAACCCGACCATCGGTGTCCGCCTGCGGCTCACGCAGTTCGGCGGAAAAGCCGACTTTACACCATATATTGCTCAATTACAGGCCATTCTGGGCAATGCAATTTACGGAGAGGGGGATGATACCTTGCAGGAAGTCATCGGCCGGAAACTTCGCGCAGAAGGCAAGACGCTGGCGTTGGCCGAATCTTGCACAGGCGGCCATCTGTCCGAACTCATCACCTCGGTAGCAGGTTGCAGCGACTACTACAAGGGCTCGGTCACATCCTACGCCAACGAAGTGAAAATGAAGGTATTGGGGGTCAAATCCGAAACACTGGCCCGCTATGGTGCCGTCAGTGAGGCGTGTGTCCGCGAGATGGCAGCCGGCGTTCTCCGTGCCCTCGATACCGACTACGCCGTAGCCACTTCCGGCATTGCCGGTCCGGGCGGTGGATCCCCTGAAAAGCCGGTCGGAACTGCCTGGCTGGCAGCCGCGAAAAAGCTTCCGGACAATAGCGTGACCGTTGCCACCGAATGCGTCCATTTCGCCTCCTCCCGCACCGTCAACATCGAACGCTTCGCCTCCCACGCCCTCGATTTGCTCCGCAAGAATCTATAAACCCATATGAAAGCCATTCATTATCTATTCGTTTGCATCCTTCTGATGGTTTCTTGTACTCCTTCACCCGACAAAGAGGCTGCGGCCAAACTCGACAAGCTTTGCACGTCGCTCTTCCCGGCCGATGAACCCGGCGCCGCTGTCCTCGTCATGCGCGGTGACGATATCCTTTTCGACAAAGGATATGGCATCGCGGACATCGACACGAAAAAGCCCATCGACGGCAACACTTTCTTCAATATCGCCTCGGTTTCCAAGCAGTTCACGGCCGTAGCCATCCTGCAACTGGCTGAAGAAGGGAAGCTTTCGTTGGAAGATTCTGTCTCCAAGTACTTTCCGGAGTTCAAAGCCGATTTCTGGAAAGACATCCAGATCAAGCATCTCCTCTCCCACTCTTCCGGTGTTCCGGACGCTCGTGGCGGCATTCCGCGGGAAGAGAAGATCAAAGGAGACGAGAAACTGGCCATGTCCTATCTGCCCGATCTCAACTTTCTCCACTTTGAGCCCGGCACGGCCTACGAATACATCAACCCTACGTTCGTACTTTGTGGAGCCATTGTAGAAAAAGTTACAGGTCAGCCATTTACCGAATATGTAGCCGAGCACGTTTTCCGGCCGGCTGGCATGGAGCAAACAGTATATTTCGACCCGCAGCATCAGGAACTGATCCCGAATATGGCACATGGATACGAATATGCCGATGTCGAAGACATGCCAGAAGAACGAACCGCCGACAGCACCCCCAGCAAAGAGCCGAAGAACTGGTATGAATACGACTATGGAGAAGAGACCTTCTTTGCGACCCGTCCGGACGGCGGCATCTATTCCTCGACACACGAATTCGTGCAGTGGGAGAAGGCCTTGCGTGCAAACAAAGTGCTCTCCGCCGCTTCCCGTACAGATGCCCACACACCGCATACCTTCGCTTCCGACAGTCCCTGGAGCGACTATCAGAACCGTCCCAATACCTGGTATGGCTATGGCTGGTTCATTGAGCCGAAGACCGATACCACTAAGGAAGTGATCTATCACACCGGTGACAACGGCGGTTTCAAGATCCTCGCCGCCCGTTACCCCGAAGACAACGCCCTGGTACTGGTCTTCGCCAACCGCGCCGACTGGGACCGTTACGACGTCATGCAACAAATTGAAGCCATTTACGGACTATGAAAAAGTTCATCACCTGCTGGGTTTGGGTCTGCGTCGCAGTAACAACAGCCTGGGCGCAGCCACTTCGGGAAAGCGTCCTTCGTACCGAGTGTGTTCCTAGTGCGATCCTGGGCGAAGATGTCCTTGTGAATGTTTATTTGCCTGCGGGGTATGACCCGGCAGCCGAAAAGTTATATCCATCAGTCTATCTACTTCACGGACTGTCAGATACCTACACGTCCTGGGAAGAAAAGGGACAAATGAAAAATGTGGTGGACCAGCTTATCGCTTCCGGAGAATCGGCCCGCATGATCATCATCATGCCCAATGCTGGCGACCCGGACACCCGCAACCAATGGAACGGCTATTTCAATATGCCTGGGTGGCGCTACGAAGATTTCTTCTTCAGCGAACTGATTCCAGCCATGGAAGCACGTTTCCGAATCCAGGCAGACAAAGCGCATCGGGCCATCATGGGACTCTCCATGGGCGGTGGCGGCAGTACCGTCTATAGTCAACGGCATCCGGATATGTTCTCCAGTTGCTACGCCATGAGCGCCTGGCTGGACAACGACGAGCCCTGGTCCGATAACCCCAAAGACAAGCTATATATGGTTTGTCAATCGGTACACGAGCATTCGGCCATCGACTTCGTGAAGCAAGCGGACGAAGCAACCCTCGCCAAACTCCGCACAGTCAAGTGGTTCATCGACTGCGGGGATGATGATTTCCTCCTGGATCTTTCACTGGATTTGTATCAGGAAATGCGTCGGCGCAACGTTCCGGCGGAGCTTCGCGTCCGCGACGGCTGGCATTTCTGGGAATATTGGCACCAGGCCCTGCGCCTCGCCCTTCCCTTCGCCACCCGCAATTTCGGTACGAAACAATAAAACGGCTTCCCGACGTCAGTTCCGGATCCAATCGTTCAGCGGCAGGTCATCACCGGTAAGCTGTTTCAAGAAAGGATCGAGCAAGTCGTGACCCGTAGCGCGATTGGAGAAATACACGAAACCTTCTTGGGTTGACGGATGCAAGAGCCAGAGTGCCTTGAAGTTGCCATTGTCGCCCCAATGCCAGTAGTAGTCATCCTTGACAGCGCCGAAGCCCAGGCACCAGAACACGGTAGAGTCACAAGCGCGCGGTTCGTCCGCGTAACGCTGCGCATGCACTTGGTGCGTAAACATCGCTTTGTGAGAAGCCTCCGAAAGTCCCTCCCCCTTCAGCAAGCCGCGCTGCAGGAAGTTCGCATATTCCAATGCATTGGTACGCAGCGTATAAGCGCAGTTGGCCCGCGGATGACGCCCCTGGCCCCGGTTCTCGCCATCCCGGTTGAAACCGACCAGTGCCAGCGAATCATAAGCAGGCAGCCAGGCATACGAGGTAGTCGGCATGTCAAAAGGCTCAAACACTTCCCGACGGGCAATCGCATCGAGCGGCTCACCCTGGATCGCCTCCACGGCCCGCTGCAAGAAAGCATACCCCTCACCCGAGTAGGCATAACAAGAATCAACGGGATACTTGAACGTGATGCGACTCGTCGGCCACTCGTCCGATGAAGGACTGACAGCCCAGTTCGGCAGGCCCGTCTGATGCGACAACACAATCCGCGGCGTCAGTTTCTGCGCCATCTCCTTGTCCTCAAAACGGTCGATGTCCGTATAGGTAGCAATCGGGGTGTCGAGATCGATCTGGCCCCGGTCCACCATCTTCATCACGATATACGCAAACAGCGGCTTGCTCAGCGAAGCGGCCTGGAAGATGCTCTGCTCGCCTATCGGCAAAGGCATATCGAACACGGTATCCTGTGCACAGACAAGTCCGTGCAACGAACCCCGCGGTGAAAAATAAGCATATTGGAATACCGGAATTCCGCACGAATCCACCAGCGGCTGCAAGCCGTCAACCGCCGCCTCAACAGCCGGATTGATCGAAACGGTCCGCTTCTGGTCCTGGCAGCCAGCAAGAAACAGGCACAAAGCCAGTCCAACGGAAACAAAGAAAGAAGTCTTCATAGCAGGAACAACTGACAATTGTTCCCAAATATATCTAAATTTTGCGTTTTCTCAAAAAGTTCCTACCTTTGCCCCGCACAAGAATCAGGAAGCATAGCTCAGCTGGTTTAGAGCACCTGCCTTACAAGCAGGGGGTCACTGGTTCGAATCCAGTTGTTTCCACCCTAATAATCAAGCACTTACGGAAACGTAGGTGCTTTTCTTTTTTATCAGCAGTCGCAAAAAAGTCGCAATTTCAGCGTATTGTAAAGCCTGTTTATGCCCTTCTTTGCTTAGCCTTGTGGGAATGTCAGCTTCAAATACTGTTGAGGCTATAAAGGAATTGAACCCAAAGTAGCTGCACAACACTCTATCTGATCGTCGTCTGGAATAAGATTTCCTTTCTCTTCCAGGATAAAATCACTGATTGGAATCTTTATTCCAGTATATTCTTCATCTGTATTGCTTATATACACTTCTAAAGAATTACAATCAATCCAAATGAAAGTTTTATTATCCAGCACTTTATTCTCTTCAATGTATTCCTCTACCTTTTCACGAATACGATCCGCAATAATAAAGTAAGCCTCCGGGCAACTGCATATTGACAGCGGCGTGAAGTGACGGTAACTTTGTGACAAAAACACAAAGTCATGATGACCCGCGAACAAATCTTGGAGATAGACCGGTATTGCCAGGAACACGGTATATCTCTTCAAAG